>JAPOYV010000037.1 GCA_026706385.1 Gammaproteobacteria bacterium
AAACGGAGAACGACATGGACCTTCAAACCCTCATCGCCCAGTGGAGTGGCAAGCTCCCGCCGGGTTTCGTGCCGCAAGCCGTCCTGCGCGAGGAGCCCGAGGAGTGCTCGCAGCCTCGCTGCAGACGGAAGCGCGCGCCCAATCCCGACGGAGGCTGGTATGCGAGCTGCCAGCCCTGCCTCGACCGCCGGGCCGCCAGTTGCCGCAGAAGGCGCGCCGCTCTGGTTGCCGAAGGCGGCTGCCGGCGCTGCGCGTACCGGAAGAGGCCGGCGGGCGACTTCCTCTGCGAACGCTGCCGCGAGGACCGCGACATCGCACGCGGCCAGAAGCGCCAGGACGCCCTCGACGCGGCGGCGATCGACGAGTTCGCGGCCAAGCCCGACAGGGCGCACGAGCCCTCCAACCTCGACTGCGGCGTCAGCCCCTGGAACGCCAGGCCCAAGCCGCAGGCGACGGCAGCCTACTGGAGTCCGCTCCCGGACCCGGAGCCGCGCGAGGAACGCGAGTGGGCCAAGTCCATCTACGACGACGGCCGCAGGTTTCATCGCTACTGATCCCGCCTTTCCCGCCGGGGCGCGCGGCTCCCGCAGTCGCGCGTCCCGATCTATCGACCCGCCAGGAACCGAACCATGAACGACAGTCACGACAACCAGCGCGAGTCGATCGACGAGCAGATCGCGCGTCTCGAGATCGAGAAGCTCCGCCTCGAAACGCAACTCATCGAGGGCAGCCTGCGCCGCGACCGCGTTCCGCCTGGTGCTCGACATCGTGAAGTGGACCGTCATCGCTGCGGCGGTCGTCCTCGCCACCATCGCCGCCGACATCATCTGACGACGTTGCCGGGGGCGTCGGCGCCGGTCGGCGCGCCCCGGCCACCCAGACGCTCCCAGAAGCCGCTTCCGGCGCGTAGCGGGTCGTCAAGGGCGTCGGGTACGGTCGGCGCAGCGCACCCTTTACGGGCCGCTACGACGCCACCACGCTCGCAGGCGGGATGGTGTCTGCCGCTGTCCGTGCAATTGCCCGGCACATGGATCGCGATCCTCCGCAGCATCGTCTCTCGGCACCAGCCCTGCCCGCGCAGCGAGCGCCGCATCCGCGTCAACGGCCGCCAGAACGCCCCATGAAGCGCCAGACGGTTTCGCGGCGATGTTCTCTTATCTTTTTGATACACATAGAGTTTTTGCACTCCATCTGCCGCCGTGGTATTGGATGGTTCCCATGCCCCTATCCCCCATCCCCACCGCAGCCGGACGGGCGCCTTCGCGCCCGCGAGGATGACCCGGCGCGTGTCCCGCTCCCGCGGCCATCCCCCCTTCGACGCCGCCGCCGAGGCGGCGCGCCTGCGCGCTGACACCCGGGACCGCCGCCGCGTCCGCTATGGCGGCTCCCGCCTCGACCGCTTCGCCCGCGAGTTGCTCGCGCTGCGCGACCAGGGCGCCACCACCGCCGAGATCCAGCGCTGGCTGCGCGAGCGGCGCGTGCGCGTCCACCACTCCACCGTCGCCCGCTGGCTGCGGCGGCGCGGCGACGGCTGACCATGCCGAGGTTCCGCGGGACTCGGCCCCCCGAACGCCAGGTCGACGCCGTCGTCGGCCGCCTCGTGAACCTCGGCGTGCTGCGCCGGGGCGATGCCCCGACCGGCTCCTCGCGCACCATCGACAACTACGCCGACTGCCTGCTCCAGGTCGCCCGTCGCCTAGCGCGAAAGGACATGGAGCTGTTCGACCTCGACCGCGGGTCCGCTGAGGACTACCTCCGCGGCCGCTCCGCCGATCTCGGCCAGAAGGCGCTCGACATGCAGCGGCAGGCGCTCCAGGCCGCCCTCGTGCACGTCACCGGGCGGCTTCCCGAAGGCGAGCGGCTGACCGTCGTCCGCTCGCTGAAGCCGCACGTCAGGAAGGGGCGCGCGTACACCCCGAGGCAGGTGCGCATGGTCGCCGCCGCGCAGCGCCCCCGCAACAGCCTCGCCACCCTGATCGCCTACGCCGCCGGGCTGCGGGCGCACGAACTCCTCACGCTCGCCAGGCCCGACGAACAGCCGCCGGATCCCCGGCCCGCGCGTCCGGAGAAGTTCGACGGCAGGCCGGGAACCGACTACACGGTGGCGGGGAAGGGCGGCCTGGTCCGCATCGTGCGCATCCCCGACGACCTCGCCCGTCTCCTCGAGGAGCGCCGCACGGACGAACCCGCCCGGGTGACCGACCGCGGCGTCCACTACTGGCCGCGCTACGACGTCGCCGGCGGCACGGCATGGACCGTCAGCTTCTCTGGCGCCGCGAAGCGCGCCCTCGGCTGGAGCGCCGGCGCCCACGGGGTCCGCTACAGCTACGCCCAGGAGCGCATGCGGGAACTGCAGCGCATCCTCGTCCGCGCCGACGCGCTGGAGGTGGTCAGCCAGGAACTCGGCCACTTCAGGCCGGAGATCACCGAGCACTACTTGCTGTGACCCGGCTCGCCGTCAAGCTGACCGCGGCGCAGACCGAGGCCCTCGACTGGATCGTCAGGCGGGACGCCACCGACTGCTACTCGCTCGACGACCGCGCCCGGGCCGCGGCGATCGGCGGCATCGTCCTGCGCCACGTCGGCGAACTGCGCGGACGCGACGAACGCGACGCCAGCGTCGGGTGGGCGCTCGACGCGCTTCGCGACGACGCCGCGCCCGACACCCTCCGCCACGACCGGGACGCCCTGCGGGACGAACGCGACGCGCTGCGCAACGCGCTGGAGGCCGAGCGCGCCGCGCGCCGCCGCGACCGCGAGCGGCACGCCCGGACCCGCCGCAGCCTCGCCAACGCCAGGGCCGCCGCGAAGCGCTTCGCCGCGTCCCGCGACCTCTACCGCGATCTCGCCGTGCTCGTCGAGGCCGCCGTGCTCGCAAGGCCGCCCAGCAGCGACCTTGGCGGCCTCGGCGAACGCATCGCGCGGGCGCTGCGGCGGGAGGGATACCGCATCCCGGACATGCCGCCGGGGAAGCCGACCTGCTCCGGGCAGCGCGCGCCGCCGAAGCAGCCTAAGGCTTCCCGATAGCGCCGTTCCGCGCCTGCCGCGCAACACGTCCGGAAAGCTCCCTTCGGCGGCCACTAGGGCCGCGTCTCGCCCGGACGCTGGGAAAGGGTCCTTACGGACGCCTGTTCCCAGCGTCCGGGCTGGCTTCACCCGCGAAACGCGCACAGCCCGCGCCGCACACCCGCCGCGCGCAACGTCGCGCCGACCCGCGAAAGTGCTTGACCGGCGCCGTCGCCGCCCCTACAGTGCGCCGCACTTTCACGTAGCCCTTGAGCTACATGGTCGGCGGGAGCGCCGACATGGTCGGTGGAAAACACCGACGTTGTTGGCGGAAACGCCGACGTGACATGGTCCCCTCGCCATTTCAAACAACGGGGCGCGAGCCGCCAGCGGCGGCATTCAGCGAACCCCGGCTGAGACTGGGGAGAGCCCGCAAGGGCATCGGATCGGGCAGACCGCGGGTTACCCAACGAGACACTACGATCCGCAGCACACCCAGCTGACCAAAACGGGAGGCGCCCGCAAGGCGCCGCAGACGTTCCACTGACCAAAGGAACACCGCGCGAACAGTGCCGGCGGCGTCCGAAAGGACGAAACGGGTGCGAATAGGATGACCGGACTTAGTTCACCCGCGATTCCGCTCAGCTTCAACCGATCGCAAGCATCGGTCGAACGCGAGACATTCTTACAGACAGCACGGCGCTTGCACCGCCCACAGACTGGGCCCACGCTGAATCTCAATCCCCGGCGCCTGATTCCGGCGGGGCGGCGACGCCACCGGCTATCGTCGACGCCACTGCCGAGTCCCCAATCCTATCCTTCAAGCCGACAGCCCTAGCGTAATCCCACCGCTCCCATTCGCCTTGGCGCTATACCTCCCTCCACCGTCTCAGCTACGCTCCCACCCTTCGGGAGTTAGGACCACAATGAAGTTCCTTGGCATCGACCTTGCCGCTCGCCCGCGCAACACAAGCATGTGCGTCCTCGACTGGGGAACCGCACCGAGCGTCCAGGCCATCCACAGGCCTGCGACCGACTCGTGCATCGTGCGCGCCGCCGGCAAAGACGTCGCCGCGGTAGGCATCGACAGTCCCTTCGGGTGGCCACTGCCGTTCCTGTCCTTCATCCAGCCCGGCCGCAAGCCCTCCCGACCGAACTCGTTCACGCAAGCCGACTCCGACCGGCTCAAGTACCGTTCGACCGACCTTTGGGTCCGCGAGCACTTCCGGTCCCTCGGCAAGACCGTCCGGCCTCTGAGTGTCGCGACCGACAAGCTGGGCGCGGTCGCCTTGAGATGCGTTCACCTCGTGCAGTGCTTGGCAGCCATTCGCAAACCCGAGACCATCCTCGAAGTCTATCCCGCCGCTTCCCTCGCCAACTGGGTGGCGTTCCAGGGCTCCTACAAGGCCAGTTCCAAGAACAAGCGGGCCGCAACCGTCAACAGGCGGCGCATTCTCGACCTGTTCGTCGATCACGGCCTTGACCTCTCAACCTTCGACGACTCGCTTGCGAAGAGCGATGACGACCTCGATGCTCTCGTGAGCGCCCTCACCGCAACTCCAGCACAAGCGGTATGTTGGTCTCTCACGACCTCCTTCGAGTCGTCCCAAATGATGCTGATTGGCTCGGTTGGATTTACGCCTATCTCCGTGCTCCGAGCGTCCGCCAGATGGCGACGACGGCCCAGTACGGACACATCATCAAACACCTCGAGACGCAGCATCTCGACCGCTTGCCCGTGCTCCGCCTCAAACGTGAACTGCGGGAACCGTTCAATCAGAGCCTGCGCGACATCGTGTCATTGCGTGACCAAGCCCACGTGCTTGCCACTGAGGCCGAACGAACTTTCCAAGCGGCTATGGCTCCGGTTCCCCCGGATGTCGACAACGGATCAGCGGGTTTCTCCACGCGTGCATGCCAAATGTTCGGGCGGGGACGCCGTCTGGAAGGCTCTTACTACAATCCGTTTGCGCGCACCGTTGAATCCATCACCCTAAAACACGCAAGCGGTGTCGACTTGCTTGGGAAGCTCGTCGAACGGGTTTTCGTGCCTGGTCGCTTTACCCACATCTACGGCGATGAAGGTGTCCCACAACTTGACAGTGGACAGATCGTAGAGCTGGCGCCGGACGTGACAAAACGCGTCCTCTCTTTGAAGCCCGAGGAGATCGAAGAGTACTTTGTAGACGAATCTACCCTGCTGATGCCTTGCTCGGGCCAGCTGCACGGTGTCATTGGTCGCGTGGTACTGGCGAACCGTTGGCACGAAGAGAAGGTGCTGAACAACCACATCGTCCGCATCGTCCCCGGAACGAATCCCAAGGTCCGGATGGGGTACCTGCAGGCAGCGTTGGGTCATCCTGTGCTAGGGCGACCGCGGGTGTTGCGCGCTGCTTTTGGATCAAGCGTTCCCGAACTCTCCCCCGATGATGTCGCTCGCGTCAGCGTCCCGCGACTCTCGGCTACGATCGAGAACGGCGTTGCCGACGCATTGGAAGAAGCGACGGATCAACAGGCCCGTGCCGACCAACTCGAGGAGCGAGTCTCCGCGGGTGCCGAGCAGCATCTCCAACGCTTTCTTTCGGGTGACCGCTCAATCGTAGACCCCGCGGTCGGGTAACGCATCGTGACTGACGATCACGCGACGGCCCCAGCCAGGATTGCCGCAACCAACACCGCGATCATAGGACGACGACAGGCGCGGGACAGACGCTCACAAACTAGCGGAGCAGCGCGCGAAAACTCGGGACCATCCGCAACGACGAAGCCGTGTGCGTGTAGGACCACCGATCCATCTACCTGCCTTGCCGGCCGAGCTCCGCGATGGTGCCGCGGTTCCCCTCAGGGATCGCTTGTGAATCACCCAGTTTCCCACTGGGCCAGATCCGCTCTGCTGAGAACTGGTTCTGTCTCCGACTCCGCGCGGTTGAGGACCGTTGCGTCTAGCCAACGAACTGGTCGTGTATCAGCTTCGCAATCGCCTCAGCGTCTATGCCGCCCTTGTCGTCGTCTTGAGTCACGATCAAGGTGCCCGCATCTCCTCCGCCATCCTCGTGGGGAAGGATTCCTGATTGCCGATAGTCCTCTCGCTTGCGCTCCCATCTCCTTCGATAGTCCGGGTGATTCAGCATCCCTAGGTGTTCCCAGTAGAACGACTCCCCCGTGTCGTCATCGATAATCGTGAAGTCAGGATAGCGCGTCTTCCCGTTGACGCTGAGCGGTGCTTCGTACTCGTACCGATCAATCCCCTGAGCGAGAAGCTCGTTGGCGATGATGACCTCCGACTTGGACCTCACCAGGTCGCCGCGCTTTGTCCGGTGGATCAATCGCTCTTCCAAGAACGACTCCTTGCCGTCCACATCGAAGGGAACCGGGTTCGGGGGCACGAACACGTTGGTTAAGCGGCGAGCCACATCCGAATAACGCTCACTGGCGTAACGACGCAAGTCTCTCACGTCTCCTTTGTGCAAGATGACCACTCGGTCCCCGTGTAGAGGAGCTCCCGAGAAAGGAGCCAGCATGGGTTCGGCAAGACGACGAACGTCGTGCCGAACTCGCTGCCCTGGGTCTTGTGCACGGTCAATGCGTAGGCCAGTTCAAGCGGCGGCGACGCCTCGTCTCCGCCGAATTCCCACACCGGGAAACCGTATGCGTGATTCGGCTGGGACGTGAACTCTACCTCCAACGAAGGAAACAACCTCCGCTGGTCCCTCCTCTTGAAGCTGCCCACAACCAGTCCGACGTCGCCGTTTGCAACGTAAGACTCGCGTTCCGGATAGACCCTTCGTTGGCTGCTGTTCCTCGTGTTGATGACCTTGTCGCCGTACACGATGCCTTGCGGTCCCAGCGGCGGGTGCACCACCCGGTTGTACCTCTGACCCAACGCCCCCCAGTACCAAGTCTTCCGAAACGTCTGCTGGACCACGCGGTTCAGCGATGCGACGCCGTGATCGGCGCCTCGGACGGGCGTTATCACCTGCCACGACTCCGCCTTGGGCTTGTCGTCGCCTTTAGTGCGCCAGAAGTACGTCCGCCCGTTGTACTCAGATCCGCCGACGCTCTCCTCGAATCTGATCTCGTCCTCTCGGCCGTCGAGACCCAACTCCTCCACGATCAGGTCCAGCAGTTTCTCCGATGGGTCCTCCCCGTCCTCCCACGACTCCAAACGCAGTTCAGCCATCTCCTCGTTTTCGAGCCGGTCCCATATCTCGTCGCTCCCAGGGTCGGTCACCCCGCCGAACCACCGCGCTAGAGTCAGGTCTGGTCGTGGCTCGCCGCCGCGCTGGCGCTGACGCCGCTCAGTAATGAGTTCCGCGTATCCGCGGCCGACTCGGGGGGGAAGCGCGTTCTCGATGCCCTCGGGTTCCAACTCGCGGACCATGTCTACGAACGGTCGGCCACTGCCGATCGGCGGCAACTGCCTTGGGTCGCCGACCAGAACGAGGCGGTGAACGCCACTTATGCCATCGAGAAGGGCAGCCAGCTGGTCCTCCGTCAGCATCGAGCATTCGTCCACGATCACAGTCTTACAGTCGCCGCACCGGTCGGCACGTCCGGTCGCCACATATCGCTGCGTCTCCGGCTCGTACCGGTCCCCATATCGCATTGAGAATTGCGCGATGGTCATCGCGCCGTCCATGTCGGTCTTCGTTTCCAGCTGCACCCGTGCCTTACCAGTAGGCGCCAAGAGCAGCACGCCGCCGTTGGCGACTTCCGGAAGCTCGCAAAGCATCTTCAGAAGAGTCGTCTTGCCGGTCCCGGCCGGCCCTATCAACACCGTCAGCCTTGACTCGAACAGTTCCTGAAGCGCTGCCGCTTTTTCGCGTCGGGCCAACGCCTCCACGTCCGCATCCGCGGCGTCAGCTCGTATTGGGCCCAACCCCTTCTCCACGATGGACGCGTAGTCGTACTCTCCCCGATGCCGCCGCGATTTCTCACCTGTACGTTTGTGGATGGTGTTGCGGATCAGGCTCCCGGCCTCCGACAATCGGTGCAGTTGGTAGGCAGGCTCGCCCGTAGCCATTTCGACCACGCTTATCACGCCGTGTAGGCGGCTCCCCACTGCCGCGAACACCTCCGGTCCGGTCGGACAATCTGTATCCAGCGCCATCTCGCCGATCGATGTGGTCAGCCAGGCGCGCGGCAGCAGCGTGTGTCCCTGCTCCGAACCCTGTTCCAGCGCCGCCACCATCAGTGCCCGTACACGTCTGGCGTCCACCTTGTCCGTCAGCCGGCTTCGCTCGGGCAAGGGGTAGGATTCCGCCACGCTCCTGTCGGGCAGCATGCCCCGGTCGATCGCCATCAGCGAGATCGCATCCGACGAACTCCTATCCAGCTCGAACAAGGTGTACGGATTCTCGATCAGTGTCGCCTCATCGATGTCGGCTTCCCGGTGGTCGGGATTGAAGAAACGCACTGCCTGATCGGCGCTGATCGAGAAGCGACTCAGAAGTTGAAGGAGTTCCCTTCTCTCCGGCGTCATGGCGAGCCACGCGCCTCGGAACCCTTCGCCGATGAGCCCGTCGGTTGTTCCTTCCGCCTCCTCGGACGCGATGGTCCGCTCGAACGTCGGCCACGGATCCTCCTCACCGTCGGCGGCGCACCGCCTTGCGATGTCATACGCCACCACTCCGCCGCCTTCGCCGAGGAATGCGGTCACCGCCGAACCGAATCCGGGGAACGGTCCGCGCATACGCCAAAGGCGGGCGAGCTGCTCGTCGAGCCATGCCGATGCCCTCCGCCATGGCCCTGGTACAACCTTCTCGATCTTCGCCAACGCTCGGATACAGCTCAGCACGCTCGCGATAGCGTCGTCGTGAGACAGATGCTCCGAACCGTACGAGAAGCTCCAGAACGCCTCGTCCGGGGCGAACGCCAAGCACTCCTCTGGGTCGAAACCTTGCTGCTGGGCTGCTTCGGACACCTCGACGTACGGGAACACTAGACCTTCCTCGAATCTCGGCCCGCGAATCGAGTGAGAGACATTACGTTCCCAGAGGACTCCCCGGAGCGGGGCGTCGGCCTTACTGCACTTGTATTCGTGCTCGACATGGTCATCCACCGCGGTCACCAGACCCACCGCGACGATCACGCGGGCTGCCTTTGAAGACAGTGGCGTGTCCTTGGCGTAGAAGAAACACAACGACTCTGCCGGTCGTACCGCGCTGAAGAACGTGTCCAGCATCACAAGCTGGTTTTTCCGCTCCTGCACCCAGTTGTTTTGAAACGGCAGTTCGGGCTCACGTTCAGGCTGAAATCCGAGGTCATACATCTCGACCAGGTCGGCTGCCTCTTCCAGCAGCATCCAGCGATAGGGGACGCAGGGAGCGCTAAAGGGCTTCATCGTGTACCGCGTGCCGTCAAAGTGCCCGTGCGTCGCCGGATTTGTCTCGATGTATGGGTGCCTTTTCACCTCCGTCAGACCGAACGGCATCATGAAACCCACCTTCTCCGCCACGCATGGCGGCAGCTTCTCCGTGTCGAGGTCAGAGAACGAACTGCCCGCTACGGCCACTTCCTCTTCGTCGCTCTTCCTCTCGGCGATCCTCTTCAGGATGCGGCACGCTGTGTTCTTCGCCGGGTTGTTACACACGCGGCCCGTCCAGCCCGCGTCGTGCCACGGCACTCGGATCGACAGGTGCTGCGCCGGTAACGTGCGAGATCCTTCGATCATGTGTCTTTCCTGTTGGTTGTCTTGTTTGGGCTGTGCCCGTTTCACCGTTTGGCTAAAGCCACGTCGGCACTTCGTCGCTTCCTCGACAAATGGGGTGACTGGCCCGTATTCGTCCCGGCACTCCCCAATCTCATCACTGAGATCTGGCAACTGGACGCAAGCCGCGCCATCGCTGGCATCAGCCAACGGTACTACGACGTTGAAGTGCGACGCTAATCCGCGAGAGTCGTGCAGTGGGCGCCCCATTGCTCCATGAGCATACGGCGCTTCTCTATAAGGTCGCTGCGGGCATACGCCCTCTCGACGGCACTCCCCACGGTGTGGGAAAGACACAACTCCATGACAGCGTGATCGGCATCGGTTTGCTCGCTGGCCCAAGTACGAAACGAGCTGCGGAAACCGTGCACCGTTGTTCTGTCGGCGAGCCCCACAGTGTGCAGGACTTTCATGAGAGTCATGTCGCTCAGCGGCTTGCGGGTGCTCCTTGGCGACGGGAACGCCAGCGGACCTTTCGCCAACGGTCGAGCGCGTACCAGCAGGTCGACCGCCGGTCGGCTTAGGGGCACGACATGTTTGGCGTTGGCCTTCGTGCGCTCGGCTGCGATGCACCATTGCTCGCGGTCGAGGTCGAACTCCTCCCATAGAGCGCCGCGAACCTCGCCGCTACGGGTCGCGGTCAGCACGAGGAATTCCAAGCATAGCCTTGCACTGTCGGAAGCTCCGCAGGCACGAATGTCGGTAAGAGCGACGGGAACTGCCGCGTAGGGCAGTGACCGGTGGTGCTTTCGGACACTGGACATGACGGGGAGCGCGCCGTTGATCGCATCCCCGGCGACGTTCTGCTCGACGTGGCCGTGCGCCTGACACCATTGCAGGGTCGCCCGGATGCGCTGGCGGAGCTTCCGCGCCACTTCGGGATGGGTTGTCCAGACGGGCTTCAAGATGCGCAGGACATCCTCCCGCCCGATGCGATCGACGCGCATGTCGCCGATGACCGGGAACGCCCGCTTCTCCATGCCCTGCATCCATTTCTTCGCCGTCTTGCCGTCGCGCCAGCGGGGGAGATTGGCTTGGAACGTCGCTTCGGCCGCCTTGCGGAAGGTGGGTATCCTCGTCCGTCGCTTCTCTGCCAGCGGGTTGCGACCGTTGGCAATCGCCAGTCGATTCTCGATCGCGCGCTCTCGGGCGTGCGCGAGCGAGATCAATGGATACGGGCCGAGACCGATGTCGTGCCGGCGTCCATCGATCACGATTCGCTGAATCCACGACCTGCTTCCGGACGGCGCGACGTTGAGGTACAGCGTGTCGCCATCGCCATATCGACCAGGAACCACAGCCCTCCGAACCGCCGCAGCCGTCAGTTTCGCCACGTCATACCCACATTCATACCCACACAATACGTGAGATTCTGCGCGAAGCCGGGAAACCTGTCAAGACCGCTTGTTTCGTTTTTTGATAAATAAAACAGTCAGTTAAAGGACAATTTGAAGCGAAATGAAACGCCGTGAAATCCTGAGTTTGGTGCCTGGGGAGAGACTCGAACTCTCACATGGTTGCCCATACCAGATTTTGAGTCTGGCGCGTCTACCGATTTCGCCACCCAGGCCTTAAGCAGCGGCATTCTCCGCGAACGGCCGGGCGAGTCAAGCGGTCCCGCCCCCGAGTACCACACACCCCGGGAGCACGTGGAACCCCGACGTCAACCCGTCGGATCCGCCTGCGGTTGCTCCTGCGCCTCCCGCGCCGCGATGGTCTGCGAGATCACGTACTGGTGGATGAGCTCCGTCTCCTCCGCGGTGACCGCGTCGGCGAACGACTCCATGCCGTTGTCGCGCAGCAAGCCGCCGCGGACAATCGCCTGGAACCGCTGGTGCGTCTCCGCCGTCATCAGGCGCAAGTCGGCGTTGACCGTGCCGACTGCGCCCATGCCGTGGCACCAGACGCAGACGCGGTTGTAGTGGCGCCTCCCCTGCTCTAGCTGTTCGGCGCTTGCGGTTAGCGGCGGCGGCTCCGGGATGTCGATGTCGGGCGCCGTGGCCACTGGGATCGTCAAGTCGCCGTCGAGTTTGAAGACCAAGAGGCGTCCATCGTTGTAGCGGTTGCGTACGCCGCCGGCGGCCAACGTCGCGACGTACTGCACGCCGTCCACCTGGTAGGTGATCGGCGCGCTGTCCGCGGCACCCAGCGTATCGAACTCCCAGAGCAGGGACCCGTCGTCCGCGTCGAATGCCGCGAATTGGCCCCCGTTGTCGCCTTGGAAGACCACGCCGCCAGCGGTCGCGAGTACGCCGCCGTTATATGGCGTTGCGCGCTGCACCACCCAGGCCTCCTCCCCCGTCAGCGGGTCGAAGGCTTTGAGGTATCCCTTGGATTCCGGCTGCGGCGGCACGCCGTCCCTGCCCGGCCGACCGAACTCCACGCCAAGGCTCATGAAGCCGTCGTTGAGTTTCCACTGGCCGGTCTCCACGAACTCCTTCGGCAGCATGTAGTACGCGGACATGTCCTGGACGGCGAAGTAGGCGATGCCCCGATCCGGGTCCACCGACATCGGTTGCCAGCTATGGCCACCGGCATTGCTCGGCGCCACCCACTGCGGCGCCTCGTCCCACTTCATGTCGTCGTTCTCCACCGGCCGGCCCGTGGCCATGTCGATGTGCGTCGCCCAGTTCTGGCGCACGTACTGATTGGCGCGCAGGAGCTCGCCGTCCTCGCGGTCGAGAACGTAGAAGAACGCGTTCTTGGGCGCTTGAAGGGCGACGGAGCGCATCTCGCCGTCGATTTCCATGTCGAGAAGCGCGATGTCCTGCGCGGCGTTGAAGTCCCAGTTGTCGGCCGGCGTCATCTGGTAGAACCAGTTCATGCGCCCGGTGTGGGGATCGAGCGCGATCACGCCGCCGAGGTAGAGGTTGTCGCCGCCACCTGGCGAGCGGATTTTGCGCGGCCAGGGCGCGCCATTGCCCGTGCCGACAAGGAGTTGATCGTACTTGGCGTCGTAGACGATGGCGTTCCACGGCGTCCCGCCGCCGCCGAATTCCCACCAGTTGCCGCCCCAGGTCTCGGCCGCTGCCTCCAGTTCGGGATGCTCGAAGCCGAGTTCCGGGTTGCCGGGCACCATGAAAAAGCGCCACGCCAGTTCGCCGGTGTCCGCGTCGTAGGCCGACAGGTAGCCGCGCAGTCCCCACTCCGAACTGCTCTGGCCGATGAAGACCTTGCCCGCCACGGCCCGCACGGCACCCGTGATGGTGTAGGGGCTGTGCGACGGGTAGTGGCTGGTATCGACGTCCCAGACCTTCTCGCCCGTGGCCTGGTCGATGGCGACGAGGCGGGCGTCGAAGGTCGCGAAATAGAGGCGGCCCTTGTAGGCTGCGAGGCCCCGGTTGACGGCACCGCCGCAACACGAATAGCGCATCGAACGGCGATCGGTCTCCGGGTCGAAACGCCAGATCTCCTCGCCGGTGGCCGCGTCGAGGGCGTAGGCGACGCTCCACGGGTCCGTGAAGTAGAGGACACCGTCGATCACCAAGGGCGTCGACTGCATCCGGTGGCGGTTGTTCAAGTCCTTGTACCACGCGAGGCCAAGCCGGCCGACGGTTTCCCGGTTGACGTCCGTGAGCCGGGAGTACCGCAACTCCTCGTAGGTTTGGCCGTGGACCAACCAACTGCCCGGTTCGGCTGCCGCGGCGAGCACGCGCTCTTCGTCGACCCAGCCGGCGCTGCCCGGTCCGATGGTGGGTGCCGCCACGGCTGTTTCCGCCGCGGGTGCTTCACCCGCCGTCGGCACGGCCTCGCCCGCCGGCTCGGTTCCGCAACCGACAAGCGCCACCAGGACGCCGGCCAAACCCACGGCGAGCGAACGGCGTGCGAGCCGAGCATGTGCAGTTGATTCCACTTGTCGTCCCCTCTCTCGACCCCGGTTCAATCCTACTCCCATCCGCGCCGGCCGCGGCAGGTGGTATGGTCACGCGCTTCATGCACCTACGACGCCACGGGAGCTTAGGGTATGGACCTCGCCGACAAGCACACCATCATCACCGGCGGCGCGAGCGGGATCGGTTCCGCGACAGCCCGCGAGTTCGCCCGCCTCGGCGCGCGCGTGGTGGTCGCGGACATCAATGCCGACGGTGCCCGGGCGGTCGCCGACGAGATCGGCGGCACCGCGGTGCGCTGCGACGTGGCCAGCGAAGGCGACGTCAACGCGTTGGTGGCCGAAGCGGAAGGCGTCTACGGACCGGTGGACCTGTTCTTCTCCAACGCCGGCGTCGCCACCGGCGGCGACCCGCTGGAGACGCCCATCGACGTCTGGGACACGCAGTGGCAGATCAACGTCATGGCGCACGTCTTCGCGGTGCGCGCCGTGCTCCCGTCCATGCTCGAGCGGGAGTCCGGGTACCTGCTGCACACGGCCTCGATGGCCGGAATTCTCACCACCCACGGCAACCTGACCTACGCGGTCACCAAGCACGCCGTGGTCGGCCTCGCCGAGTGGCTGTCCATCACGTACCACGACAAGGGGATACGGACATCCTTGCTCGCGCCCCTCGGCGTCAACACGCCGATGCTCGGGAGTTCCGTGCGCGGCTTCGTCCCGAACGCGGCCGGGCCCGTCAAGGAGCCCGAGGACGTGGCGCGCATGGTCGCCGAGGCGGTCTACGAGGAACGGTTCCTGATCCTCACCGACGAGATCGCGGAGACCTGGATGAGCCGCAAAGCGAGCGACCTCGAGCGCTGGCTGAACGGCATGCGCCGCCTGCAGTCGCGGATCGAGGGGGCCGCTGAGGGCAACTCATAGGCGCGACCCGCCGGTCTCCCACGACCGCCGGCTACGACGTGCTCGCAGCCGCTCGCAAATGTCCCGGCGTGAGCAGCCGTTCGATCGCCTCGAAGGTCAATTCCGTCAGAATCGCCAGCAGCGCCGCGGGCACGGCGCCTTCCAGGATGAGCGTGGTGTCGTTGAGCGAGAGGCCCTTGACGATGGGATCGCCCAAGCCGCCGGCGCCGATGAAGGCTGCCAGGGTCGCCGTGCCGATGCTGATCACGGCCGCGGTGCGTACACCCGCGACGATGCTCGGCATGGCCAACGGCACGAACACGTAACGCAGTTCCTGCGCCGGTTTCAGGCCCATGGCGAGCGCTACGCGGCGCAGCGTCGGATCGATACCGGTAAGCGCGGTGACCGTGTTGCGCAGGATCGGCAGCAAGGCGTAGAGGAACAGCGCCACCACCGCCGGCAGCACGCCAATACCCGTCAGCGGGATCAACAACGCCAGCAGCGCGATGGACGGGATGGTCTGCAGGAGCCCTGCGAGATAGACCGCTCCCCGCGCGAGCCAGGCCACCTTGAAGATCGCGACGCCGAGCAGAACGGCCACCAAGGTCGCGGGAACAAGCGCATAGGCCACCAACTGCAGGTGGCGAGCCGTGTTGCCCGCAAGGCGGCTCCAAAAGCCATCCGCGTCGACACGCCTCGGTCCCGCACCGCCGCCAAGGCCCTTGCGCGCCACGTAGTCGGCGGCGACGGTCGCGGTGTCGGCGCCACCGAGAGCCGCGGCGTTCATGTCCCGCATCTCCGCGTCGGTCAGCGTCCCCCCGATCAAGGCGATCACCGCCTTCGCGCGTGGATCGAGCGCGGCACGCACCAGCGGTACGGCCAGGTAGGCCGGAAAGAAGCCGCGATCGTCGGCCAGGACGACCAGTCCATCGCGGCTGAGCTCGCCATCGGTCGAGTAGGCGTCCGTGCCGTCGATCGCGCCGTCCGCGATCGCTTGGTAGGCGAGTGCGTGTTCGATGCCCGTCGGCGTCCAGTCGAAGCCGTAGATCGCGGTGAGCCCCGGCCAGCCGTCGTTGCGTTCCAGGAACTCGTGCGACACGGCCACGCGCAGATCGCCGTGCGGCACCAGGTCCGAGATCGTTCTCAGGTTCCGGGAAGCAGCGACCGCCGGCGCCAAGGCGATCGCGTAGGTGTTGTTGAAACCGAGCGGCGGCAGCATCTCGATGCCGTCCGGTGCGACGGCGTCGGCGAGCCGGGCCAGCGTGGATTCGCCGTCAAGGTCCTTGATCGCCTCGGCGATGGTCCCGGTGTATTCGACATAGACATCGACGTCGCCGACGGCCAGGGCGTCGTAGCAGATCTTGGTGCCGCCGAGGCCCAGCTTGCGATCGACGGCGAAGCCCTCGCGTTCCAGCAATTGCGCGACGACCTCGCCTAGGATGTACGACTCGTTGAAGTTCTTGCTGGCCACCACGATGGGTTGCGCCGCCGCAAAGGCGGGCACGCACACTGCCAACAAGGCCAGCGGAATCAGGCGTTTCACAGCGCCGACGCCAGAAGGTCCCGGACGAACGCGTTGCGCGGCGCGGCGATCACTTCGTCGATCGGCCCCGCCTGCACGACACCGCCGCCACCCATGACTACCAGGTGGTCGGCGAGGCGCTGGGCCTCCGCGACATCGTGCGTGACCAGCAAGGTGGTCACCTCTTCATGGTCGCGAAGCTGCTCGAACTCGGGGTAGAGGTCGGCCCGGGTGATGGGGTCGACGCCGGCGAAGGGCTCATCGAGCAGCAGCATGCGCGGCTTGAGCATGAGCGCCCGGCACAGGCCGACGCGCTGCTGCTGGCCGCCGGAAAGCTGGTGCGGATAGCGCCCGTCCAGCGCTTCCGACAAGCCGACGATGTCGAGCAATTCGCGACGACGCGCGCGGATGGCGTCGGGCGACCAGCCTTCGAGCCGGGCGACGAGGCCGACGTTGTCCGCAATCGTCATATGCGGGAACAGGCCCGCGCCCTGGACCGCGTAGCCGAACCGACGCCGAAAGGGGACGAGGCCCGTTTCCGGGACGGGTTCGCCGAAGACTTCGACGACGCCCTGGTCCGGACGCTGCACGGCGTTGACCAGTTGCAGCAGCGTCGTCTTGCCGCAGCCGCTCGGTCCGACGAGCGCCGTCGTCCGCTCGTTCGGCAGGGCGAGGTCGACGTCGCGGAACACCCACTCGTCGAAGCGCTTACCGACGCCCTGGAACTCCACAGCGTTCATGTCAACGGCTCGTAGGCGGCGAGTTGCCGCACGATCGCGCTCGCCTCCGGGTTTTGGCCCAAGGCTGCGACTTCCTCCCGGAAGTCCGCGAGCGACGGTCTGCGGCCGAAGCCGGCCTCGAGACACGCACGAACATGGTCCTGCCAAGTGACCGCCTCGTGCACATCGAGCTCTGTGGGACGCAAGCGCGCCTTCAGGCGCAGTGCGAGCGTCACGAGGCGTTCATCGTCCGAGTGGAACGCAGGCCAGGGTGCGTCTGTCGCCAAGGCGGTCTGGAGGCTGTTGAGGGCCGCCTTGTCCGCATCGTCGATGAAATGGTCATAGAGGGCGAATTCGGCGTCGTCGAGCCGTGACGTCGACGGCTCGCGCCGGTACGCATTGCCTATCCTGGTGGCGAGATCCGGCACGCTGGCCAACGCCTGCCGACGCCTCTCGATGGTCTCAAGGTCGAAGCCGAGCCGTTCGGCGTCATCGGCCCGAACGACCTCGATCGGCGCCACGAACGGACAACGGTTGAGCACGACCTCCTTGACCGGAGCGCGCTCTTCGTCATCGGCCAGATCCCCAAAGACGCGGCGCTTGAGTTCCTCGGAATCGCAATCGAGGAGCATGTCGATGTCGCGCGAGAGATCCGCCACGACAACCCGGTTGCGGATTTCCGGGTGCACCGCGACGGATACCACGGGTGCCGCGCAGAAACGCTCGTTGGAGAAGCGCCGCGACACGTGAACGCACAGCCTCCGGCCCAACGGCAGCAGCAGGGCCGCCACGTTGCCCCGGATCCGCTGGTCGAGCGCATAGGTCCACAACCTCGGCTGAGCGGCCTTCAAGAGACGCGCCAAGCCGATCGTCGCCTCGACATCCCAGAGGGCGTCGTGGGGCGAATCCTGGCGGATGCCGTTTGCGGCACACAGCCGCTCCAGGCGAAAGGTCACCACGCCGTCTTCGCGCGGCCATTGGATGCCGTCCGGCCGCAGCGCACAGGCGGCGCGCGCCAGGTCGATCAGGTCCCAACGCGAGTTGCCCTCCTGCCACTCGCGGGCGTAGGGATCCATCAAGTTGCGATAGAGGCCGAAGCGCAGGAAGTCGTCGTCGAAGCGCAGGTTGTTGTAGCCGACGACGCAGGTCCCCGGTTCGCGCATGCGCCGGTCCACCTCGGAGAGCGCCTCCCACTCGTCGACACCCTCGGCGTTCGCGCGCTGAGGGGTGATCCCGGTCACGACGCAGGCTTCCGGGTGCGGCAGCACGTCCGCCGCCAGCCGGACGAAGGTGGTGTACGGCTCGTCGATCGGATTGAGCGCCGCGTCCGTGCGCCGACCGGCGAACTGCATGATCCGATCGCTCGCGGCGTGCGTGCCCGAGGTCTCAAGGTCGTACCAGTAGAAACTCCGCGGCGGCGGCGTGGTGGGCTTGCGGCTCTGCATCACCTAGCGGTTCCGCCATGTAGCGTGGGCCATGGTAACGGTTTTCTCGGCGGTCGCCACCGATCGTACTGTCCAACGCGAGGTGAGGGTGAAGCACAGAGCCGATTCCAACGCGAAGTGAGGGTGAAGCGGATGTCCGGCGCACCATTCGGTGATGATCG
>JAPOYV010000110.1 GCA_026706385.1 Gammaproteobacteria bacterium
GCCGGACTTCATGATCGCCATCGACGTCGATGGCCGCGGCGACCGCTCGTCGTTCAAGGTCTGGGACGAGGGCCGCGTCCCCGACCTAGCCCTGGAACTGCTGTCCGTCCACACGTGGCGACGGGATCTCCGGGTCAAGCCCGGTCTGTACCGAGACCTTGGCGTGCGCGAGTACTGGACGGTCGAGTTGCTTGACCGGTTCTCGCCGCCGATCATCGGGCGGCGGCTGCGCGGAGGCGAATACGTGGACATTCCCGCTGAGGCATCAGGTGGGCTGCACAGCGAAGTGCTCGACCTCGAGCTGTGCATGGTGGATGGCGAGTTCCGGTTTCGCGAAGTGGACACGGGCACGATCATCCCCGACTACATCGAGTTGGAAGACATGCGGCGGGCAGAGTCTGACGCGCGACGATCCGCCGAGGCACGAGTTGCGGCCCTAGAAGAGCAACTCGGCCGACTGAAGGGGTGAAGCGCGTCAGTCCGCCACGCGGATGATCCGCGTGCCGACGTTTCCCCCCGCGAGCATGTCGATGAACGCCCTCGGCGCCTCTTCGAGGCCGTGGAACTCGTCCTGCAAGGGCTTGAGCTCGCCGCTTTCCACCCAAGCCTTCATCTGCGCACGCCCCTCGGCGTAGCGATCCGCGTAGTCGAAGACCAGGAAGCCCTCCATGCGCACGCGGTTGTTCACCAGCAGTCCCGGAATCCCGCGCGGGCCCGGTGCCGGGTTGCCGGTGTCGTACTGCGAGACCACGCCACAGCAGACGATGCGTCCATGCGGCTTCATCCGGCGTAGCGCACCGCCGAGGATCTCCCCGCCGGTGTTGTCGAAGTAGATGTCGATGCCGTCGCCGCACGCCTCCTTGAACTCGTCGCGAAAGCCGCCGTGCCGGTAGTTCACCGCGGCATCGAACCCTAAGTCCTCGCACAACATGCGGCACTTGTCGTCGCTGCCGGCCACGCCCACTGCCCGGCACCCGCTGATCTTTGCCATCTGCCCCACCAGGTGGCCCACGGAACCGGCGGCGGCGGAGACCACGACAGTCTGTCCCGGCTTCGGTTCGCCCAAGTCGAAAAACCCGAAGTAGGCGGTGAGCCCATTGGTGCCGTAGACGCCAAGGTGGTGCGCCGGATCCCCGACGTCATCGACCACATGCAGGCCAGAGCCCCTGTGGACGGAGTAGTCCTGCCAACCCGCCGGGCAGGTCACCAGCGAACCGACCGGCACGCGTTCGTCGTTCGACTTCTCGACGCGAGCGACCGCCGAGCCGCCCATGACGATGCCGCTGCGCGGCGCGCCGGCGTAGCTCGCACTGCCTTGCAGGCCAGCCCTTTGGCCGGCGCCCACGGTGAGCACCAGCGTGCGACACAACACTTCACCCTCGCCCGGTTCCGGTGCCGACGCGGTTTGCAGGGCGAAGTGCTCGGGCCCAAGCTTGTCCGTGGGCAGTGCGGCGATGACGACTTGGCGATTGTCCATGTGGGCCTCGACCGTGTGGAAGAAGCGGCAAGCATAGCGTGCGTCGGCGCGTCCTTCGGACGCGATTGAGAAATGCTCCGCATTTCTCGCGCGCGCCGGCAATGCAGCTTCCGGCGAAAAACCCAGCACTCGCGAGACCGAGTAGGCGCGTGCCGTATCATCCGCGCCTTTCGACCGACGGACCGACCGATGCCGGATTTCATGACGCTTGGCGAGATTGCCAAGCAGGCGGAACGCAATCTGAACCAGAACCTCTGGGACTACCTGCGCGGCGGTGCCGACTCGGAGGCCGCCGTGATCCGCAACCGGATGGCGCTGGCATCGCTCGCCTTCCGGCCGAAGGTGCTCAACGACGTCTCGACCATCCGCACGGAGCGCACGCTGCTCGGCAAGCCGATGCGCATCCCCGTCGTGCTGCCGCCGATCGGTTCCGTCCAGCAGTTCCACCCGGGCGGCGGTTCCTCCGTGGCCGAAGCAGCCACCGAGTTCGGTACCACCATGATCCTGAGTTCCGCCTGCTTCCCGGCGTTCGAAGAGGTCGCCAAGGTCGGGGCGTGTTCGAAGATCTTCCAACTGTATCTGGCGGGCGACCAGGCGTGGATGGACGACATCATCGAACGCACGATCGCTGCTGGCTACGACGCCTTCTGTCTCACCGTGGACACGTCGCTCTACAGCCGCCGCGAACGCGACATCCACAAGCGCTTCATACCCGGCTCCGGGCGCACCGCGACGCCGGGCAGCGTCTTCGACGCCCAGGCGCGCATGGACTGGGACACGGTGGCCCACATCAAGGAGAGCTTCGACATTCCGCTCATCCTCAAGGGCGTCGCGCGGGCCGATGACGCCACACGTGCCGTGGAGGCCGGGGTGGACATTGTCTACACGTCGAACCACGGTGGCCGCCAACTCGACCACGCCCGCGGCTGTATCGCCGTGCTGCCGGAGATCGTGGAGGCCGTGGCCGGGCGCGTGCCGGTGATCGTCGACGGCGGATTCCTGCGCGGCGCCGATGTCGTCAAGGGCTTGTGCCTGGGAGCGACCGCGGTCGGCACGGGGCGGCTGCTCGGCTTGAGCATGGCCGCCGCCGGGCCGGCTGGCGTTGTGCGGGCTCTCGAAATCCTCGAGCAGGAGATGCACCTCACCATGGGCCTGATGGGCATTGCGGACGTGGACGACCTCTGTCCGGACCTCGTCGAGGCCGCGCCGATGCTGCCGGGACCCTACGACATGATGTCCGCGTTTCCGCTGCTTGCCCAAGGGTACTAGCGGGAGTGCACGTACTCGCTCGGGCCCGGCCGGCGGCGCGCTGCGTGCTACGCTTCGGCTCGCGCCGGCAGTCGCACCACCGCAATTGACTAACGGAGTTCTGATGAGACCAAACGTTGCTTACGCCATGGCGCGCGCCGTGGTCGTCGCTGGCGTGCTGTGCCTGACATGCGCCGCATGCCGGAGTACCACCCCGGCCTCCTCGGTCGCGACGCAGGATTCCGCAAGGGCCACCGAGGTGGCCTCGGTCGAGGGGATCACGGAGTACCGGCTGGACAACGGCCTGCGCTTCCTGCTGTTCCCGGACCAAAGCAAGCAGCAGATCACGGTGAACATCACCTATCTCGTCGGGTCGCGCCACGAAGGCTACGGCGAGACGGGCATGGCCCACCTCCTCGAGCACCTGCTGTTCAAGGGGACACCCAACCACCCGGACATTCCGGCCGAATTGACCGAACGCGGCGCGTTTCCCAACGGCACGACCTGGCTCGACCGAACGAACTACTTCGAGACCTTCCCGGCGAACGACGACAACCTGGTCTGGGCGCTCGACCTGGAGGCGGATCGGATGGTCAATTCCTTTGTCTCCAAGGACGACCTCGACTCCGAGATGACCGTGGTGCGCAACGAGATGGAGAGCGGTGAGAACAACCCTGTCGGCGTCCTGCAAGCCCGCGTCGCGTCGACGGCCTACCTCTGGCACAACTACGGCAACTCCACGATCGGCGCTCGCGCCGACGTCGAGAACGTCCCCATCGACCGACTACAGGCGTTCTACCGGAAGTACTACCAGCCCGACAACGCCGTGCTCGTGGTCGCCGGTCGCTTCGAGCCCGTCCGGGCGATCGAGATCATCGAGGAGAAGTTCGGCGCCATTCCGCGCCCGGACCGCACGGGAGCCAACCAGCTCTTCGAGACCTACACCGCGGAACCGGCCCAAGACGGCGAACGCACCGTCACGCTGCGCCGCGTCGGCGACTACCAACTTGCCATGGCGGCCTACCACATCCCCGCCGGCTCCCACGCGGAATACCCCGCGGTGCAGGTTCTTGCCCACCTGTTGACGACCCGGCCAGCCGGCAGGCTCTATAAAAACGTCGTCGAGCCGGGCTTGGCGGCCGCGACGGCGGCGTTCACCATGCAATTCCGGGAGCCCGGCCTACTGCTTGCCATGGCGCAGGTGCGCGAGGAAGACGACCTCGGTGCCGCGTCCGATGCCATGCTGGCGACGCTGCACGGCATCGTCGATACGCCGCCCACCGAGGAGGAGGTCAGTCGCGCGGCGACCGAGTACGCCTCGTCCTTCGATCTCGCCTACAACAATCCGCAGTCCATCGCGCTTCAGCTCAGCGAGTGGGCGGCCATGGGCGACTGGCGGCTGATGTTCCTGCACCGCGACCGGGTTGCCGCCGTCACATCCGAAGACGTGCTGGGCGCTGCGGACAAGTACCTCAAGGCGTCCAACAGGACCATGGGCTTCTTCCATCCGACCAATGAGGCGCCGGCGCGCGCCGAGGTGCCGCCGGCACCGGACGTCGCGGCGCTGGTCGCCAACTACAAGGGCCGCGAGGCCCTCGCCGAGGGCGAGGCCTTCGACCCGACTCCCGAGAACATCGAACGCCGCACGACCCGCGTCGAGATCGCCGACGGCATGCGCGCGGCGCTCCTGCCCAAGGAAAACCGGGGTGATGCGGTCACGATACGGCTGATATTCCGCCACGGCACCGAAGACGCGCTCCTCGGCAAGTCGACTGCGGCCAGCTACGCTGGCGCGCTCCTAATGCGCGGTACGGAGAAACGCTCGCGTCAGGACATCAGCGACGAATTCGACAGGCTGAAGATCCAAGGCGGTGTTGGAGGCGGCGTCACGGCGGCAAGCATCGGCTTCACCACCGTACGCGAGAACCTGCCGGCAGCGTTGCGCCTGACCGCCGAGATCCTGCGCGAACCCGCGTTCGACGAGAACGAGTTCGAACTCCTTCGCGAGGAGTACCTCGCCGGCATCGAGGCGCAGCGTTCGGAGCCCCAGGCACTGGCCAACAACGCGCTCAGCAGGCACCTGTCCCGCGCCTATGAGCCGGACCACATCTTCTACGTGGCGACGTTCGACGAGCAGGTCGAGCGGAACAAGGCGGTGACGCTTGACGAGGTCCGGAGCTTCTGGTCCACGTTCTACGGTGCCGGCCACGTGGACATCGCCGTGGTGGGCGACTTCGACCCCGACGAGACCGTGGCTCTCATCGAGGAGCTCTTCACGGGCTGGCAGGCCGAGGAGCCCTACGAGCGCGTCGCAACGCCTTATCGAGACCTCGAGGCGGTCGCCGTCGACATCGAGACGCCCGACAAGGCGAACGCCATCATGTTCGCCTCGCAACGCCTGCGCATGCGTGACGACCACGCCGACTACCCCGGGCTCGTGGTCGGCAACTACATGCTCGGCGGCGGATTCCTAAACTCGCGGCTCGCCGTGCGCATCCGTCAGAACGAGGGGCTCTCCTACGGCGTCGGTTCGCAGTTCAACGCCGGTGCCATCGACGAAGTCGGCGGATTCGGAGGCTATGCCATCTTCGCGCCGGAAAACGCCGACAAGGTCGTCGCCGCGTTCAAGGAAGAGGTCGCCAAGGCGCTCGAGTCCGGCTTCACCGACGACGAGGTGGAGGCCGCCAAGAAGGGGCTCCTGGACAGCATGCAGAACGACCGGTCCAGCGACACGGCGGTGGCCGGCATCCTGCAGAGCAACCTGTTCCTGGGGCGCACGATGGCATTCACGGCGAAACGGGAGGCCGCGATCGCGGCGTTGACGCCGGACGCGATCCTTGAAGCCATGCGCCGCCACATCGACGTCGCCAAGCTATCGATCTTCCGCGGTGGCGATTTCGCCAACAAGCTCGTCGAGGCCGACGGACCGGCGGACTAGCGAGTCGCATCGGAGACACGCGGGCGCTACCCCGTCCGCCGGCACCGCGAACGTCGGCTTCGCTACGCTGCACTTTCGAGATGTGCCGACTAGCGCTTTCGGGCGACCCGCCGCCGCACACCTCGCTGCAAGCGCGCGGCGACGACGTGGTTCGCCACGCTCAGTCCGTCGCGCGGTGGGAAAAGGGGCAGACCAAGATGGTCGGCCCGGCCGATCGGCTACTGCGGCTGCTTTATGAGAGCCACGCGACCGAAAAGGGCCGCGAGTACGGGATACCGGAACTGCTAGTGCAGTTGCCGGAACTCGACGACACCGACAATCTCGACGAAGTGCAGTTCGAGGACACCAACCGGGGGTGGAGCCGAGCCGCCTGACGTACAGGAAACGGCGCAGGCCAGGCCAAGCGCTCTACGTACCGGTGTAGTTCGGCTTGCGCTTCTCCAGGAACGCAGCGATTGACTCCTTACGGTCGTTCACGGCCCGGTTGCCGAAGGAGAGGCTCGTCAACTCGAAACGCAGCGCCGTCTCCAGGTCGCACTCCATGTTGTGCTGCAGGACGCGCTTGGACATGCGCAGGGCGAGCGGCGGCCAAGCGGTCATCTGTCCAGCGAGTTCGAGCGCGGACTCCATCAGGTCGCCGTGGTCGACGAGGCGGTCCAAGAGGCCAATCCGATGGGCTTCCTCCGCGTCCACGGTTCGGCTGGTGTAGATCAGGTCTGTGGCACGGGAGTAGCCGACGATGCGCGGCAGGAAGAAGCTCATGCCGGAGTCCGGTGACAGGTTGCGCTCGATGAACACGGTCTTGAAGCGTGACTTCTCCGTCCCTACGCGGACATCGCAGGCCAAGGCGAGGCTCATGCCCGCGCCCGCCGCCACGCCGTTGACGGCACCGATCACCGGCTTGTTCAGCCCGTAGACCGACAGCGCCTGGCGACCGACCCAGCCTAAGTCGTCGAGGTGCTCGTTCTGCGTGGGGGCGGCGTTCTCGCCGCGGCCCCCGGCGGTGAGATCGGCCCCGGAGCAAAAGCCGCGCCCCGCCCCTGTGAAAACCACGGCGCGGACTTCGTCGTCCGCCTTGACGTCCGCGATGGCATCGAGCATGGCGTCGCGTAGTTCGCCGTTCAGTGCATTGAGTTTCTGCGGGCGGTTCAGCGTCAGCACCGCCACGTGTTCCGTCTTCTCCAACAGCAACGCCGCGTCCGTCATGTATGCTCCCGCCGATTCGATACGTTGAGGCGGACATTCTAATGGCGATCGATTTCACGTTTCCCGACGAGGTTGAGGACGCGCGGCTCCTGGTGAAGCGGTTCATGACGGACGTCGCGAAGCCGAAGATGGCGGAACTGAGCGCGCGCCGCGCCTCCGGGGACGAGTGGCGCACGGCGATCCACGAATTGCGCCAGACCGCCCGGGACCAGGGCCTGTGGGCGCCGCACATGCCCGAGGAATGGGGCGGCATGGGCCTCGGCATCACCGCGGTCGCGGCCATGTCGGCGGAAGCCGTGAAGACCAACATGGGCCCGTACCTCATCAACTGCCAAGCGCCCGACGAAGGCAATATGCACACCCTGCTGCACTTCGGCACCGACGAGCAGAAGGACAAGTGGCTGCGGGGGTTGTGCGAGGGCACGATGCGGTCCTGCTTCTCCATGACCGAGCCCGAGGTCGCGGGGTCGGACCCCACGCAGATCCAGACCGCTGCCGTCCGCGACGGCGACGACTGGGTCATCAACGGCCACAAGTGGTTCACCTCCGGCGCACACGGCGCCACCTTCGCCATCGTGATCGCCAAGACCGACCCGGATGCCGAGATCGCCCAGGCCAGGAACAGCGCCTTCATCGTGCCCACCGATACCCCCGGCTTCGAGATCGTCCGCGACATCTCCACCATGGGCGGCGGCGGGGGCCACCCCGAGATTCGCTACAACGATGTCCGCGTCCCGCACGCCAACATGCTCGGCGAACAGGGCGGCGGCCACAAGCTCGGGCAGGTCCGCCTGGGTCCCGCGCGCCTCGCCCACTGCATGCGCTGGATCGGCACCATCGAACAGGCGCTGGAGATGCTCGTCGACCGGGCCCAGAAGCGCTATGCGCACGGCTCGCTGCTCTCGGAGAAGCAGGGCATCCAATGGATGATGGCGGAGAGTGCCCTCGAGCTTTACTCGTCGAAGCTGATGGTGCTGCACGCCGCCTACAAGATCGAGAACGGCATGGACTTCCGCTCCGAGGTGTCCATGGCCAAGCACCATGTCGCAAACACGCTGTGGAAGACCGTGGACCGCGCTTTGCAGGTGCACGGCGCGCTCGGCTATTCGAACGACTCGCCGCTCGCGCAGATGCTGATCCAGGCGCGCTGGTCGCGCATCGCCGACGGCTCCGACGAGGTACACCTGATGCGCATCGCCGAGATGGTCATGCGCTCCTACAACGAGACCGGCAGCGTCAACCACGCCGTCGGCGACCTGCCGCTGTAGCGCGCCATGCTCATCATCAACAACCAGGACCGTGTCCGCACGGTGGCGCTCAACCGGCCCGATGCGTTGAACGCCTTCAACGGACAGCAGTACGACGAAGTGACCGATGCGCTGCTCGAAGCCGCTACCGATGACGACTGCCGCGTCGTCGTGCTCACGGGCACCGGTCGCGCATTCAGCGCCGGGGCCGACCTTTCCGGATCGGCCGGACCGCCGCCCCGGCACGGTTTCCGCGGCATGCTGCACGCGATCGTGGACTTCGAGAAGCCGTTCGTGCTCGGCATCAACGGCCTCGGCGTCGGGATCGGGGCGACGATCTGCGGCGTTGCGGATTTCGCCTTCATGGCGGCCAGCGCCCGCTTGCGCTGCCCGTTCTCGGAACTCGGCCTCGTCGCCGAGGCTGGCAGCACGCGGACGTTTCCGGGTCTCATGGGACGCCAGCAAGCGATGTGGTTCCTCATGGCCTCCGAGTGGATGTCCGCCGAACAATGCCAAGCGGCCGGGCTCGTCCTCGACGTGCTGCCCGACGAGGGATTCGCCGACGCCGTGCACGCCAAGGCGGCACGCCTAGCATCGCTGCCGCCCGAGTCCCTCGCGGAAGCCAAGCGCCTGGTCGCCGGGCCCGATCGCGATCGGTTGAAGGCGGTGATCGATGCCGAGAATGCAGCTCTCGCACGGCTCTCCGGCGGTCCGGCCAACCGCGAAGCGGTGGCGGCGTTCCGCGAGAAGCGCAAGCCGGATTTCTCCGCGCTTTGACGGGAGACCGCTAGCTCATCCGCGCAGCCACGTCCGCCCGGGTGATCTCGAAGCGCCCCAGGATATCCGCGGTCGGCACATCGCGCCCGCCACAGAGCGCCCAAAGCAAGTCGAGCGTCGTTGCCTGGGGTCGCGCCGAGGATCGTGCCTTGGCAACGGCCATCTGCATGACACGGTTCAGCGCCCGCGTGGGCTGGGGTACGTCGTCGCCCACGCCAACGACGGTTGCATCGACATAAGCGTGAAGCTCGCCCTCTAACGCGTCCACCCTGGCATCCATCGATCGCAGAACACGAACGATGCTCGAGTGACCAAGCAAGGCAAGGAGGAGGCGATCGAGCGTCACGTACTTCGTCGCTTGGTCTCGGGCCTTGGCGAACGCGGCCTGTGCCACTTGCTCCACCTGTTGCTCGAAGACCGATGCGCCGGCCTCCTGGTCTTCGACCACGGCGCGAGGAAGCCCGTGGGTCACGTAGTTGACGATGTCCCGCTGCAGGATCCCTTGGTCGTTAAGCAGGTTCGTTGCCGCACAACTCTCCCCGAGCAACCCAGCCAGCAGGTTCGCGGGATTGGTTCCCTCGCGACCGATCGCGCCGATGAAGTTGGCTCGGTAGACCGCGCCGGAAACCGCTTTCGCGACGCTTCTGGCACGCCCGTCTCCAGATGGTGCTCTCAACTGGGATCGCAGGAGGTCGGTGTTGGCGCCCGCGCAACCGAGGGCATGCGACGCAATCGGATCATCCAACAATGCGAGAAGCAGGTGTTCATCGGAGAAGGTCTCGTCACCAGACAACGCACGAGTTAGGGCGAGCCGAAGTTCGTCAGTGAAGTCCTCGGCGTACTCGATGAGCTGTTCCATCGTGAACGACTCGCCGTACTGCACCCTGACCCTCGCATCGAAGCTGTCCGCGCCCGCCGTGCCGCCTCGCATGTCGAAGACCGGCGCCCACGCGACGTGTGCCTCAAGATCCCCCCAAGCCTCGAATCCGTGCTCGCGCGCCGTGGCAAGACGCGCTACATCGATGCCAATGGTCTGCGCTGCACGGGAACGATCCCAAGCCGCGCCGTTGACGTACTCGAAGCTCGCGTTGCCCGGCAGGGCCCGGACGGTGGAGCCGGAATCCTCCGTGTCGTAGCGAACCGTCAGCTTTGCGCAACACGCATTCTCATGGTCGAAGTTCTGCACGCCAAGCAACCAGTGCCGGTAGCCCACGGCCTGAATGGCGTTCTGGCCGATGTTGGCGGCAATGGTCAGCGTCTTGCCATCCTCGGTGTCCACACGCGCGCCGTGCAAGGATTTCTTACCTCCGCCGAAGTACATTGCCATCGCATTGGAGCCCGCGTGCTTGAGCGTGGCGGTGAAGGCCGTCGGGGTTTCGAAGCGGAAGTAGAAGTTCCGGTGGGAACCGCTTTGCTTTTCGGAAATCGGCTCCAACTCGAACCGCACCGAACCGGGTGGATGGACTTGCCGCTCGACGACGATCGGCTCGAGAGCCTCGACGGGACGTCCGGCAAGCGCAACCGCCACACTTCGCATCAGGGAGCGGTATTGCTCGGACCACTCGTCGGGGTGCGCCCGCACACCCGCAAAGACGAAGCTCGCCTGCCGTACGACGACGGCGCAATCCTCGTGCCGTTCGGGAACCAGAATGTCGTCGACGCCTGGACGGTATTCCGCGATGCCGCCCGAGAAATAGACCCTGGGCGTTTGTGGTGTCCAGGCGTCCAACGGAACTCTTTGCACCGTTCTGAACGGGCGAATGGGGTCAACCGACCGCTTCCCTAAGAGGTCGCTGTCGGCGACGAGCATCGCCAAATCGTCCGTCACGTTGCCGCCGCGAAACTCAATCTCGTCCAACTGGGCACAGAGCCAGTCGGCACCCGGGGCCATCGCGATGATCCGGCGCCGCTTCAGCGCCTCGATGCGATCAGCGCAGAGCGTGGTGTCGCGGTCCCGGTCCAGGTTGAGGATGAGCACATCGGCGTCTCCGTCGAAGGCCGCGTCGAGGCTATCCGCGACGTCGACTCGGTCTGACCCTCCTTCGCGAAGGAGCGCCGCGAAGGCCTCGGCCCAACCCGCACTGCCGGCCTCAGAGAAGATCGAGAAGGTCACGCCGGGCATGGCACCGCTCTCCGCAAAGGCGCGTCCCCACTCTAGCCCGGCTGTCAATAGGCATTCGATGGGGCGATTCGCCACGCCTCGAGTGCGTGCATGTGCGCCGGACCGCCTCGCGCGAATACGTGCACGCCCAGGCTATCCCCACGCGACGGGTAGATGCGCCGCGCGATGGCCTGGCGGCTGTTGGCGAACACTTCGACCACGGACCGGTCGACGAAGACCCGGAGCCTCAACCGCTCGCCCGGCATCAACTCGAACGGCGCCGCCTCGACAGCTCGCGGCGTGTCGTCGGGGCCCGATCGCCGCGTGTCGACTTTCAATCGCTTCTCGGTCGCGTCGTAGAAGATCGACGTTTGCTCCCCGCCATCCGGCGATGCGCAGACGATGACCCCGTACGACGAGGCCCCCTTGCCTTCCATCTCGACGAGCAACTCGAGGCTCGTCCCGGCAACGCCTTCGACGGCCAGGTCCGAGTCGGCTTCGATGGTGACGGGTCCGTGCCGCTGGGCATCGTAGCGTAGCGCCTCGATCTCCTCGGCAACGTCGATACGGAGTCGTCCATCGTCGCCCAGGGACAGCACCCGCGGCAAGCTCAACACCCCCGACCAGCCGTGCGCCGCGCGCACGCCGAAACGCGGCTCGTCCATGATCCACGCCCACATGATGCGCCGGCCACGGTCGTCGAGAAGGCTCTCCGGGGCAAAGAACGAGTGGTCGACCCAGCTCATCATGGCATGGGACTCAGGATGGAACTGCTCGTCCTTCCACCTTCCCACGTAGTACCGGCAGCCCAAGCGGTGACTGATGCAGAGCAGGACGTGCTTGTCGCCGAGCCGGAACAGATCCGGACACGACACGTCCTCGTCAAGCGCCACGCCCTCGACGCCATGCGCGAAGAGATCGCCCACGTAGCGCCACTCGCTGTCGAGTACGCTCGACTTGGCGATGCCCGGTCGCTTGCCGCCGAAGATGGCGTAGTAGGTGTCGCCTTCAAGCCACCCGAAAGGGTCCCAGGACCGGTAGCGCTCGTGGTGCTTATCGCCCTTGCGCGTCCTTGACGCGCGCCGCGTCGTCGGCGTGATCGTGTCGAGCTTTCGCCACGCGTTCAGGTCGTCGTCGAGGGCCACCGCCATGGCGTTTCCTTCGCCCTTCTGGTGGTAGCAGATCGTCGGGACGCCATCGCCGTTGATGAAACAGTTGCCGCTGTACATGCCGTCGAGCAAGCCGGTCGGGTGGTGCCGCCAATGGAACAAGTCCGTGCTGGAGACATGGCCCCAGTGGTCGGCGCGCTGGCCGGATCGTGAGTCCTGGAAGATGTAGAACAGGTGGTAGCGGCCCTTCCAGTAGATGGCGCCATTCGGATCGAACGGCATTGCGACGCCCTCCGGGTTCGCGAAGTGGTACCCGGGCCGAGCCGGATCGCTCAGAATGCGCTCGCGCAGTTCGCGGGCATTCTCCGCCAGTCCATCTGCGCCCTTGGACAAGCGGACCGAGAGACACCGCCACGCGCCGTCGGCGTCTTTGCGCATCATGAACACGAAGGATCCGCCACCGGTGGGCGAACGGAGCCGTGCGCCATCGACGGTTGCCCGATCGCCCTCGACGACGACTGTGGCCGCGTCGAGGGTGAACCGCTTGGTCTCGTACTCGCCACGCGCGAGCTGTGTCTCAAGGCGACTTCTGAGCGCCGCCTTGTTGGTGTCGGCACCGTCCGCGAAGAAGCCGACCTGGGCGTCGACATCCCGGTCGCGCACGGCGATGTCGTAGGCGCGTACCGCGGCCAGCACTTCGTCTTCGACCGTCTCGCCGGGCGCCGTCACCTCGCTATCGCTCATCGCGTCAAGGTCAGGTCAGATCCCACCCGGGCAACGCCGACGCTTGCCGGACCCAGCTCGCCATCTGCGCCTCGTCCAGTTCGCCCTCGTGGACATCGACCCAGCGCGAGTCCTGATCCTTGCCTTTGCCCACGCCGGGTGGGAGGGGTTGCAGCGACGAGCCGCGGAAGAAGGTCACCTTCACGTAGCGTGTGAAGACGTGGTAGCTCACGAACCAGCCCCGGCCCTCGACGCCGTAGAAGGGCGAGTTCCACCGCACGCACTTCTGCACACCCGGCACGGCGCGCTCGATGAGCGCGTCCAAGCGGTGGCCGAGGTCGCGCTTCCACTCCGGCATGGCGGCGATGTATGCCTGCACCGGGGCGTCGCCGTCGCCTTTGGGAATCTGTGGATTGCCGCCGCTGAGCAGGCGGGGCTTGGTATCGGCCGGCTTCGCTGACGTCCTGGAAGGCCTGTTGGTCATCTAGCCCCTTCTTCAACGCCGATCCGCAACTGCGGATCCAGCGAACAACCGGCCATAAAGCGCATCATCTCCGTCCCGTCCTGGCTGTCGTAGAAGCGGATCATCGCCTCGTTGAACTCCAACCGTCGGCGCGCGGGGACCGAGATCGCGTCCTCGCCGGCACCCAACAGAATACCGTTCATCATAAGCCGCGATGTCCGCTTGTTGCCGTCGTAGAAGAACTGGTTGAGGGCACCGAAAAGGAACAGCGCGATGGCGCGCTCGTGGAGGTCGCCGATGCGGGCCAGCGCTCCGAGGCCGGCCTCGAAGATCGACGCCAGCGATTGCCACCGTGGCGGCTCGAAGTTCGTTCCCGCCACTGTCACGGCACCGGTACGGAATGTGCCCCACTCGAGGGCTTCCTCTTGGGCGACCAAGGCATGTAGCTCGCAGAACGTGGCGCGGTTCAGTTCGAAGTTCCCACGTTCCACGAGGGAAAGCAGCGCTTTCCAGCTCGCGGCCTGGTTCAGAACCTGCCGCTCGTCTTCGAGGCGATGCCCGCCCACGGTGACGCCCTCGAGTAGCGTCTTGACCTCCGGCAGGGTTGAACGGGTTGCCCTCCAAGGCAACGGTGTCGTGGACCACGCCTTCGAAGACCTTGCGAACACCAAAGCAAGCCCGTCGGACATCGCGTCGTTGGCCGGTCCGGAACGCGACCGGCCCATAGGTGAATCCCAACCCGCTCAAGCTCGCGTCGGCCATGCCGCTCACGTCAAACGTTGGCGCATTGTCGCGGAACCTCAACGCGAGTTAAACGCCCGACGGTGCGCTTACCGTCCTCGCCCGCATTCCGGCCTGGTACAGGTTTCATTGCGCGCCGGGAGGCGGACCTACCGGTCCGCGCGCACCGGACCGCTAGCGGTTACGATCCGACCACACGCAGCGGCAGCAGGGACACCATGACCGACGACGCAAGCTGGGACGACCGACTCGGGCACGCGTTCGCGACCTATACACGCTTCGTACCGGACGCGGAGCCAGAGCGCGTACTCGCGTCCATGGAGCGGCGCCTGGGTGCGCTCGGCACGTTCGCGTTCGCCGCCGTGGGCGAGATGTGGGACCGGCCGCAGCTTTCCAGGCGCGACCGCAGCCTGATGATCATCGCGGTGCTGGCGGCGCAATCGCGTGCCGAGGAACTCGAACTGCACACCCGCGTCGGGCTGCGCCACGGCTTGAGCCGCACGGAGATCGAGGAGGTCAACCTGCACATCGCGGCCTACGCAGGGTTCCCGGCGGCGATGGCGGCCAGCCGGCGCATGGATGCGGCGTTCTGCGAAGCGGAAAGGGTGCAGCGGATCGAGGGTCGCGAACCGGCCGAGCACCTGTCCGACGCCGAGCGGCTCACGAGGGCCGCCGATGTCCGGGCCTCGCTCACCGGCGGGCGGGCCGACCCCGACCCCAAAGCGGATCTAGAGGCGCTCCGGCCGCGCCTTGGGGGCCTAAGCGATTGGGCAATGAAGTGGGCCTTCGGCGAGATCTGGTCTCGGCCGCAGCTCAGCCGCCGGGATCGCTCGCTGGTGGTCATCGCGATTCTCGCGACGCTGGGACAAGAGGCTGAACTTGGCTTTCACGTGCGCGGGGGATTGAACCATGGCCTCACCGCGGACGAGATCGAAGAGGTCATGACGCATCTGTGCCTCTACATCGGATTCCCCCGGGCCGTCGACGCCATGCGCGCGGCAAAGGCGGCCTGCGGCGAACCCTGAGATGGGCGTCCAAACGCAAATGCCAGACCCGGACTCAGCGCCGCAAGTCGGCGTGCCGACCGGCGCCGTGACAAAACACACTTGGGCGACCAGCCGCATCTACCCGGGCGCGAACCACGACTACTGGATCTACGTCCCCGCGCAGTACACACCCGCCGAGTCCGCCTGCGTGACGGTGTTCCAGGACGGCCAAGCCTACGTCGAGCCGGCGGGGCCCGTGCGCGCGCCCATCGTCTTCGACAACCTGATCCACAAGGGTGAAATGCCCGTGACCATCGGCGTATTCGTGAATCCAGGCGCAAAGAAGGAGGTCTACGACCAACGCCAAGTGCAATACGTGCCGCTCGACGACACGTACGCACGGTTCCTTCTCGACGAGATCCTTGTGGAAGTCGGCAAGAGCTACAACCTTGTCGAAGACCGGGCAGGGAGGGCGATCTGCGGCATGAGCGATGGTGGCCTGTGCGCCTTTACCGTCGCCTGGGAACGGCCCGACGCCTTCAGCAAGGTCATCAGCCACATCGGCAGTTTCACGAGGCTTCGAGGCGGTTCGGAGTATCCGTACCTGATCCGTCAGACGCGCGGGAGCCCCAAGCCGCTACGCGTTTTCCTGCAGGATGGCATGAACGACATCAACCTGACCGAGGGAAGCTGGACGCTTGCGAACATGACCATGGCATCCGCGCTGATGTTCGCGCGCTACGACTATCGGTTCGAGTTAGGGACGGGCGGGCACGACCTGACGCACGGCGGCCGGATCTTTCCCGACACGTTGCGATGGCTGTGGCGCGACTACCCGGGCGTGAGGAGCGTTCAGCCTGGCCCGGACGCCGTGATCGGGACATGGGACGTTGTGACCAACGCCAATGGGGCCGTGCGCCATGGTGTGTTGACAATCTCTCGAATCGCAGATGGTCTCGACGCGACACTCTTCGACGACGTGGACGGCAAGTTCGAGATCACTCGGGCCGGCTTCGACGACAGCATCCTCAGCTACGAGTACGTGGCGCCGCAATCGCAGCAGCACTGGGGCAAGGGATCGGTGCGTACGATGGAGACTTGGTTGAAGGTGGCCGGGGACACCTTCGAGGGCGCATTGAGCTGCGGAACGGATCCTGTGGTCGATTACTCGATCACGGGTCGACGGCGGCGGGCGTAGCTCTTGTGACCACGATGGTCCAACTACAAGCTGGTTCGACGTACGGCAGGCCAGGACGAGCTCTACGCCCTGAGGAACGGCCCGCGCGAGCTGCACAATCTCATCGACGAACCGGGGATGAGGGAGACGAAGGCGGATCTGGAAGGAGCGATGCTCGACTCTTCCAGGCGAACTTCCGACACCGTGCCATTAGCGCGGGATCCGAGGAAGTTCCCATCTCAGCGCTGACGCGAGAGCCGCTGCCGAAACCAGCCAGCCAATTCAGGCTCTGAAACCACGCCGCTCGCCACGCCTTCGATCAGGCGGATGGCGTCGACGGGATCGAACTCAAGCTCAAACCCGTTGTCGGCAAGAAACAAGCGAGCAGCCAACCACGCTACACGCTTGTTGCCGTCGACAAAGCCGTGGTTCCTCGCCAGACCAAACGCGTAGGCGTCGGCCAAGTCCGCCGCGTCAGGATCACCACAGTGAGCCAGGTTGGCCGGCCGTGCGAGGGCCGCATCAATCCGTCCTGCGTCAAGGACACCTTCCGTGCCACCGTGCTCAGCGAGCTGACGACCATGGATGGCGTAGACCACGTCGACACGGATCCACCGCCAGTCAGCGGCGGATGGTGTCACCGCGCCAAGGCCCGCAGGACCTCGCGGTCGTCATGCATGATGTCCTCAGCTAGCGCCATCTGCCGTGCGAAGTCGGGATCGTAGGGCGTCAGGCGATACCCACCGTCGGGCGCCTCGGTCAGATAGAGGGTATCCCCCTTGCGAACCTTCAGGTGCGCCATGACTTCCTTGTTCAGAATGACCCCCGCCGATGCACCCACGGTTGTGATCTTCAAAGAGTGCATGGGACTGCCTCCCTCTATATAACAACGATTATTAAGCGAATGTCGCTCTCGGGTGCCAACCGTTGAGCGGTCTCAACTCCGGTCAAGGAACGGGCGGTCGCCACTGACGGTAACGCGCAGCCCGCTGCGCGTTTCCGGGTAGTAGTCCCACATCGCCATGTGCTGCACGCAACGGTTGTCCCACATGGCGACCGAGTTCTCCCGCCAGCGGAAACGACACTGGAACTGCGGCTTGGCGACGTGCGCGTAGAGGAATGCAAGGATCGCCTCGCCTTCGGCCTTCGGCACGCCGCATAGCTCGGTGGTGAACACCGAGTTCACGTAGATGCCTTTGCGGCCCGTGCGCGGGTGCGTGCGAATGACGGGGTGCTCGGCGCGCGGATAGACGCGGTCGCTGTCGTCGAAGCCAATGCGCCGATTGCGGTCGCGGTAGTTCGGTCCGCCGTCGTGGATCGCCGTGAGGCCGGCGAGGTAGGTCCGCATGGCGTCGGAGAGGGCGTCGTAGGCGGCGTACATGCTCGAGAACAAGGTGTCTCCACCACCTCCGACGGGAAGCGTATGCAGCTTGAGGATCGAGAGCATCGGCGGTTCCGGATCGCAGCTCACGTCGGAGTGCCACCCATCGCCCGCCGTGCGTTTCGTTTTCTCGTCGGCGTGAACCCTGAGAATCTCGGGATGACCCGGCGCGCCCGGCGGTGCGCTTGGATGGATGTGCAACGGACCGAACAGTCTGCCGAGCGCCTTGTGCTGGTCGATGTCCATTTCCTGGTCGCGGAAGAACAAGACCTGGTGGTCCAGGAGCGCCGTTTCGACTTGGGCGAACTTCGCCTCGTCCATGGCGGCGAGGTCGAGACCATGGATCTCCGCGCCAATCACCGGGGTCAGCGGTTCAACGTTCATGCGGCGATTATAGGCACGTGACGGGCGGCGTCTGTCGCTCAGCCGCCACTACCCAAGTCCGGACAACGCATCCGCCTCACGCCCGGGCCGTTGAGGTTGCGGACGGCGAATCTGAGCCTTCCGGGATAGGCGGTGGCCAACGCGGTTCCCGCCGTTCCGATCTGGCCCGAATCCGGTGCAGCGCCACCCATGGCCGCTTCCAGTTCCGCGTCTGCAAGCACTCCGGATGAATACAGAAGCCTGGCGAAACCGCAGTCGACCCGTCTGTGGCCCCGATTGATGCGGAGCGACAGTCCCCGTGTGCCCTTGATGCGCCGGCACGCCATGCCGGTGGCCCGGCGTCCGTAGCGGTGCCGGTAGTCGGCGACGATGGCGTCGAAGCGCTGCTCGCAATCCTCGCGCCCGCCGCACATCGCCTCCCTCGTTTCGCGCAGTCTCTTCTGAGCCATCGGCTTGATGTCCCCCTCGGCCGCCACCCCGAGCCAACCAACAGCGGCGTCCCAGTCCTTCGGGACAACCTCGCCGGTCCTCAGCATGGTCGCGGCGATGTACTGGCTGTCGATGTCGCCATAGCGCGCCCCCATCCTGATGTACGGCCACGCGGCGTGCTTCTGGCCGTCCCCGTAAAGCCGCTTGCCGCAACGGATGGCACGGGCTACGAATTCCATGTCCTCGTAAGACATCTCCCACTTCCCGACGCGCTCCGCGGTCACCGTGATGTCCGGCTCGCGTTCGGCTTCCGCATCGACGCCGCAAGCGTGCAAGGCCAACAGCAATGCCGCACAGAGCCGCGGCGTCACCGTCCCATCACCTTGGCGGCGCCGTCGTCATTCGCCCGCCGTCACGGTCGGTAGGCGATAGATGCGCGCCGCGGTGCCGCTGAAAAGCGACGTCTTTTCGCCTTCGCTCAGCCCCATCTTGCTCGCGATGCGTTTCATCAGGTTCCACAGCGTGCGGTAGGAAACCGACTCCTTGTCGACGGGGAAGTTGCTCTCGAACATGCAGCGGTCCGGACCGAGGGCCTCGATGGCGTGGCGATAGAACGGGTAGAGCAGTTCGCAGAGCTCCTCCGATGACAGGGGGCCTTCCGCGCGGTGGTACATGTGAAAAGGTGGCTCCCAGGATCGTCCAACCCGTTGCTGGGCACCGCCGCATTTCATGACGACGTTGGGGCAGTCGGCGAGCGAATCGATGCACACCTGCCAGCGGGCGGTCGTTGCCCGATCGGCGTCGGGATCGATCTTCCCGCCGAGGTGGTTGACGATGATGGGGACGTCGGGATGCGCGGAGGCCAGCTTGGCTAGGGCGGGAAGCCTCTCGTAGTCCGGCGAGTAGTTGTCGAAGCTCAAGTCGTACTTGCCGAGCATCGCGTAGCCCGCGCGGAACTCGGCGTCGAGTTCGGCGGGAAACCCGGTGCGGATGCCGCGGAAGTTGGGCGAGGCGGCGAGGTGCGCCTGGAGTACGGGCTCCACCGCTTTGCCGAGACGGAGATCGGCCGTGCTGAAGATCCCGGTGCAAAGCCGCATGTCGCCGTACCGCCCGGACCGGCTCATCGCGGCGACGCCGTGCACGAACTCGGTCTCGCCAACGGGGCGCATCTCCTCCGGTCCGTCGGCGCGATAGAAAGCGCCGCATTGGGCGAACACGGTCTGCACCACGTTGTGCCCGGATGCCCGGATCTCCTCGGACATCTCTTCGCAGAGGTAGACCTTCTGCTCCCATGGCGCCTGCAAGCCCCGCATGTCCCACAGGTGGTGGTGGGGGTCGATGATCGGGAGGTCCGGCTCCAGGACGTCCTCCGGCGTCTCCTGCGCCAGCCAGTCCTCGATGGGCGCGTTCTCAGGATAGGGCATCGGTGGCGTCCTTGGCGGAAGCGCTCGATCATACCGCTTACCCCGCTGTGCGCTATGCTGATGTGGCAAGAAGAACGAACACCAAGGCGATGACCCGTCCCACATGACCCGCTTCGGCTACCTGATTCCCACCCGGGAAGCGGTGATGGGCAGCGCTCCCGCGGCGGCGCCGCTGCTCGAACTCGCCACGCGGGCCGAGCGCGCCGGATACGACAGCGTCTGGGTGGGCGACTCCCTGCTCGCGCGTCCCCGGCACGATCCGTTGACGCTCCTCGCCGCGATCTCGGGGCGAACGGAGAACATCACCTTGGGCACGGCCGTCCTGCTGCCCGCCTACCGCAACCCCGTTCTTCTCGCGCAGCAACTGGCAACGCTCGACCAGGTGAGCGCGGGACGGCTGATCGTGGGTGTCGGCATCGCCGCTGACCGGCCCAACATCCGCGCCGAATTCGAGGCCGCCGGCGTGCCCTTCGAGCGCCGCGTCGGTCGATTGCTGGAAGGCTTGAGACTCATGCGTGCCCTTTGGCGCGGCGACGCCGTGGACTGGGACGGCCGCTGGACGCTGCGCGATGCGGTCCTCGGGCCGTTGCCTCACCGTCCCGGCGGGCCACCGGTCTGGGGCGCGGGATCCCATCCCAACTCACTGGCGCGGGCCGGCAAGTCGATGGACGGCTGGTTGCCGATCTGGCCGGACGATGGACCGGGGTGGAGGCGGCTCTTCAACGAGGTCTGCGACCACGCCCGCGCCGCCGGGCGAGCAAGACCGACCGGCGCGCACTATCTCACCTGCTTCGTCGACGACAGTCCCGAAACGGCATTGCAGCGCGTGGACGACTTCCTTGCCCGCTACTACGACGTGCCCGGCCCCGCCATGCGCAAGGCCCAAGCCTGCTTCGGCGGTAACGCGGAACAGACGGCGGACTGGATCGAAGGCTTCGTCGACGCAGGCGTCGAACACATCGTGTTGCGCTTCGCCGGCGACCACGTCCGCCATCTGGGGACGTTGGCCGAGCTTCGCGCCCGGCGCGGTTGGTGACCTAGGAACTTTCTTCCGCACGAGGAACAAGAATGCCCGCCACCGAAGCACTGCGCGTCCTGGAAATCGGCACCGGAATCGCCTCGGCTTACGCCGCCCGGCTGCTCGCCGATCAGGGCGCGGATGTGGTGAAGGTGGAATTTCCCGAGGGCGATCCCGCGCGGCGCTTGGGCCCCTTCGCCGACGCGGTCGACGAGGAGCGCAGCGGGCTCTTCCTCGCCGTCAATTTGAACAAGCGCGGCATCTGCCTGGACCTCGGCACGGACGACGACAAGGACCGCCTGGCCGGGTTGGTCGGCTGGGCCAACGTCGTCGTGCACTCGTTGCGGCGAGACGAAGCCAAGGCCCTCGGCCTGGATCCGGCGTCGGTCCGCGAGACTCGTCCCGACCTGATCGTGCTCGCGATGACGCCGTTCGGCCTCACCGGTCCCTATGCCGACTTCGCGGCCAGCGAACTGACCCTGTCCCACGGCGGCGGCTGGGCCGGCCTGTGCCCGATGGCGCACCCCGAGCCGAGCTATCCGCCGCTCAAGATGCATGGCCACCACTGCAGCATGATGGCCGGCGTCGCCGGCGCCACGACCGTGTTCGCCGTGGTCCGCGACCGCGTGCGCTCAGGGGTCGGCGAGTACATCGACTTTTCCGTGCTCGCCTACGTCGCGTCGGTGCTCGAATTCGGCATCCACGTCTACACCTACCACGGTTTCGTGATCAAGCGGACCGTTCCGCGGTCGCTGATTCCCTGGCGCATCTTCGACACCAAGGAGGGTGCGATCTTCCTCGCCTGCATCGAGCAGGACCAGTGGGACCGGCTGGTCGAGTTCATGGGCAATCCGGAGTGGGCGACGCTGGAGGTATTCGCCACGCCGGCCGGGCGCAACCAGAACCAGGACGTCATCCATACGTTCCTGGAGGATTTCATTGGCGGCTGGAACACCTTCGACCTCTACCACGCCGCGCAGCGGCAGCGCATCTGCTTCGCGCCGGTCATGACGTTCGAGAACCTGGCTACCGACGCCCATCTCAAAGAACGGCGGTTCTTCACGACCGTGGTGGGAGACGAGGCCCGCTACGTTGCGCCCGCCCTGCTGATCGACGACGAGCGCCCACAATACCGAAGACCGGCACCGCGTCTCGGCGAGCACAACGCCGAAATGCGCACGGCAGCACCGCAACCGGTTCCGCCCGCCACTGCGCCGCCGCGCCGGCCTCTCGAAGGCGTGCGCGTCCTCGACCTGACGTGGGTGTGGGCCGGACCGTTCGGGAGCATGAACCTCGCGCACTTAGGCGCGGACGTGATTCGCGTCGAGTCGTCCGTGCGCCCCGACCTTTACCGGCGCGGGCCGGCGGCGCCCGAAGGCGTCGAGCCGTCGCTCAACACCAACGGCATGTTCAACCAGTGGAACCAGGGGAAGCGCAGCGTGGGCGTGGATCTGCGCGATCCGCGCGGGATCGAGATCGTCAAGGCCCTGGTCGCCGAGGTCGACGTGGTCTTCCAGAACTTCGCCACCGGTGTGCTGGAGCGCTTGGGGTTGAGCTACGACGTCCTGAAGGCCATCAACCCGCGGGTCATCCTCGCCTCCGTGAGCGGCTACGGCCAGACCGGCCCCTACCGCGAGTACATGGGTTACGGCCCCGCCACCGGTCCCCTGTCCGGGCTGGCGTCGGCCTCCGGGTTCCCCGGCGAAGGGCCCGAGGAGACCGGCGTCGCCATGCCCGACCCCACGGCCGGGATAACGGCGGCGTACGCAGTTACCGCCTCCCTGCTACGCCGCGACGAGACCGGCGTCGGCGAACACCTGGACGTGACGCTCTGGGAAGCGACCGCGGCCCTCAACCTCGACGGCTGGATGGAATACGCGCTTCGCGGCACCCAGGCGGAACGCATCGGCAACCGCGATCCGTGGATGGCGCCGCATGGCTGCTTCCCGGCCGCTGGCGACGACGAGTGGGTGACCATCGCCTGCTCCGACCACGGGTTCGCGAAACTCGCCGAGATCATCCCCGGCCTCAAGGAGGAACGGTTCGCGTCGGTTGCCTCGCGCAAACAGCACGAGGACGACCTCGAATCGGTGGTCTCCGCCTGGACGAGCGAACTCGACCGCTGGTACGTCACCGGGTTGTTGCAGGCCCAAGGCATCGCCGCGTTCCCGAGTTTCACGGCCAAGGACATCATCGAGGATCCCCACCTCAACGCGCGCGGATTCGTCGAGCGGCTGGAACACCCGGAGGTCGGCGCACGAGCCCACACAGGGATTCCCTGGCGCTTCGCCGAACGGCCCAACGGCGTACGCATGCCCGCACCGCAGCTTGGCGGACACACGGATGAGGTGCTACGCGACGTACTCGGACTCAGCGGTGGGGAAATCGAAGATCTGCGGGAGCGCGGTGTCCTGACTTGACCCAGCGACCGTCGACCGCCGCCGCGCGTGTAGGAGATGCGCCCGTTCTCACGTCAGAGAACATCCGTGTGGCCCGACACACACCGGCAAGGTGCTATTCTCATTTCCGATCGGCACCGAATGAACCGTTGACTCCTAACCCGATCCAGCCCGACCGCCGAGAGCGGACTTGCCGATCAGCACAGGCATCAGCCCATCGCGGGAACACGCCTCATGCCGACCTTCAACATCGATACGGCCGCCGCGGTCTCTCGCCTTGAACGCGTCGGCTTCCCGGCCGAGCAGGCCCGCGAAATCGTGAGCATGCTCGCCGAAGCCGACGCAGAGCATGTCACCAAGACGGACTTTCACGTCCTCGAACAGCACCTCGAAACCGGCTTCGCCAAGCTCGAAGCCACCATTGCCCAAACCCATCTGCGCACCATCGGAATCGGCCTCGCTGGCTTGGCTGTCGCCACTGCTATCCTGCTAACGCTCGGCTGACATCTTCCGGCCGCCGGATTGCCGCGTCCTACGCTGCTGCGCCGACCTGCAATTCCACGAACCGCCGGTACGCGCCCGCAGGCCTAGCCATGAGTTCCTCGTGGCTTCCCGTCTCAATGATGCGTCCTTCGTTCATGAAGCAGATGCGGTCGGCGCGCCGGATGGTGCTCAGACGGTGGGCGATGACGACCAGCAACCGGTCGCGACGACCGGCCTCCAGCGCCGCCACCAGGGCGTTTTCCGTTTCCGGGTCCAACGCTGCGGTGGGTTCGTCGAGTACGAGCACGGGCGCTTTGCTCACCAGGCCGCGGGCGATGGCAAGGCGCTGCTTCTGGCCGACCGATAGCGTGCCGCCCATTCGCCCCAAGCGCGTGGCGAAGCCCTGCGGCAACGCCTCGACGAAGCCAAGTGCACCTGCGACGCGAGCGGCCTCCACCACCTCGTCGCGGGTCGCGCCCGGAGCGCTCAAGCGGATGTTGTTCTCCACGGTGTCGTCGAACAGGAACGCCTCCTGGAACACGAACGCGACCTGCGCCCGCAGGCAATCGACGCTCAAACTGCGCACGTCCACGCCGTCGTAGCGCACCGAGCCGGCCTGCGGCTGGACGAATCCCGCGAGCAGGTAGGCCAACGTGCTCTTGCCCGCGCCGGTCGCCCCAACCAGGGCAACCACCTCGCCGATCCGTCCGTCGAGACTCGCTTCGCGGACCGCCTGCGTCCCATCCGGGTAGCGGTAGCTCACGTTGTCGACTTCGACGCCGCGGCCCACGCTTTCAATGACGTCGTTTCCCTGCATGTCGGCATCCACGTGGGCGTCCACCACATGGTAGACGCGGCGCATGCCGGCGACGTTGTTCTGCAGGTTGAACCACATCGAGCCGAGGCCGCTCAGGTTGCCGACGAGCTGCACGAAGTAGGCGTACACGACGCTGAAGTCGCCCGGCGACATCCGGCCCACGATGATCGCTTCGCAGATGTCGAAGAAGACGTAGAACACGAGCGAAACGGTGACCACGGACTGCACGGCGATCAGGAGCATGATCATCACGATGTACGCCCGGAAGCGCTTGAAGGACTGGCCGCTGTCGTCGGCGAACGCGTCCCGCTGCCGAGCGCTGGCACCCAATCCCTGCACGGCCACGACGTTGCTCATGCCCTCTTCCACTGTGGCCGTAGTCGTAGCCCCCGCGACGCGACTGGCGAGGGAACGCCGGCGGGTAACGCCGGTCATCAGGAAGGTGCCGAGGAGCACCATGGGCGCGGCCAGACAGGCGACGATGGTGACGGACGGCACGGCGCTGAAACTGTGCGCCGTGGTCCAGATCACCGTTGCGATCACGAACAGGTTCGCAATTGGCAGGACCAGGATGTCGTAGCAGACGCGGGAGATCGCCGGGGTGTCGTACATGGTCCGGTACACCGCGTCTCCGACACTCGCGTCCGAGAACCGGGTGAGCGGCAAAGCCATCAGGCGGCCGAACAGCAGTGCCCGCAAACCGTGGTTGATGCGGTGGGTGATGCGCAACTGGTAGCGGAATTCGAAGAGGCCGAGGAGCCCGCTCACCCGGCTGCCGGACTCGTTGGCTTGGTTCTCGCTCTGCGTCGCCGTATCGAGCCCCTCGGACAGTCCGCCGCTCGCGCTGTCGCGCGCAACGCCACCCCCGAACGCACCGACCAGGACGATGCCGAGCAGGCTGACGCCGATGATCACCCAGACGATCTCGAAGGGTGTCAGGCCGTGGAGTAGGTCGACGAACCAGCTCACGTAGGGCGGGTAGGGCGTCGGCGACGAGCCAACGGGCAAGCCCATGACCACATGGTCGATGAGGATCTTGATCGGCCACGGCAGGAACAGCACGATGGAGAGGCCAATCAAAGTCAGCGCGATCTTGACCCCGATCTGGCGGCGGTACGGCCAGACGAAACTCAACGAGCGGCCGAGCAGGCGGAACGTCTCGCCGGTCGTGATCCGTTCGGCGAAAGCCGCTTCCGCCATCAGGCGCCCCCAGCCCGCGCGGCGGGACCGGTCGTCTCGCTGCTCACGAACCGTCGATAGGCCCCGTCCGGCCGCGCCATCAACGCGTCATGCGTACCGGTCTCGCGGAGGCGGCCTTCGCGCAGGTAGGCCACGGTGTCGGCCTGGCGAATGGTGGACAGGCGGTGCGTGATCAGGAAGATGCAGCGACCGCGTCCCCATGCCTTCAGGTTGTCCAGCACGGCGAGTTCGGTCTCCGCGTCCAACGCAGCCGTCGGCTCATCGAGAATCAGGATCGGCGCGTCCTTGACGACGGCACGTGCGATGACGAGCCGCTGCCGCTGGCCGCTCGACAGTTTCGTCGCGCGTTCGCCGAGCGGGGTGTCGTAGTCGTTCGGCAACGCGATGATGAAATCGTCCGCGCAGGCGACCTTGGCTGCATCGACGACCGCCTTGCGGGTCGCTCCCGGGGCCGCGTAGCGGATGTTCTCGAGGACGGTGTCCGAGAACAGGATGTTCTCCTGCGTCGCGAGCGCGATCTGCGTCCGCAAAGAGTCGACCTTGAGGTCCTTGAGGTCGTTGCCGTCGATCTCGATTGAGCCGGTGTCCGGGTCGGCGAGTCGGAGCAACAGAGACATCATCGTCGACTTGCCGCTGCCGGTCGGCCCCACGATCGCCGTGACAGTGCCCGGCTTCGCCTCGAGGTCGATGTCGGTCAGTACCGGCCGCCCGGGCAGGTAGGCGAAACCCACGTTGCGAAACTTAACGGCACTGCGGAAAGGGGGCATCGCACTGGCCTCCGGCGCATCCTGGATGTCGGGCTCAAGATCGAGCACCTCGAATACGCGACCCAGGCCCACCGCCATGTCCTGCGCTCGCCCCCACAGCGAGATCAATGCGTTAACCGAGCCGAGGCCGTCGGCGATGCGCCCGGTCGCCGCCGTGAACGAGCCCAGGTTCCAGACCGCGAAGCCGAAGCCCAGCAGGATATTGCGCGCGAAGGTGGGAGCCTCGGCATTCGACCACATGGCGGCAGTGGACTGTGTGGCGAGCACGGCCAGGCCGATCGCCACGAACGCCAGGATGCCGAGCACGGTCAACATGACGCGCGACCGGAACGCCGCCTCGAAGGCGGCGAGCGAATGACTGCGGAACGACCGCTCGCGGCTCGCCTCGCCTCGTGTCGCTTTGACGACCCGCACGCCCAGCACGCTCTCCTGGATCCACGACGTGAGCAGGCTGTTGCGTTCCCGCGCGGTTCGGAAGGCACGCCGCAAGGGTGACGAGAACACCCGTCCCAAGAGCAGGACTGGCAAGGTCACGACGGCCAGCATGGCGGCAAGGGCGGGGTCGAAGGCAGCGACGATGGCCACCGCGAACAGGAAGCGGCCGGTGAACATCAACGGTTCGAGGAAGATGGCGCGAATTATCTGCGTCACCATGGCGCTGTCCTGGTAGACGCGGTAGATGGCATCGCCGGTCCGGGCGTTGGCGTGGAAGTTGAGCGACTGGGCCTGCAGGCGGTCGATCAGCGACACCCGCATGCGCTGGTTGATGCCCTGGAAGATCCAGATGCTGTAGTAGTAGAGCCCCAAGCCGCCCACGACCACCACGCCCACCAGCGGGATCGTCGTGAGGATGACCAGCCATCGCAGCGAACGACGCGCGTCGGGGGCAAGCGCTTCGACGTCGACATACACCGCCGGATCGAGCCCGTAGATCGCCACGTGCAACGCCCCGAGTGGCCTGCCGCCGACGATCCCGCCATTCATCAGCCCGGTGATGATGAACAGCAGCGCGGCGCTGAAGATCGCAATGGCGATCGAGATGAGGATGAAGACGACGATGTGGGGTACCGCTGGCCGGATAAATGGCCAAGTGCGCAGGAAGATGTGGACGACGCGCCGGAAGTCGAGATCGTCGTGACCCTGGAAAACTCCGTCTGGATCCCGTTCGCCGCGCGGACCTTGCATCACTCGACGCCGACCGGCCTCAAGCCCGAGACCGACGTCGAGGCGACGTGCTCCTTACGAGGGATCATAGCGTCGGACGTTACTATGAAATCTCGGGGGTAGCGGCCGAGATTTCACGGTTTTGGCCTTCAGGCAAGTCGCCCCCCGCCCCGTTCAGCCACCGTCACAGCTTGGCGTGCGGCACGAACACCGGACAGGAAAGCGCCGTGGACGGTGGCTGGATAGTCCTGGTGTGTCGCCTCGCCCGCGAAGAAGACCTTGTCGTCGACTGGCCTCGCCAAGTCCTGGTGACGCCGAAAGGACACGCCCGCAGGCACGAACGAATACGACCCGTGCGACCACGAATCCAACCCCCAACGGGTGACCAGCGTGTCCTTGGGCACTGGGACCCGCCCGTACATGACCTCAAGTGCCGCCAAGGCTTGGTCCACGATTCCCGTGTCGGCCATCGCTTCGATCCGTGCGCCGTACGAGGCTGCGTTAAACATCATCAGGATCGGCTGCCCTGTGTAGTGGTACAGGTTGAGTGTTTCCGCCCATTGCCCGGTTTCTGTGCCGACATAGCCGATCAGCTCGACATCCTTTTCCCAGAAGACATCCTCGAAAAGCAGACAGGTCTTGTTCAGAACGCCCATGCCAAGTTCGTCGATCGCGCGACGCGTCCGGGGCGGGAGATCAGGCCGAAACACCACGGATTCCGCTTTGAGGACGCCGAGCGGAACGGTGACGACGACGGCATCCGCCTGCAAGGTACCGGCACCGGCATGGACTACGACGCCCGGTCCCGCGTAGTCGATCTGCGTCACCGCGTGTTCAAGGCGGATGTCCAACCCCCCAGCAAGACGGTCGACGATCTGGTCGTACCCCGCGACCAAGACCGCGTCAGGCCCGGTGAACTCCTCGCCGCCGTTGACGCTCCGGAAGGACAGATCCGCTATGTCGGCGCCGAGCTCATGCTCGACGGTCGTGTTGAGCATGTACGCCAAGAAGTGCTTGTCCCTTTCGACGAGCGATGCGGCGTACCGCTCGTAGACAGCATGAAGAGGCGCATTCGGGCGTCTACGAGCCAACGCCCAGAAGCCCCTGACGAGACCGTCGTGCGTTGGACGGGCCTCGGCACCGCCGTGGAAATGCACGAACGCGTTGTCATAGTCGGTCGGCGAGAGCTCGATGCCGTTTTCGGCGGCAAACGAGGTGATCGGATTGCCTTCCACCCCATGGACCCACGACGCGCCGAGATCCACAGGCACACCATTGCCCAACCGCGTCGTCCAGATGCGACCGCCGATGCGGTCGCGCGCCTCCAAGACGACAACATCGTGAACACCCATGTCGCGAAGCGCCGTCGCTGCCGCCAAGCCAGCAATGCCCGCACCGACGATCACCACACGACCTGCTCCCGGCCGCGAGGCGGTCGATCCGGGCGCAGGGCGAAGGACTCCACAGCCAGGCATCATCGTCGCTACGGTACCAACGCCGGCGGCACGGATTCCCCCGTTCACGAAGTTGCGCCTGTTCAGACGGGCATTCCGTCAGCCATCCCGCTCGACATCAAGCATGGGCCACTTCGAAGGCGGTCACGTTGCGTGCCGCGCTGCTGAACTCCACACCGACGAGGTGGATCGGCTCTCCCGAGGCGCGGTACTTGGCGGCGTAGTCCTTCTCCTCGAGCTGCTTGAGGGCCGAGCCGGGCGGCGACTGCTCCGCCACCTTGAACTCGAAGAGATACACGTTGCCGTTGGCGCGTACGGCCATGTCGAGGCGGCCATGGCTGCTTGAGTCTTCGACCACGATGTCGAGCCCCAGGGCCGCGAAGTACGAGTAGAAGACGCTCGCGTAGTAGCCCTCGTAGTCGGCGATGTCGTTGTTCGTGTACCACTGGTACGGGATGCTTGCGTAGAAGGCCTCGAAGAGGTCGCGCATGCCGTCGAAGTCGTTCGCGGCGAGCAACTCGGTGAGTCGGACGCTGTTCCTGAGTTCCCGACCGACGTCCTTGACGAGGTTCCCCAAGAGCGCCCGGTTGAGGCTCTGGCGCACTTCTCGGTTCGGATACCCAAGCCGGAACAACCGCTCGCCGATCGCGTCGTCCACGGACCGGACCGTCAGATAGCCTGTCTGGAAAAGCAGCGCCTCGGTGCCGATCTGCCCCACGTCGAACGCCGACAGAAGCTCCACGCCGCCGACCATCTCGGCGAGCGCCATGGTCGTCACCCGTCGCTCGAAGAGCGTATCCACCAGGAACCGGGGCGTGCCGGTCTCGAACCAGTAGGCATCGAAACGACGGTTTAGGAAGAGGGGCAGCACGTCGTAGGGGTTGTAGACCTTCTCTTCGCCAAGCCACGCGTAGCCGCTGTACCACTCCCGTATCCGCGCCCGATCAAGACCGGGAAGCTCCGCGGCGAAAACGTCGTCCAAGTCCGCATCGGTGAAGCCGCAGATCGCCGAGTACCGCGCGTCCAGCGTGATGTCGGCTAGGTTGTTGAGCCCTGAGAATAGGCTGACTTTCGAGAACCTACTCACGCCTGTCAGGAACACGAAGCGCACATGCGAGTCCGCGTCTTTGACGACGCTGTAGAAGCCCCGCAGGAAGTCCCGGTTGTCCCGAGCGACCTCGGGGCTGTCTAGCGCGTCGAGTATTGGCCTGTCGTACTCGTCCACAAGCACGACCACGCGGCGACCACTCTGCTGGTGCAGTTCCTCAAGGACACGGGCGAACCGCTCCGGCGCCGTTGCGCAGTCCGATGCCGCGCCGGTTCGGCGCTGCACGGCATCCAACTGCGCCATCAGGCTTGCGTGCAGTTGTCCCGGTTCGGTGTAGTTGCCCCCGCCGAAGCTCAACCGAACAACTGGATGGCGCACCGACCAGTCCCAGTCGCCGTGGATGGCCAAGCCGCGGAACAACTCCTCGCTGCCTTCGAAGAGTTCCTCCAAGGTGTCCAGAAACAGGCTCTTGCCGAAGCGCCTCGGGCGCGACAGGAAGAAGTGCGTGCCCTCATCATTGAGCTGCGTCAAGTAGGCGCTCTTGTCCACGTAGTAGTAGTCGTCCTCCCGGATCTTGCGGAAGGTCTGGATGCCTATGGGCAGTTTTCGCTTCTGCACAGCCGCACCTTACGCCAGCGCCGTGTGGATGCAAAGGCGACGCTCCAGCCGCTCAGGGTTCGTCGTAGGTGTACCCCGTCCGCCAATCGCCGAACGCGAGTTCGCGGCTGGCGAACGCGTAGACGACGACCTTCTTCCCCGACAGGCGGTCCCGTCCCCGACGGATGCCTGCCGCCACCGCCGCGCGGGTTGCGTAGCTGCCGTTGTCGTTGATCGCGAGCGCATCCACCGGCCTGCCGAGCGCCGCGCTCAACTGCGCCGCCAGGCCTGCGCCGCTGCCCCAGCCAAGCGACGGCAGGGCATAGATGTTGGTGAAACTGTCGCCCAGCAGGAGGACTTCCGCGTTGGGTTGCGGTGCCCAGGGCTGTCCGTCCCTGGAGATCCGCTGAAGCGTGACCGTCTCCGGCGCTCGGCGGGTCAGGTCCAGCATGGCAATGGTGTCGCCCCGGCCGGCGACCTCGGTCGGTGTGCGCGCATGCGAGACCTGCAACCGCTCCCACGAGACCCCCATCCTCTCGATCGCCTCGCCGAGTGCTGCGGCGCCCAAGGCGACGCCGACGGGTGACCAGTGCGTGTCCGTGGTCAGGAACACCGATCCCTCGGTTCTTCGAGCTTCCCAGAGCACGGCACCCAGATCGACATGCGCGATGCCAGCGTCGTCCAAGCGCGCGAGAAACTGTGCGTAGGAGGGATTCTGGATCGCGGTCTGCGCGCCTTCGAAGCGGGTACTGAACCGCTCCGGGTAGATGCTCGGCTTCACGGGGATCGGGGCGACGATGAGAGCGATCTTTCGCTCGTTAAGCGCCCGATGGAACTCGTCGAGAGCCGGCAGTGGATCCCATGCTCCCTCTACCCGGGGGCGAGGCGTCAGGAATCCAGGCCCGGTCACGTAGTCGATGTCCGGCCGGAAGAACCACCAGCCGTCGCGACCGCGATAGACCGACTCCGTCGAGCCCCCAAGGAGGTCCGTCACGACGGCGTTAACCGTTGGCATGAGCGCATCGATCACCGGCGAGCCATCCTCGAGGTCGGTCTCGTAGTCGGCGATATTAGTGCCCATCCGGTCGTTCGCGGCCTTGAGCGCGGCCGCCCACCCGGCCTCCGCAGCCACTGCACGCACTTCCTCCGTTGCTGGCAGCAAGCGCGTCGGGTCGAGGATTCGCGGCCATGGACGGGGCGTGTCGACGAGGTCCAACGCCAGGTGCCAGACCGTGCCCCCGGCTACCGTCACCACGAAAAACGCCGACAGGAACCACTTCACCCCGCGCGAGTAGGACGTGACGCCCACCTCCTCGCGGGCCTGCCTTTCGCGCTCGATCGACAAAGACGCCATGTCAGAAGATGAAGTAGATGAACGGATTGAATGCCTGTCCCATCATCACCGCGAGGGCGGTGGCGAACGCCGCGGCCGCCCAGGCCGCCTTCGGCCAGGTCATTCGCCGCGTGTAGTCCCAGGTCTGCGGCGCGAGCCAGACGACGCCCGCCGCGACGGCCATCACGAGCAAGTAGTACGGCTGGTAGATCAGCCCGGCGATCATCGGCCCGCCTGCCGTCTGCGGACCCAGCCCGACCATCGCGCCAAGGTAGTCGAGGGCCTCGCCGAGCGTTGGCGCTCGGAAGAACACCCAGGCGATGGTGACGATCAGGAACGTCAGCAGCATCTTCGCCGGCGCCGGTAGACGCCGGTACAGGCTGTCTTTCTCGAACCGCCGCTCAACGGCCAGCATGACGCCGTGGATGGCGCCCCAGATCACGAAGTTCCACAGCGCGCCGTGCCATAGTCCGCCGAGCAGCATCACCGTCATCAGGTTGACGTAGGTGCGGCGCTCCCCTTTGCGGTTGCCGCCGAGCGGTATGTAGAGGTAGTCGCGCAGGAACGACGAAAGCGACAAGTGCCACCGTCGCCAGAACTCCGTGATCGACTGCGAAAGGTAGGGCGAGTCGAAGTTCTTCGGAAATGCGAACCCGAGCATCAGCCCCAAGCCGATGGCCATGTCGCTGTAGGCGCTGAAGTCGAAGTAGATCTGGAACGAATAGGCGACGATGCCGTACCAGGCATCGACAACGGTCAGCGAACCGGCTTCGAAGCAAACGTCCGCGATCTTTCCGCACGGGTTGGCGATGAGGATCTTCTTCGCCATCCCGAACGCGAAGAACGAAACGCCCCGCGCGAAATTGGCGATGCTGTGGCCGCGTTCGGCGAGCTGATCGGCGATTTCCCGGAAGCGGACAATGGGCCCAGCGACCAGTTGCGGGAAGAGCGCGACGTAGCAGGCGAAGTCGACGAAGTTGCGCACCGGCTCGGCATGGCGTCGGTAGACGTCGATGGTGTAGCTCATCGACTGGAACGTGTAGAAGCTGATGCCGAGCGGCAGCGTGATCCGAAAGAAGGTCTCCCACTGCAGGTGGTCGCCCCCGAGCGCCGTCACCAGGGCGTTGTAGTTGTCGATTCCGAAGTTGGCGTACTTGAAGAAGCCGAGGAGCCCCAGGTTCGTGACGATGGACGTCACCAGGGCGGCCCGCCGCGTCCCGTCCCCGGCATCCCTCCGGCCCGCGATCAGGCCGCAGCGGTAGTCCACGGCCGTGCTGAACAGCATGAGGAACGCGAACGCGGGATTCGCCCAGCCGTAGAAGCCGTAACTGAACAGCGTCAGTAGGAGGTGTTTGAGTTTCCGCGGCGCGAGGTAGTAGGCGACGAGAACTGCCGGCAGGAACACGAAAACGAATACGTAGGATGAGAAGACCATCCCGCGCGGCTCTCGCTATTCGGCTGCCGTCGGTTCGGATACCGCGTAGAAGAGCGGCAGGTGCCAATCCTCGTCGTTGCCAACCATCTGCAGCCCGCCAAGTTCCGGATGCCCTTCGAACGGCTCGAGGTTCAGGAGGTAGCGCCGACCGACGACGAGGTCGCCGACCACGCGGTTGCGCTTGCCGTTCAGATTGCCTCGGTGGGCAACGAGTATTTTCTCGTCTCCGTAGTCGCCCTCGCGGACTGTCGAGACGCGGTAGTCGTAGACCACGAGCGAATTCGGATACACCTCGGCCCTCGGAATGCGGCGCTTCTCGACGAGGCGTGCGTCGACCTCGAGCACGGGCAGCGGCGAACGGCCCGCCAGTCGCGCGACGTTGGCGTTGTAGTGCGCCGCCGCGTCGGCGGCGCTGAACGCCCGCGTGTACAAGGCGACGCGCTCGACGCTGCCGTTCCACGTGCCCGGCCGCGCGCCGAACGCCAATGCGGCGTCGGCGCTCGACGACAGATCGAACCCGGCCTGAGGGAACCGGCGCGGTTCGCCGTCCAGGTAGATGTCGAGTTGGCCCGAGTTGTACGTGATCAGCACATGGCGCGGCCGTTCGCCGAGTTGGAAGCCGACGTCGAAGACGCGGGAACCCTGCGATTGCGGCCCGGCCAAGCCGAAGAGGACCAGGTTGAAACGCCCGCCGAGTACGAACCCGTGCTGCCTGCACGCGTCCGCCTCCGGGCGGGACGCGTTACACCGGCCTGCGGCCCCGATCGACAACCCGAACGACATGATTTCGTAGAAACCCTCGGCCGCCTCACCAGTGCGCGTCAGCACCGCCTCGATGGTGAAGGCTTCGCTGTCGCGGATCGCGTCGTGCAGCAAGGCGTTGGTGTCGGCTTCCGCCCGAAAGGCGCCACCGTTCAAGTCCATGGCCCAGAAGCGGTCGAACACCGCGGCAGCCTCGGGGACCAGTCGGCAAAGCCTGCCGATACCGTCGCTGGTCGGCACCGTGTTGGATGCCTCGCCGTTTTCCCAGAGGAACACCAGCCCCGCCGTGCTCGGTGGCCACGCCGCTTGGGCAGGGAGACCGGCCGCGAGCAGACCGATCACGGCGATGCGCGCCCGACGCCTGAATGCGATCACCTTAGGCCCTGTCAGGGCGCCAGCCAGCCCTGGCCAACGCCGTCCCCCACGGTGAAGTCGCCGTAAACCATATGCCGCGCCAGACCCTTGTTTCCCAACCTCGCGCCCCGGCTGCCGTCGGCGCGCATGACCACTGGATAGGTCACGCCCTTCGTCTCTTCGCCGACCTCATCGACAACGACCATGTAATCGGGATGGTGCGAAGCCCAGCGGTGGTTGTCGAAGCCGCCGGCGTAGCGCCAATGCACTTTGCGCGCCACACCCCCCGGCCGGATCGCCTCGATCGACAGAACCTGGTGGCCGCGGTGCAGCGAGGTCACCGACCTGCCGTCCGGCGATAGGCTGACCGAACAGGTCCCGGCCACGCGACCCCGGTGGCCGTCCGACGTCCGCCAGGTCTCGTCGTCGACGTAGGACCAGATCCCGTCCTCCGCCTGGCGGATGTCGCACTCGGGCCCGCCCCTGCCCAGTGCCGTCAATTCCAGGATCTCGGTGAACTCGCCTCCCAAGGACACGCGAAACCAACGCTTGCCGTCCTTCTTGCGCAACGCGACGGCGACTTCCGTGTTCGACAGCCAATGCACGCCGCCCAACCGTTCGACATTCTCGGCGATGACGTGGATCGAGGAGTCCCCGCGCCGCAAGCGACCCTTGGCGGCGGTGCCATCGATCCAGGCGAACTTGGTGCCGTCCGGCGAGAACTCCGGCTGATTGCCGTTGCCGACCAGGACGCTTTCCGCAGTGGCGAGTTCCGTCAGGTAGATGCGCCCGTCCGAGTGGTGGATCAGGGCGCCGTCACCGACTTCGGCACGAAGCCACTCGAGATCGGTCGGGCTGCCTTTGGTGTCCCCGTCCGCCAGCGCATTGACCCCGACAAAGGCGCAGACCGCCATTGCGATTCCGCGAGCCGTCAACATCGAATCTGTCTCCCCCGGTCAGTCGGCGAGCCACCCTTTGCCGACGCCGTCGCCAACAACGAAGTCGCCGTAGACGCCATGCCGCGCAAACCCCTTGTTGCCGAGGCGCGTGCTGCGCTGCCCATCGGCACTCATCACCACCGGGTAGGTGACGTCCTTGGACTCCTGGTCGACTTCGTCTACCACCACGATGTAGTCCGATCCGCTCGCCCAGCGGTGATTGTCGAAGCCGCCGCCGTGGTTCCAGCGGAGTGTGCGCTCCACGCCGCCGGGACGGATCGCCTGGATTGCAGCCGTCCTGTGGTCGTCGTGGAGCGAGGTGACGGAACGGCCGTCCGGGGACAGACTGACGGAACACGTCCCGGCGACCCGACCCCGCCGTCCGTCCGAAGTTCGCCAGACTTCGTCGGCAACGTACGACCACACGCCGTCATCGGCCTGGCGGACGTCGCATTCGTAGCCTCCGGTCCCAAGGGCGGTCAACTCGGGGATCTCGGCCTGGCTACCGTCGAGGGAGACGCGAAACCACTTCCTGGCGCCTTCCCGGCGGAGCACGACGGCCACCTCGCTGTTGGACAGCCAATGAACGCCGCCCTCGCGCCCGACTTCATCGGCGATCAGGTGGATGGTTGCATCACCCCTACGCAAGCGGCCCTTGGCCGTGGCGCCGTCGATCCATGCGAACTTGGCACCGTCCGGCGAGAATTCCGGTTGGTTGCCGTTGCCGACATGAACGGTCTCGGCGGTGAGCAGTTCGGTGAGATATATGCGCCCGTCCGCATGGTGAACCAGCGCGCCGGCGCCCACCTCGCCACGGAGCCACTCGAGATCGGTTGGACTGCCCTCGTCGCGCCCGTCTGCGAGCGCAAAAACGGAAACCAGGAGGGGCACCACGAAGATTGAGCCGGAGCCGCGAGCCAACACTTGCGTCCCTTGTCCATGCCCGATGGCGAATCAAAGCCACAACGATACCGCAAACGCTAAGGCGTTGACGTGACACGCGCGCCTCCGCCGGTTTTCGAATGTCACTTGCCGGGAACAGTCGCGAATGCAGGGAGGTCGGGGTCCAGCGCAACCCAGTCCGCCTTTTCCGCGACGTGGAGGTGTGCTTCGGGGCGAGCGCCGGGATCGTCGTCCAGGCTCCCGGCGGGTACGTCAATGCGCCCGGATGGAGTCGACCGGGGCATCGGCGAGCCACAGGTGCCGCAGAACGCCGACGACGCGTGCGCCGACCCCGGCTTCGAATAGCGCACGACGTTCGACTCGCCAGCGAGCCAACGGAACGCTTCGCGTTCGATGGTGACGAAGGTGGCGAATCCCGCACTCATGGCACGCCGGCATGCCCGACAGTGGCAGTTCACCATCTCGACGGGCCGGCCGCTGTACTCGAACGCGACCGCGCCGCATAGGCAACTGCCACCCGTCGCGCCAGGCGTCGACGCCGCACGCAACGGTCGCCGCGTGACGAGGCGTCGAAGCCGAACGAGGGCGGGTATTCGTCGTACTGCGGGAGGTCGTCGACGATGTCGCGCCACGGCGCCTTCGAGCCCACGAAGAAATGCGACTTCGGCCGTGCCGCCGGGCTCGGCTCCACGTTCCCCAACGCGATGGCAACGGGTTTGCCCGGAATCAGTACCGGCACGACGGAACCGCAACGCGGGCAAAAAACCCGCCTACCGATCGGCGAGGATCGATAGCTCCGGGCCAGGGATTCGCCACGCAACATCCGGAAGTCCTCCGATGCCGCACCGCCATACGTGGCGAACGCGGCACCGTGGGCTTTGCGGCACATCGAGCAGTGGCATTGGTCCACGTGCTCGATGGGGCCGTCTACGACGAAGGCGATGTCACCGCAAAGGCAGCTTCCCGAGTACACGTCGGGCCCGTATCCCGGCACGCGGTCGAGAAGGGGGCCGCGCGGCTAAGCCATCGACGGGTTCCGCAGTACCAGCCCTGCCCGCTCGCCCGTGTGCTCGTCGTCGGCGAGGATCACCGTGCCGTTGCAGACCGTCGCCTTGTAGCCAACAGCCTTCTGGATCAGCCGCGGCGCACCGCCGGGGAAGTCGTGCACCAGCTTGGGCTGCCGTTCCCGGACGCGGGTCATGTCGATGACGTTGATGTCCGCCTTCATGCCCTCGCGCAGCGCACCACGGTCCGTGAAGCCCAGCACCCGGGCCGACGCGCTGGTCATGCGCCGCACGGCTTCCTGGATACTGAATTCGCCCTTCTCGCGCACCCAGTGCGAGAGCAGGAACGACGTCCAGCCGGAGTCCATGATCTGGCTGACGTGCGCACCCGCATCGCCGATGCCCGGCAGAACCCAGTCCGCCTTCAGGAAACCCGGCAACGCCTCGAGGTCGGTGTTGAAGAAGCGCACATGGAACATCGCCTGGCCGTCGGTCTCCAGCATCTTGTCGAGCCAGATCTCCACCGGATGCTTGCCCGCTGCCTTGGCGAGGCTCTTCAGGCTTTGCTCCGCCGGCTTGACGTACTGCGGCCGATCCTCGTCGCCGAGCCAGAAGTAGTTGGCGGCGCGTTCCTCGATGGTCGGGTCGGCCTTCGCCTCCTCGACAAGCTTGGCGCGCGTATCCGCATCCTGGATCGCGGCCAGCCGCGCCTCGAAATCGAGCTTCACCAGGCTGCCCCAGGCCGTGGTCCCGCGCGGTCGCAGCCCGGCACCCGGCGCGAACAGGATGTCGGTCTTCAAGCCGGACAGGAAGCCGCCGCTGCGCGGCAGCGTCAGGCCACTGATGTCGATGCCTTCGGCCTTCATCGAGGCGATCGCTGCGTCGTAACCGGTTCCTTGGCCGTCGGTACCTGGGTTGTACGGGGCACTGAACAGCATCCTCGTACGCCCAGCCCGGCCCTGCTTCGTGAGGATGGCCATCTCGTCGTCGAGCTTGCCGTAGTTCAGGACGCTCTGCAGGATGCCGCCGTGCTTGCCAACCTGCTCGGAGATCGCGACAAGCTCCTCCGGCTGGGCGAAGGTGCCCGGGATCGAGCGGCCGTCTGGCAGCACGTGCCCCGGGAGCCGGTTCGTCGAGAATCCGATGGCGCCTTCCTTCACCGACTGGCCGACCAGGGCAGCGATCTGACGGATCTCGTCCTCGGTCGCATCGTCGGTGATCGCCCGCTCGCCCATCACGTAGAAGCGCGACGCGCAGTGGCCCACCAAGCCCGTGATGTTGATCGCGGGGTTGAGCTTCTCGATGGAGTCGAGGTACTGGCCGTAGGACTCCCAGTCCCATGGCAGGCCGCCGAGGATCGCGTCCTTCGGGATGTCCTCCACCGTCTCCATCATGCCGGCGAGGAACTCGCGGTCGGCCGGCTTGCAGGGCGCGAAGGTGACGCCGCAATTGCCGAAGAGCGCGGTCGTGACGCCGTGCCAGGACACGGGCGTCAACAGCGGATCCCAACCCGCCTGGGCATCGAAGTGGGTGTGCAGGTCGACGAAGCCCGGCGTGACCGCGTGGCCTTCGGCGTCGACTTCCTTAGCGCCCCGGTCGTCGACCTTGCCGACCTTAGAAATGGTCGCGCCGTCCACGGCGACATCGCCGGTGAATGGTTCAGCGCCGGTGCCGTCGACGATGTTGCCGCCGCGGATTACGAGATCGTGTGGCATTTGGTATCCCCTCCCTTGCTCAAGGGTCCAATCATACGCTGTCCATGGGAAGTCGCTACTCGGCTACGAGGTCGACCTCGATTCCGCCGACCCAGCCGGAGACGACGTTGTACAGCCAGGCGTACAGAGCGCCGCCGACAAAGCCCAGGGCGCCGTAGAGCAAGGGCAACGCAACGGCGGTTACCAGTTGCCACGCAGGTCCCGTGAAGTAGGCCACGACGGCGAACGGGATGCCGAAAACCAGTCCCACAAGCGCAGCGATCACACCCGCGATCTTCGCCACCGATAGCACGCCAATCACCTTGATGACGGTCATTTTCCTCTCCGCGTGTTTCACGAACCGTTGAGCGTACACTCTTGACCGTCTGTCGAACCGGAGGACTTGCCGTGCAAGGCGTCAACGAGCCGCTGCCGCAGGCGACGCAGGACATCGGGCAACTGAAGCGCGACGTCGACGAGTTCGGCTATTGCGTCTACGAGCGCGCCCTCGAGGGCGACTTCCTGACCGCGGTGCGGGACAGGCTCGTCGAGCAGGCGCAAGCCGAACTGGAGTTGGGCCTGGCGTTCGAGGACGGCGGCCCCGCCCAGCCGATGCCGAGGAACTTCAGCGACGAACCAAACCGCGCGTTCCGGGCAAGAAACGGCGGCGTCAACCAGCGCCTGTGGATGCTGATCAACAAGGGCGAGGAGTTCCGCCAAGTCGCGATGCACCCGGGGACCTCCGAAGTGGTCGCGCACATCCTCGGGCGCGAGTTCCAGCTCTCGACCTTTTCCGCGAACATCGCCAAGCCTGGCGGGGCCGAGATGAAACTGCACACGGACCAGTGGTGGATGCCGGCGTCGTCTCGCCCGGATGATACGCCCGTCCGGCCCGGAAACATCACCCGCCTCGACTTCGACCGCGACAACGACGAGGCCGAAGTGGTGCAGATTCCGCCGCCGTCCGCGTGCAACGTCCTGTACATGCTGAACGACTTCACGGCCGACAACGGCGGCACGCGGTTGGTGCCCGGAAGCCACCGCACGGGGCGACAACCGACCGAGACGCTGGATCTGCAGCCGATTGCGGCCGAAGGTCCCGCCGGAACAGCCGTCATCTTCGAAGGCCGCACTTGGCACGGCACCGGCGCCAACACCAGCGACCGGGTGCGACTCGGCCTGCTCGCGACGTTCTGCGGCCCGCAGTTCCGTACCCAGGAGAACTACACGCTCGGCATCCTGCCGGAGGTCTACGAGCAGTGCGCGCCCGAACTGCTGCAGCGGTTGGGCTTCGGGCTGTGGAACGCCTACGGGAGGGTGGGCAGTCCCGCCCGCGCGTTCGCGCTGCCCGCGGAAGAACGAGTCGGCCAGTTGAGACCTTCCGGTGATGCGCCGTCGATGAAGCTCTAGGGCGCCAGCGAGGCGCGACGGTTTACCGCGTGTAGAACCGGTACACCGTCGTCGTCGCGTACGTCTCGCCCGGACGCAGCACCGTAGGCGGGAAGCTCGGCTGGTTCGGCGAATCCGGGAAGTGCTGTGTTTCCAGGCACAACGCGCTGTGACGCTGGTGTCTCACGCTTCCAATACCGACATGGCGGCCATCGAAGTGGTTGCCGGTGTAGAGCTGTACGCCCGGCTGGTCCGTCAAAACATCCATGGCCCGACCGGTCGTCGAATCGTAGACGACCGCCGCAAGCGGCAAGTCCCCGCCGGCCTCGTCGAGCACGAAATTGACGTCGTAGCCGCCGCTCGCAGTTAGCTGCGGTTGGTCGTCCGCGATGCGGGCACCCAGGGTCTGCGGACTCCGGAAATCGAACGGCGTGTCCGCCACCGGCACGATCTCGCCGGTAGGGATCGAAGCGCTGTCCGCCGGCGTGTAGCGCGCCGCGTTGACCGTCAGGTGGTGGTCGAGCACCGTGCCTGCGCCACCGTCGGCGAGGTTGAAATAGCTGTGGTTGGTCAGGTTCACGACCGTGGGCTTGTCGGTGCGGGCCTCGTAGTCGATGCGCAACGCGTCGTCGTCCGTCCACGTGTAGGTCACCGTGGTCGTCAGCTCGCCGGGATAGCCTTCGTCTCCGTCGGGACTCACGTACGTGAGCGCGACGCCGTCGCCTGACGCGGTCGGCACGCCGTCCCAGACCACCTTGTCGAATCCGCGGACGCCGCCATGCAGCGCGTTTTCGCCGTCGTTCTGCGCCAGCTGCCAGGTCTCGCCGTCGAGTTCGAAACGGCCGCCGGCGATGCGGTTGGCATAGCGCCCGGTGATCGTCCCGAAGAACGGATTGTCCGTTACGTAGGCGTCCAAGCGGTCGTAGCCGAGCGCGACGTGGCCAAGCCGGCCGTCGCGGTCCGGAACGCGGATCGAGACGACGATGCCGCCGTACTCGGTGATGCGGACTTCGGAACCGCCCGCGTTGGTCAAAGTGAAGAGCTTGACCGGCCGGCCTTCAACGACGCCGAACTCGGACACCCCAAGCGATCTCTCGGCGGCCGAGGACCAGGCCCATGCCGCGACGACGACTGCAACGACTCCCGGCCGCACGTTCATACGAGCGCCTGGTAAACCAACCGCTGGAAGTCCTCCTGGTAGGTATTGCCCGGCATCATGCCGTGCGACATCACCTGGGTGAGACACACCCCGAGCAGTTCCTCCGAAGGGTCGGCGAAGTAGGTCGTCCCCGCCGCACCGCCCCAGCCGTACGTGCCAACCGACCGGATCAGCGGGAACCGGTCCCGGCCGTGGTACATCGCCACGCCCAGGCCCCAGTGGAAACCCGGCCCGGTCATGGGAATCACCATGTCGCCGGTGTGGTTGCCGATCATCAGATCGACGGTCTTGCGCCCTAAGATACGTACGCCGTCGAGTTCGCCGCCGTTCAAGAGCATCTGGCCGAACCGGGCGTAGTCGCCCGCCGTGGAGAGGACGCCGCCCATGTCGCCGCCGGCCGCGAACTCCACTTGCGGGCCGACCGTCTTCTCACTGGTTGCCGCCTTGTCCACCGCCACCAGGCGCACCTCACCATCCACCTCGCGCGGCACGTAGCTGGCGCCGAAGCGATCCAAGGCGCCGTCCCTGAGGTAGAAGCCGGTGTCGTCCATGCCCAGCGGATCCAGGATCGCCTCCCGGAACAGTTCGTCCAGGCGCTGGCCGCTGGCTTCCTCAAGCACTGCGGACAGCAACCGGTAGCCGAGGTGATAGCCGAACTGCTCGCCGGGGTGCGCGGCCAGCGGCAGTTCCGCCTGGGCACGCACGCGCTCGCGGTTGGTTGGCGGGGACTCGCCGTCCGGCAGGGAGAGCATGTTCGCGTCGCGGCCGATCCAGCCGAGCGTGGTCAGCACGTCACCGTACTGCTGGCGATAGAAGTGCGGCATCGTGCTGGGGTTGACGAGGCCGGTGGTATTGGTGAGGCAGTCGCGGACGGTGATGCCGCGCTTGGCGGGCTCCGTCATCATCGGCGCGTCCGCAAGGCGCACCCGCTGGTCGGCGTACTCGGGCAGGAACTTGGACACGGGGTCGTCGGGGGTGAGCAAGCCGCGCTCGTAGAGAACCATCGTGGCGACACCGGCGATGGGCTTCGTGTTGGACCACATGCGGAACAGCGTATCGACGCCCGCGGGCGCATCGTCGTCCAGATCGAGCACGCCGCAAGCATGGTGGTGTACGACCTGCCCGCGCCGGGCAACCAAGGTGACGAGATTCGGCACGCGCCGCGTGTCGACGAATTCCTGCATCGCCGGAGCGATACGGGCGAGGCGTTCGGGATCGAATCCGAGGGCGACGGGATCGCCGACGGGGAGAGGAGAATCGGCCATGGGGGGACGCTACGTCGGTTAATGGGGTTGGCGCGCCCGGTGCGACTCGAACGCACGGCCTTTGGCTCCGGAGGCCAACGCTCTATCCAACTGAGCTACGGGCGCTTAGGCGTTACCTTAGCAGGAACTCAACGACGCAGGAGCATCGAGCATCGAGGCGCGGGGCGACCGACCTCGTTTACTGCTGCCGCTGTCCTTCCCGCGCCGGACCCCGTCCTCCCGCTCGCCCACGCTGGCCGGCCCGCATCTGCGCCATCATCTCCCGGTACGTGGCCATCTGATCCTCGCTGAGTACCTCGCCGAGTTTCTTCTCCGTTGATGCCATCACGGCCTGCATCCTGTCGCGCACAGCACGCCGATCACCGGTATCCCTTGCCTCCTGCATCAGGGCGCGCCGTTGCTCGGCCTGTTCGCCGAGAATCTTCTCCACTTCAACGGTTTGCTCGTCCGACAGACCCAGTGCAGTCTGTAGACGATCCAGCATCGAACCGCGCTCTTGCGCGTTTGCGCCCAAGCCTAGCGTGACCAAAACAACCAAGGCAGCTAACGACGGTGCTTTCATGGGGTTCCTTCGAGGGTAGCTTGTGCACATTGTACGGTCCGTGACGTCGCACCCGTCGGCTGGCGCGCGATCTTGGACCGACACCCGGGTTGCCACGTATCTATCGATGTGGCACTCTGGCGTACCAGTGGCATATACGAGAATCGTGTCGGAGACAACCGTTGGCAGAACAGACCATGGCACGACCCCAGGCAAGCATCACGTTGGGGGCTCAAGGACGGCTCGTGCTACCCGCGCCTTTCCGCAAGGCGCTCGATCTGTCGGTAGGCGAGCACCTCGTGGTCCGGCTGGAGGCCGACCATCTGGTGATCGAGAAATCCGCCGCGGTGGAACGTCGGGTACACCAACGGTTCCGCAAGGCCGATGGGCGCAGTTTGGCCGACGAACTCATCGAAGAACGGCGCCGTGAAGCCGCGAGCCCCTAGGAACCACGAGTGAGCGTCGTACTGGACTCGTCGGCGCTACTCGCCTACCTGCAACAGGAGCCCGGTGGCCAAGGCGTAAGGCAGGTCCTCGACCAGGCCGTGATGTCCACGGTCAACTGGGCCGAGGTGGTCGGCAAGGCACGCACCGCGCAGGTCGACACCGCCGGCTTGTTGTCCGAGCTCGAAGCGCTGGGGCTTTCGGTGCTCCCGTTCTCAGCAGCGCAGGCGGAACTCGCAGGCAGCCTTGTTGCGGTGGCGAAGCCGCTTGGGCTGTCGTTGGGTGACCGCGCCTGTCTCGCCGTTGCGATGGACCGCCGGGAGAAGGTCTACACGGCCGATCGGACGTGGACTGCACTTGCCGCGGATGTCCAAGTCGAGACGATCCGCTGAAGACCATGGCCGCGCAAGCGACGTGTGTAGAATCGAGACGAAACGGCACACTTGAGGGAGAGGGACGATGAAACCCATTTCGGCGGATTCGCACGTCGTGGAGGGGCGGGACGTGTTCACAGGGCTCGCGGAACGCTTCGGCGACGAGGCACCGCGCATCATGGATGTCGGCGATCAAGTGGACGCCATCGTCGTACCGGCCCGCGGCATGCGCGGGGTCAGCGTGGCGCGTATGGGCATGGCCGCGACCCGGTTGGCGCGCAACGAGCCGTTGAAGCGCAAACCAGGGCACAAGCCGGACGTCGCGCACATGAAGGACCCCGAGCTTGTGGCGCTCTTCAACAGCGGCTACGCCGGCATGCGCAAGGGCCTTGTCGACGGCGCGCACCGCTACGAGGACCAGGACGCCGACGGGCTCGCCGCGGAGTTCCTCTACCCAGGCTTCTTCGGCATGTTCGGCATGGCCAATACGGCGCTGCAGGTGGCGCTGCAGAAGAATTACAACGACTGGCTGCACGACTACACGACGGCGTCGAAAGGGCGCCTCTTCGGCCTCCCCGCAATCCCCGTCCAGGATCCCGAAGCCGCCACCGAAGAGATCGACAGGGTCATCAAGATGGGCTTCAAGGGCGGCTGCATCCCGTGCACGTCACCAGCCGATGCGCCGTACTACGACGACGTCTACGAGCCCATCTGGGCGCGCGCCGAGGAGGCCGGATTCCCGCTCTCCATGCATGTCGGGTGCAACGCCTATCTACCGAAGGAGCGTCGCAACACCGCGCATCGCCCGGACGCCATCGCCGACTACGCGGCGACCCAGGGCACCGTGCAGCGGACCATCGTCGAGTTCATGTGCCGAGGCGTCTGCGAACGCCATCCCAACCTCAAGATCGTCGTCGCCGAGTTCAACGCGGGCTGGATCGCGCACTGGCTGGATCGCGTCGACCAGGGCCTTCAGCGGGAACGGCGCAACATGGACGAGCCGTTCACCGGGACGCCCCCGCACGAGGTCTGGCGCCGCCAGTTCTACGCGACCATCGAGGATGATCGTCCGGCGCTCGCGACACGCGAAATGATCGGGCTCGACAACCTGATGTGGGGCTCCGACTACCCGCACACCGACTCGACGTGGCCCTGCTCGAACGACGTGCTCGACGAGTTGTTCGAGGGAGTCGAGGAGACGCACCGCGCGAAGATCACGCGGGACAATGTGAAGGCGCTGTACGGAGTTTGAGGCTTAGCCGAGCCCCTCGTAGAACCGCGCGGTTAGACTGGAACCGCGTTCGTCGCCGAGCATGTTCATGTCCATCTGGTTCATGACGTAGGACAGGCACGCACGGTTGGTGTGGTCGAGCAGGATCGTCGAGCCGCCGGCCCCGCCCCAAAAGCACATCTTCACGTCCTTCGGGACCCCGCTGGTGAAGAAGCCACTCAGGCCGTACCCGATGCCGTGCCTGACACCCATGCCGGCCATCTCTCCTTGCTCGCGGAAGATCTGCTCGATGGTCGCAGGCGACACGAGGTTCACCCCAAAGGCGGTCCCGCCGTTGGCGATGGCGGTCTGAGCGCGCACGACCGAACGCGCGTTGCCATGCCCGTTCCCGGCCGGGATCTCGGCTTGGCGCCAGCCGTCTGTGTTCGTGGCCGGCGGCATGACATCCGGCGTGCCGTCCACGCGACCGCGCATGTACTCCGGCGTCATCTCCTCCGGCATCTCCGGAATCGCACCCCCCGACAGCATCTCCGCGGTGCGGCCAAAGTGCGCCTGATCGAGCCCGATGTGAAAGTCCACGCCCAGCGGAACAGCAACGTTCTCGCGGAAGAACGTCCCGAGCGACATGCCCGTGATGCGCCGGACGACCTCGCCGACGAGGAAGCCCTGCGTGAGCGCGTGATAGCCACACTCCTCTCCCGGCTGCCACCAGGGCTCCTGGCGCTCGAGTACGCCAATCACGTGGTCCCAGTCGTAGAGCTCTGCCTCGGTGAGCTTCTCGCCGAACCCCGGAAGCCCGGCGGTGTGGCCCATGAAGTGGCGGATCTCGGTCGACTCCTTGCCGTTCTGCCCGTACGCAGGCCAGTACTTCGTCACCGGATCGTCGAAGCTCAGTTCGCCCCGGTCGAAGAGCACGAGCGCGCAAAGCGCGGTCATCGTCTTCGTGGTGGAGAAGACGCATACGATCGTGTCCTCTTCCCACGGCAGTGTCTTCGCCCCGTCGCGATGCCCCGCCCAGATGTCCACGACGTATTCCCCGTCGACGGTCGCCGCGCAGCTCGCCCCGACATCGCCGCGCTCGGTGAAGTTGCGCTCGAACTCCTCGCGCAGCGCGCCGAACCTCTCGTCGCAGTAGCCGTGAATCTCCATCCTTTCTCCCTGCATGCCGACGGCCAACGACAAGCGTAGCTGCTTGCTGGAGAGGCTGCATGAACATGTTACGGTTAGGCGCGTCGAACTCGCGGAGAGCATCGCATGGCGGACCAGCGTCCTCGGTACGTGTTCGCGTTCGGCGCAGAGACCGATGGCAATGCGAAGATGCGCGAACTGCTCGGCGGCAAGGGCGCGAACCTCGCCGAGATGGCGCGCATCGGTCTCCCGGTTCCGCCTGGCTTCACCATCTCCACCGAAGTCTGCACCTACTACTACGACAACGAACGCAGCTATCCGACCGGTCTCCGTGAAACGGTTCGCAACCAGCTCGCCTCGATAGAGACCCAGCAAGGCACGCGCTTCGGCGACGCCGGCGACCCGCTGCTGGTATCGGTACGCTCCGGGGCGCGCGAGTCCATGCCCGGGATGATGGACACCATCCTCAACCTCGGCTTGAACGACGACACGGTGGAAGGGTTGGCGAGGCTCACCGGCGACCGGCGCTTCGCCTACGACTGCTACCGCCGTTTCATTCACATGTACGGCGACGTCGTGCTCGAAGTTCGCGCCGAGTCCGACCAAGTCGCCGATCCGTTCGAGGAACTCCTCGCCGCCGCCAAGCGCCAAGCCGGTGCCGCCCAAGACACCGACCTCGACGCCGACGCTCTATGGGCTTTGATCGAACGCTACAAGGGCCTTGTTGCGAAGCACGTCGGCGCGCCGTTCCCGCAGGACGTCCATGAGCAGCTCTGGGGCGCCATCGGCGCCGTGTTCGGCTCCTGGTCGAACGACCGCGCCGTCCTCTATAGACAACGCTACGGCATCCCGAGGTCGTGGGGCACCGCCGTCAACGTCCAGGCCATGGTGTTCGGCAACCGCGGTGCCGACAGCGCCACCGGCGTCGCCTTTACGCGCGACCCGGCGAACGGCGAGAAGACGCTGTACGGCGAGTACCTCGTCAACGCCCAGGGCGAGGACGTCGTGGCCGGTGTGCGCACACCGAAGGCCATCGCCGAGTTGGCCGAGGACATGCCGCCCATATACGACGAGCTTGACGAGGTGCGATCGAAGCTCGAAGGCCATTTCCGCGACATGCAGGACTTCGAGTTCACGATCGAGAACAAGAAGCTCTACATGCTTCAGACCCGCAACGGCAAGCGCACCGGGCTCGCGGCCGTCAGGATCGCTGTGGACATGAACGACGAGGGGCTGCTCGAGCGCGACACCGCGCTCATGAAGATCCCCGCCGACTCGATCGACTCGCTGCTCGCGCCGATGTTCGACCCCGATGCGCTCGCCCGCGCCCACGAGATCGCACGTGGCCTGCCGGCGGGTCCGGGTGCCGCGACCGGTCGCATCGCCTTCACCTCCGAGGGCGCCGATGCCGCGACCAAGCGCGGCGAGCGCGTGATCCTGTGCCGCACCGAGACCAGTCCCGACGACTTGAAGGGAATGCTGGCTGCCGAAGGGATCCTGACGTCGCGCGGAGGCGTGTCCTCGCACGCCGCCCTCGTGGCGCGGCAACTGGGCAAGGTGTGCGTCTGCGGGGCCTCCGAAGTCGCCGTGGACTACGCCGCGCGAACGCTTGGCGTCGGCAACGTGTTGCTACGGGAGGGGGACGCGATTTCGTTGGACGGTTCGACCGGCACGGTCTACGCCGGCGAAATCGCGACTTCCCCGTCGGAGGTCCGGCGCGTACTTGCCGGCGACTTGGAGGCGTCCCGAAGCCACTGGTACGGCCTCTACCAGACGGTAATGAACTGGTCCGACGGTTTTCGCCACATCAAGGTACGCACCAACGCGGACACGCCGTCCATGGCCCGGGACGCCCTGGATTTCGGGGCCGAAGGCATCGGGCTGTGCCGCACGGAGCACATGTTCTTCGAGGGCGACCGCATCGACGACATGCGGCGCATGATCCTCGCCGCCGACGAAGGCGAACGGCGCGTGGCGCTCGCGCGGCTGCTGCCGTTCCAACGCGACGATTTCGCAAGCATCTTCGAGGCCATGGCCGGGCGACCCGTGACGATCCGTCTGCTCGATCCGCCGCTGCACGAATTTCTTCCGGGCGAGGCCGACGTGCGCCGCGCCCTCGCGGACAAGCTGGGTGTTTCGCCAGCCAAGGTCGAGGAGCGGGTGCACGACTTGACCGAAGTCAACCCGATGCTCGGCTGTCGCGGCTGCCGGCTCGGCATTCTCTATCCCGAAATCACCGAGATGCAGAGCCGCGCCATTTTCGAAGCCGCGGTGGAAGCGCAACGCTCCGGCATCGAGGTCAATCCCGAAATCATGGTGCCCCTGGTCGGCTTCCGGGAGGAACTCGCCGACCAGACGGCCATCGTTCGCCGCGTCGCCCGCGAGGTCATGGACGCGACCGGGGTCGAGCTCGACTACCAAGTCGGCACGATGATCGAGGTTCCGCGTGCCGCGCTCACGGCCGACGAGATCGCGAACGACGCCGAGTTCTTCAGCTTCGGCACCAACGACCTGACCCAGATGACCTTGGGATTGTCGCGCGACGATATGAACTCGTTCTTCGACCGGTACGTGCAGAAGGAGATCTACGCCGCGAACCCGTTCGCCAGCATCGACGAGCACGGTGTCGGGCGGCTGATTACCGAGGCCGTGAACCGCGGCCGGTCGACCCGCAGCGACATCAAGATCGGAATCTGCGGCGAGCACGGCGGCGATCCGGCGTCCATCGAGTTCTGCCAGCAGGCAGGGCTCGACTACGTGAGTTGCTCACCGCCACGGGTACCCGTGGCCAGGTTGGCGGCGGCGCAGGCCGCGCTGTTGGAAGCCGACCGATCGTAGGGCCCGGCCCGACTCTTGCTATGCTTCGCGCCGCCCGCCGCTGCGCAACGAAGGAAACCCATGCCACGCGACCTGACGCTTTACACCAATCCCATGTCACGTGGCCGAATGGTGCGCTGGATGCTCGAGGAAGTCGGCGCGAGCTACGACGTCGAGATGATCTCGTACGACGGTGCCCTCAAATCCCCCGAATATCTCGCCATCAACCCCATGGGCAAGGTGCCCGCCATCCGCCACGGCGACATGGTGGTCACCGAAACCGCAGCGATCTGCGCCTATCTTGCCGACGCGTTCCCGGAATCCGGCATGGCACCGCTGCCCGACGCGCGCGCTGCCTACTACCGCTGGCTGTTCTTTGCGGCCGGCCCGCTCGAAGCCGCCACCTGGAACAAGATTGTCGGCTTCGAGGCGAACCCGGAACAGGAAGCCGGGTTGGGCTACGGCAACCTGGATACCGTCCTGAACGCCCTGGAAGGCGTACTGAAGAGCAACGCATACATTGCCGGTGACCGCTTCTCGGCTGCCGACCTGTACGTCGGCGCGCACCTCAACCTGGACCTGAACCTCTTCAAGACCATCGATAGGCGCCCGGCATTCGTCGAATACACGAACCGGCTCACCGCGCGCGAAGCCTTCAAGCGCGCGGGCGCCTTGGACGATGCGCTGGCGGCCGCGCAGAGCCAATAGCATCGCGTGGTCCCGGCCTTTTGACTCCCCGCGGGTCGTTCTTTGACAACCGCGCAGTAGTAGGCGCACGATCAGTCATTGGTAGAGGAGGGGCTACTGATGACTGACTACGACGTGCTCATCAAGAACGGGACGATCGTCGACGGGACCCGCGTTCCACGCTTCAAGGGCGATCTCTGGATCAAGGACGGTCGCATCGCGCAGATCGGTGGACGCGCCACCGGCAAGGCGGCCCGGGAGATCGATGCCGAGGGCCTGATCGTCGCGCCGGGCTTCGTCGATCTGCACACCCACTACGACGCGCAGATCCAGTGGGACCCCTACTGCACGATCTCCGGCTGGCACGGCGTCACGTCGGTGGTCCTCGGCAACTGCGGCTTCGGCTTCGCGCCGGTGACGGTCGAGGGCCGCGACCGGGCGATGCTCACCATGTCGCGCACGGAGGCCATTCCGTTCGAGTCCATGAAGGCCGGCATGATCTGGGACTGGGTGACCTTCCCGGAGTGGCTTGAGACCCTGGCGCGGATCCCCAAAGGCGTGAACTGCCTGACCTACATGCCCGTGGCGCCCCTGATGACCTGGGTGATGGGCCTCGAAGCGGCGAAGACGCGCCCGGCGACGCGCCAGGAGCAGGCCGAGATGAAGTCCCTGCTCCACGAAGCCATGGACGCCGGCGCCTGCGGATTCTCCGTGCAGCGTCTCGGGGAGCATTCGGTCCAGGCCGACTTCGACGGGACGCCCATGGTCACCGACACCATGTGCGACGAAGACGTCCTGGCGCTCGGTGAAGTACTCGCCGAACGCGACGAGGGGTTTATCCAGATCACGCAGTTCACCGGCGACCTCGAAAAGGACTTGGCGTTCCAGGAGCGACTGGCCGAAGTCAGCGGGCGACCGATCCTGCACAACATCGTCGCCGTCAGCCGGGAGAAGCCGGAAATCCATCGCAATCGGCTGCAATGGCTTGACGGTGCCAACGCCAAGGGCCTGCGCATCTTCGGACAGGGCGCCACCATACGCACGGGCTTCGCATTCACGCTGGAACACTGGAACCTCTACGACTCGAGTCCGGCCTGGAACCGCGCCACGACCGGCACGTTCGACGAGAAGATGGCCAAGTTCCAAGACGAAGAAGTCCGCGCCGCGATCCGTGCGGAAACCGACGCCGCCATCGAGAAACTCGGCAGGACGCAGGCGCTCGGCGGACCGATCGAGGAACTCGTCATCCAGTCGGTTGACGACTGTCCGAACGCCGAAGCCCTTGAAGACTACGTCGGCAAGACGGTGCAACAGATCGCGGACGATGCGGGCAAGCATCCGATCGACGCCATGCTCGATCTCGCCGTCGAAGGCGGGCTCAAGGTGGAGTTCCTGGGCCGAGACCGGGGCCAGAACGCCGACTACATGGCGGAAATGATCACGGCACCGTACTCGATCCCCGGCGTCTCCGATGGCGGCGCGCACACCAAGTTCTTCACCGGTGGTGCCTACACGACGGACTTCCTGGGATGGATGGTGCGCGACGAGAAGAAGGTCACCTTGGAGGAGGCGCATTACCGGCTGAGCTACCTGCCCGCGTTCGCCGCTGGCTTCCGCGACCGCGGTTTCCTCCGGGAAGGCGCGCCCGCGGACGTGGTGGTTTACGACCTCGACGCCTTGGAGGTCACGCCGACGTGGGTCGGCGAGGTCGCCCACGACTTCCCGGCCGACGAGTGGCGCCGCGTGCAGCACGCCAAGGGGTATCGAGCGATCCTGGTGAACGGCGTCACCACGTTCGAGGATGGCGAGTGCACGGGTAGCACGCCGGGCCAGTTGCTCCGCCACGGTCGCGCCTAGGCGATCCACCGCAAAGGAGGGGAGCGGCTCGGGCAGGTGACACGGCGACAGCGCCGCGTGGTGCGACCGTTCGCCGTCATGCTGTTGACGGCATGCGGCTCCCTCGCCGTGGCCGCGGATGGTTGGGGTAACTACGGCGGCTCGCTCGCCGGCGACCGCTACGTCGTCCCCTCTGCCATCAGCCCCGAGTCCGTCGACCGGCTCGCCCTAGCGTGGGTATACCGCACGCGGGAAGGCACCGACCACGGGGAGACCCGTCTTCGCGCAACGCCAATCATCGTGAACGGCAAGCTGGTCGTCTCGACCGGTTTCAATCGGGTTTTCGCCCTGAATCCGACGACGGGCGAGGAGTTCTGGACATACGACCCTGAGGTCGACTTCTCCCAAGGGTATCGCGAGATGTTCACGTCGCGCGGCGTGGCCGGGTGGCAGGATCTCAATGCGACGAAAGGGCCCTGCCGGGCAAGGGTATTCCTTGGGACGCTCGACGCCCGACTCATCGCCATAGACGCCGACACCGGACAGGCATGCGACGGTTTCGGCCGCGGCGGAGAAGTGGACCTATCGAAGGACATCTCCCGGTATCGCGAGCGCGACTATTCCGTGACGTCGCCGCCCGCCGTGGTCGACGACCTCGTCATCATCGGCTCGTCCATCGGCGACAACGATGTGGCCCATGCCGAACCCGGTCGTGCGTGCTACGACGTCCGCAACGGTGCCCTAGCGTGGTCCTGGGATCCAATTCCGCGTGACGACACGCATCCGGGTGCAGGCAGTTGGCAGCAAGTGAAGGGCAACCGGACGGGCGGCGGGAACGTCTGGAGCGTGATGGCAGCAGACCCAGAACGCGACCTGGTCTTCCTCCCCACCTCGTCGCCGGCCCCCGACTTCTACGGCGGCGAACGCCTCGGCGACAATGCCTTCGCGAACTCGGTCGTCGCGCTCCGGGCATCGACCGGCGCATTCCTATGGGGCTACCAGACCGTGCGCCACGACGTCTGGGACTACGACCTAGCGGCGCAACCACTGCTGTTCGAGCACACGCTGGCCGACGGCACCACCCGCCCCGCCGTTGCGCAGGCGGCGAAGACGGGCTTCATCTTCGTCTTGGACCGGGAGACGGGCGAGTCGCTGCACCCGGTGGAGGAACGCGCCGTGCCGCGAACCGATGTCCCCGGCGAGGTGGTGGCCACGACCCAACCGTTTCCGAAACTGCGTCTGCACGACACGGACGCCCGGCCCCTGCTGCTATGGGAGTTCACGCCGGAGCACAAGGCCGGATGCGAGCGACTCCTGTCCGGCGTGCGCTACGAGGGCGTGTTTACACCGCCGGCACTCGGCGGCAGTTTGCTCTATGCCGGCAACGTCGGGGGCACCAATTGGGGATCGATGGCCTACGACCGAGGGGCACGCGTGGCCTACCTCGTCATCAACCGCTGGCCGACGATCGTGAAACTGATCCCAAAGGCGGAGTTCGCTGCGGCCAAGCGCCGGGGCACGCTGAACGGCGCGCGCGCAGAGTTCGGCGCACAGTCGGGCACCCCCTTTGGGATGGCCCGAATCGAGCTCTTCTACAACCACCTGCCGTGCCTGGAAGGGCCTTGGTCCACCTTGGCGGCGGTCGATCTCGATCGCGGCGAGGTGCTCTGGGAACGCGGAGTGGGCACTCCGCCCTTTGTGCAAGCCGACAACCCTGCCTCGAACTGGGGCTACCAACAAAAGGGTGGGCCGCTAGTCACGGAAGGCGGCGTGGTCTTTCTCGCGACGACGTACGACAACATGCTGCATGCCCACCACGGCGCAACAGGCGAGGTGCTGTGGTCGCGCGCGTTGCCGGCGAACTCGCACGCGACGCCGATGGGGTTCCGCCACGAAGGTATGGACTACATAGTCGTGACCGCCGGCGGGAGTCTTCCCAGTGGCAGAGGTCGCGGCGATTTCGTCGTCGCCTACCGCGTAGCGGCCGGCGAGACCCCTGTCAACGCGCGCTTGCCCTGATCCAGATTGCTCGCCTTCTCGTCATCCCACCACCAGGTGTCGGGAAACCCGGGGCGGTATCGACCGATGACCTCGGGCCGAGACAACCGGTCCCAGTAGATGAAGCGGTAGCCGGGGGCGTAGAAGCCGGGGACGCCGTAGAAGTTCCAGAGCAGGACGCGATCGAGCGCACGCGCCGCAGCGATCATCTTGGGCCGCGATTCGGCTGCGATCACCTTCTCGATGAGTTCATCCACCACGGGATCCTTGATGCCCATCAAGTTGCGGGACGAGTCGACGTCCGCCGCGTAGGAACCGAAGGTCGTGCGCAACTCGACGCCCGGGGTGAGGCTGCCGCCGATGCCCAGGATCGTCGCATCGAACTTGCGGCGTCGCAGCCGGCTGACGTAGTTCGACGGCTCGATCGTCCGCGCGGAGATGCCGATTCCCATCTTCGAAAGCGTCGTGACGTACGGCAGACCGACGCGCTCAAGGTGATCGCCCGCATACATGAAATCCAAGGCGAACCGCTCGCCCGTGTCGCGATGCACGCGGCGACCGTCTTGGAGAATCCAGCCCGCTGAGGCGAGCAACCGTTCCGCGCGCACGATCGACTCTCGGTGCACACCCCGACCCTTCGTATCAGGAACCCGGTAGACGTCCGTGAACACGCGCGGCGGAATCCTCCCGCGATACGGTTCCAGGATTTCGAGCTCCGCCGGTGACGGCAACGTGCCGCTGTGGGACATGTCCGTGTTGGTGAAATAGCTGTCGGCGCGCAGGTAGAAGTCGTGGTAGAGCACGCGATTCGACCACTCGAAGTCGTATAGCCACCACAGCGCCTCGCGTACTCGGATGTCCGCGAACTGCGGTTCACGCAGGTTCCACATGAAGGCCACCGGGAAGCCGGCGGGGTTCTGGTGGAGGACCAGCTCCTTCACGAGCAGCCCACGCTCGACCTCGTCGATGTTGTAGTTGCTGTACCAGTCCTTGGCGACGTCCTCTAAGAGCACGTCGAAGACGTCGCCCTTGAGCGACTCCTTCTGCACGTGCTTGTCCAGGTAGTAGTCGTAGCTGATGGCGTCGAAGTTGTAGCGCCCGACGTTGACCGGCAGCTTCGATCCCCAGTAGTCCGCGACCCGCTCGTAGACGATCCATTTGCCGTCGCGCGTCTCGCCGATGCGGTACGGCCCGCTGCCGAGCGGCGGCTCCGTCGTCGTGCGATCGAACTCCCGCTCCGCCCAGTAGTGCCGCGGCAGCGCGTAGAGGCTCGCCAGGTAAAGCGCCACGTTGAGGTTCGTCGAACTGCCGGCGCCAACGTGGAAGTGGATCTCGTAGTCGCCGTTCAGGGTCGCGTGGGTGACGTCCCGGAAGATGGTCTTCAGGCTCGGGCCGCCGTGGGCCTTGATCATGTCGAAGGTGAACTTGACGTCGTGAGCGGTGACCGGCACGCCGTCGTGGAACCGCGCGCTCCGGCGCAAGCGGAAGGCGACCAGCGTGAGGTCGTCCGACACCGCGACCGCTTCGGCCAATCGACCGTACTTCTCCGCCGCGCGGTCCGCCGTCGGCTGCATCAGCCGGTCGTAGAGGTGGTTGTCCTCGCCGAAGTTCGCCACCCCCGCCGGCGCGCGGCCCTTCTCGATCAGCGGGTTGAACGTGTCGAATCGGCCGACGGCGGAAAGCCGCAGCGTGCCGCCCTTCGTCGCAGCCGGGTCCGCCCATTCGAAGTGCTTGAAGTCAGCCGGGTACTTCAGGTTCCCGAAGTACGAGAGGCCGTGCTTGAATACGAGGTCGTGACCCGCCACGTCCGCAATGGCCGTGGCCGTGCTCAGAACGACAGTCAACGCGATCGCGACTCTCATACATGGATAACACCACAGAAAAGGCGGTCGCAGGGAAACTTGGCACGCACCGGGTCGCCGGCAGCGATGTCCGCTTCCATCCGGTCGTCAATCCCACGCCCAGGACCTTGAGCCGCGGCCAGGTCGACGCTTTCAACAGCGATGGGTTCATCCAACCGCTCGATGCATTGGGCTCGGCGGAAGCCCGCGAAGCTCGGCGGTACTTCGACGGCCTGCTCTCGCAAGTGACGGCCCAAGACGATGGGCGGGGTGCCTATTCAATAAACGGCTACCAAACTCGCTGTGCCGGGATCTGGGACCTGGCAACGCATCCACGGATTCTCGACTACGTCGAAGACCTGATCGGCCCCGACATCGTCTGCTGGGGCACGCACTACTTCTGCAAACTGCCGGGCGAGGCCAAGCGGGTTCCGTGGCACCAAGACGCATCCTATTGGCCGTTCCGCCCAACGCGCACGGTCACGGTCTGGCTCGCCATCGACGACGTGACCGAGACCAACGCACCGATGTTGTTCCTGCCGGGCACTCACCGCCACGGGCACCTGCGCTGGCAGCCCGCAGACGGCGACGTCGTTCTGCACCAGGAAATACCCGGCCTGGACGATTGCGCAGACGGCTTCGCCAACACGATGGACAGCGGCCAGTTGTCGTTGCATGCGGACACGCTCGTCCACGGCTCGGCACCGAACACCTCTCCTCGCCGCCGCTGCGGGTTGACGATGCGCTACGTGCCACCGAGGTGCTGGGTGAACGACGAGCGCGAGGCCGGCTGGACGGCCAGCGCGATCCTGTGTCGTGGCAGCGACCCCACCGGACGCTGGCCGGTGAACACGCCGCCTCGCGGCGACGATATACGCCCCCGGGGACGCTAGCGCAGCCGCGGCAACACCTCGTGCGAGAACCGTCTTGCGGCGAGCTGCGCCTCGGGCGAGTTCGCCGCGAAATTCGGTCCCATGACGGCGAACTTGTCCAGCCCTAAGTCGAGGAGCGCGCGGAGCCTCGCCGCGCAATGGTCCGCATCGCCGACGATGGCGTAGCCGTCGATGAAGTCGTCCGTGAGAGCCGTCGTCTGCTGACCGCCCTGCCGCCCGTGAGCGGTCATGTCGTAGCGATCATGCAGTTTCCTGAACACGTCCCGCTGCTCATCGTCGGCCGGCCCTGAGACCTCGCCGTACATCACGGAGAAGCGTGCGAAGAGGCCCGTGGTCGCGCGGCCAAGCTCCCGACCGGTCGCCACGTCGTCATGGCAGACGATGTTCACGTAGGCGCCGAAGCGGAGCGACTCGGGATCCCGGCCCGCAGCACGGGCGGCTTCCTTGGCCGTGTCGATGCCCCAAGCCACCCGCGCGGGATCGGTACCCACCGCCAGCATGACGCGCTCGGCATGGCGGGCGGCGATGCCGATGACTTTGGGGCCGGTCGAGGCGACTTCGACCGGTACCTTCGGTCCATCGCCGATCCACTGGATCGCACTGGTCGGCGGGCCGTGGGCGAGTCCGAGCTTCTCGGCCGGCGGCGCCGCTTCGGCAGGAATCTGGGCGTTCTCGAAACTGACCTCCTCGCCGCGAAGGTACGCCTGCAGGTTCTCAAGGTAGTCCTCGAACCAGCCGAGACGTGCCGGTGCCCGACCGAGGTGGGCCAAGGCGCTGTCGCCGCGTCCGATCCCGAGCACCATGCGACCGCCGGAGAGCCGCTGCAGCGTGAGTGCCGAACTTGCGGTGACCGCCGGATGCCGCGTGACCGGGTTGGTGACCGATGTGGCAAGCCCGAGGCGTTGGCTCGCTGTGGCCGCCTGGCCCAGGCAGACATAGGGGTCGCCGGACAGGTTCTGCGAGTCCACCACCAGCATCCCGTCCCAGCCTTCCGCTTCGGCCTGTTGGGCGAAAGCCGCGCTCCGCGTCGGCGCCGCTACTGTCGACGTCCAGAACTCCATGATCGATTGCCCTCCGCTGACTCGGAGCGAAGCTTAACGTCTGCCCACGGTCGCGCTAGAGTCCGATCCGGGTCGTGCCGTCGTAGACGAGGGGCTCCATTGAAAACACTTGGAGGATGTTTTCCATGAGCAGGACGTTCCCGTCCGCGGTCGTCGCGGGCACCTTGCTGGCCGCGGCGGTTGCAGCGTGGGCCCAGCCCCCCACCGACGCCGAACCTGAGACTTGCCAAGGCGCTGGTTTCGTGCCCATGCCCGACTACCAGTCCGTTGAAGTGCTCACCGACGGCCGGGTGACGTTCCGCCTCTGCGCACCAGAGGCCACCACGGTGCGTTTGATCAGCAGCGATGCTGCGGATGTCATCCCCCTCGGGTTCGGCGGCGAGACACCGGGACTGGCCATGAGCAAGGACAACGACGGTCTCTGGACCGTCACCACGCCGGCACCGCTCGAGGTGGATACGTTCCGGTTCGTCTTCCGGGTCAACGGCGTCGACGTCGCCGACCCCGTCGGCAGCACCGTCATCGGCGGCTACCCCGGCGGTGTTAGCAGCGTCGTAGCGACCGGCCGTAAGGCCGGTGCGTTCCAAGCCTACGACGAGAACGTCCCGCACGGCGTCGTATCGCGGATCGAATACTGGTCGTCGTCCTTGAGCGTCAAACGGCCAGCCGTCGTCTACACGCCGCCCGGCTACATGACGAACGACGTGGCATATCCCGTCCTCTATCTCGTCCACGGTGCCGGAGATAGGGAAGACGGCTGGACCGCGATCGGCCGGGCGCACTACATCCTCGACAACCTGATCGCGGCCGGCAAGGCCGAACCGATGATCATCGTCATGCCACTCGGGCACACCCCGCCGAGGCCCGACGCGGACATGCTCGCAAACACGGACTTCTCCGACGATTTGCTGACCGACCTCGTGCCGTTCATAGAGGCGAGTTTCCGGACCGTCAACGAGCGTGGCGCACGGGCGATGGCCGGCTTGTCGATGGGAGGCGCGCACACGATGTCGGCCGGACTCGTTAACCCGGAACTGTTCGCTTACGTCGGGATCTTCAGCATGGGCCTGATGTCGGCGGAACGCGTCGAAGCGTACGAGTCGCACAACGCCGCCGCGCTGGCCAACGCGGCCGAATCGATGAAGCTCGTCTACTACGCCATGGGCAAGACCGACTTCCTGTACGGTTCGGTCGCACCCACGCGGGCCGTGTTCGAGAAGCACGGCATCGCACACGTCTACGTCGAAAGCGAAGGCGGCCACACATGGGCCAACTGGCGCGACTATCTCGCCGACTTCCTGCCGCGGTTGTTCAAGTGACCACGGACCTCAGTAGACGCGGCGTTTAGTCTGCGCCCACCTCGGCGCGACGGACACGCGCCGAAAACCACGTGTCGATGTGTTCTGCGCTCCGTTCCCGGGTCTCGGCAAGCGAGAGAGCCAAGTCGGCGAGTGCCACGCCGTCGCAGGCTTGCGCCAGCGCCGACTGCTGCTCCGGCGACAGGAGATCGGGATCCTGCTCGACGGACGCCATGCGCATGAAACCGTCGAAGTTCTGCCACAACCGTGTCGCTCCGGCGAGTTCGGCTGCGACCGTCGCATCGATCAAGTCGTTCTGAGCCCCTGCCTCCAAGGTCGCCACAAGCCCGTCGGCGCTGGTGACGGGGACCGCGGACGCTGCGGCGGCGACCAAACGCAGATGCTCAACGAGCAGCTCGATGTCGCTGAGCCCTCCGGGCGCTCCCACGACGTCCCAAGGTCCCTCGCCCTGCTCCGGGCGCAAGGCCGAGAGCGCCTCGCTCACCGCGCCGAACTGCCGCTCGTGGCCGAGGACCGCTTGACGAACGGCCTCGAAGCGCTCTCCGAGATCGCCGTCGGCGACCACGACTCGGGCATGCACCAGCGTGCGCAGATCGGCGGTGGACGGCCGAGCCGCGAAGTGCTCCTCGAAAGCTTGCAGGGAGTAGGCCGCATTGGAGTCCCCTTCCCCTTGCCACGGCGGGGATGGCTTGTACAAGACGCCGCCAGGCGACAACTCGCCGAACACACGCACGAAGCGCTGCAGCAATGACGTGTGCCACGCCTGCGCGTCAACCGAGGACGGGGTCGCCTCGATGCAGTCGTACACGAGCAATATACGCAGCGAGCCCCCGATGGCGAATTCCCGTCGCCCGTGCGCGTCTAGGGCGACCAAGGCCACCCGTCCGTCGCCTATCGGACCATGTTCCGCGGCGCAATCCCGCCGGACGGCAGCCAGTGCCTGGACCAGACAGGTGTCGAGAATGTCCGAGAACGGCCGCGCCGCCTCCAGGGGTTCCACCGCGCCGCGCAACATATGCGCGCCAAGCTGGAACGCGCGCTGCTGTGCCCAGTTCCGAATCTCCACGACGAGACCGTCCGTAGAGGGTGCCTTCTCCGCGATTGCGGATAGCTGCTCCGCCATCGCCTGCCGGTCGAATTCGCGGCGGTAGTAGAGCCGGACCAGACCGGTACGGGCGATGCGGGCAGTCTCGGGATCCAGTCCCTCTTCGTCCTCGATCAAGAGATCCGTGAATTCACGGCTCTGCAGACTGTCCTGGAGGAACGGGTAGCGTGCCAGCCACTGCGCTACGCGCGGCGCTCTGCCGACGAGGTCGCCGAGACTCGTCGCCGTCCGCTGCGTGCCGATCCCGATGCGGTGCAGGACGAGCCATAGGGCAGGTACGAAGACGAGGGCCGCAACCGAGGACACGACGACGCCGAAGGCCAGCGATACCACCATGGGAACCATCGGCGCGGCACTGGGACTGCGGGTCAACATCAACGGCATGAGGCCGACGAATGACGTCACGGTGGTAATCAGAATCGGCCGGCACCGGGAAGCCGCGGCATTCTCGAGGGCAGCTTCCACGTCATCTCCATCCGCGCGGAAGCGCTGCACGCCGTGTAGCAGCACCAAGGAGGCATTGATCGCCACGCCAGCGGCTGCCAAAAGCCCGAACGCGGAGGGCATGGAAAAGCCGAGCACGATTCCGGCGATCATGGTCACGAGGTGCCCCAAAACCGCACCCACGAAGCAGAACGGCAGCACCGCCATGACGATGAGCGGCTGATGATACGAGCGCAGCGGAATCGCGAGGAGCGCGTAGATGGCACCGAGCGCCGCCAGAAACAGCGGCGCGGCACTTGCCACCGTCTCCCGCACGGCCCGATTGCTCTCGATCTCGTAGCCAAGTCCGGGACTCGCGCTGACGGTGGCATCCAAGAACGGTCCCATCGCAGCCAGCACCGCGTTCCCGGACGTCTGATCCAAGTCGACCTTGCCGGTGACGTTGATGGAACGTACGCCGTCGACGCGCTCGATCAACTGCGTGCCTCGCCCCCACTCCGCTTCGGCCACTGTGCGAAACGGCACGTACGTGCCGGCAGGCGTGCGCACGTGGAGTGACTGTAGGGACTCAAGCGAACGCCGAGCGTCCGCCGGGTAGCGAACCATGACGCGCAGGTCGTCCTCCCCACGCTGGACGCGTTGCGCTTCCTCGCCGTAGAAGGCCTGCCTGACCTGGCGCCCCACGTCGGCGAGGGTGAGTCCGAGCGCGGCACCGGTGTCGGTGAGCGAAAGCGAGAGTTCCTCCTTCCCTTCCATGAACGAGACGGACACCTCGCGGACGCCCGGGTAGCTGACCAGCTCCGCCTCGACCGCGGCCGAGGCAGCGGCTAAGCCGTCCACGCTGTTCCCGAACAGTCGGATGTCGATGTCCGGGGCCGTCTGCCTGAAGTCGGTGACAAAGACAAGCTCCTCGGCACCTTCAATGGACCCGACCGCGGTGCGCCAAGCGTCTGCCACCTCAACGGTCGCAACGTCGCGTTCCTCCGATGGCGACAACTGCAGGTAGATCTCGCCGAGGTGGCTCCCGGTGGGCGCGTCGCCCGACCCACCCGGCAGGTGCGAGCCGTGCGATTCGGCTATGTGCACGATGACGGGCGCCCCGTATTCGCGGGCGAGTTCGGCCTGCAAACCCCGGGCCGCCGCGGCCAATCGCACGAGCGCCTGGTCGGTGTCGTGCCGCGGCGCGCCGAAAGGCATGGTCAGCCTGGCCACGATCCTGTCGCCCTGATCTGAGATCAGAAACGAGAACGGCAAGTGGCCGCCGACCACCGTCGCAACGGCAAGCCCGAACGCAACGACACCGGACGTGACGGTCAGCGCACGCTTATCCAGCGCCTGCCGGACCAGGCGTCGGAAGGTGCCTTGGATGAACGTCTCAAGCCCGCGTTCGAAGCGAACCTGAACGCGGGCGAATGCCGCCCCCAGCCGACCGAGCGCACCGCTCATGTGTGCGGCCACGACCAGGCATGTCACGCCGGCCGTCAGGCCGATCGCATCGCCCGGACTCGCCGCCAGCACGATCACGGCGAGCACGGCGACGGCCAGCAGCGCGATGCCGAACTCGCCGAGCGGCATCGCGTCCGATCGATGCCCCAGGTGCAGCGGCAGGATCACGTGGCACTCGATCAGCGAAAACGCAAGACAGCAGATCACCGGCGCCGCCACCGCCGCCATGAACTGGCCGGCGACGCCGGTCAGGAAAAGCATGGGGATGAACGCGGCCACGGTCGTCAAGACCCCGAACGTGACAGGCACGAATACGCGCCGGGCACCCTCGATGGCCCCGGCCAGTTGGCCCGCTCCTTCGCGCTGCGCAACATACGCGGACTCCCCGACGACGACCGCGTCGTCGACCAGAAGCCCGAGGACCAGTATGAAACCGATCAACGAAATCGCGTCGATCGAGACACCGAAGCAGAAGAGCAGGAAGACGGCACCGAGCAGCGCGATCGGGATGCCTGCCGCAACCCACAGCGCCAAGTGCGGCCGCAGGAACAGCGCGAGTACCACGAGCACCAGCAACAATCCCTGCAGGCCGCTGTCGATCAACGTCTCCAGACGGTCCACGAGCAACGACGACTGGTCGTTCCACACCGTGAGTTCGACGTCTTCCGGGTATTTGGCCGTGGACTCGGCCACATAGCGCCTGACTTCGGCCGAGATCTCCCGCAGATCCTGGCTTCCCACTTGGGAGACGCGTATCAGCGCCGCCGGTCGCCCATCGAACCGAAACTCCTGTCCCGTGTCCGCGAAGCCGTCGACGACGCGCGCAACGTCCTCCAGAAGCACGCGCGTGCCGTCCTCGCGCGTGGTCACCTCGATCCGGCCGAATTCCTCCCCGCGATCCGCTTGCCCGTGGGTTCGCAGGAGCAGCTCGCCTCGCTCGGTCTTGATGGCACCACCCGGGAGGTCGACGGAGTTGCCGCGAATGGCACCCGCGACCTGGTCGAACGTGAGTTGGTTCCGCTGCAGCGACGCTTCGGAGACTTCGATGGAAATCTCGTAGGGGCGGACGTTGGCGACGGACGCCCGCGTAACCGCCGGCAGGGATAGAAGGTCGTCGCGCACACGGCGCGCAAGCTCCTTCAGCGCCCTCTCGTCCGTCGGACCCGTGACGGCCACCTCGATCACGACATCGCTCGAGGACAGGAGCCTCACCACAGGCGTTTCCGTCTCCTTGGGCAAGGTGTCGATCGCGTTGACCTGGTTCTGGACGTCGGCCAGCACGGCGGCCCGGTCGGCATCGAAAAGCAAGGCGACCGCAACCCGGCACCGCCCCTCCTCTGCGGTGGACCGGATGCGGTCGATGCCCTCGATGCCCTCGAGCTTCTCGTCGACGCGCGCGCAAACGGCCGACTCGACCTCCTCGGGCGCGGCGCCGAGGTACGGAACGACGATGCTGATGATCGGCACGTCGAGGTCCGGCCAGATCTGCACCGAGATCCGTGCGAACGACGCGATGCCTGCGAAAAGCAAGAACGCCACCAGCAGATTGGTCGCCACGGGATTCGTGGCGAACCAGGAGACCAGGCGCTTCACGGCGCTGCTTCCGGTGCGCCCCCGTTGCCCCCCGCGCGGACGCGCAAACCATCGACCGCGCCGGGCAGCCGCGTCAGGGACACCCGTTCGCCGCTCTGCAAACCCTGAACGAAGGCCTCCTCGCCGAGCAGGCGCAACACGTCCACCTGCCGTACGGCGAGCCGACCGTCTGCGTCGATGACATGCACCTGCCTGTCCGACTGAAGCGCTGCACGCGGGACCACCACCGCGTCCCCGACCTCGCGGCCTTCGATCTCGGCGTCGACGAAAAGGCCCACCGTAAGTGGCGGCTTGCCTTCCGGCTGGTCGTACGGCCGCTGCACCTGGGCGACCATCTTGACCATCCGGGTCCCGGGGTCGATTTCTCCCTCGGTACGCACGATCCGGCCCTGCCACTCGTGCTCACGACCGGCGAAGCGGGCCCGCAGCACCACGTTGAGCCGAGCCGCAGGGGCCAGCGCACCGTCGAGGGATACCGGCAGAAACGCCAGATCCTCGTCGTGCACCGGCAGACGCACTTCGGCCACATCGACCGAATAGAGGTTGGCAAGGGTCTCCCCCCGGTTCACGAACTGGCCTGGATCCACCAATTCGCTGCGGACGCGACCGTCATACGGGGCGAGGACGCGCGTCCTCTCGAGATCCCGTTCGGCGCGCTTCTCGTGAGCCGTCGCCTCGCGCAGGCTCGCTGCGGCCAGCAGTTGCCGATTGGCCGCTTCGTCGCGCTTCGATTGGCTCCCGGCGTCGGTCTCGCTCAGCCGTTCCTGGCGGGCGAACTCCCGGCGGGCCCGCGCCAGTTCGCTCTTGGCCGACGACAGCCGCGCACGCGCCTGTTCCAGCGCCAGTTCGTAGTCGACGCGGTCGATGCTCAACAGCACATCGCCGCGTTTGAAGAAGCCACCGGAGACCATCGAGTCCGCGACCGCCACGATGCGGCCGGAAATCTCGGACACCAAGCGGCTTTCCGTCTTCGGCGCCACGACGCCGTGCGCTGCCACGGTCAGCCGGGGCGGCGCTGGGTGCGCAAGTGCAAGGCGCACCAACGGCGGCTGAACGGTGTCGCCTTCCGACTCGGCCACCGGCCCGGTCGCGACGACCACGACCATGAGCGCGAGTCCGACGACGGCGACGGAGACCGAGCCCAGGTAGCGTTTGAATCTGGTCACGCTAGACCGGATCTCTCAACGCGACCCCGACGATGGGCGCCCGGACTAGGGTTGACGCCGCGCTTGGGCGCACGCCTTGCCCTCGGCGGGCACATCAGGCCGCCGCATCGGCCGGCCGCCCCCACGCCATCCGTGCGCGTTCGCGGACGCCTTCCCCGAGCAAGAGGATGGCCGGCACCACGAACAGTATCCCCGCGCTACCCACGGCCAGCCCGCCAATGATGCTCACCACCATCGGCACGTAGTTGGCAACCGTAGCCTCCGACGTCAGGTACAGCACGGGCAGCAGGCCGCCAACGGTCGTCACCGTGGTCAGGAAGATCGGTCGGAAACGTTCCCGCACAGCACCGCTGATCGCCGCGATCGCCGGCAGCGTGGAGTCCGCACGCAGGCTGTTGCAGCGGTCCATGAGGAGCAGCGTGTCGTTGATGACCACGCCGAGTACAGCGACCACCCCGAAGAGCGACGTCATGTTCATGTCGTAGCCCAGCAACAGATGCGCGAGCACCGCGCCGGCCGCCGCCAGCGGCATCGCCGTCAGCACGACCAGCGGCTGGGCGTAGCTGCGGAACTGCACCGCTATGATCAGGTAGATCACCAGAAGGGCGATCGGCAGCGTGTAGGCGAGCGGCGCCAGCGTCTGCGCATCCTCATCCACCCCCGATTGAGTCCACGCAACGCCAAGGCCCGGATAACGCGCCTCAAGCTCCGGAAGCAGGCTGCCCTCGACGTGCATCTGCAGTTGGCGCGGGGTCGTCAGTGCACGATCGACGAAGCTGCCCACTTCCGCGCCGCGGACGCCGTCGATACTCATCAGCGTCTCGAGTTCCCGCGTCTCGACCACCGTGGCCGCCACCCCCAGGGGCATGTCGCCCCCAACGGGCAGTTCGATGCGCTCGTCCTCCAGAGCGGCCATGCTTCGCCGCCGGTCCTCCGGGTAACGCACCATGACCTTCAACTCGTCACGGCCGCGCTGGATGCGTTGCACCTCGGCGCCGAAGAAGCGCGCCCGGAGCTGGGCAGCCAAGTCGCCCCCCGTCAGTCCTGCCGCCTGTCCGGCCGGCGTCAAGCGCAGATCGAAGTGGCGCCGGCCCGGCGTCAGCGAGTCGAAGACGTCCAGCACGCCGGGGACTGCCTTGAGCGCCGCCACCATGTCTTCGGTCACACGCGCCAGAACCTCGCTGTCCGGGTGGACAAGTGCAACCGACAGGTCGTAGCCCTTGCCGCCGTAACGGTCCGCCGTTGCGAACGTCAACTCGTCGGCGCCAACGATCTCGCCCGTGTTCCGCCGCCACGCGCGGGACACCTCGTCGGCACTGACCGCCCGTTCCGACTCTGCCCGCAGTTGAAGCGTGACAGCGGCGAGATGCGTAGCGCTGCGCCCGTCCGGCACGAAGATGGCGCGGGAAGGGTGGTGCCCGACAACCGTGGCGACAGACATGACCGGGGATCCAGGGAGCTCTTGGTTGGTCCGTCTAGCCGCCTCCTCCAACTGGTCGGCGCCGACGCGCGTAACTTCCAACGGCGTTCCCACGGGATAGGTGATCGCCCCCTCGACCCTTCCGGTGCTTAAGGCTTCCACGTCGCCGAACCGGACGACGCCCCCCGCAAGCAAGGCACCGCTAACGACCACCAGTGCAATCGCCACCAGCACCGCAGCGACCGGGCGGCGAGTCGCCAAAGCCACTGCCGGCACGGCGACGGCGTCGCGGAGTTGATCGATCGCCTGCCTGACCCGCGCCTGCACGGCGGCCATGGGCCAACGGCTCCATTCGCCGCCGTGTGACAGATGCGACGGCAAGATCAGGAACGCCTCCAACAGCGATACGGCCAGTACCAAGGTGGCCACGATCGGAAAAACGCTTAGGAACTGGCCCAACACCCCGTAGGTAAAGGCCAGGGGCGCAAACGCCAGCAAGGTCGTTGCAACGCCAACCGCCACCGGCCAGAACACGCGGCGCGCCCCGGCGACGGCCGCCGCCGTTCCGGTCAAGCCGCGCTCCCGCTCCGTCTCGATGCTCTCTCCCACCACGACAGCGTCATCGACGACGATTCCGATCATCATGATCATTGCGAAGATCGTGGCCAGGTTGAAGGTGAGATCGAACACGGGGAACATCAGGATCGCACCCAGGAACGACACCGGCAGACCGACCGCGACCCACGTCGCCAAGCGGAAATCGAACACCAGGGCAAGGACAAGAAACACAAGGACCAGACCCAGCACGCCCGTCCCCGTGACAAGGTCCAGACGGGTCGACGCCCGCTCGGAACTGTCTTGCCATATGGTCACCTCCGCCCCGGGCGGCGGCGCGTAGTCAGCGAGCATTGCACGCACATCGCTGGCAATCTCCACCTCCGACTCTCCAGGCTGCACAGCCAGCGCGGTCACGAAGACGGCCGGCACGCCGTTGAGTTCGGTGGCCCCAACAGCGTCCCCGAACCCCTCGCTGACAGCCGCCACATCGGCCACGGTGACCAACGCGCCACCGGGGGATGACAGCAGCACGATGTCCTCGAATTCCTCGGCGTGAACGCGCCGGTCGTCGACACGCACGACCATGCCGCCAGCGCTTGTCAGCAGACGCCCCGAGGTAAGATCCACCGACGAGCTTCGCACTTTCCGTGCGACCTCGCCGATCGTCAGGCCATGCTCGCGCAAGGCCTCCTCGTCAACCTCGATCGCGATCTCTCGCTCGGGCGACAAGTCGAGCGACACGCTTGTCACCGACGGCTGCGCAAGGAGGTCCTCGCGAAGCTGCTCGGCCGCGACGCGTAGTGCGTCCGCCGACAACTCGGGCGAAGACAGTGCCACCGTAATCGCCGGGACACTCACGGAGGGGATGCCGATCTCGGGCCGCTCCGCGTCTGGCGGCGGGAACCTCTCGATACGGTCGACCGCCGTGCGTACCTCGTCGAGCACCTCTTGGGTGTTCGCGAACGCATCCATTGACAGCGTCACTTTACCGAAGTCGGACGACGCCTCGGAAACCACTCTGCGAACCCCCGACAGCCCGATGACGCGCTCCTCGACTCGGCGCGTGATGCTCTCCTCCACCTCCGCAGGACTCGACCCGGGGTAGGGGACCGTAACTGCGACGCTCCGGCCGTCGAGGTCCGGAATGATCTCAACATCGAGACCCGAGGCGACCAGCAACCCGCCGCCGATCGCCAGGACCATGAGCAGATGACCAGCCACGCGGCGGTGCACGAACGCGCCGATCACCGCGCCGACGCCCCTGTTAGCCGAGCCGGCGTCGCCAGATGCGCTCATCGCCCGCCGCCCTCGGCGACGGCCTTGACCGCGAGTCCGGCCCGTTCGCCCGGAACCGCGCCGAGAACCACGCCGTCCCGGGCGTCGAACTCTGCGACGATCCAGCCGGTTTCAGTTTGTCCCAGCGTGCGCGGCGTCTCCCGCACCAGTTCGCCGTCGTCGACCACCCATACGCTGTCGCCGGCACGGTGCGCCTCGGACGGCAGCAGGTAAGCGTTCTCGAACGCAGGCCCTTCCACGGTGACACGGACGAACGTGCCGGGCGGGGGGGCGTTCGCGTCGGCGAAGTCCAGCAGGAGCATCGACAGCCGCGTACGCGGCGCCAGCACCGACGAGACCTGCGCGACCACCGCCTCGAAGCGTTGCCCGCGGTCGAAGACGGCGGCGGGTCGGCCGCGGGGATCACCGAGATACGCCAGATCCGCCACGGGAATCGGCGCCCGCGTCTCCAGCCGGCCGTTCTGGAACACCGTACCGATTTTGCTTGCCCGCGCGACGACGTCGCCCACGGACACAGGCGCGGCGATCACGGTGCCGTCGAAGGGCAGCGAGAGCCGAGTCTCGGACAACTGCAACTCGGCCAACGCAACGTCCGCGACGGCGGCCCGCACACGGCCCTCGAAACGTTCGATCCGTCCCAAGCGTGCAACCGATGCGGGAACCTCCGCGCCTGGGTTCCGCTGGCGGTAGAGTTCGGCGTCCAGCGCCCCTTGGTCCACGTGCCGACGCAGCCGTCCGCGCGCCGCGTCGAGCATTCCCCGCGCCCGCTCGAGCCGGAGCTCCGTATCCTCCGGATCCACAACCAGCAGCGTCTCGCCAGCGCTGAACGTACCGCCCGCGCGTAGTTTCGGCGAAACTTCGATCACGCGGCCCGTCGCCTGGGGATGCAACGCCACCGGTGCCCGCGCATGCACCTCGCCGGTCAGCGCCACCGTCAGGGCGTGCGAACCGGCCTCCGGAAGCAACACCCGCACAGACGGCACTTCGCCGCTGCGGACGGAGTCCTCGCCTATGGGTGCCACGCTGGGGGCCCGGGCGAAGTAGATGCCCACCGCCAGCGCGACCACGAGCAGTCCAACCTGCGCCCAGCCGGCCAAGCCGCGCGACTCGCGCGCTGCAGATTCAGCCATACCCCGTCCCTCCAGTGTTCCCCGACTATGCCGATGCCACCCTTGGCCGTTGCCACCCTGGCCAAGCGGTGTGTACGCGGTCCGTCAGTTCCGTGCACGCACGGCCGACGAACTGCGTACACGTACGAGCGTACTCCAGTCCGGGGGGATTGCAACGACCCCCAAACCTGGGGCACAGCTAACGGGCTACGCGCCGGCAAGCACCTACGTGTGACTGAGCCCAAGTGCCCGTAGGCGACAGCGCCGAACTGCTGCGAGAGCCGATGGTGTCAGCTGTTATCGACCTGCGCTGCCGACCCCGTGCCGCAGTCAGCGGCGAGCAGGCCCGACGCGGCGTTATCGGAAACCGGGCCGACATGGCGGAAGCAGACCTGGCCTTCGCCATCGAATCGCAGAACGTAGGCTTTGTCGGCACCGTCGGTTTCGTCGAACTGCGCCAAGGCACGCCAGGCGTCGCCGTCTTCGGTCACGAGGTAGATCGTATGCTGGCGCTCTTCGGCCACCTCACCGCGCATCACCCGAGCAAGGGTCCCGCGCAAGAGCCGCGGCACACCGTCGATGACCATTACCGACGCGACCGATGGCCCAGACTCGGTTTCGTCTATGCGGAGCCGCCACGGCCGCACCTGTTGTCCCGCGTCTCGACCGAATCCGACCACGAGAACAGCAGCCCTTTCCGGATCGGGCAGAGTCACGTCGACCCCGCTCAACGTCGTGGCACGCAGAGTCGCGGTTGCCGCGTCGTCCTGTGCGATTGACGAACCCGCCCACAGCAACGCGATCGCGGCCACGAGCGTCGCTTTCACGCGAACGAGAACGACACGGCTGCGCCGCATCACGGGGCCATGTTCAAAGCGGGAGCAGCTTGCCGAGACGAAGTGCATTGCTTAAACCGTTTCGATCCGAGGACGCGGCGAGCGTAGCGCAGCCTTCGAGCCATGACCAATCCGGGAACTCCCCGACGATCCCGTGGCCCATGACACGGCCGTTGCGTTGATAGAGTCCTGGCTGCGTTTCCGCGTCGTCGAGACGTCGGTGCAACTCGTGCTCGACGCCTTGGCCACCAAGCGTCGCTGGCAACTGTCCTACTGGGACGCCGCGATCGTCGAGGCCGCGCGGGCGGGCGGTTGCCCCACCTTGGGGGCGCACCCGTCAAGGCATGTACGGCGTCGGACTCGGCCCCAGTTGCGTCTGCAGGAGCGGCTGCGCCATGCGGACGAACTCGCAGACCAACGGACGCGTGTCGCGCGGGTCGATGATCTCCTCGATGTTGAACGCCTCGGCGGTCTTGAACGGCGACGACAGCGCTTCGAGCTTGGCCTCGATCTCGGCTTCCTTCGCCTCCGGGTCGTCCGACTCGCGGATGATCCGGCGATAGGCCGCCGAGACGCCCCCGGCGATGTGCATCGAGCCCCAATGACCGGAAGGCCAGGCGACGCGCTTGAACATGCCGCTCGGACGGTCGTGGCATTGGCCGGCGACACCGTAGAGTTGCCGGATGATGATGGAGATCCACGGCATCCGCGTGCGCAGCGTGGCGCAGAGCATCTTCGCGCCCGCGCGCACGATGCCTTGGCGCTGCTGCTCCGGCCCGACCATGAAGCCAGGCTCGTCGGCGAGGTACACCATCGGCAGATGGAAGGTGTCGCAGAGCTGCAGGAAGCGGATCACCTTGGTGCCCGCCGCCACGTCCATGGAGCCGCCGAGGCGCTTCGGGTTGTTGATCATCACGCCCACCGGGTAGCCGTGCATGCGCGCCAGGCCGACAATGCGCGAACGCCCGTAGTGCGGCGTGATCTCGAAGAACGAGTCTTCGTCGACCACCGCCTTGACGATCTTGTGGGCGTCGTAGAGCCGACGCTTCTCGCGCGGGATGGCGGAGAGCAGGTACTCGTCACGCCGTTCGGGGTCGTCGCCCGTGTCGCCGCGCGGTGGCATCTGCCAGACGCTGTCGGGCAGGTAGCTCAAGAACTGCTTGACCATGTCGAACGCCTCGGCCTCGGTGTCGGCCAAGTTGTCGACGGTGCCGGACTCGAAGACCTGGCTGCGCTCGTCGCCGAGATCCTCCTTCGTGATGTCGATACCCAAGGCCGCCTTGACCACGGGCGGACCACCGGGGAATAGCTGGCTCGTGCCTTTCACCATGACGTTGAAGTGGGCGAGACACGCGTCCACCGCGGGCAGGCCGGCCACCGAGCCGAGTACCGCCGCCACGACGGGCACGCGGCACAGCAGGTCCTCCACTCCGGGCGTCACTGGATTCGTGGGGATGTAGGTGCGGCCGATCTGTTCGAACGTCTTGACGCTGCCGCCGGTGGCGTCGAGCAGCCGGACGAAAGGCAACCGCCAGTCGAGTGACATCTTCTGCGCGTGGCCGCCCTTGTTGCCGATCGAACCGTCCGCCGAGCCGCCACGCACCGTGAAGTCGCCGGCGGTCAGGACGGCCTTGCGGCCGTTGAGTTCGCCTAGGCCGATGATCATATTCGAGGGCCGGACGTGCTGTAGCTCGTTGCCCTCGTAGGTGGCCGCACCGGCAAGCTGACCGATCTCCTGGAACGAGCCGTCGTCGGTAATGAGGTCGACGCGTTCACGGACGGTGAGCTTGCCGCGGCGACGCTGTTCGGCGATGCCCGCCTCGCCGCCCATCTCCTCGGCAAATGCGCGGCGCCGCTTGAGTTCCTCGATTTCGGGGCCCCAGACCATGTCAGATCTCCTCGAGCAGTGCCGCGCGTCGGTCGAGCAACGGCAGCAACGTGTCCGCGTCGGCGGACGGCAAGGCGAGGATCGACCGGTCTATGCCGGCATCGCGATAGCCGGCCAGGGCCGAAGCGTCCGGCGGCGCGCCGAAAACGCTGATCGACAGCGTCGCCATGTCGCGCTCGGCGTCGTCGGCCACGGCCTTGAGCCGCGCCACGTTGTGGGCCGCGTCGAAACCGCCGCGGGCACGAGGGAACCAACCGTCGGCGTACTCGACCACGCGCTTGAGCGTGTGGATGGACTCGCCGCCGACAAGGATCGGCGGATTCGGCTTCTGCACCGGCTTCGGGAACGACCACACCGGATCGAAGTCGACGAACTCCCCGTGGAACTCCGGCTCCTCGTTGTTCCACAAGGTCTTGATGGCCCGTGCCCGTTCGCTCATGACGCGGAACCGGGTCGAGAACTCGGTGCCGTGGTTCTCCATCTCCTCGGCATTCCAGCCAGCCCCGATGCCGATTTCCACGCGGCCGTCGGAGAGCATGTCGAGGCTCGCGATCTCCTTGGCCGTCACCAACGGATCGCGCTCGGTCAGCAGGGTGATGCCGGTGCCCACGCGAAGGGTGGTCGTGGCCGCCGCCGCGGCCATCAGCGACACGAAGGGATCCAGCGTGTGCCAGTACTCCTTGGGCAACTCCGCACCGCCGGGCCACGCGCTTCTGCGGCTCGTGGGGATGTGCGTATGCTCGGGAACGAACAGCGACTCGAACCCTCGCGCCTCCACCTCTTTCGCCAACGCGTCGATGCGCATGGCGTAGTCCGTGGCGAATATGAAAACGCCGATCTTCACTAAACTCTCACCCCTTTAAGCGTTGTTCGCGAGCGGCGGCAAGTTAGCACTGTCGTTGGGTAGATGACAGCATCGACGCTGAACTCAACGGCTCAAAACCGTATTTCGACTCCCGCCCACGCCGCGCGCGGTGCGCCCGGCGACAGGAACCGGCTGTCCTCGAAGTCGTCGCCGAGAACCTCGTCGGCTTCACCGAATACGCCAAAGGTCGCGTAGTCCTCGTCGAGGACGTTCTCCGCATTGACGAACGCCGTCACCCGCTCGCCGACGCGGTAGCTCGCTCGAGCGCTGATGAGCGTGTAGCCGTCGATGGCCGCCGCCAAGTTGGCCTCATCGCCGCGCAGGTGATGCCGCGACGCGTGCTGCAGGCCGGCGCCGATCGTCAACCGGGCTGTCGGGTTGGCCTCGATGCCGGCATTCAATAGGCGTTCCGGGATGAGGGGAATTCGCGCCCCGGCCATGACATCGATCTCGCCGCCGACGGCCTCCGGATGGTTCTCGCTGGGCACGCTGAAGGTGTCTTCGAAGGTCGCTGTCATCGCCGTGTAGTTCGCGAACCAGCGCACGCCCGCCGCCGCCTCGCCGCGCAGACTGAGTTCGAAGCCAGCCCGCTGCGTGCGCCCCACATTGTCGAAATACCCCTCGTTGGTGAAGCGACCGGCGCTGATGAACAGGATGTCGTCGTCGTTCTCGGCGTGGAACCAGCCGAAGCGCCAGTCCATGGTTCCGACGCGGCCATGCATGCCAGCCTCCACCGTGCTCACAACCACCTGGTCGAGCGGCGGGTCGGCGAGAAACGCGTTCGGTAGCCGGCAAGGGGCGTCTTCGTCCGCGCATGTCAGCTCGACCGGGGACGGCGCGCGGTTGGTCTCGCTATAGGCCGCGTAAGCGGCCACGGCTTGCGAGAACCGGTAATCAAGACTGATGCCGGGGTTTAGGCGACGGAAACCGTGGTCGCCGTCGAGGGCCGTACCGCGGCGATCAGCGAGCGTGACGTTCGCATCGTTGTAGCGGGCGGTCACGGCGATGTGCAGATCCGTCGCCACCTCCAGCCGAGCAGCGGCATATAGCGCCAGGTTCGAGACGTCCACGTCCACGGCGGTGAACGCGTCCCCTACGAACGTGCCGCCAGGGACCGCGAGCCGCGTCGGATCGAGCATGCCAAGCTCGGTACTGGCGTTGAAGCCGATGCGCCCGGCATCGAAGCTCAAGCCCCCGACCAGATGCGCGTCGCGGGCTCCAACGAGACCGTCCCAGCTCGCCTGAACGCCAACGCCGAAGCCGTCCTGGCGGGTATCGGACCGGTTGACCGTCGCGCCGATCAAGTCGTCGTCCGCGCGAATCGGCCGTCCATCCGCCCCAAGCGCCAGCTCTTCCTCGTCATCGTCTTCGATGCACAGGTACTCCTCGTCGTCGTCGCAATCCTCGTAGTCCGAGTCGTCACCGTTGTAGGTCGCGATGTCGCTCGAGCGCGCGTAGACGTTGCCGGAGAGATGGACGCCCCCAGCGGTCTCGCGTCGCGCCACCAGATTGAACTGGAGCAGGTCGTTGCGGGTCTGGTCGGGGCGCGTGAAGATCGCCGTGCGTTCGGACTCGAGGAGCTCCACAGGCGCCGCGCCGTTGCCAATCAGGTCCGTGTCGGCCCAGGTGAGACTGGCGTCGATGCTACTCGTCGCGCCGTTCCAGCCCGCCTTGACGAAGCCTAGGCGGGCGCTCGTGGGCGAGTAGTCCCGCCAGCCGTCCTCGTCAAGCGCTGCCACCGTCGCGAAATAGTCGAGTGTCCCGTCGCGTCCATCGCCTCCGGCCTGGGCTGAGACTTCCCGGCGACCGAACGAACCGCCCGTTAGCGACACCCGAGTGCCCGGATGCGTCAGACCATCCTTCGTTCTTACTGCCACGGCACCGCCCAGCGTGTTCAGGCCGAAAAGGGGATTCGATCCCGGAACCAGGACGACGTCGCGGATCGCGGAGTCCGGGATGAGGGCCCAGTTCACCGTGTCGCCGAACGGCTCGTTGATACGCACGCCGTCCTGGTAGACGGCCAGGCCCTGGGGCAGTCCCAGCAGCGGCGACGCTACGAACCCGCGGTACTGCAGATCGGGCTGCAGCGGGTTGCTCTGCGCCTCGTTGACAAACACGCTTGCGAGGTTCGCCCTGAGGTAGTTAGCGAGAGCGACGCTGTGCTGTTCCTCGATGTCCTTCGCGACCGCGGCTTGCACGTTGCCACTGGCCTGGCCCGTGTCCAAGGTCAACGGGGCGATCACGCGCACCACCTCGATCTGGCTGTCGTCCGACTCCTCTGCAGCCAGCGCCCCGCCCGCGGCAAGCACCGTGAGAGCAACGATGCGGGCTGGTGACAGAACGGTCATCGTTCCCTCCGGAGCCCCAACGGCTCGACGCTAGCCGACGCCTAGAATCCCGCGATCGACCAGGCGGTCGACGTCGGCCGCCGCCAACCCAAGGTCGGCGGCCACAACCTCCCGGGAGTGCTCGCCGAGCAGCGGCGCCGCCTTGATCGGCACGGTACTCCCGGACATCCGTGCGGGCCAGCCGAGCAGCTTGATCGGTCCCGCCACCGCGTGCTCGACCTCGTGCACAAAGCCGCGCTCCACGAGGTGCGGGTTGCGATACAGGTCGCTCGTGTCGAGAACGGCGCTTACCGGGACGCCGGCCTCGGCGAGCAACCGCATGGCCTCGTACTTGTCGCGCGCGGTGGTCCAGCGCTCGATCTCTTCGATCAGTTCGTTACGACGTTCGTAGCGTGTTCTGGGATCCGTGTAGCGCGGATCGGTCAGCAGGTCCTCGCGGTCGATCGCACGGCACAGCGCCTGCCACATGCGCGCGGTTACGGCCATGATGTAGACGAAATCGTTGGGCCCGTCGCCCTTGCACCGATACAGGGACATGTTCGGCGAGCCGCCGTTGCCCGAACGTCGCGCCGCGCGTTCGCCGTAGTTGCCGCCCGAGGTCGCCGTGCGCAGGTAGTAGGTCATCGCCTCCTGCATCGACAGTTCGATGAGTTGGCCCTCGCCGGTGTTCAGCTTCTGCACGTAGGCCGAGACGATGGCCAAAGCCATTTGCACGCCGGTACCGGCGTCGCCGGTTGTCGGGCCGGGGCGCATGGGCGGACCGTCCGGTTCGCCGGTTATGGAGAACGCACCGGCGGCGGACTGGGCGACCATGTCGTAGCACTTGTAGTCGGACCACGGCCCGGAGGTCCCGAACCCCTTCACTCGACCGTAGATGATGTCCGGCTTGACCGCCCTCATGGTGTCGTAGTCGAGGCGGAGCTTCTCCATCACGCCGGGTCCGTAGTTCTCCACGAAGACGTCGTAGTTCGGCAGCATGTCGAGCAGCAACTGCCGTCCTTCCGCGTCGGCGAGATCGACGGCGACGCTGCGTTTGTTCGAGTTCCAAACCACGAAATACTCGGCGCTGCCACTCGGCCCGCGGCCAGGATCGCCACGCTCGGGACGCTCGATCTTCACCACATCGGCGCCCAGCCAGGCCAGCGCCTGCGTGCACGACGTCCCCGCCTCGTACTGTGTCATGTCCAGAATGCGCATTCCGTCGAGGGCGGGCATGGGTCCTCCTCTACTTGAATCGGCGGGAAAGGTCGTCCGCGATGGCGGCAGGCGTGACACCCGGCTCGTAGCGCGCGATGACCTCACCGTCCCCATCGACCAGGAACTTGGTGAAGTTCCAGGCGACGTCCTCCTGGCCGTCCGGTCGCGGCTGCGCGGACTTGAGGTACCGGTACAGGTCGCATGCGCCCGGGCCGTTCACCTCGACCTTCGCGAACATTTGGAAGTTCGCGTCGTAGCGGGACTGGGCGAAATCGAGGATTTCCTCGTCGGTACCAGGCTCCTGGCGTCCGAACTGGTTGCAGGGAAAGCCCAGCACGGCAACCGCACCGCTTTCCTCGAGGGTACGCAGACCTGCGTACTGAGGCGTCATGCCTCATTGGCTGGCGAGATTGACGACCAGGCACGCCTGGCCTTTGTACTTCTCGAAGCTCAACGCCTCGCCGGTGATGGCGTCCATGGTCAGATCGTGGAATGCTGCCAACTTGCTCTCCCCCTTGCGACGACTTTCGCCATCATCCGCCATGCTCCCGGACGTTCGCAACCCTGCCGCCGACGCGAGCGGGCCCGCCAACGCAACTGATACGCTAATCGTTGCATGAGAATCGCGCGTCTCGATGATCGAATTCGGTCTCAACCGCCTCGACACCCGGACTCCGGCGCAGTTCGCCGAAGACGCGGCGCGACTCGAACGGCTGGGTTGGCACTACGGCTTCATCCCCTCTTCGCCGCTACTGGTGCAGGATCCCTACGTCATGCTCGCCCACGCCTTGGCGAGTACGCGCACGATCCGCCTCGGCACCCTCATCGAGAACCCCGTGATGCGCCATCCCGCGGTTATCGCCGGGTCCATTGCCACGGTCGACCGGCTTGATCCGGGCCGAACGCTCTTGGGTATGGGCGTAGGCGACACGGCGGTGCGCCTGATGGGCCGGCCCCCCGCGACCGTGGCGACGCTCGAAGCCGCCATCCGCACGATCAAGGGACTCAACGCGGGCGAGCGTGTTCCCGTTGCCGCGCCTCGGCCAGCGGTACTCCGCCACGCGGCCCTCGTCCCGGTCTGGGTCGCCACGCAGGGCCCGAAGACGCTGCGCATGGCCGGCCGTGTTGCCGACGGCGTCTTCATCCGCGTCGGCGTTCACGAGACCAATCTGCGACTCGCTGTCGAGGCCGTCCATGCTGGCGCCATCGAGGCCGGGCGCGATCCGGGCGATGTCCGCATCGGCTGCGTATTCCACACGATCGTCGAGGAGGACGGCGACCGCGCCGGGCGAATCGGCCGCGCTGCCGCCGCCGGCTACTACGAGTATTCGCCCGACCTTTTCCAAAACATCGGCCTCGACTGGCCGGGCGAGGATGTCAACTCGCTGAAGCGAAGGGTCTGGCCGGACTTTCATCACGCCCGCGACCTTGAGTCCGCTGGCGACGTGGTCTCGTTTCTCTCAGACGATGCCGTTGACGCCTTCGCCTTGCACGGCTCGTTCGAGGCGATCACGGACCAACTGCGGACCGTCCTCGGCTTCGGGCTTCCGATCGAAGTCGTCGTGCCCCACCCGATGCCGACGCCCCTGCCACTGTCCACCGGCGGCTACGACTATGCGCGGCACTTCGCGGCGGCCGTGTTCCCGGCGTTCTAACGCCCTGCTACGATTCCGGTTCTCCGACAGCGGACGAGCGCGTTGCCATGCACGCCAATGAACTCAGCCTCGACGAGGAGGTTGCGTTGTACCGGGACGGCTTCGTCATCGTCCGCGACGCCGTGCCCAGGGATCTCACGTTCAACGCGCGACGGGCGATCAACATGCACGCAGCCAAGGAGGGCGTCCGCCGGCCGTACCACGACTTGAGCGGCACATCGACCCTGCCCGATCTCGTCAACTCGAGCCCCCTAGGCGAGATCATGCGCAACGCCATGGGACCCTACGACCCGCCGCAGAGCGCATTCGCCGCGATCCTCTACCCACAACCCAAGGTGAAGGCGCCCAACTTTGGCTGGCATCCGCACGTCGACGGCATGTGGTACTCGCCGGACATTCCGAAGACTCCGGACGACGTGGACTCCTGGGTCGCGCCCCGGACGCGGCACTTCGGCACGGGCGGCGCCACCGAGATGGGCGCCAACAAGACGCCGTTCTTCCAGGACCAGGCCTGCACCCTGGCACTCGGCAGCTTCACCGCTTTCGTTGGCGTTGCCCTCAACGACCAGACCGCGTTCGGACGCGGCAACCTGTGCCTGCTCAAGGGAGCCCACGAGGAGGTCGAGCGGTTCTTCCGCATGCAGCGCAACACGGGAGGCGTCGTCGGCCCGGAAGGCCTCGGCTGGCCACGGTTGTCGCCGGTCGGGGACAACGGCGTGGCGCTGACGCCCATGCCGCGTGCCATCCGCGACCAGTTCACCGACGACGCGGGCATCCCGGTCCCGACGCCCATCCTTCTCGACGAAGGCGACGCAGTGATCGCCCTGCACGCATGTCCCCACGGCGCGAGCATCAACGAGGGCGCCGACCCGCGCATGAACGTCTATTTCCGGCTGCGCCGACACCGGCCGGGTGGTGCGACCGTGCTCGGCGACAGCGACCACCCCGACCGCGGTTGGGACGGAGAGTTCCTCGAATACGGCGCCGGCTACGATCCCTGGAACGCGGCGATCGACGCGATGTGCGATCACTGGTCGGAGTGGGACTTCGTCACAGAAGAGTTCCTAGCGGGACTACGTCCGAGTCCGTGATCTGGAACGTCCCCGAGCCCCTGGCCGTCGCCGAGGCGCACATGGACGACGGCACGGCGATCCTGGTGCGACGCCACGGCAAGGCCACGGGACCGCGCCTAGTGCTGAGCCACGCGAACGGCTTCGCGGCGGACGCCTACTATCCGTTCTGGGCGTTGCTTGCCGAGAAGTTCGACATCGTGGTCTACGACCTGCGAAACCACGGCTGGAACACCGTCGGTCCCATCGACGCGCACGCCATACCGACCTTCGTCCGGGACAACGCGTCCATCGCCCGGGCGATCGATACGCATTTCGGGGCGAAGCCCCGGATCGGCGTCTTCCACTCGGTGTCGGGGCAAGTCGCCGCGATCGAAGCGTCCGCGACGACCGACGCCTATGCCGCGCTCGTGCTGTTCGACCCCTTCATCTGCCCGCCGGGTTGCGACCCGGGCGACCGCGAACTGCTGCGCTCGACCTTGGGTCAACTCGCCGAAGGGGCGCGCCGGCGCCGTACGGTGTTCGAGAGCGAGGCAGCCTACGCGGAGCGCCTTGCCCGTACGCCGGCCTTCGAGCAACTACGCGACGGCGTCGCTGATCTGCTGGCACAAACGACGCTGCGATCCACCGCCGACGGCACCGGACAGGAGCTGCGCTGCCCCCGGGAATACGAGGCGCGCATCTACGAGCAGGGGTTCGAGCGGGCAGGTTCGGTCGACCTCCAGACGCTTACGTGCCCCGTGAAAGTCATCGGCAGCGACCCCGCGACACCGCACACGTTCCTGCCGACCGTCGACATGCGGGAGATTCTCGCCCTCGACTACGACTTCGTGCCTGAAACCTCGCACTTCCTACAACTCGAGAAGCCCGAGGAGTGCGCGGCAGCCGCCCTGGAGTTCATTGCGGACGTGGTACCGGACACGGCTGCCAACGTGCACTCGCACTAGGTGTTAGTGACAACGTTCGAGTCCGAGGGACGGACACTGTTTCGCCTGGACCGCCGTGAGATTGCGCTCAGCCCGCCCTCCCCCATCGTGGACAGGCGCGTCGCTTCACCGACTACTCAAGAGAGGGCCCTCTACCTGCTACATGTAGACAGGGTGACGTCGCAAGGCCGACAGACCTGATCCGCTATCGATACCGTCGAGCGCCAGCTTGTCTTGCCGTTCACGCATTGCTACTCTGAAAAGTGACGCAAGCTTTGGTGGAGGCGTCGGGAATCGAACCCGATAGCAGTAGTTTTAGAGACCGCGCTAGCGACCTGCCGCCCCCGCTGACCCGCCTGCCGACAGCGTCGAGAGGCGGGTCGCTTGCGTCATACGTCCTCCTCACTTCCTTCAGACTCCACCGCTTTGAGTACCGGTTGGTAGGCCTGCAGGACGTTTACGAGGTTCCCTAGCTCTCTGGACCCCACAATAACCCCATTGTTGGGCAACTGAATTGTGATGGCGGGGAACCCGCCCTGCGAGGCCTGAACCACCAAGGACACTTCGCCTTTCGAGGGCTCTGCGGGGCCATTCGTTCGCTCCGGCGGAGGCGGAGAAGTACCACCCACGCCGGATCCACCCGCGTCCGAAGCCTGTCCCGCCTCCTCGCGCAGATATTGAACGGCCTCCACGTAGTATCTCGCCGCGGCTCGGACATAGCGCGGTTCGTAGTCCTCTTGCATGAGAAACGCAACCACGCCCTCTTGGGGGACGACCTCGGCCCCATCGAACCGTTCTCGGATCATCGCGTACAACGGGGGACGGAACACCAACGACTTCAAGGCGGCCACCTTCTCGTCGCTCGATGCGGGATAAAGTACCCGTTTCGCTTCTGCCGTGACACGGATCGATCCGCGTCCGGCACCCTCCAGCAACCCAAAGGCGATCATTGCCGTGAGCGTTTTCGTCGCAGTTCCGTGAAGGCCCTTCTCGCTTACCGTATATCCCAGCAGCTGCGCTGCCACCCTCCGCTCGAGCCTCGCTGTGCCGTATTTCGCCTCGATCTCGCTCGCGTTCTCGATGCATCTTTTCAAACCTACTGCCGGATACACAACCGACTTGTAGGCCTTGGCCCCGCCACTCTCGTGTGGCTGCTCCCGCATCGCATCCATGGCGCGGCTCCTGCGTTTAGGTTGGCTTCAGATCATAGCTCTCGTTTCCTCCTCATTGCAACCCCGGAGACGACTCTACGACCCAGAGTCGGCGACCCCCTTCCACGCGGCGAAAGACATTGGGGATTCTCTGAGTCATAAACGCTCCAACAACGCTCAAAGCGACTTCGATGAGATAAAAAGTTCTTTTTAAACAATAGTATATTTAAAATAGTCAACGGAACAAATAGGCTGATTTAGAGCCCTTTGTGCCCCTAAGAGGCAAGTGACGCCTCGCCGCCACTCAACACAATGATGCAAGCATGCACACCGTCCGCCACTTGACCGGTGCTCCAAGGCCCACAAGAAGCGCAGTTGGCTGGCCACTCGACTTGACCCGGAACCCCAGTCCGCTCGGCCGGCCTGCTCATTCACTCGATCGTCGAGCGTAGGCAGCAGTGTGACCCCAAACAGCTCGCGAGGAACCGTCGTTCGATAACCGCGGCGATGCGGGAACTCAAGAGCGCTCTCTCCCCAGCGGTTGGTATGTGCGGCTTTCTTGTTGTCGAGGGTTCGAGCCAATTGAGTCCGAGAGCAATTCCCCACTTCGGGCTTCGATGCCCTGGGCCACCAGGGAGCGGGACATGGTCACAGTCGGACAGCACGACCGATCGCATCTGGTCGAACAGCAGCTCCCTGGGCACGCCGCCGAAGCGGCCGAACGCGCTCTCCAGGCCGTCGAACAGCAACCGCGCTACGGGCTCCACCGGATCGCGCGGCCGGACCTTGCTAAGCTGCGGCGGCGGCTGCCTGGGACCGTAGCGGGCGTACGCCGACTACCTGCGCGGGCGCATCGCAGCCTTCCCGGGGCTGTCCGGCCGACGCCTGTGGCGCGAGATCGCCGCGCTCGGCCACCCCGGGGGCTACAGCGCCGTCGCCGACTTCCTGCGCGAAGCGCGCACGCCGGCGCAGGCCGGCTTCGAACGCCGCTTCGAGACGCCCCCGGGCCGGCAGGCGCAGGCCGACTTCGCGCACTTCAGCGCCATCTTCGACGACGAGCCCGGGCAGGTCCGCACCGTGTGGCTGTTCTCCATGGTCCTCGGCCACAGCCGATGGCTGTGGGGACGGTTCTGCGCCGACCAGGACCTGCAGACCGTGCTGCGCTGCCACGTCGCCGCCTTCGAGGCCATCGGCGACCGCATCCTGGCGCTCGCCCAGCTCGACTTCGTCGACCGCGCCGAGGTCGTCCATCTGCTCGGCCCGCCCGACACCGGCAAGAGCCATCTCGCCCCGGCACTCGGGATCGCCGCCGTCAAGGCCGGCAGGAGCGTCTACCGCACCACGCTGGCCAACCTCGTCGACGCACTCGGCAAGGCGCGCCGCGAGGACCGCCTCGCCGACAAGATCCGCTTCTACACCCGCACCTCGCTGTTCATCGTCGACGAGATCGGCTACGTCACCATCGACGGCGACGGCGCCAACCTGTTCTTCCAGCTCGTCAACGCCCGCGACGAGAAGGGCGCCATGATCCTCACCTCGACCCAAATCCGCAGTCGCCTCCTACTCGGGATCAAACCGCAACGTCCCTTGGCCTTGGTCAATTCGGGCGGCGGTGAAAGCGCAAACCCAGTAGACGAGGCCCGAGAGCCGAACCGAGCGCTTAAACTCTTTACGCCTGCTCTGTATCCTGCTCTTGGCCCCGGACCAAGCCCACTGTACGTCCTTCAGCTCGATCGACCCCAGGCAGGTTCGACGCGACAGAACAACGCCTTTGCTGCCGCTTACAGTGCTAACGAAGGCTGGATCATCGATGTGCGAGAAGACATTCGGCAGCGTGACACCCGCGCTAGCGGCCGAGTGGAACACTACGAGGACTCGTTTGCCGACTGGGCGCCGCATCGCTTCCGCCAGCTTCAGGAAGCCGAGGCCGGGCGTGTCTCGGGTCAGTGCCGTCACCACGACCTCGGGCGAAACCCGGCATTCACTCGCCCAACTGCGGATGCGAAAGACACATGCCGCGTCCACGGTGGACAGTTGCGAGCGCCATTTCGCAGAGAGCCAAGGCGGCACGAGCAGCGCACAGGCGAACTGATTCATCGCTCGCTCCTGACGCCAGTATTCGCGGCGCTCACCGGTCGGCGACGCGGGATCGACGCCGAAACTGAGATGCGCGACACAGTGTCCGAGTTCATGCGCGATGGAGAAGCGTTCCCTCGCCGAAAGCACATGTTCCTCGGCAGGAGTGATATCGGCGATGCCCGAGACAGGGGAAGCTCGGTAGATCGTCACGCGAGGACGGGCCGCGCTCCTGAACTCGCATCGGGCATGGTAGTGCCTCCCCTCATTTGCTTGATGTAGTGCGAGACTTACGTCGACTCCCAGTTCGTTCGCGATCTTCACTAGGGGTGCAAGCGCATGGCTGCCTGGCGGGCGAAGCTCGTTGGCCGTCGCCAACAGGCGGTCACCGATCTCATGTGCTGTCATCGGTCTGCTGGATTCCGATATGGCAGTCCGCTCGGAAAGAAACCGTCCGGGAATGCCGCGACATCAACCTCGGGCGTACCACTTCGAGCCGCTTGAAGGAAGCGAGCGGTTTTGACGGCGTCAATCGATGGCTGGATACCAATCCGTGCAACATCGAGGTCCGTGCTTCCCTCCGGTTGGTACAAGCTAGTCCGGACGACGTGCCGTAGGTGTGCCAACGAACCGGAACCACCCCTTGCCGATTGACTTGCCAACGTGGTCCACACACGCCGATCGAGGAAGACCTGCGTACTCCAGAGCTCCGCGAACCTCTGTGTCCGGGAAGAGAGGGCTCCCCGGGAAAGATTGGACTGCGATCTGCGCTGGTCGTACTCGGCGAAGGTCACGACATCGTCCTCGATCAAGAGCTTGACGTCGGCTACCTTGGCGTTCATTTTGGTTGGCGGGCAGTACATGGCGAGCGAGCCCGGCGGCAGTGCGCACAGCGTCTCCACACCATGGAGGAACGCTCGCCGCCTGTCGACATCCGCATACATCCTAACGACTCGGCTAGCACCGGACTCGTCGACTCCATAGGGCGGGAGCACGTCGCTGAATCTGAGCTTGTAGAGCACCTTGTATACCGAGCGGTGTCGAAGCCGCTGGATCAAGCCCTCGATCAATCCGCGCGTTTGCTCTAAAGGCACCACCGGTGTTGGACCACTCGTCAAGAGGTCGGGCCCGGTCTCCGCTGACGCCGCACTCTTGGCTTTATCGATCGCCTCCTCTAGGCGTGCTCCTATCCCTTGGTGGGCCGTACCTTCGGTTAGCGCCCAAAGCACGTCTGGAAGCCCATCGTCCGATGAGTCTAGCAGGAGGTGCTCGAGGGCGTCGTGAAGGTCGGCCCGGGGTATGCCGGCCAGACCATAGAACTTCTCTATCTCAAGCAGGCATCTGTCGAGCAAAGCGGTGATGGCCAGCTTCGCGCGGTGGAAGAGAACGGTCTCCGCGAGTTCATAACGCGCCTCGAGGAGCTGGAGTATGCTCGTCAATGCGTCGTGCCGGATCTTCTCGCCTGACCCTATGTTGATCAGGAAATCTAACCCGGTGGACTTGGGACGGTCATGATCGCTGGCATCAGGACCTTCGTTGCGCATCCTCGCTTCCATGTATTGATAGATGCGCGTTTCCACGTAGAGGGGTTTCCCCAAGTGATGCCAATCGCGGTACAAATAGTCGAGGAAGTCAGCGCAAATGGTGTTCCCGACCACGTCTCGGCACAGGCTGAGGTTGAAGCTCGCGCCTAGAGCGTCCTGTTCGGCTTGCCAGTCGGAGCGAATCCGCACGAGTTCCGCCTTGCGACCGTCATCTGCGTCCGCCTCGGGTTCGGAAGGCTCTTTGGATATGATGGCGAGTACGACCGAGAACGCAGAGACCGTCGAGGCGATGCCAAGACCTTCGTGGACGGTTTGGCCATACAGCGTGTCGACCAGCGTCTCAAGAGACCAGCCGACGGAGTCCGGATCCGTAACGAGGCTCGTTGCAGACTCGCCTGGACGGTAACCGTCGTAGATTCGTGTGCTGACCGCCGTCAGTCGTCTATGGCCGTCGTGGGGAGGGAGATGTCGCAGCTCGTCTTCAAGCGTGTGGCCGAATGGGATGTGACCGATGTCATGAAGCAAGGTGGCTAGACGAATGACATCTCTTTCGGCGTCTAGCACCTCGCCCAGTAGCCATGTTGGGTGATCGACTCCATTGCGGCCGTGGTTCTCATTCACGTGCGTCACGATTCGCTCGGCAACATGGACAGCGCCAATGGAGTGTTCGAAGCGCGTATGAACGGCGCCGGGGAAGACCAAGTGCGCGAAGCCAAGCTGGCGGGTTCGACGTAGACGTTGGAGAGCAGGGTGGTTGATCACCTCCATTTCGCGAGTCGTCAAAGACACGAACCCGTGGACCGGAACGAACAGCTCTTGTGTTTCGTAACTCAACAGTGGCCTCCTTGTGCGCATAGCTGGTGACGACGTTCGCTCCGAGCCGCCTCGCGGGGCAGGAACGACGGGGACCCCGCAAACGCCGATACACAGCCATTCTCTCTATAACTCTACGCCGCCTCCAGCACGCGAACGCTCAGCACCTCCTCGAAGGCCTCGATCCGGTCGATGACCCCCGCGCTCGGCGGCGTCTCGATGTCGATCAGGTTGTAGGCCACGTTGTCGCGGCTCTTGTTGATCATGTCGATGACGTTGATGTTCGCATCGGCGAGTACCGACATGACATGGCCTAGCATCCCGGCCACGTTCCGATTGGTGACGCCGACGCGGTAGCCGCCAGCAGGCTCCAGGTTCACATCCGGGAAGTTGACCGAGTTCTCGACGTTGCCGTGGTGCAGGAAGTCGCGCAGTTGATCGGCCGCCATGACCGCACAGTTCTCCTCGGCCTCATCGGTACTCGCCCCGAGATGCGGAGTGGCGTGAACGTTCGCCATGCCAGCGAGCACGGTGCTCGGGAAATCGGCGATGTAGGCCCGCAGCCGACCGTCTTCGAGGGCGCCGCGGACCGCCCGTTCGTCGACGATCTCCTGGCGCGCGAAGTTGAGCAGCACGCTACCCGGTCGGAAGCTCGTCAGGGACTCCGCGTCGACCATGTTCGCGGTGTCGGGCAACGCGGGCACGTGCAGGGTGACGTAGTCCGAGCGCGCTGCCAGCGCCGCGAAGTTCTCCATGCGCTTGACGTCGCTCGGCAGCCGCCACGCGGCATCCACGGACAGCGCCGGATCGTAGCCCAGGACGTCCATCCCGAGATTGAGGGCCGCACGCGCCACCCGCGAGCCGATCGCCCCCAAGCCGACAATGCCCAACGTCCGTCCCGAGACTTCGTGGCCCCGGAAGCGGCGCTTCTCGGCCTCCACCAGGCGATGCAGTTCGGCCTCGTCGTCCACCGTCTCGAGCGAACGGACGTATTCGAACCCGCCGAGGACGTCCCGCGATGTCAGCAGGAGGGCGGCGAGCACCAGCTCCTTGACGGAATTGGCGTTGGCCCCGGGGGTGTTGAACACGACGATGCCGCGCTCCGTGCAGGCATCCACCGGCACGTTGTTGAAACCCACGCCGGCGCGCGCGACCGCGCTGACCTGGGCGCCGAGTTCGTTCACGTCCAAGCGGTGGCTGCGCAGCAGGATGGCATGCGGATCGTCGACATCGGCGCCCACTTCGAAGCCGTGTTCCGGGAAACGCGCAAGCCCCTTGGGCGCGATCTGGTTGAAAGTCCTGACCCTGTACATGATCCCTCAAGCTCTAAGAGAGTTGCCGGCCGGCCGCACGCTCGAGTTCGGCGACGATGAGCGCCGTGCTGTCGCGGACCTGGAAACCGGCCAACCGTTCCCGGATCGCCGGCGCGAGGGCGGCGAGCTTAGCGACGGCGGCGACCAATGTCTCTGAATTCAGTTCATGTTCCGGCATGACGAGGCTGTACCCGCAGCGTTCGGCGTAGGCCGCATTGTCGACCTGGTCGCCCCGGCTCGCCGTCTTCGGCAGCGGCACCAGCAGATGCGGCTTGCGCAGCACGAGCCATTCGTAGAGCGCGTTGGCGCCCGCTCGTGAGACCACGAGGTCCGCCGCAGCGATGATGTCGCCCCAGCCGTCGGCCACGTATTCGAGCTGGACGTAACCCGGCTCGTCCGCCCAGGCTGCGTCGAGCTTTCCCGCGCCGCAGACATGCGCCACCGCGTAGTCCGCCAGCAGTTGCGGCAAGGAACCGCGGACCACCTCGTTGATCCGTTCGGCGCCGAGGCTGCCGCCGACGACCAGCAGCAGGGGCCGGTCCGAGCCGAGGCCGAGGAGCGTCCGGCCGCGCGACGCGTCGCCGGCGATCAACGCCGGCCGCAACGGTGTTCCCGTGACCGCGACTCGGGCCTTGCCGAAGGTCGTCGTCTCGAAGTTCACGCACACGGCCTTAACGAACGGCACGCTCAGGCGGTTGGCCAGCCCGGGGGTGAGGTCGGACTCGTGGGCCACAACGGCGATCCGGCGCAGCCAGGCGCCGACGACGACCGGGAACGACACGTAGCCACCTTTCGAGAACACGACGTCCGGCCGCAGCCGCCCGAGCGTCCGCCACGCTTGCCAGACCCCCACCGGAATCCGGAAGCAGTCGAGAAGGTTCTCGAACGACAGATAGCGCCGCAGCTTCCCCGTGCGGATACCGTGATAGGGCACACCAAGCGGTTCGATCAACTCCCTCTCGAGCCGCGACTTGCTGCCGATGAAATCGACCGCGCAACCGAGCCCGCGCAACGCTTCGATCACGGGTAGAGCCGGCACGACGTGCCCCGCGCTGCCGCCACCCGTGACCACCACGCGGGCCGCTTGCGCGGCCGGCGCACTCAAAGACACAGCGTTTCCTTGACGAACGGAATCGTGATCCGGCGGTGCACGGCGAGCGATGATCGGTCGAGCTGATCCAGGATGCGCAGCAATTCTTGCTGTTCGCGGCTGACACGCAGAAGCAGGAACCGCACGACGTCCGGCGCGAGGGTCAGACCGCGGTCCTTGCCCGCGTTGACCAGCAATCGCACCTTGTCCTCGTCGTGCAGGGGCGCCACGCGGTAGCAGGCGGCGGCGCGGAGTCGAGAGGCCAGGTCCGCAACGGCAAACGCCACGTCCAACGGCGAGCGGTTCGCCGTCAGCACCAGCCGTGCCCGCCGCGCGGACAATCGGTTGTAGAGGCCCATCAAGGCGAGTTCCTGTTCCCGCGAACCCAGCCAGCGGTGCACCTCGTCAACCGTCACCACGTCGAACCGGGCATAGCCGTCAAGCACCGAGTCGGCACCGATCTCGCGGGCCGGGATATACGATGCACCCGGTTCGGCGTGGCATAGCGCCTGCAAAAGGTGGGTCTTGCCGACACCGGACTCGCCGAAGAGCCAAATGCAGTCGAAGCCCCCTCCCGGACGGCGCAGCCGATCGACGAGTTCCTCGTTGGGCCCGACAACGAAGCGCTCGAAGGTGCTTGACTCGTGCAGCGCGAACGGCAGGATCAGTTGCCGGCTCACGCCTCCTCCCGCCGTTCGCGAATGCCGGACGCAGCACGCAGGCTCCATACCACCACGTAGTGCAGGCCGGACGCGACGGCGGAGATGCCAACCACGACGAAACCGTAAGGATCGACCAACATCGCCGCGGTTTCCGACACCCAGCCGAAATCCGCCAGCCCCACCACCACGAGCAGCAGCATGACGACCTGTAGTCCCGTATTGACCTTGCTCAAGAGGGTCGGCTGCACGTCGAAGTTGCCAAGCACTTGCCGATACGCCATGGCGCCGAAAACGATGACCAGATCGCGGCCGACCACGATGCCGAGCAGCCACCAGGGCACGTGGCCTTGCACCGCAAGGACGACGAATACCACCAAGGACAGGAGCTTGTCCGCCGCGGGATCGGCAATGGCGCCAAAGCGCGTCCGCCAGTTGTAGCGGCGAGCCAACAGCCCATCTACCGCGTCCGAAAAACCGGCAATCGCGATCAACACGAGCGCCTCGGCGACCGCGTTCTGCCACAACAGCCAACCGGCCGGTACGACCAGCACCATGCGCATGATGCTGATGGCGTTCGGCAAATGCCGGAACGGTGTCGCCAGCCCCATCGGCCGCATCTCCTTACTGCGAGGGGCAGGCCCCTCGCGCTCCCCGGCTGAAGGCTCTTT
>JAPOYV010000004.1 GCA_026706385.1 Gammaproteobacteria bacterium
AGGAACATGATCGGCGTGAACACCGCCACCAGCACCGCCGTGGTCGCGATCACGGCGAAGGCGACCTGCCGCGAGCCGTTGAAGGCGGCCACCAACGGCGCTTCGCCCTCCTCGATGCGGCGGTGGATGTTCTCCAGGACGACGATGGCGTCGTCCACCACCAAGCCGATGGCGAGCACCAGTGCCAGCAGCGTGATCAGGTTGACGGTGAAGCCGAAAGCGGCGAGCGCGATGAATGCGGACACGAGGCACACCGGGATCGTCACCGCGGGGATCGCCATGGTTCGGAAGGAGCCCAGGAAAGCGAGGATCACGAGGCTGACGAGGACCGTCGTGATGGCGATCGTGCGGTAGACGCCGTTGATCGCCTCCCGAATGAACACCGAGTCGTCCGAACCGGTCGACAGCTCGATGTGCTCGGGCAGGTTTTCGTTCAGGTCGGCGATCTCCGCCTTGACCTGCTCCAACGTCTCCAGCGTGTTGGCGGTGGACTGCTTGATGATGCCGATGCTGACCGTCGGCAGCCCGTTGGCCCGGTAGATCGAGCGGTGGTCTTGTGGTGCGAGTTCGACGGTCGACACTTCGCCGAGGCGCACGAGATGGCCGTCGTCACCGCGGACGATGACAAGCTCCCGGAAGTCCGCCGCGCTCTCGAAGCCCCGCGCGATGCGCACCGTGAGTTCGCGGTCGTTGCTCTCGATGCGGCCGGCGGGCAGCTCGATGTTCTCTCGTCTGAGCGCCGCCTCGATGTCGTTGACGGTCAGATTGCGTGCCGCGAGTGCCAGGCGGTCGATCCATATCCGCATCGCCGGACGGGCGCCGAAGACGCTCGCGTTGGCGACACCGGGGATGACCGAGAAACGGTCCGCGATGTAGCGGTCCGTGTAGTCGGTGAGGTCCATGCGACTCAATTGCGCACTGACCACGTTGTACATCACCGGCCGGGCATCGGAGTCCTGCTTGCGGACCTCGGGCGCGCGGACATCCTCCGGCAGCATGCGATTCACCCGCGAGATGCGGTCGCGGACATCGTTGGCGGCGTTGTCGATGTCGCGGTCGAGGTCGAACTCGATGTTGATGAACGCGCCGCCGTCGCGGCTCGACGAGCGGATCGACTTGACCCCTTCGATGCCGCTGATCTGATCCTCGATCACGGTGGTGATGCGCGACTCGATGACCGCCGCCGACGCGCCGGGGTAGGACGTGCTGATCGACACCACCGGCGGGGTGATGTCCGGGTACTCGCGCAACGGCAGGATGCTGAAACGACAGCACGCCGAAAGCGACGAGGGTCAGGGCGATCACCGTGGCGAACACGGGGCGCTTCACCGACGTATCAGAAAGCCACATCGTCAGTCTCCAGATTGTGCCGTGGGCCGTCCCCCGCCGCGTCCCGGCGGACGCCCGCCGCCGTCACCGGCCGTGCGCACCGGCACGCCGTTGCGGACCTTGAGGACGCCCTCGCTGATCACTTCTTGGCCAGGCAGCAAGCCGGACCGGGCTTCTGCCCAACCGTCGCGGCGGATGCCGAGGTCGATGGCGGTCATCGCCGCCTTGCCTTCCACCACGGTGAACACGAACGTCTCGGCGCCGCGCTGCTGCAGGGCGGTCTCCGGAACCATCAGGGCGTCGCGGCTCGAGGTGGTGAGCTTCACCGTCAACAGCATGCCCGGTCGCAGCAGCGCTTCGGGGTTCTCGATATGCGCGCGCACCGGTACCGCCCTCGTGACCGGATTCACCCGGGAGCCGATGGTCTTGACCTCGGCTTCGAACTGCCGCCCCGGAAAGGCCGCGCTCTCGGCTGTCAATTCCAGCCCAGGATGCACCACGCCGAGATAGACCTCGGGAATGGCGAAATCAAGCTTGATGATCGACACGTCGTCCAAGGTCGTGATCGGTGTCCCGGGGGTGATGAGGGTTCCCGCGCTCACCTGCCGGAAACCCAACAGGCCCGTGAACGGCGCCTGGATGAGGCGGTCGTCGAGCCGGGCGACGACGGCTTGGTAGCGGGCCATCGCGCCGGACAAGCGAGCGCGCGCCTCGTCGACATCGGAGACGGGGACGCTGCCTTGGTCGAGAAGATCCCGCAGGCGGTCGTGCTGCCGGCGCATGTCCCGGACATTGGCCTCGGCTTCGGCGAGAAGCGCGGTCTGCTCCTCGTTGGTCAGTTCGACCAGCACCGCGCCTTCTTCGACGAAGTCGCCGTCCTCGAAACGCACTTGGCGGATCGCGTCGGTGACCTTGGCCGTGATGGTGACGGATTCGTTGGCCTGCGCCGTGCCAATCGCTTCGACCAGGTCAGCGATCGGGCGGACGACTGCGGGCTGGGTCGCGACCAAGGTGGCCGGGCGCCCACCGCCCGGGCCGCCCCACCCACCGCCCGGACCGCCCGCACCACCGCCGTCGTCGCCGCAACCGGCGGTCAATACGAGAGCAAGTACTCCGAAGGCAGGGCGCACCACACCTCCCGAAATCACGGCGCCGTTCTACTTTACACGCATCGCCTGGCTGTTTCCGTCGCACCCGCCACGCGAGGCGGGCCGCGCCTTAGCTGACCTCGAAGGCCAATGCGTCGTACCCGGAAGCCTTGATCGCCGCGACAACGGGCTCCACGCCTTCAGGGCAGAGCGCGACGATGGCGCCCCCACCGCCACCACCGGTCAGCTTGGCGCCGGCGGCTCCGTTTCGCCGGGCGATGTCGACGAGTTCCTCGAGTTCGCGCGTCGACACCTGCAGGGCGTTCAGGTAGCCGTGGCAGAGGTTCATCAATTCGCCGAGTTCGCCGAGTTCGCCGTCCCGCGCCGCGTCGGCGCCGGCACGGGTCAAGCCGTCGATCTGATCGAAGACGGCCTCGTAGCGGCGCCGATTGCGCCGCCAGGCGCTGCCGACCCGGGCGACGGTCGTCGCCGTCAAGCTCTCCTTGCCCGTCATCCCGACGACCAATGGCAATGGTCGAGCGAGCTTCAGTTCGTCAAACCGGGATCGACGCCCTTGGCTAGCCGCCCTGAACAACATCGTCGTGCCGTAGGTCGCCAACGTGTTGTCGACGCCCGAGGGCGTTCCGTGAGCGGCCTGCTCGCACGCATAGGCATAGTCGTTGATCTCATCCGCCGCCAAGCCAAGCCCGAAGTGCTGGTCCAGGGCCCTGATCACGCTCACGGCCAAGGCCGACGAGCCCCCGAGACCCATCGCGCGCGGCACGCTGGGGAAGACCTCGATGGACATCGCACGATCGTCCAGTTCGAGCCGCGCCAGCAACAAGGCCAGGATGCCGGCGGCGCCCGTCGGGTGTTCGCTCATCGGCGGTACACGCTGCTCGATGCCCCAGCGCGGGATCAGCAGTTGAACACCCTCAGGGGCGTCCACCACGCGGGCCTCGACGGCCAACGGAATCGGTGCCGCGAGCGCCGACCGCCCGTAGACCACGGCGTGTTCGCCGAGCAGGATGACCTTGCCGCAGGCCGAACTGCGGGGCTCGCCGACATCGACCAGCGGACCAGGGGCGTCCCGGGTCATGTTCCGGGCGATCTCTTCCGCCTTCCAGACCTTGATGTCGCCGCTCTCGATCAGCGCGTCCACCACGTCGTTGAAGATCTCGTCCGGCACGCCGGCCGCGGAGGCGACGCTGCGGGCATGCAGCGTCATGTGGTTCTGCTGGATGCCGGCCGTCGACAGCGAGCGCAGCGCCGCGTAGTTCTGGGCCAAGCCGACAGCGCCCATAACGGCAGCGAGTTGGGCGGCGTCCGGATTGCCGAGCAAGCGGTGGTTCAGGCGCACCGTCGGATTGGTCTCCAGGGAGCCGCCGACGGTGCCGACCTTCATCGGCATCTCCAAAGAGCCCACCAGGTCGCCATCTTCGTTCGCGTACCAGCGCGTCAGGGCGCGGTACTGGCCGCTCCGGGCAGCGAAGGCATGGGCTGAGGCCTCGATGGCGCGGAAGTCGTTGCCGGTGGCGATCGCGACGGCGTCGACGCCGTTCATGATGCCCTTGTTGTGGGTCGTGGCCCGGTAGGCGTCGACCAGGGCCAGGTCGTTGGCGAGGATGATGCCGTCCCGGACATCGGCACCCGAATAGTCCTTCATGGCCAGGTTCTGCACCGGGATGCGCACCTTCGCCCTCACCAGGGCCCGGTCGCTCAAGTTCGACAGGATGCGCAGAAACACCTTCCCGCCGGTGATCGCCTCGACCAGGCTCGCGACCCCCTCGCACATGCCGTTGACGATGTTGGCACCCATGGCGTCACGCGTATCCACGAGCAGGTGCAGCACCAGCATGTCGCGTTCCACGGCATCGGGGTCACCGCCCTCGGGGGCGCGGTGGTGGAAGACTTCCACGTCTCGGACGCCGCCGCCGCGGGCGACCATTTTCGGATGCAAGGTGTTGGCCAGATTGACGACCTCGTCCTTGCGCGCGATCAGCGCCCGGCGTGCCTCGTCGACGTCGCCGACGTTCACCACCTGGACCTGGCCGATCAGGATCGGGTCGGTGACCTCGGTCGTGTAGCCGCCGGACAGGCGCGCGGTCCGCGCAGCACCGGACAAGCCGGCGACGATGGACGGTTCTTCCACCGACAGCGGCACGATGACGTCGCGACCGTCGATCCGGAAGTTCAGCGCGACGCCGAGCGGCAGACCGAATACGCCCACCACGTTTTCGATCATCTTGTCGGCCACGTGGCGCTTGAGCGTATGCGCGCCGGTTTCGAGAGCGTGCAGGTCCTCGTCCGTCAGGGCCGTGCGTTCGCGGAGCGCCGCGATACGCGCCTCGACGTCCATCTTGAAGAAGTTGGGTATTCGCGACCCGTCATTCGGTGCGGATTCGGATGCCATCGTCTGAGACCTCCATCGGTACGATCGTCAGGCCGGAATCCCCGGCCTCATTCGCGAAGCGAGCCACCGCCTCCTGGTCCGCGGCAAAGCCGACGCCCGTATCACCGCCGCCGGCACCGCAAGGCTTGTAGACCACCCTGCAACGCGCGGCAATCTCGCGCGCCGCCTGGTGCCCAGGGCCGAAAATGCCGATCTGCGCCATACGGTCCATGCGTTCCAGAACATCCGTATACTCCCTCAAGGCGTCGAGAAACAACCCCGCAGATACTGTGCAATCCGCCACCTCCACGGCGGCTTCAATCAGGCGCTCCAGACCAAGCGGGTTCGCCACACCCCGCCAAGCATCGAATCTCGCGACCAGGTCGGCGGTCCTAGTACTCGTACCGACGAAGACAAAGGCCTTGTGCACGTCCGGCAAACGGGCTGGGACGATGCGCTGGTCCTGGAAGCGAATCACGCCGCCCGTGACGGCCGCGGCCACGTCCAGGCCGCTACCCCCACCCTGGAAGCTCTTGTGGATGGCAACCAGCTTGGCCAACCGCGGCGCATCGCCCCCGATCACGGAGAACGCGGCCGCGACCGCCGCGACCAGGGCCGCGCTCGAACCGACCCCAAGCTTGGCACCGTGCAAGTGACACGGCGCCGAGTCGATTCGCACTTCGATGTGGCCAGGCGCCCGATCCTCGGCGATCAACTGCCGCACAACGCCCGCGACGGTGTTCGGCGGCGCTTGGAACACGGCGTCCCTGGTCAGCGCCTGCTCCGTCTCGAAACCCGTGCTGACGAACCGCCAGCCTCCGGCGTCGCGCGGGACCAGGGTGCAGGTCACCCGCCGGTCGACCGCCGCGACGAGCGCCGGCGCGCCGGCCAGCACGGCGTACTCGCCGCTGACGACGAGCTTGCCTGGCGCGGACGCCTCGACGGCGTCGCCCGCAGGCGTGGGGCGTGACATGCGTCAGCCCTCGACCAAACGCGCACCGGCACCGAGTCCGACCCGCATCACGCGCTTGACGCCGGCCAACTCGCCAAGCCGATCCGCGACTGTCGCGGCCGCGGCGGGCAGACAGACCGCCTTCACCTGCGGTCCGGCATCAATGGTGAAAAACACCGGCGTGCCGGCATCGCGCATAGCACGAACGGCACGCATCGCGTCGATCGTGGCGGCGTTCCAGTACAGCAACCCGGGACGCGTCGAGAGCATCAGGGCGTGCAACTTCAGGCAACTGTGCTCGGCGGTAGCCGCCAGCGCGTCGAAATCGCGACGATGGACTGCACGGCACGCGTCGTCGAAGTCCGTTGCCGTCGAATGCATCCACGCCCCGTAGAACGGCGACGTGTCGCGTGAGCGTGTCATGCCTTCGGTGGACGACACCGCCTTGGCAGCGTCCGACGTCACCGCGACAACGACCTCGAGTGGCCACTCGTCCCGGTCCAGAACGGTCGCCGCGCCGACGTCCGGGTCGAGCGCGACGAAACCACCGAACACCGACCGCGCCGCGGACGCCGACCCGCGACGGGCCCAGACCGCCCGCGCGGACGCCGGCAGGCCAAGAGAGAAGGTCTCGTCCAAGGCCGTGACCAGGGCTGCGAAACCGGACGCCGACGACGCAAGGCCGGCGCCGACGGGGAAGTTGCCGCAACTCGTGACGCGCATCGCAGGCAGCGCGAACTCCTCCCGCAAGGCAGCGACCAGCCCGGCGACCTTGGCGTCCCGGCGCCGCTCGCCGTTGATCTCCAGGCTGTTCTCGGCAGCGGCGTCCACCCGAGTCCGCGTCGTCAAGCCATCCAGCGTGATCGACAGCGAAGGCGTCGCCGGCACGTTGCCGTGCCCCGGACGCTTACCCCAGTACTTGACCAAGGCGACGTTCGGATGGGCGACGGCAACCGCCATGCGCTATGCCCCTTGATAGGCTGGCGCTGGCGTGAATGCGAAGCCTGAATCCTCCAGGAACTGCGCGACGCCCAGCGTCACAAGGTCGCCGTATTCCGGACCGATGATCTGCACGCCGATCGGCAACCCGGCATCGTCGGGACCGGTCGGGATCACCGTGGCAGGCAGGTAGGCCACACTCGCGAGACCGGCCCAGAAGACCTGGTCGAAGTAGGACACCTCGGCACCGTTGACGACCACGCGCCGCTCGCCGAAAGGCCGGTGATCGTGGGGAAACGCCGAGGTCGCCATGATCGGGGCGATCAGGACGTCGAAGCCACCCCCGGCGGGCTCGAAGAAGCCGTGCCACTGCCAGCGCAGGTGGGTGCGCTTCTCGTTGTTGGCGATCCAGTCCCGGAACCTGGCCACTTGGGAACGCTGAACCGTCGCGCCGATGCTCTGATCCTCGGGATCCAGGGCCGCAGCCCGGCGTTCGACCTCGCGGTAGCGTTCCTCCGGCAACCGCGCGGACATCGTGGCCTGCAGCAGGCATTGATAGACGGTGTGCGAGTGGCGCGCATCGACCGGCCGCGCATCGAAATCGACCGCGGCACCGGCTTCCGCTAGAGCTTGGGCCACAGCGTCTACCCGGCCCGCGACGGAGTCATCGACACGGGCCATGTCGTCATCCCGCCAGACCGCGACCGACAACTCGCCGATCGGCTTCGCCAAGGGCTTGAGGTCGAGCCTCGTCCCCTTGGAGGCGATCTCGTCGGGACCGGCCATGACGCGCATGGCCGTCTCGATGTCGCGCGCCGACCGCCCCAATGGACCGATAACGGAGATGTCGGAAGGACTCAGGATGCCAGGCATGGCGTGCCGGCGCGGCGGCAACAGGCTCCACGTCGGCTTGTGCCCGAAAACGCCGCAGAAATGCGCGGGGTTGCGGATCGACCCACCGATGTCGGACCCGGTCTCGAGACCAGTCAGGCCGGCTGCCAAGGCCGCTGCCGAACCGCCCGACGAGCCGCCCGGAGTGCGCGCGAGATCCCACGGATTGTTCGTGGTGCCATAGATGTCGTTGTAGCTCTGGAAGTCCGACAACATCAGCGGCACGTTGGTCTTGCCGAAGATGACGGCACCGGCGGCCTTCAGGCGCTGGATGGCGAGCGCATCCTTGGTCGCGATGTTGTCCTTCTGCTCGGGCACGCCCCACGTCGTCGGCGTCCCGGCGATGTCGTAGGACTCCTTGGTGGTCATCGGCACCCCGTGCAGGGGTCCGAGGTCGTCGCCCCTGGCGAGCGCGCGGTCCGCCTCCTCGGCACTTGCGAGCGCCGCCTCGCGCATCTGCACGATGATCGCGTTGAGGTCGGCGTTGAATGCATCCACGCGGTCGAAGTAGATCTTGAGCATTTCGACGCACCCGATTTCACGCGCCTTGATGCGACGCGCAAGTTCGGTTGCGCTTGAGAATGCCAATCCGGTCATGAAGGGTCTCCCGTTGCGGTGGCCGGGCGCGGACTGGCTTGGTCCGCGAGTTCGGCGAGGTAAGTGAACAAGCGTGCGATGTGACCCACCTCGTCGCTGCGCGCCAAGAGCTTCTCGCGGGCCTCCGCCGTGAGCTCCGGACCGTCCGCGGCGGGCTCGGCGTGCCCGGCCTGGCGCGCGACGTCCACCGTGTAGGCCAGCAGGCCGCCCATGGGCTTCGCGGCCAGGTTGACCAGCCAGATGGCGGCGAACACGCCGACGATGAAGATGATGCAGATCAGGTACACCTGGCGGCCGATGGCGCGTTGGATCTTCAAGGCGATGAGGCCGGTGTCCATGCCGACGTGAACGGTGCCGGCCACGCCCGCGAGAATCGGGCTGCCGACCTCGATGAAGTCGCCCATGCCGGGAAGATTGCGCTCGACGGGCGCCGTTCGCTGGGGGTCGTCGGCGAGGATCTCCGCCGGGATGCCTGGCACGAAGGTGTGGGCCACGAACTCCCCCTTCTCGTCTGCGATGTAGATGTACTTGATGCCCTGGATTTCAACGAACTGGTCGATCAGCGACTGCAATGCGGTGAGGTTGCGGTTCAGCAGGATGTCCACGCTGGAGTCGGCGATGGTCTTGGCGATGTTGCTGGCGTTGCTCTGGTACTCCTCGGAGAGGTGCGTATCGACCGTGTACACCGTCAGGATCGACGTCGCGAGTCCGATGCACCCGAACACCACGAAGATGCCGAACAGCGTCTTCTGAAAGAGCTTCTTGACCTTCATCGAGCCTCCCCGCTCACGATGGCGCAACTGCCCGCACGTCGGCGCGCCCGAGGGGCGCGCTTGCGCTTAGAATAACCGTTGTGGGCCGGGGTCGGAGGCCACGATGCCAGCGCAAAGCAGCATGCGCCCACTGGTGATCGTCACCTTATGCACCGTGCTGCAGCTCTGCTTCGGCACCGTGTACGCGTGGAGTTTCTTCCAGTCCCTGCTGGTGCGCGACCTCGGCTGGACTTATACCGACACCGCCTGGGCGTTCAGCACCACGATCTTCTCGCTTGGCGTATCGGCGGCCGTCGCCGGTGCGCTCCTGCCCCGCCTCGGTCCACGTCTCCTGGCCGTCACCGGCGGCGTCTTGTTCGCCGGCGGCTACATGCTGGCGAGCCTGGCGCTGCACATCGACTCCCTGTTCCTCTTCTATCTCGGCTACGGCGTGGTCGGCGGCATCGGGATCGGGCTCGGCTACGTGACCCCGGTGGCGACCGCGGCGCGCTGGTTTCCCGAACGCACAGGGCTCGCGACCGGGGTCGTGGTGATGGGTTTTGGCGTCGGCGCGCTCCTCCTCAGTCAAGGCCTCGCCCCCTTCCTGGTCGTGCGCACGGAAGGGGATCTCACGATGGTTTTCTTCTGGCTCGGCGTGGTGTTCGCGGCACTCGCCATTCCCGCCGGCCTGGCCTTGCGCAATCCACCCCCGGGCTACGAAATCCCCGCCGTCCCGGGGAGGGACGCCCCCATGGGTGACGACATCGACGCGGTCGCGCCGTGCCTGACATCGCCCGCCTTCGCCGTGATGTGGATCGTGTTCTTCTTCAACATCTCCGCGGGCCTCGCGGTGATCAGCTTCCAATCGCCGCTCTTGCAGGAAGTCTGGGGATTGGCGGACCCGAGGGTGGAACCCGAGATGCTCGCCGAATACGGCGCGATGCTGATCGCGGTCAGTTCGCTGTGCAACGGGGCCGGACGCCTCCTGTGGGGCATGCTCGCCGACCGCATCGGCCGCGTGCAGGTGTTCCGGCTGCTCTTGGCCACGCAGATGGTGGTGTTCGGCGTCTTGCTTACGGAAACCAATCCGATCATCTTCTCGGCGCTGGTCTGCTACGTCCTGCTCTGCTTCGGCGGCGGTTTCGCGGTCATGCCGTCGTTCATTTCCCGCGTTTTCGGCGCCGCCCGCATGTCCCCCGTCTACGGTGCGATTCTCACCGCCTGGGCCGCCGCGGGCATTTTCGGGCCGCTCTACGTGGGCTATCTCAAGGACGCCTACCCCGACCGGGCGGTCATGTACTGCTTCCTCATCGGCATTCTGATGCTCGGCGTCGGCTGGGTGTTCACCTACCTCCTGAACGACGATCCCGTCCGGCTGCGCAAGCCCACGTTGGCTAGCACCTTGGCGGAGTTCGGCATATCGCGGGCATGAACCTTCCGTCGCATCGCGCCATCGACGCGCCTACACTCGGTGGGCCAAGTTCGGGCATTTGCCTATGGTCATGAACCGACGATCATTGGTTCGCGCTGGCCTCGGGGCGACGCTGGCCGTGCCGGCCATCCGCGCACGAGCCCAGGGTGGCGTGACCGACACCGCGTTCACCCTCGGCATGTCCGCCGCGTTCTCCGGCCCGTCGCGGGGCTTGGGCATCGAGCTCTACCGGGGTGCAAGCGCCTACTTCGGACACGTCAACGCCAACGGTGGCGTGAGTGCTCGCCAGATCGAGCTTGCCACCTACGACGACGGCTATCAGCCCGACCCCTCCGTGCGCAATACCGTCTCCCTGATGCTCGAGGACGATGTCTTCCTGCTGTTCGGCTATGTCGGCACGCCAACCGTCACCCGCGTCCTACCGCTCTTGAAGAAGTTCCAGGATCGCAACGTCTACCTGTTCTTTCCGTTCACCGGGGCACAGCCTCAGCGCGAGCCGCCTTACGGCCCATTCGCCTTCAACCTGCGCGCCTCGTACCGGCAGGAGACCGCTGGCCTCGTCGACAATTTCTTGAGCATCGGTCGGCGCCGAATCGCCGTGTTCTACCAGGCGGACGCCTATGGACGCAGCGGCTGGGCCGGCGTGCGCCGCGCCCTGGCCCGTCACGGCGAGACCATCGTCGGCGAAGCCACCTATCGGCGCGGCACGAAGTTCACGGCCAGCCTCCGGGCGCAGGTGGAGATCCTCAAGGAGTCGAGCCCCGACGCCGTGATCTGCATCGGCGCCTACGCGGCGTGCGCGGGGTTCGTCCGCGATGCCGTCAACCTAGGACTCGAGGTGCCCATCGCGAACCTGTCGTTCGTCGGCAGCGAGAATCTCTTGAAGCTCTTGACCGAACACGAAGCGGACAGCGCGCGCTACACGCGTATGCTCGTGAACTCGCAAGTGGTGCCGAGCTACGAGGACAGCACCATTCCCGCCGTGCGCGAATACCGGGAACTGATGGCGCGGCACGACCCCCAGCCGCCACCGGACCTGCTGCAGGAACCGTATGCGCCGTTCGCGCACAGCTTCGTGAGTCTCGAAGGGTTCCTGGACGCGAAGCTGATGGTCGAGGTGCTTCGCCGACTCCCGGACCCGCCCGACCGGCAGGACCTCGAAGAAGCGGTCTTCACCGTGCGCGACTTCGACCTCGGCATCGGCGAGCCGGTCTCCTTCGGCCCCGGTCGAAGGCAAGGCCTGCAGCAGGTCTACTACACGATGGTCGAGGACGACCGGTTCGTGACGCTCGACGACTGGGGCGCCAAGTTCGCGTGACGGTGGCGGCGAGGGAGACCGCCGCTACGAAATGACCGAATGCGGGGTCGGGACGATCCGCGTCACCTCGATGTCCGGCTGCATCAACTGCGATACCCGCGGCGCGATGTCGTTCTTCCACGTGTCGCTCTGGTAGACATCCGCGTACTGCTGTTCGCGTTCGGCTTCGGATGCGAAACGGCGCATCCACACGTAGGTGGTCTCGTCTTCGCCGCGGAAACTGCCGGCGATCACCATGCCCTTGCTGACCTGGAACGGGATGATCGTGCCTTCCATGAACTCCACCCACTCGTCCATCTTGTCGTCGTTGATCTTGTAGCGCCTGAGTTCGTAGAACATCGAAACAGTCTCCTTGGTTGCTTGTCGCCGCGATAGCGCGGAAACGCGCAGTTTATACGTTGCGTCGCAACCGACGGGATCACGGATGCGCTTTATACTGCCGTGGCCCACCCGACCGACCCCCGCTCAGGAGATAAGGAGGCGCTCGTGGCAGCACTCGACGGAATGCGCATTCTCGACATGACCCAGTACGAGGCCGGCACGTCCTGTACGCAGAGCCTCGCCTTCCTCGGTGCCGACGTCGTCAAGGTCGAGCGACCCGAGGTCGGCGACCCGGGGCGCGGCCGGGCTAGGGGCGCGGCGCTCGACGCCGAGTACTTCGTCAACTGGAACAGCAATAAGCGGAGCGTCACCCTGCACCTGGATACGCCGGCAGGCCGCGACGTGCTCTTGAAGATGGTGCCGCACTACGACGTCTTCGTGGAGAACTACGGACCAGGGGTGGTGGAGAAACTCGACATCGGCTACGACGCCATGCGCGCTGTGCACCCCGAGATCATCTACGTGCGCATCAAGGGCTTCGGCACCAGCGGACCGTACGCGGACTACAAGTGCATGGATATGGTCGCCCAGGCGGCCGCAGGCGCGTTCTCGATCACCGGCGACCCGGACGGCCCGCCCATGCGTCCCGGTCCCACCATGGGCGATGCCGGCACCGGCGTGCAAGCGGCGCTGGCCATCACCGCCGCCTGGGCACAGAAGCAGCGCACCGGCGAGGGGCAGTACGTCGAACTGTCCATGCAGGAAGCGATGACCTACTACTTGCGCACCGCGGTGTCCCGAACGCGCTTCGGCGCGGAGCCCACGCCGCGCATCGGCAACGGCGACAATCCGTTCGTGTCGCTGTATCCCTGCCGCGGCAACGGGCCGAACGACTACGTCTTCATCATGGCGGTCAACCCGCGCATGTGGGCTGGCGTATGCCGCACCATTGGCCAGCCGGGCCTTCTCGAGGACGAGCGCTTCGACACGGCGGCGAAGCGGCGCACGAACTCGGCGGCGCTGCGCGGCGAAATCGAGGCTTGGACGCGCAGCCAGTCCAAACAGGAGGCTATGACCGCACTCGCCCAAGCCGGCGTCTGCGCAAGCCAGGTCTATGAAACCAACGACCTGTTCACCGACCCCCACTTGCTAGCGCGCGATTTCGTGCAAACGGTCCACCACGCCCAGCACGGCGATGTTCGCCTGCTGCGCTGGCCGGCGCGGATGTCGAAGAGCCATGTCGCGATGAAAGGGGCGCCGCTGCTCGGCGAACACACCGACGAAGTGTTGACCGAGGATCTCGGCCTCTCGCAAGCGGACATCGACGATCTGCGCGCCGGTGGCGCCCTGGGCTCGGAGGCCCGTTAGAGCGGACTTCGGGCTATGGCCCTCCAAGTTCACTTGGTCGACGGCACGTTCGAGCTGTTTCGCTGCTTCCACGGTGCACCCCGGCACGTCAACGCCAAGGGCGAGGAGGTGGGTGCGGTACGCGGCCTCCTGCACACCCTACTGTCCCTGCTCAAGTCCGACGAAGTCAGCCACGTAGCGGTGGCGTTCGATGCGCTGCCGGCGGCTCGTGGCCCGGTCAACGACGAGCCGGGGATGCTGATCAGACGCCAGGCGCCCCTTGCGCTCGACGCAGTGCGTGCACTCGGCATTCGACTGTGGCCGATGGTCCGCTTCCAGGCCGACGATGCGCTGGCCACCGGGGCGCGGGTTCTGAACGAGGACACCGGCGTCGAGCGGGTCGTCCTCTGCACCAGCGACACGGATCTGTTCCAGTGCATCCGCGGCGAACGCGTAGTCGTGCTGAACCGCATCTCCAAGACCATCACCGACGCCGCTGCAATCCGCGACCGCTACGGGGTCCTGCCGTCGCAGTTGCCCGACTACCTCGCGTTGGTCGGCGCGCCGGGCAAGGGGCTGCCCGGCGTGCCGCGTTGGGGACCGCGGACGGCGGCCGCCATGCTCCATTGCTACGGGGCGATCGAGCGCATCCCCGAGAACGCGGCGGACTGGGAACCCGCAGTCGCCGGCAAGGCGCGGCTGGCCGCGGAACTCCTGGCCCGGCGCGGCGAAGCGCTCCTCGTGAAACGGCTCGCGACCTTGCGTGACGATCTGCCGATCGACTGTTCCCTAGGGGCCTTGGCGTGGCGAGCGCTGGACGAACCACGGCTGCGGCGCGTCGTTGCTCGCGCCGAGGCGTCCGATCTGTGGCCTCGGATCGAGCGCTGGCGCCCTAGTCCCGAACGGCGCGACGCTACGCGCCGGTGAGAATCCCCACGCCCTGCTCGAACGCTGAACGCGCCCGGCCCCTGAGTTCATCCAGGGTACGACTGCCGATCGGGTGGTCGACCATCGCGAACGGGTAGTCCGCGACGCCGAGAGCCCTAGCGATGTTGCGTCCCGTCACCTCGAACGGGTAGGTGCAGATCACCAGCGCGGGCTTGCCAAGCTGTTCGAAGGAAATGCCGTCATGCACACTGCACGTTGAGCAGCTCCCTCAGTCGCCGACCGCCGTGATCAGGAAGTCCGCGCTGTCCGACAGTTCCCGGTGATGCTCCGGGAGCGCTGGGCGCGACGCGTTGCCCTTGTTGATGAAACCACGCACTTCGCAGCCGTGGTCGCGGGCGAAGAGGGCTGCCGTCTCGTTCAACAGCACGTCCGCGTTGGCCTTGCCGTTCGACAGCAAGCCGATGCTCCGCCCGGCCAGGTCGTCGAGACGCGGCGCCAAGGTCCGGTCCGTCGACCCGCCGCGCCCGCCCGGGTCGATCAAGGTGATGCTCATTGGGGTTGCCTCCTTTTCTGGAATGCCTAGCAGTCGATACACACGCCGATGGGTTTGGATTGCATGATGGAGCCTCGGCTGCGGCTCCACGAGGGAATGAACGCCGAGTGACCGCCGGCATCGCCGCCCGCCACGGTGACGAGGATGTCGTCCGGGCCGAAGCCGCGGCGCACATCCACGGTCCCCTGGCGCTCGTGCTCCCGGGGCACGTACTTCTTGACCTGTTTCATGGCCTCGACGGACTGCGACGCATTCTCGAACAGGTACTGCCGGACATCGGCCTTGGTCCAGCCGGTACTCGCGACGATGTCGGCATGCTCCGGCGACAGCACGACCACCGACTGGCCGGTCGTGATGCACCCCAGGTTGGCCATCGAGTCGGCAACGCAGTCGAGGATCGCTTCCGGCGTATTGCCGCCATGGTTCTCGACGTTGCAGAAGCCGGCGCCGGCGAACACCGTGACGCTCGAGATGTCCTCGCCGAAGCCGAGCTCCTCGTTCAGAGGCTGCCAGGGATTGCGCTCGGCCCGCTCCGCGATGCACGAGCAGTACTTGCCCGGGTGGCCCTGGGTGGACTGGTCCGATACGCCGGGGATCATCTCGAAGACATTCATGATGATGAGCCGCATGGCGCGGCCGATCGTCGCATTGGCGCGATTGCCGGGGCCGAAGACGTTGCCGGCCGCGTTCATGCCAATGTCGGTCACCACCGGACCGGCAACGATCAGCATCGGGGCCGAACCGCCGGTGCTGGCGGTCGAGCCGTGGAAGTTGTACGCGGGCTCGTTGGCCGCCTCCAACGCGGCCACGACAACCGGGAAGTAATCCGGGAGGCAGCCCGCCATGACGGCGTTCACCGCCGCGGCCAGGATGCTGCACTCGAGTCCCGTGGTCGGGTGGGTGGCGATCACCGTCTCCGGCGGGCGGCCTTCCATGGCGAGCATCGCCTCGACCCGCGACATCTCGGGCGGCACCACCGGCAGGCCGTCGGTCCAGCCACGCTCGTAGCAGGCGTCGATCGCGGCCAGGACATCGTCCTCGACGTCCACGGTCCTGGCTGTGCTGGCGATGCTTGCCATGACGTCCCTCCTAATAGGCGCTGCTGCCGCCGTCCGCCTTGTAGATGGCGCCCGTGACGAAGGCGGCGTCGTCGCTGGCGAGGAAGAGCATGACACGGGCGATGTCGTCCGGTTGCGCGTAGCGGCCGAGCGGGATGTTGGCCGCGATGCGCTCGCGCGCAGCCCGCGGATCGTCCGGCGACATGCCGGCTTCGAGGCTGCGCATCATGCGGGTGTCCACCGGCGAGGGGTTGACGGTGTTGACGCGGATGTTCAACGGCGCGCACTCGCGTGCGGCCGCCCGCATCAAGCCGATCACAGCGTGCTTGCTCGCACCGTAGGGCGCGATCCCGGGCGTCCCGGACAGGCCGGCGACGCTCGACGTAATCACGATGCTGCCGCCGCCGCGGGCAGCGAGCGCCGGGATGGCGGACTTCAAGCCCAACCACACGCCCTTGACGTTGACCGCCATGACGCGGTCGAAGTCCTCCTCGCGCGACTCGACGATCGGCGCCACCGCGCCTTCGATGCCGGCATTGGCGAGGAAGATGTCCACGCCGCCGTAGCGCTCGGTGGCGACTTCGAACATGCGCTCGTTGTCCGCGGCCCGGGTGATGTCGGCGGCGCACGCGCTCACCCGGTTGCTGCCGATCGCTCGCAAGGCGTCGTCGAGCGCGTCGTCGGCCAGGTCCACGATCAACACATTGGCGCCCTCGGCGGCGAAGCGTTTCGCAGCACCCTGGCCGATGCCGCCGGCGCCACCGGTGATCACAGCCACCTTGCCGTCAAGCCTCATGTTCGTTTCCCATGCGCGAAGGGCACGATTATGGATCAGTTCCTCAGGTCCTGGCGCGCAGCGTTGCCATCGCGGCGTCGCTCTTGCGACACTCACGGTCGACTTAGGCGAGACCGCATGGCGATCCTCGAAACATCCTTAAAGGCAAGCGACCCGGCGTTCATCGCCAACGACGCCCACAACCGGGCCTTGAGCCGGGATCTAAGAGACCTCGCCGAACGCATTGCGCTCGGCGGGGACGAGCGGTCGCGCACCCGGCACGTCGGCCGGGGCAAGCTGCTCCCACGGATGCGCGTCCAGGGCCTGATCGACACCGGCTCGCCGTTTCTGGAAATCGGCCAGCTTGCGGGTCACGAGCTCTACGAAGACGTCATTCCGGCGGCGGGTCTGATCACCGGGATCGGCCGCGTGGCCGGCGCGGAGTGCATGGTGATCGCCAACGACGCCACGGTGAAGGGCGGAACGTACTACCCGATCACCGTGAAGAAGCACCTTCGTGCCCAGGAGATCGCGGCGGAGAACCATTTGCCGTGCATCTATCTCGTGGACTCCGGCGGCGCCTTCCTGCCGATGCAGGCCGGCGTCTTCCCCGACAAGGACCACTTCGGCCGGATCTTCTACAACCAGGCCAACCTGTCCGCCGCCGGCATCCCGCAAGTGGCGGTGGTGATGGGTTCGTGTACCGCAGGCGGCGCGTACGTCCCGGCCATGTGCGACCAGGCGATCATCGTGCAGAACCAGGGCACCATCTTCCTCGGTGGCCCGCCCCTGGTGAAGGCGGCCACGGGCGAGGAAGTGGACGCCGAGAGCCTCGGTGGCGGCGA
>JAPOYV010000067.1 GCA_026706385.1 Gammaproteobacteria bacterium
GCACGTTGATGCCCTGGTAGGGGACGGCGTTCTCGCGCAGCGGCTTCGACACCTGGCGGTCGGGGTCGACGGCCCAGGGCTTGTGCCACGGGAGCACGCCCTCGGCGAGCTGGGCGCGGATTTGCGATGCGATCTTGTCGTAGAGGTCGTTGATGCGGGCCATGGCCGGTTCTCCTTCGAATCGAGCGAACGGCGCCGCGACCGGCCGCCGGGGTCTCTCCGGCCGGGGCAAGGCCGGACGGCCGACCGCTAGGGAGGCGGCCGCCCGGAGGGCTCGGCCTTGCGGCGGGCGGCCCCGGCGGCCGAGGCTCGCGCGAGCCGGTCGGCTCGACGGAGAACCGACAGGCCGGTTTGGTGGTGGGTTTCGGGGCGGAAAACCGGCGACAGGAGATGCGCAGAGGCTGGCGGTCGGGCCGTCCCGGGGCGCAGGAAGCGTCACCGGGAGGCATCGCGTCTCGGTAGCCGGACTGTCTCTATCTGACTGAAAATGCTACGATTTATCGTGCTTTCAAGCCGGTGATCCGGCGTGGCCTGGACACCCGGGCGTGAGCATTGGTGCCTCCCTTGGGAGGCGTGTCAGAACCGGGCCGCGAGGCCCATTCGATCTCCCGCCGGGAACCCTTCCGGCGGGAGGGGTCCGTCCGGCGGGACTTCAAGGAGAATCGTCATGACGGACCTGAGAGGCATCGTGGACGTGCGCGGACCCGGACAGCCGTGCGAGTTCGTGTGCGAGGCGAGCGTCGGCAGCGACGTGGTCGCGGCCAGCGCCCTGGCGGAGGACGAGATCCTCGCGCGGGCGGCGCGGGCCGTGGAGTTCGAGGTCGGGATGGCCGAGATCCATGCCGGCACCGCCGCCGGCGTCGACCGCGCGGTGTTCCCCCTTGCGGGGCAATGCCTGGCGGCGGCGCGGCTCCAGCGGAGCCCCGCCCCGCGCGTGGTGGTCGAGCTGGCGTAAGTCGGCGCGGCCGAACGGGCGGCGCGCTTTCCGTGGCGACACGGGAGGCGCCGCCGCCACCTCCTCCCGGATGGCCCCCGGTCCGACGAACGGAATGGTTGCGATGGGCATGTTCAAGCGCAGGCAAGCGCCGCCGGCGACGAGTGTCGGCGGCAATCTCCTCACCCCCTGGGAGCGCGAGCGCGTGGACGCGCTGTGGCGGCTGACCGCCCTGCCCCGGGACGGCTTCGAGGCCACCTACGGCGTGCTGCTGGCGCGCTTCTGGCGCTACGTGTCGGCGGCCAAAGGCGAGGCGTGGACCGCGCTCCGGTCCGAGGCGCTGACCGCCGCCGTCGCCGCCCTGCGCGCGCGCCAGGCGCGGGTGCTGCCCCGCTTCGCCGCCGCCGAGGACGCGGCCCGGCTGGCGGAGGTGATGAGTTTCGCGCTCGCCGCCGCGGTCGTCGCGGAGCGCTTCGGCCTGGTGGCGGGACGGGCGTCGGCGCCCGGCTGGTGTCCGCTGACCGCGGACGTGCCGGCGGAGGCCGTGCTGGCCGACCGGTCGGTGCCCCGTGCGTACGGCGCCCTGCTCCTGCCGCGGCTGGCGGGCGAGACGGGTCTCGGATGGCTGGCCCAGGAACGGATCGCGCTGGACGCGCTCGCCGCCTACTTCGGCGGCGGCCCGAGCGACCTGCGGGCGATCGCCGAGCAGGCGGAGACGCGGGTCGGTCTGCCGTTGGCACGGGAGGGCGTGTCCGAGGGGGCGCCCGAGGGCGGGTGCGTCGCGGACGACGAAGCGGTGGCCAGCGCGAGCACCGACGGGCAATCGACGACGGACGCGCAATCGCAGGAGGACATCGGCGGCGAGGCGGCGGGCTGGCGCTGGGTGAACTGGGTGCGCGCGGGCCTCGCCGACGGCTCGATCGCCGTCAACGCCGCGAGCGGCTGGCTGCACAACATCGCCGGCGAGGCGTACGTGGTGGTGCCGGAGGGATTCGAGGCGTTCGCCGCCCTGGAGGGCGTTGCGGTAGGCACGCTCAGGAACCGCGTCGTCCGCCTCGGCCGGCACCGCGAGCGCAGCACGCGCTCGGGCGCCGCCAACACGTTCCGGGCGGAGCTGCCGGACGGCCGCCGCGTCGACGGGATGGTGTTCCCGGGCGAGTTGATCTGGGAGGCGGACGCGCCGCCGGAGGCGACCGGCAAGCTGGGCCCGCGACGCCGCTAGAGACCGGCGGGCGCCGGGAACGGGTATTGTCGGGTGTCACCGGGTCGCACCGGGTCTGTGTTTCCTAGTCGTTGTTTTTAGGTGGTATTTTGACCCTGCTTTGAGGCCGACGTAGTCGGCTTGGCCGTGGTCGAACGCGGCGTGAAGCAAGGTGCCGGCGCAAGCCGGCGTGACAAGCCCGGGCGGAGATCTCCGCCCACTCCCGCAGGGGACCGAAGTCCCCTGCGGAGGCCGGTGACACCGCGGGCGGCGCCCCCGAGCGCCCCGCCCTGCGCGACGCGCTGGCCTTCTGGAACATCCCGAGCGCTGTCTCACGGTTCTCAGGTGGGGCGGGAGCCTACTGGTGGCGACGGCGGTCGAGCTGGCGAGCGTATGCGGCGTTCTTTGGCGACGTCCGCGACAGGGATGGAAGCCCGAAGGGTCGAGACTCGCTTGCGAGGCTCGGTGCGAAGCACGACAGCCCGGCCCCGAAGGGGGTCGCCCTTCCGCGGAATCGATCCTGGTAGAACGAGGTGCGACGGGAGAGGCGGAAACGCGTTGCAGGGAAGGAGGCGGGGTGAACCGTCTGGCGAAGTCTCTTGCTTGCTGCGACGACTTTCGCTCCTCCGGCACTTGATCTACTCGATGGTCCGAAGGATGAGCAAGTGCTATCTGCAGGCCTTTACTGGTGCTTCGCGAGGATTTACGATCAATTGGCGCTTATAAAGGTCGTGGGGACCCTCATGACGCCCCGGATGTTTCAGGCGGCCGACGTTCTCGAGTTGACTGGGCTGACTAGCCACCAACTTCGGCGATGGTCGACTCGCCGCGCCTTGGTACCACCGGATGTCAAGCCGAGTGGTCGCGGACGACATGCGCTCTACTCGTGGGAGACAGTGGTCGTGCTGCGCCTGCTCAAGGAACTGCACGACCGGTTCGCTGTCGAGATTTGCGCTTGGTCGAAGGGTATGACAGAGCTGCGAAGGGTTTTGGAGGGAGTGCCGTTCCCAAGCTTGTGGGGTAAGGCCGTGCACTTCGAGCGGATAGACCTGCCCGTGCTGGTCTCAGCGAGGGAGGCGGAGGTGCTGGCCGGCATCGTGCTGCCCTTAGACACGCACCTGAGTCTTCTGGCCATGAAGCTGTGCTTGGGAGAGGCGGATCGGCGGAAGCTGTACCCGGCTCTTGCGGTCAGTTGATGGACAGCGAAAACACGCCAACGGGTTGGGCCCTCGAATTCGGATTGGCACAATCTCCTCTTTTCGAGCGGCGCGAGATAGATGTAGGCGGCGAGCACTATGTGCTGCTGGATGGTGGCTACGGGAGTTTCGCCCTCTCGGTAAGCGCTGAACGCCTGTGGACTGACCATCACACGGCGGCTGACTGGTCGTGGTCGTGCAACCTGCCACACCATGTGACCGTGACGGATCGGGAGGTCGGCGTAGTTCGGTGGGACAAGCATCGGGTGGCGTCGTTCACGCGTGCAAGCGTTGAACGCCAGCGGGAGGACTTCTACGAGTATCTGACTACGGATTTGGTCAAGTCCAACCAGCGTGTTATCGAGCACATGTTGGGGATATTCCGTAGCCTGCGATCATTGCTTGCCGGGTCAAGCGTGGACGACGATCTCAGTGTGGAGGCCTTCTTGGCGCTCATAACAAGAGCGATGGAAAGACGCGATGGCCTTGGCGCTAAGGAGCAGGCTACGCATTCGGAGGGAGAGTCAGTTCTCCAGTCGCTCCCAACAGGACAGGCGGACGCGCTACTGGAAGTCCTCCAGACTCCAAACCTGGCAGGACTGAGGGCGCATCCGGCGCTCGCTGTGCGGCACGCGGGGAGTGACATTTTTCAGGAAGCGCATTTCGAGCTCGTGCGAGTTCACGGCGCAGACCTGTTTGGTTATGCGCAACCGGCGGAAAGCGCACGGGTGACTCGGGGTGGCGCACACTTCACGCCGGCTGCTCTGGCACGCACGCTTGCCGAACAGGCGCTCCTTCGCGTACCTGACTTGCGAAATCGCCAAACACTGACCGTTATGGACCCGGCGTGCGGCTCCGGGGGATTCCTGCACGAAGCGTTGCGGACATTGAGGCGGATCGGATTCGTGGGAAAGGTCCGCCTTGTAGGACGCGACATCTCAAGACCGGCAGTGGCGATGGCTCAATTCGTACTGGCCAATGCGGCTTCGGACTGGAGTCCTGATGGTGGGTGCGAGGTAGATGTCATGCAGGCGGACTCTCTTGCTACACCTCTTCCGTCTGCGGACGTGATACTCATGAACCCACCGTTCATTTCATGGCTCGCTCTTGCGGCTCGCCAACGCGAACACATGCAGGAAGTTCTTGGCGGGTTGATGACCGGCCGGGGAGACTACAGCATGGCGTTTGTCGTGCGAGCGCTTGAGACTCTGGCAGATGGGGGAGTGGTGGGAACGTTGTTGCCAAGCAGTCTGTTCGTGCTGAACGCGGCGTCGAAGTGGCGGCAACACCTCTTGGACATGGCGGAAGTAGAGTTTGTGGCGGCCATGGGTGATTACGGGCTGTTCCCGTACGCTCAGGTGCAGGTGGCGGTAGCTGTGTTTTCGAAGCCCCGAAGGCCAAGGGACTTTACACAGAGCGTGGCGGTCCTCGTGACGGACAACGATCATCACGCGACCGGGAATGCGCTCCGGGGGTTGCGCAAGGCAGGTGTCAGTGGCGAGACCTTCCTCGAGGGCGGGGACTGGCGGCTCTTCCGGGTGCCCGCGCGAGAACTACGTGATCGTCCTACGTGGAGACTTGTGCCACAGCAGACGATGGCGGCTATCGGTCGCTTGTTCGACGTGGGGGATGCACTTCCCGCCAGTGAGTTGTTCGATATTCACCAAGGCGTCCGGACCGGAATGAATCCCGCGTTCCTGCTGAGCGAGGCACAATTGGAGGGGCTGCCGCGGCGAGAGCGAAAGTGGTTCAAGCCAGCGGTCACGAACAAGGCATTGACCCAGGGGACCATAGTTCCGGATCGTTTCGTGTTTCATCCGTACGACAAAAACGGCCTCGTGATCGACACCGAAGAAAAACTCGTCGAAGAGTTGCCGGAGTACTGGAATGCGTATCTCGAGCCCAATCGCGGACGTCTGCTGCGACGCAAGAGCCTCCGTGGTCGCACGGACTGGTGGGGCCTCTCGTGGCCGCGGGCGTGGTCGCCGAGCTCCCAACCCCGGATTGTTTCGAAGTATTTCGGTGGCTCCGGAGGGTTTGCGGCTGACCTTGAGGCGGTTCATGTCGTGGTCCAAGGTTACGCGTGGTTCCCAAAATGGGAGGTTCCTGCCGGGATCTCGAAAGCCCATGAGGGAGAACCGGTGAAAGACCTGCTCGCGGCGTATGTAGCGATCATGAACTCGACACCGTTTCAGCGGCTGCTACGCGTCTTCTCTCCCCACGTGGCAGGTGGACAGTTCGATCTCAGTCCCAGGTACGTAAAGCACGTTCCCCTGCCGAATCTCCCGGTGCTCATGGCCGATGAGCGCGCGGGTGGTGCGGTCAGCACGCTGGCCGATCTTGTCCTGGGTGAGAGTCGCATGGATGGCGGCTCGTCCAGAGTCGCGGATGATCTGACGGGGCAGCTCTATGGACTGGAAGTGTTCGAACACCTCTAACGGCCGTGGGGCACGAACTTACAGCGTCTTTATCTCGACTTGAACAGCACTTCGGTTCGGTACAGGGGATCTTGAACGAGGTGATTCCCGAACTGCAGGTTGACGTCGAGTGGGGCGTTGATCCGATCGTCGCCGGGTTGGTTGGAGCTAGTTGCGAAGTGACCGCTAGGAATCGTGGGGTGGCGGCTTTCGTGGCGCCTCTGCGCGAGATCCGGAGAGGACTTGTGGCGTGGTTGGGATTTCGCGAAGAGTGGGTGGGCAGCACGGCGGGCACCGTTCGCGGCGGTCGTCTTGCTTTTCGTTCATGCGGGATGACCATACACGTCGGAGTTCGAAACTCTCGCGACAAACCCCAGATGTTTCGGGCGGAGTGGCAGGGTCCGCAGCGAGGGACAACAGACACACACGATGCAACGAAAGGCGCTGGCCACCCCCACTGGCAGGTTGATGCGCTCGACAGTTTCGTCGACTACGAAGAGCAAGCGCAAGTGCTCTTGCGGCGAATGAAGGAGGAAGGAGAGGAGAGAGTGGCGCGGGATTTTAGCTTCGCGGACGTGTCTCCTGAGGAGCACGAAGAGCTGATGGCGGTTCGGAACAACCTCAGCAGGTTTCACTTTGCAAGCGCTGCCGCTTGGTGGCGACCCGCACCGGCAAATGGGCACGCGCACGTCCCAACATCCCTGCGTGAAATCGAGAGTTGGTTGCGGGCCACACTGGACTACACTGTTTCGGAACTAGCCCGCCTTTAGGTCGGACGACAAATTCAATGCTTGAGTGCCAGTCCGGGACCCGAGTCGACGGTTAGGCTCAGTGTTGTGTACCTAAGAGACGCTGCGCGGCTTCGCCTTAAGGGAACGTCTTTTGATCGGACCTTGGAGTCCGAGCAAGTAGTGACCGGACATTCCAGGGCCCCGTAGCGCCTTTGGATGTCGCGGGTGTCTGCTCACGGTTTTCGCTGCTCCGAAATGCGCCTCGTGGCGACGACGGCTGACCGGAGCTGTTGAGAGTGTGAGGCGTTCCGTGGCGGTCTCCGCAGCATGGATGAAGCCCGAAGGGCCGAGACTCGCTTGCGAGGCTCGGTGCGCAGTACGATAGCCCGGTCAAGGTCCGGGTGGATCGCGTTGGGCTCCCTTTCTCCACGGGGTCGTCGCGACCTAGTCGAGAACAGAGCATCGGCTATTCCGGGTGACCCGTGGATCTGCGATACGATTTGCTGCAAGGCCGTGGCTTTCACGCGGCTGCAGATCCTCAGATCAAGGAAGAGACAGGGTGCCCGAACGATTCCGCTATGAACTAAGCAACGATGCCCCCAAATGCACCCGGAGCGAGGATCGACTGGGCCACGCGGCGTTTGCAGAACGCGTGGCCAGCGTTATCGCGGGCGTCGATGCGACGGACGGCTATGTTCTCGGACTCCACGGAACTTGGGGCAGCGGCAAGTCGACCACACTGAACTTCATCGTTGAATGTGTGCAGGAACACGACAGGTCCGAGGAGTGTTCTATCCTGCATATCAACTTCCAGCCATGGCTGATCACTGGGCATCATGACCTGATTGGCGCGTTTCTGAAGGTGCTGTCGGAAAAGGTGGCGGATCGCAAGTCGCGACTTCGACGCTGGTCCCCAAAGAGTGCGCAAATGGTGAAGGCGGCGGATGCCGTGGGCGCGATCGTCAAGGTTGGCACGGCGTGGGCGGATCCCGCCGGTGGCCTAGCTTCCTCTGTAGCCGGCAACGCCGCCCGGAAAGCCGCCGCTACCGTAATCTCGCGCTTCGCGGCGGAGCCGTCCCTCCAAAGCGCCCACAAGGAAATGGCTGACCGATTGCGGGACTTGGGCAGGCGTATTCTGGTCACGGTGGATGACATCGACCGTTTGGACAGTACGGAGATCAGATGCATGATGCAGATGGTGAAGAGCTTGGGCAGGCTGCCGAACGTGGTCTACCTCCTGTGCTACGACCGGGCGATAGTGTGGCGGGCCCTCGACGGCACTGATAATCCGGCCCGTCCTTCGTTCGCGGAGAAGATCGTTCAGCAGGAACTCGAACTGCCCGTCCCGCACCGGACGCAGTTGCTGCGGATGCTCGACGAGCAGACCGGTTTCTTGGTAGGGCACACCGAGCACACCCCACGGTGGGATCACATCGTGCGGGACGGCGCGCGGCGTTGGATTCGCACGCCTCGAGATGTCATGCGCTTTGCCAACGCGGTCAAGTTCTCGTGGTCGGCGCTCGAAGGCGAGATCGATCCCCAAGACCTGTTCGCGATGGAAGGCATACGATTATTCGACAGCGATGTTTTCGATTGGATCAGAGAGAACCGGGCCATGCTGCTCCGCGAAGGTCGCTTCCTTGCGGCGGGGGACGGTGCACGCGAGGCCGTGGCGGAACGACTCAAGCAGGTGATCCCCGAACCTGATCGGCCGGAAGTCCTGGACCTCATGGCGGCGATCTTTCCCCAGCTTTCTGAACTCCTGCTCGACCTGCCGCAGGCCTGGACGGAGGAACACGCTGACACGGTCACGCGTCGAGGCGTGGGGTCAGAAGCCGGATATGACGCGTACTTCGGGCTCTTTCCTTCCGCTGACGCTGTCCCGCTCAGCGAGTTACACGCGCTCATGTCGACAACAGAATCGAGCGTCATCGAGGCATCGCTTCGGCGTTATCTCCGGCAGGCGAACAGCGTCGGTGGGCCGATGATCGGCGAGTTGCTCGAGGAGATTTACATTCGTTACCACGGCCAACATCCCGCAGAGCCAACGGAAGCCATGTTCAAGGGGCTCTTCGCTGAGGGCGAGGAGATCATCGCCACGGACCGGTGGGCCTCCGGCCTTTTCGACGTGAATTCCAGATCCGAGCTGCACCTGATCATCGGCCGGATGTTGGAGATCTGGGGACCGGTGCAAGGGGGTGCGCAGCTAGTCGACGCATTCCAGGCAGCAGACTCCCCAGCGCTGCTTGCCGATGTATTCGAATCGAGGGGCAGAGAGCTGGGCATCTTCGAGTCTGGGGGTGGCGCCAACAGACCGCGCGTTTCGGAAGCGTGCTTCAAGGAGTTGGGCGACATACTTCGCGAGAAGATTAGACTGGCCGAAAGCAACGGCACGCTGGTCAAAGCCCCCTTCTTCTTCGCGATCGTGCGGTCGTGGAAACACCTCTGCGGTCCGGACGAGCCTCGCCGGTGGCTGGAGAACGGCATGAAGTCCGACGCCTCGTTCCTGGTCAAGACGTGCCGTGGCTTGGTCACCATGTCGACCGGAGCGGACGGGACCGAGTACAGGATGCGCGACGCGCCGGATCCCGAGCTCTATGAGCTTTCCATTCTCAACGACGCTGCGAGGAGGCACTTGGAGGAATGCGACCTTACGGCCGACGAACGCAATCTCCTCTCGTCGGTGCTAGACGGGTTGAATCGGATGCTCGGTTGATAGGAGCCCGGAATCGGCCTGCAAGCGAGTCGAAGTACGAGCCCGCGCGACAGTCCCCAGTACTGAGTGCCTGCACGAACTCGTCCAAAGGGGGACGGATAACGAAGGGTTTTTGGAACCCCGTTGGGCCGACGATGAGGCAGTCCGTGCAAAGCAATACAGTTGAGAGTTAAGCAGCTTTCGGAAGCCTCCCGACTGTGGAGCATCGGCTGCGGAAGGCTCGGTCTTGCCCGATTTGCCCTACTGACGCCGGCTGGATCGGAGAGAGCGTGGGCACTGGCAAGGCGGCCGTAGCAGCTAGTTCTGGATGCTGGCGGCGGTTCCGGCGCATGGCGCTGACCGAATTCGGGCAGGCGGAGGTGGCGGCGGAGAGCGCTTTGCGGGCCGCGGCTCCCAGTCAGACGCTGTTCGACAGGAACACGCGCGCGTTCGCGTGTGCGAGCTGGTAGAACTCGGGCATTCCCGACAGGGGGTCGGCTCCGCGCTCCGCCCTTTCGCCCAGTTCCCGAAGGACGAACGCATTGACTACGTTCTTCGGCGTTTCGAGGTCCAACGGTGTGAGGTCGGGAACCACGCAGTCCTCGTGGATGTGGGGTTGGACCTCGGCGAGAACGGTCTGTGACCAATCGGACTCGGGTTCCTTGGTGGCTTTCACGAGGGCGCTGGAGACGACGTCGGCGAGCTGAACGCCGGCGTGGCTCGCGGAGGACACGAGCTGAACGGGCTGCGCGAGATTGAAGGTCAAGGGTCGACGCTTGCCGCCGAAGACCATGCTAGTGCGCTCGGTTCGACCGATCATGGCATTGAGCACCGGCGTCAGCTCACGCAGCGGTTTGGAGTCGTCGCAGTACACGGAGATCACGTCGAAGCGCTCGCCCCACAGTGCGATCTGGGGGAAGAGCGCTGACAGGGAGAGGTCGAGGACCCAGTTGCCGACGTACTGCGACTCTTCGAGGATGACATCGCGGTATCCGTCGATGAATCGGGCCACCTCGAGTAGCGCCTCGTCGGTCGTGGCATTGGCGGCAGCGCCCCCGAACAGGATGGGGGCGTCGGCGGGATTGAGGGTGCGCATGAACGTCTCGAACTGCCGCACGAGATCCTCGGTTGGCTCGTCCTTGAGGAGAAAGTTCACGTAGATCAGCGCCGCCACGAACCTGTGGAAACCATGGGCGTAGAACAGACTGTTGTTGCGGGCCAGGACGGGCTCGTAGATGTACTCGAAGAACTTGCAGGCGAGGCTGAATCTTTTGTGATGGACTGTGGCGATGTAGCAGCCGCGGATGGAGCGCAACGCGTCGACGATGACGGCGCGACCGCGGGCAGACTTGGCGAGCCTCGCGCCCTTGAGTTCAGGGCCTTGCAGCGGGGAGCCAGCATGAAGCCGACGGACGATCTTCTCGGCTTCGGGCTTCTCGATTGCCACGGACGCGTAGGCGAACGCGGGCTGCTGCTCGTCGAGAAGGTGGTTGCCGGTGAATCCGGCTTCGTCGCAGTAGATGGTCTGCGCTAGTGGCTGGGTGGCCATGTTCTTTTTCCTTTGGTGGCTTCGACTGCGACCGCGTGGGCGTCGTGCCGCATCGGTAGCGACTCCGGGAGGGGCGGCGCATTGTAGGGCGGCCGGCGCGTTGTGCAAGCGCTTTTTCCGGTGTTGCTGGAGAACGGAGGTATCGCGGACGGCTGCGGCAGGACGGGGAGACGATACCTCTGGGACTTTTGGGGCGGAACGAGGGGGTACGGAAATCCTGTTCGGGAATCATCGTTTGGCCGAACCCGGTTTGCGGACAACCGGGACAGGTGCTGGTCTATGGGCTGGGCCTTGCCAGGCGCGTTGGAACCTTCGAGCGCTCGAGATCCGGGTCCGCGGTTGCGGGCAGGTTGGGGGACGTGGAATCGCGACGGCGAGCGCTGACCGGGGCCACGCTGGCGTGCAGGCCGCGAAAGAGGTCGGGACCGCCCTCCCCCGCGGTACGATACCGGGAACCGCCATTGTGGCGGCAAAACGAAGGAGATTCGGAATGGGGAAATTGATGGAGGGAGTCCTGGTCATGGCGATCGTGGGGATTGTGGGCTGGTACGCGGGCGACCTGCTGTGGCAGGCCGGCAAGGCCGCGCATCCGCCGCCGGAACCGACGGCGCTCGATCAGGTGAGGGAATGCGGCTACGAGGGTCGCCGAAGCGTCCGGACACCGACAGCGGAGTGCGGTGAGGTGTTCAACGACGCCTTGCGCCAACTTGGCGCCCAGCAGTTCGTCCTCGCGGTGGGCGGCTTGCACCAGGCGGGCGATCTCTGCGCCCGGGGGTTTGTCGAAATGGACGTCGCGGGCAGGGCCGCGATGTTCGCGGGGTGGGCGGCGCCGCTGCCGCCGTCGGCGCAGCGCGTGATGCCGGCGCACACGCTGATCCAGATGGAGGTGCGGAACAAATACCGATGCGCCTAGCTCGGGCGGACGCGGCAAGCGGGTGGCGAGGCGGAGGATGGTGGCGGGTAGCGCCGACTGGTCGGCGCATCCGTCCGCTCCGCCAATCTATATTTTAATCGCATGATTTTACTTGATTTTTTTTCAAGTGAAATCACATGGGCCCCCAATTGGCCCCCCACTCGTTTTCCGGTACAGCGCGGCATGGCGCACCGCGTTGCAATGTGTCTCTTCGGGTCCAAACCCCGAGCGGCCGTGCGGTTCACGTGGCGGAACGGGGCGGATCGCGGTTTCGGGTTCGGGTGCAACTGTCGGCGAATCCGGTTGCCACCTGCAGGCTGGCGGTGGTCTGGGGTCGGATCGCGCACGCATCTCATGAGCATGTCAGATACGTAAGACTGACCCTCAGGGGGTCATTGTTGGATGTCGATTGACATCTTGGGCCAACGCTCCCAGCGTGTGATACAGGGCACCACGAGGACGGTCGGCGGCTGCCTTGCAGGATCCGGCCGTCAGCCGCTGTTGGGACGCGGCATGCGGTAGCCGACGCCGCGGTGGTTGAAGATGTAGGCGGGATCCTTCGGGTCGTCGCGCAGCTTGCGGCGGAGTCTCTTGACGAAGGCGCGCACCACCCCGGCACCGCCCACGTCCCGGCCGCTCCAGACTTGGCGCAGCAGGGCGTCGTACGTCGAGACCCGACCGGCATTGGCGGAGAGCGCGCGCAGCAGGTCGAACTCCATGGCCGTCAGCTCCACGGGACGGCCGGCAAGGGTGACGCTGCGGTCGTCGTAGCGGATGGCGAGGTCGCCGAGAACGAAGGGCGCGGGCTCGGAACGCCCGCGCAGCGCGGCGCCGATGCGTGCGACGAGCTCGGTCGCGGAGAAGGGCTTGACGACGTAGTCGGCGGCGCCGCACGCGAGCGCCTGCGCGACGGTCTCGTCGCGACCGTAGGCGGAGATGAAGATCACCGGCTGCTCTGCCAGCTGGGACACGCGTCCCATCAGCTCGATGCCGTCGCCGTCGGGCAGCATCAGATCGAGCAGGACGAGATCGGGACGCTCGCTGTCGATGAGGGCGGGCAGGTCGTGGTGGTCGCCGGTGACGTGCGCGTCGTAGTCCGCGTCGGCAAGGGCGTCCCGGACGAAGCGCAGCGTCTGCGGGTCGTCGTCCACGACCAGGATGCGCGGGCGCTCCCTTCCGCGCGCGGAGGGCGGACCCGGCGTGCGCCACGCGTCTTCGGCGCGCTCCCCGGCGGCGGGGAGCGTGAAGGTGAAGCTGGCCCCCTGGCCCGGCCCCCCGCTCGCGGCGCGGATGCGGCCGCCGTGCGCTTCCACCAGCCCCTTGCAGATGGCGAGCCCGAGGCCGATGCCCGCCCCCGGGTCCGCGTCGTCGGCCTCGATGCGGGCGCGCCTGCGGAAAAGGCGCGCGAGCCGGTCGGGGGCGATGCCGCGGCCTTCGTCGCGTACCGAGACCGCGACGCGGACCCCGTCGCGCACCGCGTCGACGCGTATGGGCGAGCGCTCGGGCGAGTGCCGCGCAGCGTTGGCGAGGAGGTTGTTCAGGACCTGCACGACGCGGGGACGATCGGCCATCACCGGAGGCAGGTCGCCCGCCAGGTCGATGAGGACGTCGTGGCCGCTGCCCGCGGCGAGGAAGGTGTTTCTCGCGCGGTCGACGAGGGCGGCGACCTGGGTCGGCTCCGGCGCGACCGAGAGGGTGCCGGAATCGAGCCGCCCGGCGTCGAGGAGGTCGCCGATCAGACCGCGCATGTGGTCCGCCTGGTCGACGATGATCCTGCTGAACGCCCGCACCTCCGCCCGGTCCAGGGTGGCGGCGGTTTCGACGAGCGTGGCGGCCGAGCCCTTGACCGCGCTCAGCGGCGCGCGCAGCTCGTGGCTGACCATCTCCAGGAACGCGGCGCGCTGGCGCTCGAGCTCCCGCAGGGGGGCCAGGTCCTGGAGGGTGACGACCACGGACTCGACGGGGCCCTCGGGAGAGTGGATCGGGGTGGCGTTGAGCAGGGTCGTGACGCTCCGCCCGTCGGGGACGGACAGCTCGATCTCCTCGGCCCGCACCGGCTGCGCGTCGCTCAGCACGGCGCCGAGCGACAACCTGTCGAGGGCGATTTCTCGCCCGTCGGCGAGACGGCAGGTGACTGCCTCCAGCAGACGCTCGACCGGTTCGCCCGGCGTGCGCAGGCCGCCCATGATCCGCCTCGCCTCGCGGTTGAGCGAGACGGGACGCCCGGTGGGCACGTCGAACACCGCGACGCCGTAGGGCGATGTCTCGACCAGCGCCTCGATGCCGGCGCGGGCGCGCCGCTCGGCGCGGTGGGTGCGCGCGTTGGCGACCGCGGCCGCGGCCTGGGACGCGAACAGCACGAGGAGCTCCTCGTCCTCGTCGGTGAACTCCGGCCCGCCGGCCTTCTCGCCGAGGAAGAAGTTGCCGATGTGCGCGTGGAGGTGGCGCATCGGCATCCCCTGGAAGGAGCTGATGATCACGCCGTCCGTCGAGAAGCCGAGTCCGGCGACGTAGGCGGGCATGTCCGCGACGCGCAGCGGCGCGTCGAGGTCGCGGAGCGCGGCGAAGATCCCCATGCTGTCGTCCCACGCCTCGACGCGCCGCTGCTCCGCCGGCGTGAAGCCCGACATGACGACGTCGTCGAGCTGGCCGGCGTCGTCGACGGTGGTGATGACGGCGTAGCGGGCGCCGGTCAGCGCACGGGCGCTGTCCGCGATCCCGCGGAGCACGGTGTCGAGGTCGAGGCTGGAGCCGATGCGCAGGCTCGCCGCGCTCAGGGCGGAGATGCGCTCCCGCAGCACCTCGATCCGCCGGTTCGGGTCGTCTTCGCGGGTCACGGCGCGCTTTTCCGGGCCGGCGGTCACGGAAACGGACCGGATTTTCACCATATAGGCACACTTCAGTTCTTCTGATCACGCCTATTTCACACAAGAACTGCCATCATCGTCAACATCTGCTCGGGGGGATCCCGCGGGCGTTGTTGTGCGTTTTGGACGGGGGTTCTCGGATGGCATGCATAGGAGGGAAGGTGGCTCGGGCGGAACGCGGGGGGGCCGCGCCCCGGCATGTGTCCGGGGAGGCGGGAACGGCGATGGCCCACCGGGTCGCGAAAGGCCCGTGGGCGCGCACGCTGTGCAGCCTGGCAGCGGTCGCGGCGCTGGTGGTCCTGTCCGTCGAGGCCCAGGCGCAGACCGAGCGGAAGCTGGTCGGCAACACCGCCGACGTCGTCGGAGGCATAACGGCCCTCAACATCTCGCCACCGGTGGCACAGAGCTTCAGCACCGGATCGCATGCGCAGGGCTACACGCTCAACAACGTGCAAATTGACTACAACGGAAGCGGCACGTTCTCGGTCGAGGTGTGCAACGTGACCGGCGCGGACCTGCCCACCGACACCTGCGTGGACTTCACGGCGCCTGGGACGTTTTCGGCGGGGCTGCTCACCTTCACCGCACCCTCCGGCGGGGTGCAACTGGCGGCAGGCACGGCCTACGCCGTGGTGCTGAGGCCGGTACCCCCCGGTTCGGTGGTCCGCTACGTGTTGAACTCGCGCACAAACGACGACGAGGATGCGAACAGCCTCTCCGACTGGAGCATCGCGGACGAGTATTACTGGCATGAGGCAGGCAACGTTTGGAACGCCGACGCTAGCTCCCGCAGCCTCCGCATGAACCTCCGGGGCTACGCCAATCCCGTCGCCACCCTGGTGTCGAACACCGGCCAGACCACCACCGACTCGGCGCAGGTGGGCCAGTCGGACAACCAGGTGACACAGACGTTCACCACCGGTTCGAACGCCGGCGGCTACCAACTGGAATCCGTGGACATCGACATCGCGGATGAAGACCTTGAAGCCGGGGAGACGTTCACCGCGCACATCTACACCGCGCTGTGCAGCGGCGACCGCGGCGAGCTGCTCTACACGCTGACGTCCCCCGCGACCTACGCCGACGGCGCGCTCAACCGGTTCACCGCCCCGGCCGGCGCCCGACTCGCCCCAGGCAGCAACTACATGGTCGTGATGGAGGGAACCGGCGACGACCCGCTCGACTTCATTCTCGACACCACCGACTCCGGCGCCGAGGATGCCGGCTTCGCCACCGGCTGGGCCATCGAAAACGGGTTTCGGAACGAGAACCTGCTGGATGCCGACGACACGCTGAAGATCGCCATCCGGGGCAGCGCGCTGGGCGCCGACGCCACCCTGGTCGGTTCGCTCGAAGCCCAAGGGCTCCTGTGCGCGACGTTGACGGTCGGCTTCGACCAAAACCGCAGGGGCTATCTTGGGGAGGGTGACGAATATGGTGACTTGAGCCAGGACCGGTTCGTACTCGATGCAGAGACCTATCGGGTCAAGAGCATCCGCTGGGCCGGGCCCCGGGGAGGCAACGACGGCGGCGGTCCTAGACTGCACCTGACGCTCGACAAGGACATTCCCGCGGCCGTGCTCGAAGACCTGACGCTGAGGATCGGCGAGCACGACTTCCCTCTCTGGGAGGCGGGCCGCAGCAACTCGTTCAATGACGAGAGCAACAACTACCGTTGGCAGGATCCGCCGTCCGAGCTGCGCAATGCTCGCGAAGGCGCCGTCTTCGGGGTCGAGCTGGTGTCGAGCGCTTCCGACGCCACCCTGCGCACGCTCGAGCTGAGGAACGTCCCCAGGGACGGCCACAGCTTCCCCCATCCCGACTACGACCCGGAGTTCGCGCTGACCCCGGAATTCGCTCCCGGCACCACCACAGGCTACGCGGCGGAGGTGCCGCACCTCACTCACACGATCACCGTCGATGCGAGGACGGCAGCCCGCCGCGCCACCATCCGGTACTTCGACGGCGAGGGCTCGGAGATTGGCCAACCGTCCGGGGGGGCGCGCCTCCAACTGTCACGGGGGGCAAACACGATCGACGTCGAGGTCACGTCCGCGGATGCCACAACAAGCACCTACACCATCACGGTGACGCGCCAGCCGCAAGTGGTCCTGCGGTACTCCGGTCCGCACGACCACGACGACGACATCCTGCACATGACCATGAGCGGGACGTCGGCGGAACCCGAAATCAGCGGGACCGAGACCGCCGTTCGCTGCCTCGGCCGTCCGTTCCTGCTGAGGGACGAGCACGGAACGACGCTGACGAACGTCGGCTGGAGCCTGGATCCGCGGATCCGCAACGACGGCCTGGTCTACCAGGGCAGCGAGATGTTCGACATCGGCGCCGACGGACAGGTCAGGACGGTCGTGGGGGTCGACTATCCAGCCACCCGGACATACTTCGGGGGCCGACTGGGTGTGGAGTACTTCAGGGTCAGGGGAACGGACCTCGACAGCGGCGGCTACACCCGCATGCTCGTGCGCGCCAACTTCCTCCACCCGTCGACCCAGGACTCCGAGGCCCGCCGGGCCACCAACGCCTGCGTGAGCGCGGCCGCGCAGGAGCAGGAGCCGCTTACGGCGGAGTTTCTCGACGAGCCGGCGAGCCACGACGGCGCGAGCGACTTCACGCTGCGGCTCTCGTTCAGCGACGACGTGGAGATCTCGCCGGAGGACCTGCTCGCCCACGCCCTGTCCGCGCGCGCCGGCACCGTGACCGCCGTGACCCGCGTCGACGACGCGAAGGACCTCTTCCAGGTGACGGTCCGGCCCGACGGCGACGGCACGGTGACTGTGACGCTCG
>JAPOYV010000025.1 GCA_026706385.1 Gammaproteobacteria bacterium
CGAACATCCTCGCCATCGCCAGATGGACATCCAACGCCGGTCGCTTCACGGATCGACCCGTTTCACCCTCACAATCTCATTGGACAACGGTGGGAGCGCGAGGGGCCGGCCCCTCGCATGGAGAGCCCTCAGCCCGGAGTGCGAGGGGCCTGGCCCTCGTATAGAGAGCCGCGCCGCGCCTGCGCGACAGCGGCGATCGGGCGGCCGGGCGGCGTGTTTGCACAAAAACGGCGAACCCAAGCGGTTGTCCCGCGCTACAGTCCGCGCCTGATGGGTCGCTAAGCACGCCATGGCCGAAGCCCGCCTGAAACTCGTACCCCCGAACGCGGACGCACCCTGTCCTCGGCATCTCGCGATCGTGATGGACGGCAACCACCGCTGGGCGCAAGGTCGCCGGTTGCCGCGCGCGGCGGGGCATCGCGCTGGGGCGCAGAACGTCAAGGTGATTGCCAAGGCCTGCGCCGACCGTGGTGTCGAATGCCTGACCTTGTTCGCATTCAGTACCGAGAACTGGGCGCGGCCGAGGCGTGAAGTGAACGTGCTTCTGGACCTCATGCGTGGCGTCCTCACCGAAGACCTCGAGGAACTCAACGAGAAGGGTGCGCAGTTGCGCTTCATCGGCGAGCGGAGCCGGTTCCCCCGCGACCTGCAGGCCTTGATGGATCGCGCCGAGAGGCGCACGGCGGGAAACGACCGGCTGAACCTGGCTATCGCCGTCAACTATGGTGGCCGTTGGGACATCGTCGAGGCAACGCGGCGGTTGGCGCGCGGGGTTCAAGACGGCGTGCTGGATCCCGAGGCGATCGACGAACGATGCTTCGCGACGCACCTGTCGCTTGGCGATCTGCCGCCACCCGATCTGTGCATTCGCACGGGCGGCGATCGCCGGATCAGCAACTTCCTGCTGTGGGACTTCGCCTATACCGAGTTCTACTTCACGCCACGCTTCTGGCCGGACTTCGACCCCGAACACCTGGACCATGCGTTCGCCGATTTTGCATCCCGGCAGCGCCGGTATGGCCGGAGGGCTTCCGCCTGAGTCGACACGGGGCGTCGCCGCGGCCCGACTTGTCGACCGTTGGCGATGCTGGGATGCACCGGCAGGGTCTTCGAGCATGCTAAGGGTACGTGTGGCAACGGGTGCGATCCTCGCGGTGGTCGTGGTCGCCGTCGTCGTGTTGCTGCCACTGGCGTGGATGGCCGCGTTCTTTCATCTGGTCCTGCTCGTCGCGGCATACGAGTGGGCCAAGTTGTGCGGCGTCGAGACGCGGCTGGGATTCGTCGCGTACGCGGCGGTCTTGTCGGCGGCGGTTGCCCTCTTTTGGCTGTTCCCCGCCGCGTGGATGCCGGGCCTGCTGGTGGCGGTTGTGTTCTGGCTTGTCGCCACCGGCGTGGTGGTTTCCTACCCGACCAGCGCGCCGCTGTTGCGTGCCACGCCGGTCGCGCTTGCCGGCGGCGTGGTGGCGCTCGGCGGCGCATGGCTCGCGTTGGTGGTGCTGAAAGCGGCGACCGGATCGCATGGCGACTCGGCCGGCGCCTGGCACATCGTCTGGCTTCTGGCTGCTGTGGCGCTGGCCGACACGGGTGCGTATTTCACGGGGCACCAGTTCGGGCGGCGCAAGTTGGCACCGCGGGTCAGCCCCGGGAAGACCGTGGAAGGCGCGCTCGGCGGCGCGGCGGCCGTGCTGGCGTGGTCGGCCTGCGCGGCGGTGTTGTTCGACGGCCCGGTGGTGGGCTGGCTGTTGCTCGGCGTGGCTATCGTCGCTGCGGCGGTGGTCGGGGATCTTTTCGAAAGCGCGTTGAAGCGCATGCGCGGCGTCAAGGACTCCGGGGGGATCCTCCCGGGCCACGGCGGCATCCTCGACCGGATCGACTCGGTCCTGCCGACGGCGCCGGTATTCGCGTTGCTGATCACCTGACGGTACGCGGAGCCCACGCCTGCATTGGCGCTTACCCAGAGGCTCAAGGCAGGCCGGGAGGCCCGCACACCCGGTCTGCCCGATTGGATGGCGCGATGGCAGATCTCCTACGCGTCGACGGGGGGAATGTCCGATTCGGTCGCAAGAAGGGGCTGCTAAGATGGGCGGAACTTGCGGCCAAGGCACGGAGTCCAAGGTCGATCCATGGACGTGTTGTACAACGCCTTTTTCCTGTTGCTGGCCATCGGCATCTTGGTCACTTTCCACGAGGCCGGGCATTTCCTGGTGGCGCGTTGGGCGGGTGTTCACGTGGTGCGGTTCTGCGTGGGTTTCGGCAAACCGTTACTCAGTTGGCGGGATCGCCGGGGGACGGAGTTCTGTGTCGCCGCGTTGCCACTCGGCGGCTACGTGCGCATGTTCGACCGGCGCGACCCCGACGCGGCCAGTCACGCGCCGGCTGACCCGAGGCTCGCACACCGCTCCTACGACCGGCTGATTCCGCAGTGGCGCCTGGCCATTGCGCTTGGCGGACCGGGCGCCAACTTTCTGCTCGCCTTCCTTTTCTATTGGTTGAGTGCCGTGGTGGGCGTCACGGTTGCCATCCCGCATATCGGTGCCGTCGTGCCCAACAGCCCGGCCGATCAAGCGGGTCTGCATGCGGGACAGGAGGTCGTCGCGGTGGACGGCAAGTCCACCAACGCTTGGCTTGATGTTGGACTCGCGCTGGCCGCACGCCTTGGCGACTCGGGAGTTATCGAGGTGGAGACCAGTGGCAGCGGCGCTGCCGGACGCCACCGGATTCCGATCCAGGACTGGCTGGTTGGCGAGGACGATCCGGACACGGTTGGCGCCCTTGGACTACAGTCCGGTCTCTTGGCCGCGATCGGCGAGGTCATGGCCGACGGGCCGGCCGAGCGCGCCGGGCTCCGTGCCGGCGATCGCATCACCTACGTTGATGGCGAGCCAATGGTCCTGTGGAGCGAATTCGTCGAACGCGTTCGCGGCAATCCAGGCCGGGAACTGCGCCTTGACGTGGTGGACGATGTCGGTGGCGAGCGCACGTTGCGGATCACACCGGGCGTCATGGTGGACGACGACGGGGCTCAGTTCGGGCAGATTGGCGCCTACGTGGCCTTGCCCAAGCGCGTCGTGCAGTACGGGCCGTTCGAAGCGCTCGGTCGGGCCGCCGGTCAGACGTGGTCGAACACGGGACTGACGATTGGCCTGCTGGCCAAGATGGTGACGCTCACCGTGTCGCCGAGCAACATCTCGGGCCCGATCACGATTGCGGTCGTCGCTGGCGAGTCGGCCCGGGTCGGAATCGGTCGATTCCTGTCGATACTGGCGCTCCTGTCCATCAGCCTCGGCGTGATCAACCTGTTGCCGATTCCCATCCTGGACGGGGGCCAGGTCGTCGGCCACACGTTGGAAATCGTGCGCAAGAAACCGCTCCCGCCGATGGCCGAGGCGGTGGGGGCGCGGCTTGGCATCGCCGCGGTGGTCGGTATCATGGTCCTGGCCTTCTACAACGACTTCACACGCTGGTTCTAGCGGCCCGCGGTTTTCGGCGCATTACGAGGAGGCGAGCATGAAACACCCCTTGGCAAATGGGACGACGGTGAACGCGTTCGCGTTCTTGGTTGCGACGACCGTGATCGTGCCCGCGCATACCTTCGCCGCGGAGTCGTTTTCGCTCGACGAGTTGCCGGCTCGCACGGGGTCGTTCAAGGTGGCGGACATCCAGTTGCAGGGACTGCAGCGGGTGTCGTCCGGCACGGTCTTCAACCTCTTGCCGGTGAACGTCGGCGACACCGTTGACGGCGCGGAGATCCGCGAGTTGACGCGGGCGCTGTTCAAGTCCGGCTACTTCGACGACATACAGATGCTGCGCGACGAGGGGTCGCTCGGCAACGATGCCCAAGCGGACAATCGCGCGACCCTGATCGTACGCGTGCGCGAGCGCCCGGCCATCGAGGAGATCGAGCTTGACGGCAACAAGGCGATCAAGACCGAAGATCTGCTGGAGAGCCTCGGCGAGGCCGGCCTCCGCGAAGGCGAGATCTTCAAGCAGGCGACGCTGGAACGGATCGGCATCGAACTGCAGCGCTCGTACTTTGCGCAAGGACGCTACGACGCCGCGATCGACGCATCGGTCAAGACGCTACGCCGCAACCGGGTCGACATCGAGATCGACATCGACGAAGGCAAGGGGTCCGGGGTCCGCCAGATCAACTTCGTGGGCGCGGAGGTCTTTAGCCACTCGGAATTGCTGGCGCCCCTGGAACTGCAGCATCCCACGTTGCTGTCCTTCCTGCGCGGCAAGGACAAGTACTCGCGGGAGAAGATGCAGGGCGACTTGGAGACGCTGGAGGCTTACTACCAGAACCGGGGCTACGTGGAGTTCAACGCCCGCTCGGTCCAGGTCAGCATCACCCCGGACAAGCGCTCGGTGTACGTCACCGTGAACGTTCACGAAGGCGACAAGTACACGGTGGACGAGGTCAAGCTGATCGGCGACGTCTCGGACGTGGATCCGGACCTCGTCACCGGGTTGTTCATCGTGCAGAAGGGTCAGACCTTCAACCGGGCTGCGGTCACCGCAACGGAGGAGCGCATCACCACGGCATTCGGCAATTCCGGCTACACCTTCGCGAGCGCATCCGGTGTGCCCGAGGTCAAGGAGAACGGACTGGTCGACGTCAAGTTCGTGGTTGATGCCGGCAAACGCGCGTATGTACGTCGCATCAGCTTCGCGGGCAACTCGTTGACCCAGGACAACGTGCTGCGTCGCGAGATGCGCCAGGTGGAGGGCGGCTGGGCGTCTACCCGGCAGATCGACCGGTCCAAGACGCGCCTCGACCAACTCGGCTACTTCAAGCCGAACTCGGTCAACGTCGAGACGCCGCAGGTGCCTGGCGCGGACGACCAGGTCGACGTGGACTTCACCGTGGAGGAGTTGCCGACCGGCGCGTACACGGCGCAACTCGGCTACTCGCAGTGGGGCGGCATGATGGTGTCGCTTGGCGTGCAGCAGAAGAACGTCGCGGGCACGGGCAACAGCATCGGCGCGCAGATCAGTTGGAGCGACTACCAGAAAGCGGCCAACTTCAGCTATCACGATCCCTACTACACCGTCGACGGCATCAGCCGCGGGTTCAACGTCTTCGCCCGGGAGACCAACTTCTACGCCATCAACATCGCGCGGTATTCCACCGACGCCTACGGGGCCGGCGTGAATTTCGACTTTCCCGTGGGCGAGGCGCAGCGCCTGCAGTTCGGCGTTTCGGTCGAGCACACGAGCATCAACGACAACCTGTATTCGGCGCGAGAGATCACCGACTTCATCAGCCAGGCCGGCGCGAACTTCCTGAATGTCAAAGCGCAAGGGCTGTGGCTGCGAACGACGCTGAACCATGGCTTGTTCCCCACCGCTGGACGACGCCAGTCGCTGAGTGCCACCGTGTCGTTGCCGGGCAGCGACCTGCAGTTCTACCGGCTGGTCTACAACGCCGACCTGTACTATCCGTTCCCGTTCGCACGCAAGCTCTCCGGGCACCTGCGCACCCGCCTGGGTTACGGAGACGTGTACGCGTCGACACCCACGTACCCGTTCTACGAGCACTTCTTCTCCGGCGGCTTCGGCTCGGTCAGGGGCTTCGAGAAGAGCACCTTGGGTCCGAAGATCACCGATACGAGTTTCTTCGCCCGACCGGAGGGCCGGCCGTTCGGCGGCAACGTCCTCGTCGAGGGTACGGCCGAGATCATCTTCCCGATGCCGTTCATCGGCGAGTCGCGCGGCGTGCGTTCCACCTTCTTCGTCGACGCCGGGAACGTCTTCAATACCCATTGCCCGGCGTTCAGCCTGCGCTGTCTCGAACCCGATCCGGAGGAGATCCGGGTGACGACAGGGCTTGGCATCACGTGGCTGTCGGCCATGGGGCCGATGTCGTTCGCCTTGGTTGAGCCGCTCAACAACAAGCCCGGCGACGAGGTCGAGAGGTTCTCCTTCGAAGTCGGCCACTCGTTCTAGTTCTGCGCGGGCGCGCACGCTGTCGGCTGGCTATAATGCGCGCCCGGCGAAAGCGCCGCCGGGGCAGCGCGCCGCCGGGGCTGCGCCGAATTCGCGTTCATTGATCACTAGGAGAACCGCCGCATGTACTCTGAGGCGAGAAACGCAATGAAATGGCAGGCTTGGGTCGCCGCCGCCACGCTCGGGGGCATGGCCCTCGCGGCACCCACCGCGGCTGCACAGAGCGAGGCCGCGCAGGTCGCCCAGCTCAAAGTCGCCGTGGTGAACACGGTGCAGGCGATCCAGCAAAGCGAAGAGGCCCAGGCCTTCACGGCGAACCTGCAACAGGAACTCGCGCCCGAGCAGACCGAGTTGCAGGGCCTGCAGCAGGAAATCGCCGATTTGCGCCAGCGCGTCCAAGACGAAGGCGATGTCATGTCGGCGGACGAGCAGCGCAAGGTCGCGAGGGACATCGAGAACAAGCAGATTGACCTCGAGTTCCGCGCCCAGAAGCTGCAGAAGGACGTCCAGGACCGGCAGCAGGAACTCGTCCAGGTCATGGGGCCAAAAGTCCAGGCCATCGTCAACGACCTAGTCGAGGTCGAGCGTTACGACCTCGTGTTCGAGCGCAGCAACGTCGGCTACGTCAACCCGCGGCACGACATCACCGCCAAGGTGACCGAAAAGCTCAACGAGCGCTACGCCGAGGCTGGGCAGGACTGACGCCACCGGGCCAGCGTTCCCGAGCAGTCGAACGCGCTTAGGGCGTGCCCACCGTTCGGGAGATTGCCGAGGCCATTGGCGACAAGCTGTCTGGCGGCGCCGACGTGCGCGGCGATGGGACGGCCGCCATCCGCGGTCTTGCGCCCATCGACTCTGCCGGACCTGATCAGATCACGCACCTGTCGGGGCCGGCGTACCGGCGGTTTCTACCGGGCACGCGCGCGGCAGCCGTGCTGCTTCGTGAGGGCGATGCATCGGCGTGCCCGTCAACGGCCGTGGTGGTTGCCAACCCGTACCTAGCGTTCGCCTACGTCTCGCAACTGTTCGCTACACCCCCGCGCATCCCCGCTGGGATCCACGACGCGGCGCACGTCGCTGCCACTGCCCGCGTCGACAGCGACGCCGCGGTCGGGCCGGGCGCCGTTGTCGCCGCGGGTGCGGAGGTCGGCCCCGGCGCTGAGATTCGCGCCAACGCGTACGTCGGGGAGGGCAGCCGGATCGGTGCGGGAACCGTCGTGCATCCGAACGCGTGCGTCTATCACGGCGTTCGCATCGGGCAGCGCTGCGTCATTCATTCCGGCGCCGTGATCGGTGCCGATGGCTTCGGGTTCACGCCGGGCGAAACCGGCGAACTCGTCGAGATCGCCCAACTCGGCGGCGTGACCATCGGGGACGATGTGGTCGTCGGGGCCTGCTCGACCATTGACCGCGGCGCGCTCGCCGACACCGTCGTTCATGACGGCGTGAAGATCGACAACCAGGTGCAAGTCGGCCACAACTGCGAGATCGGCGAGCACACCTTGATCTGCGGCGCCGTGGGGCTCGCCGGGAGCACGAAGATCGGACGCCACTGCGCGCTGGCCGGCGGCGCGGGCGTCGCCGGCGACGGGCCGGTGGAAATCTGCGACTACGTGCAGGTGGGCGTGGTCACCACGATCACCCGGTCGATTACCGAGCCGGGTGTGTATTCCGGTGGCGTTTTGCATAATACGAACCGTCGTTGGCGGCGCAATGCGTTGCGCTTCAACCAACTCGACGAGCTTGCCCGGCGGATCGCGCGCCTGGAAAGGGACACCAAGCGGCCGTAGCCGAGGGGCTTGGATCGCAAGACGGCTTGAGGGGACGTAAACGCAAGTGCAGTTGACTATCGACGAAGTCCTCGACCACTTACCGCATCGGTATCCGTTCCTGCTCCTCGACTGCGTCGACGAAGTCGTGCCGGGGGAGTACATCGTCGGCCGCAAGAACGTCTCCGGCAACGAGCCCTACCTGCAGGGACACTTCCCGGGTTATCCCATCATGCCGGGCGTGCTCATCGTCGAATCGCTCGCGCAGCTCTGCTGCGTACTGGCGTTCAAGACCTCGGGCCGGAAACCCGGCGACGGCTATCTGCACTATCTTGCCGGGCTCGACGACGCTCGCTTCAAGCGCCGCGTCCGCCCGGGCGACGTCCTCGAGCTTCATGGCCGAATCTCAAGCCGCCGTCGTCAACTCATGAAGTTCGACTGCGAAGCGCACGTGGATGGCGAGCTGGCCTGTTCGGTGAAGCTCATCTGCGTGGAACGGAAGATCGAACCTTGAGTGGGACGTCGGGGCCAGGGGTGCGGATCGACGAGCGAGCGATTGTCGATCCCACGGCGCGCCTCGGACGCGACGTCTCGGTGGGTCCCTGGTCCATCGTGGGACCGGACGTGGTGGTTGGCGACGACTGCGAGATCGGACCGCACGTCATCCTGCGCGGCCCGACGGTGCTCGGTCGCGGCAACCGCATCTTCCAGTTCTCGACCGTCGGCGAAGGTTCCCCCGCGTTCGCCTACAAGGGCGAACCGACGACGCTGACCATCGGCGATCGCAACGTGATCCGCGAAGGCGTCACGATCCACCGTGGCTTGGCCACGGACCGGAGCCGAACGGTCATCGGCAGCGACAACCTGTTTATGGCCTACGTCCACATCGGTCACGACTGCGTACTCGGCGACCGGATCGTGATGGCCAACAACGCCTCGGTCGCCGGGCACGTGTCCGTCGGGGATGAGGCGGTTCTCAGCGGCTACGCGGGCGTGCCCCAGTTCCGCAGCATCGGCGCCTACGCCTTCGTGGGTGCCATGTCGCTGGTGACCAAGGACATACCGGCCTACGTGACGGTGGACGGCAATCCGGCTGGCGCCGTGGGCTTGAACGTCGAGCGGCTGCGTCGGCTGGGCTTGAGCGACGAGGTGAAGAAGACACTGCAGGACGCCTACAACACCGTCTATCGGCGTGGCCTGACGCTGGCCGAGGCCTTGCGCGAACTCCAGCCGGTCGCGGCCGACGTACCCGAAGTGGCGTGTTTCGTCGGCTCGATCGAAGCGTCGGAGCACGGCATCGTCCGTGAGCGTCGCCGTCAGTAACGCGAGCAGTAACGCGAGCGCTGCGCGCTCGCCGTCGACCGCAAGCGGTCGAAGAGATTTCGCTGGCGCGAAATCTCCCAAGCTCAGTAACGCGAGCGCTGCGCGAGATCTCGACACACGACTGCTGCGTGCCGGTAGGGCCGGGATGCGGTGAAGATCGGGATCGTCGCAGGAGAGACGTCCGGCGACATCCTCGGCGGACGGCTCATGGCCGCGATACGGGACCGAGCGGGAGACGTCGAATTCGTCGGCGTCGGGGGCGAGTCGATGCTCGCGCAAGGCCTGCAAGCGCTTGCTCCCTTGGAGGCGCTAGCCGTCAACGGCTTCAAGGATCCGCTCCTGCGTAGCCCGAGCCTGTTCCGGCTGCTGCGACGGCTGAGACGCCGGTTCCTCGCCGAACCCATGGACGTCGTGGTCGGCGTGGACTTCAACGTCTTCAACTTCATGCTCGAACGGGCGGTGAAGAAGCGCGGCATGCCGACCGCGCACTACGTCAGTCCGTCCGTGTACGCGTGGCGCCCGGGCCGGATCAAGCGCATCGCCAAGACGGCGGACGCGGTCTTGGCGCTTTACCCGTTCGAACCGTCCTTGTACCAGGACCATGGTGGCCGCGCAGTTTTCGTGGGCCATCCGCTGGCCGACGAGGTCGCCCCCGATGCGGGCTCCGTCGACGCCCGGCGACGTGCAAGGGAAGCCCTAGGCGTCGCGCCCGACGGGTTCGTCGTGGCGCTCCTTCCGGGCAGCCGGTCATCCGAGATCGCGTACCACGGAGCGGTTTTCCTGCGTACCGCGGCGTGTTTGCGGGAGACCTTTCCCGACGCCGAGTTCGTAATCCCGGCACCAACGCCCACCGTCCATGACGCGATGCGGCGGGTTCTGGCCGAAGTTCCAGTCGGCGGTGTGCGGCTCGTCCACGGACAGTCGCGCACGGTGATCGCGGCCGCGGACCTTGTTCTCGTCAAGTCGGGCACGGCGACGTTGGAGGCCATGCTGCTGCGCCGGCCGATGGTGGTGACCTACCGGATGGGGCGCTTAAGCGCCTGGGTGATCCGCCGCTTGAAGACGTCGCCGTACGTCGCCCTGCCGAACATCCTGACCGGGCGCGAACTCGTCCCGGAACTACTCCAGGAGCAAGCGCAACCGGCGCGGCTGACGCACGCTCTCATCGAGCAGTACCGCCGCTGCCAGGACGACCCGGCATACCTCGACACGTGCGCCCATTGGCACAAAAAACTCCGCCAAGGCGGTGCCGGAAAGGCCGCGGAGGTGGTACTGTCTCTCGCGGGGCGGGGAACGTCAGGATGAACGGCTCATAAGCTACCTGCCGATGGTCCATGGACAGGATGATCTGCTTGGCGAGCGTTTCATGCTTGAGGGCGCCCATGTCGCGGGTGTCGATGAAGTTGGCCGCGGCCCGCTGGCGGGCCCGGTGGTCGCGGGCGCCGTCGTACTCGACCCGGCGAGACCCATCGACGGGCTGCGCGACTCGAAGGAACTGACCGTCGCGCGGCGCGACGAACTCGCCGCCGAGATCCGTGAGCGCGCGCACGCATGGGCGCTCGGGCGCGCCGAGGTGGCCGAGATCGACCGCATCAACATTCTCAGGGCGGCCCTGGTCGCCATGCGCCGCGCCGTCGAGCGTCTCCCGTTCGGCGTGCGGGTGGCCTACATCGACGGCAATATCGCGCCGACTCTGCCGTGTGCAAGCGTCGCGGTCGTTGGCGGCGACGCCACGGTGCCGGCGATCAGCGCGGCGTCGATCATCGCCAAGGTGGCGCGCGATGCGGAGATGACCGCGGCGGCGACGCGCTATCCGGGCTTTGGCTTCGAGTGCCACAAGGGCTACGCAACGCCGTCGCATCTCGACAGTCTCCGCCGCTTGGGCCCGACGCCGCTGCATCGGCGCACGTTCGCCCCGGTGGCGCTTGCATTGGGTGGCGACGACCCGGAGCGGCAAACCGCGCTGTGGACGCACGGCCCATGAATGCCGCACGCGACATTGATGTCGCACGCGGCAGCGCCGCGCTTCCTGCCGAGCGAATCAGCTATCAGACAGGGGACGAGATCGAGCCGGCCCGGGAGCATGGCCAGGCCGACCCGGGGCTTGCCGACTTCGTGCACCTCGCCGTCCACAGCGAGTTCTCCATCACCGACGGTCTCATCAAGGTCAAGGACCTCGCCAGCCGGATCCGCGATCTGAACATGCCGGCGGTGGCGCTGACCGACCGCACGAATCTCTTCGGGCTCGTGAAGTTCTACACCGCCTGTCGCGATGCCGGGATCAAGCCGTTGGTCGGTGCCGACTTGGATTACGAAGGCGCGGACGGGACGCTGTGCCGCTGCGTCGTCCTGGTGGCCGACGCGACCGGCTATGCCAACCTCCTGCGCCTGGTGTCGCGAGCCTACACGGACGCACCGGCGCGCGGGCACGGGGACGGCCATGGCCACGGGCGCGTCGCCCGGGAAGCGATCCTGGATGCGGCCGAGGGCCTGATCGTCCTGCTCGGTGCAGCGAGCGATGTCGGGGCGGCAAGCGGCTCGCCGGATGTCGCCGCTCGGCGGCTTGCGGCCTGGCGCAACCGGTTCGCCGATCGCGTCTATCTCGAGGTGGTGCGCACGGGACGGCGGGGCGAAGAGCAGTTCGTCCTCGAGGCGGTCGATCTCGCCCTCCGCGAGGGCGTGCCGGTCGTCGCGAGCAACGACGTTCGGTTCATGGACACCGAGGATTTCGAGGCCCACGAGACCCGCGTGTGCATCCAGGAAGGCCGCGTACTCACGGACGCCAGGCGCGAACGCCGCTACAGCGATCAACAGTACCTGCGCAGCCCCGCGGAAATGCGGGCGTTGTTCGCCGATCTCCCCGAGGCCATCGACAACACGGTGGAGATCGCCAAGCGCTGCAACTGCGAGATCGAACTTGGCACCTACCACCTGCCCGAGTACCCGGTACCGAGCGGCGCCACGCTCGGAGCGACTTTGCGCGAGGAGGCCGTTCGCGGACTCGAGGGCTATCTCGCCGCCGGTGCGCAGGCGGGCGAAAGCGACGCCGATGCCTACCACGCGCGCCTTGAATACGAACTCGGGATCATCGATCAGATGGGCTTTGCCGGGTACTTCCTCATCGTGCAGGAGTTCGTACTCTGGGCCCGGCAGAACGATGTCCCGGTAGGCTGCCGAGGTTCGGGCACGGCCTCGTTGGTGGCCTTCTGCCTCGGCATCACGGATCTGGATCCGCTCCGCTACGGCCTCATCTTCGAGCGCCTGCTGAATCCGGAGCGCGTGTCTATGCCCGACCTCGACATCGACTTCTGCATGGAGGGCCGGGAGCGCGTGATCGCCCACGTGGCGGAACGCTATGGCCACGACGCGGTCAGCCAGATAGTCACCTTCGGGACGATGGCCGCCCGCCTCGTCGTTCGCGACGTGGCGCGCGCACAGGACAAGCCCTTCGGCTTGGCCGACCGGCTGTCGAAGATGATCCCGTTCGAGGTCGGCATGACCCTCGAAAAGGCGCTGGAGCGTGAGTCGGAACTGCGCGACTTCGTCGACCGGGACGAGGACGCCGCCGAAATCATGGACATGGCCTACAAGCTCGAGGGCATCGTCCGCAATATCGGCAAGCATGCCGGTGGCGTGGTCATCGCGCCGACGACGCTGACCGACTACGTTCCGCTCTACGCCGACCACGCCGGTGGCGGCGTCGTCTCGCAGTTCGACCTCAACGACGTCGAGGAGGCTGGCCTCGTCAAGTTCGACTTCCTCGGGCTCAAGACGCTCACCATCATCGATTGGGCCGTGCGAGCGATCAACGAGGAACGCGCCAGGACTGGCGAGGAACTGATCGACGTCATGCGCTTGCCGCTCGACGACCCCGCCACCTACGAACTCCTGAAGACCGCGGAGACCACGGCGGTCTTCCAGCTCGAGTCGGAAGGCATGAAGGACCTCATCCGACGTCTTCAGCCGGACACCATCGACGACATCATTGCGCTGGTGGCCCTCTACCGACCGGGTCCGCTGCAGTCGGGCGCGGTCGACGACTACATCGACCGCAAGCACGGCAAGAAGCCGGTCTCCTACCCGCACGAAGCGCTTCGCGACCCGTTGGCCGGCACCTACGGCGTCATGCTCTACCAGGAGCAGGTCATGAACATGGCGCAGCGCCTCGCGGGTTTCTCCCTCGGCCAGGCGGACCTCCTGCGCCGCGCGATGGCCAAGAAGAAGCCGGAGGAGATGATCGAAGTGCGCCGGCAGTTCCTCGCGGGGACGGACGATGCGGGGGTGGACCAACGCATCGCCAACGACATATTCGACCAGGTCGAGAAGTTCGCGGGCTACGCGTTCCCCAAGGCGCACTCGGCAAGCTACGCCATGCTCACTTTCCGGGCGGCTTGGTTGAAGACGCACTATCCAGCGCAGTACATGGCCGCGGTGCTGTCCGCGGACATGCACAATACGGACAAAGTCGTGACGCTGGTGGACGAAGTGAAGCGGCTTCGGCTCACCGTGCATCCCCCGGACGTCAACCTCAGTGCCACCCGGTTCAGCGCCACGACGAACGGGATTCGCTACGGTCTCGGCGCGGTCCGCGGCGTCGGCGAGGGTCCCGTCGAAGCGATGATCGCGGCCCGCGAGGACGGTGCCTTCGAGAGCCTGGCGGACTTCTGCCATCGCGTAGACGCCCGGCGTGCGAACAAGCGCGTCCTGGAGGCGCTGATCCGGGCGGGTGCGATGGACTCGTTCGGGGCGTCGGAGGAGTCCATCGAACTCGTCCGGGCGCGACTGCTCGAGGAAATGCCGGCAACCGTCCAAGGCGCGGAGCGGGCCGCGCGCGACGCGGAGATCGGCATCGACGACATGTTCGGCGGTGTTCCGGAGGGAGTGTCGGCGATCGTGCGCGACCGCGTTCGCGCGTTGACCAAGCGCGACATGCTCGATGGCGAGAAGGAAGCCTTGGGCTTCTACCTCACCGGCCATCCGATCGACGACTACCTGCACGAGATCCGCGAGTTCTGTCCGCGACGGATCGCTACGCTATCGGTCAGGGATGGTCGGCAGGCCGCGGCTGGCCTCGTCGTCTCGATGCGCTCGCGACGGGGTCGCAACGGCAGCATGGGGTTCCTGGTGCTCGACGACCGCAGCGCCCGCATCGAGGTGGCCGTGTTCGGGGACGTGTATCAGCAGCACCGCGCCAAGCTCATCAAGGACGCGGTCCTGGTGGTGCTGGGCGAGGTGCAGCGGGATGATTTCGACGGCAAATTGAAGCTCAAGGCCGACAGCATCATGACGATCGCGGAGGCCCGCAACTACTACGCCGAGCACTTGGCGGTCCGGCTGGCCGCGGATCGGATCGACGACGACCTGTCGGCGCGCTTGCGCGACACGTTGCGTCCCCACCTGGCGGACCGCGGCGGCCGGGTGGTCCTGGACTACCGTGGGGCATCGGCCGGCGGTCGCATCGTGCTCGGCAACGCATGGCGCGTGGACTTAAACGATGAGTTGCTGCTGGGCATGCGCGAGGCGTTCGGCGACGAGGCCGTCTCCGTCCGCTATGCCGGTTGAGGCTTCTCTTGTTGCCCGAACCGTTGCCGAGACGGCGGCGCTGGCGCCTTGGTTCGATGGGCAGGCGAAGGGCGCGCTTTGGGTGGCATTCAGCGGCGGGCGCGACTCGACCGTGCTCCTGCACGCGCTGCGGGACGTTCCGGGCGTGGCGGCGACGCACATCGACCATGGCTTGAACGCCGACTCCGCCGCGTGGGCGCGGCACTGCGCCCATGTGGCGGCGGACTTGCGCGTCGGCTTCGAGGCCAGGCGCGTTTGTGTCGCGGTCGGCGGCAATCGGGAACAGGCGGCCCGGAGTGCCCGCTATGCGGCGTGGCGGGAACTGCTCCGTTCGGGCGACTTGCTCGCCTTGGCGCACCATGCCGACGATCAGGCGGAAACCCGGCTCTGGCAACTGTTGACCGGTCGTGAACCGGGTGGGATGCCCGTGGAACGACGCCTCGGTGCCGGCCTGTTGGTCCGACCGATGCTCGGGATCCGCCGGGCAGCGATTACCGCGTATGCCGAGCACTACGGACTGCGCTGGATCGAGGACCCGTCGAACGAGGACTTGAGCTTCGACCGCAACTACATCCGCGCGCGCGTCCTGCCGCGCATCGAGGAGCGGTTCCCCGACGCGGTGGAGCGGCTCGCCCGGCGGCGACCCGCTTCCGCGCCGGTACCGCTCGCGGCATCCGCGGTGAGCACGACGACGATCGAGAACTGGCTGAGGGCGGCTGGCTTGCCGGTCGCGCGCGCCGCCGTGGCGCAAATCCGGCGCCAGACCTCGGCGTGCCGGGACCGCATGCCCCAGGTGACCGTTGCACCTGGCATTCGCGCTTGGCGCCATGCCGACCATTGGCACCTGGTTCGCGAATCCGCGCCGCTCGCGGCGCAGCCCGTTACCGTCGGCGTCTGTGCACGGATCGGCAGCGGTGCGCTCGGGTGGCATCGTGACGGGCGCGGCTTGCCGGAGGGCATGCGCCTGACCGTACGCCCGCGTAACGGTGGCGAACGACTGCGGGTGGATGGCCGCAACCTGACCAAGTCGGTCAAGGCGCTGCTCCACGATGCCGGTGTGCCGCCGTGGCGCCGGCCCGGCTGGCCACTGCTCTTTGCCGACGACGGAGCGCTCGTCGCACTCCCCGGATTGGCGGTGGCCGAGGGCGCCGCGGTCGCTGACGGCTGGCAGCCGCAGTGGACGCCCGTCGAGGACTTCTGAGCGTGTCCGACGTCGCCACGTGTCCCCACCAGTTCCACAGCGCCGAGTACGTCGCTGCGTGGGCGAAGAAGGTCGACAATCCGATCCGTCGCAGCGTCTTCCACCACATCCTGGCGCACCTCCATCTCGAGCTGCAGACCGACGACGCGGCCCACGTCGTGGAACTAGCCTGTGGGCCGGGCCTGCTCGCCGAGTTCCTCCTCGGCAACCGCTCGGCCATGACCTATGAGGGCCTCGACTTCTCGGCGCCGATGCTGGCCATGGCGGAGCAGCGCTTGGCGCCGTTCAGCGACCGTGTTTCCTTGCGCGTCGTCGACCTTCGCGATGAATCATGGACGGACTCGGTCGAACGCGTACCGCGGGCCGTGATCTCGACACAGGCGTTGCACGACGTTGGCGGCGCCGAGGAGCATGCGGCCATCTATCGGGCGTCCGCCGCGCTCCTCGCCCCGGGCGGATTGCTGCTCAACGCCGATTTCGTCGACCGTCCGGGAACGGGGCGGCGGCGCATTGGCTTGGCGCGGCAACTCGAGATGATGGCGGCGGCAGGCCTACGGGGCACCAAGGCGACGCTCGATCTCGGCCCGTACGCGTGCGTGGTGGGGTTTGCGCCGCCGGGCTAGCGAGGAGCTCGAGGGGGAGAAAGACATCACGATCGACGGGCCACGGGCGCGACTTGCGTACAACCCATGTCCGAACGAGGCACGACCGTAATGTCGATCATCGAGACGATCCGGGTCGCACTGGCGTCGATCATCGCCAACCTGCTGCGCTCCAGCCTGACCATGCTCGGCATCATCATCGGCGTGGCGGCGGTGATCACCATGGTGGCGCTCGGCACGGGCGCCCAGCGTGCCGTGGACGAGCAGATCGACCAACTCGGTCCTCGCGTGCTCTCGGTCATGGCAGGCCAGTCGTTCCGGCGGGGTGTTGCATCCGCCAACCGCGTCTCGCTCACCGTCGACGACTACGAGGCCTTGGTTCGGGACGCGCCGCTGCTTGCCGAGGTCGTGCCTGAACTCTCCGGCGGCCTCCAGATCAAGTACGGCAACAAGAACCTCTATCACGACGTGGTCGGCACCACCACGAACTTCCCGGGCGTGCACGGCGTCGACATCGACGTGGGGACCATGTTCACGGCGAGCGACCTCGCTGCGCGTCGACGGGTCGTCGTGCTCGGCAGCGAGATACCCCAGAACCTCGAAATGGCGCCCGAGAACCTGATCGGCCGTACGCTCAACATCAACCGCATTCCGTTCGAGATCATCGGCGTCTTCGAGGCGGTCGGCGAACGCTTCGGCCCGGAACCAGACGACCGGGTGTTCATTCCACTGACCACCGCCGAGCTACGCGTCTTCGGTCAAGATCGGTTGCGCGGCCTGTCTGCGCAGGTGGCGGACGGCGTGTCCCTGGAGATGGGCATGGTGGACATCGAGCGCGTGCTGCGTCGCGAGCACAAG
>JAPOYV010000105.1 GCA_026706385.1 Gammaproteobacteria bacterium
CAGGCCGCCGACACCCACTCGCGGCGCGAAACCGAGGTTGATCAGACCTTCCCTAAGCTTGTAGTACTTGCCGACTCTGGAGTTCGCCGTGTCGAACACCACGAGATAGGAAGTGTCGCTCTCGAGAGTGGCATCCGCGGGCGCCTCGAACGTCCTGACGCCGATGTTGTTCGCGGTGCTGCTCAGCGTGTACAGGCTGTCCCCCGGCCTTCCTTCGGCCGTGCTGCTGAAGATCCTGACCCGCATGCCGCTCGAAGCCGTGTTGAAGGAGACAACGCCCTTGACCGACGTGAGGGTGTATCCCCCTTCGTTGCTGCCGGTCTCGAATCCAACGGCAAGCGTCCAGCGGATTTTCCTGGTGGGCGTGCCGGCATAGAGGCTCGTGACATTGGGCTCGTCCAGATTGCTGAGCAGGGCATCGGGCGACGCCAGCGGCTCGTCCCGCGTCACCACCAGGGTGTAGGTCCGGGTGGTGGTGCCGTCCTCCGCCGTCACCCGCACCTTGATGGTGTTCGCGCCGACTTCAAGATCGACCTGGAAGCCCTCCTTCACGCCGTCGGCGTCGGCGAGCGTCTGGTCGTCGCCGTCGAGGTAGGCCACGGTGGCGCCGTCGGCGTTGGTCGCGGTTCCTTCGATCGTGATCTGGTCGATCACGGCGGCTGCGCTCGAGGTGTAGGACGTCATAGACGTGTCGAAGCCCGGGGACAGGACGGTGACGAATCGGGGAGTCCCGTCGCTCATCGACAGCGCGCTCAAGGTCGCGTCATTGGATCGGACGACGGCATCTCCGCTGATCTCGATGAGCGGCACCGCGCTACCGGTTGTCCAGTACGTCGAGTCCTCGGTCCCGGAATGCCGATCCGTGTTCAAGCTCCAGCCGGTCGCCGCGCTGTTGAGCGATTCCGACTCCGTCCCTCGGATCTCGTAGTCGTCGCCGGTGTCCCAGGCCGTCGAGTCGAACACCACGAAATACGGCGTGTTGCTCTTCAGGTAGGCGCTCGCCGGTGCGTTGAAGGTCAGCGTCCCGTCGGCGATGGTCGGGTTGCTCAGCGTGTACAGGCTGAGATACGGCGTTCCGTTTGACCTCGCCCTGAAAATCCTGACCCGGACGCCGTCGGAGGCCGCGGCGTCGACCAGAACAGCCTTGACCGACGTGATGTTGTAGCCGCGCTCGCCGCTGCCCGTCTGGAATCGAATCGCCTCGGCAGGCCCGGGCGTCGAGGAATCGGCCGGGGTGCCGACAACGATGCCGACATCGCTGCTCTCGTCGAGGTTGCTAAGCAGGGCATCGGCCGACGCCGCGGTCGTGGCAGAGCAAAGAAACACTCCGAGAGACACGGTCAGAGCGGCCCGCCCACGCATGGGCGCGCCCGCACCACCCGACGCCAGACGACGTGCAGACCTCGAAATCGGCTCCGATTCGCGCACGCGCCGCACTATAGGAACCAACGCCCCGATCCGCGTCCCCAACATTGGGCACTCTTCCAGGTACCGCCGCGCACCCGGCCGCCAGCCCAACGGTCAAGCGAAAGAGTCGAAAGCTCTACGACCGCCTGCTATTGAAGGAGCGGTGCCGAAACGCTGATCGGCGAGGTGGCACTGGCCGCGCCATCAACCGGTGACTCCGTGTAGCGGTAGTCCTGGCGCCAGGCGGCGCCGTCGACGTATGGCGTCAGGTGGATGCCGGCGACGTGGCGCGCACCACCCGCATACCAGGTCGTGATCCGCAGGTGATCGGCCGGCAGCACCCGGAGCTCCTCCGGGTCGATCGTGGCGGCCCAGCCGGCAAGCTGCATGAGACGGCTGGCGTCCAAGGGACGCGTACCGCTCTCCCCCATGATGTCACGCACAGCCCTTTCGTCGGCATCGAGCAGCGCCGCAATGAGTTCCGACGGCATCGTGCTGACGTTGAGCCCGATGCCTTGGCGCATCGTGAGCACCGGTCGCAGGCGACGCCATTGTTCGTCGGTGATGATCTGCTCGAGGCCGAGCACCTTCTTCAGTTCCAGGGGACTCGCCATCAGCCAGTTCGGCGGCGGCGGCAGGCCGCGGCGCACGTAGTCGAAGTGCTCGGCGCCGTTCAGCGTCAGCTCGACGTCGATATCCACGTAGTCGGAGACGCGGGCCACGACGCGCACGGCATCCTGGGCCGATACCCCCACGTGGCGGAGCATGGCGGCAAGCTGCGGCGCATTGGGCGCGTTGACCGGCACCATGCCCGCCTCGTCCTGGATCGCGAAGTTGATCTCGCCCAGCCCCGCGTAGGCTTGGCCGGTGAGCGCGACCTCGGCATCGCCTGGCGGCAACTGCTCGTCGACAAACTCGACGAAGCGCTGCTCATTGTCGACGACGAGCGCCCGGTGGTTCTTGCGGTTGGTCGCCAGCAGGTAGACCAGCGTCGCCTTGGTATTGCGGCGGTCAAGTTCGCGCTGCAGCGCCTGGCGGGCCAAGGTGGCCCGCTCAACGCTGTCCGTGGTCACGCCGTCGACGTAGCCCGCAAGGATCGTCAGGCCGGCGAGCACCCACAGGGTGGCGACCAGCACGAAACCTTCGGACCTCGTGGCCATCAGAACTCGCTGTAGTTCGTGACGGGTTCGGGGAACAGGTCGAAACGGGCGAGCCAGATAACGCCGGCCGGACCGACCAGGCGAACCATCCGAGGAATCCGCTCGCCGGCCTCGCGCGCGGGCCACGCATCGAGCCATGTCCCGTCCTGGCCTGCGTACTGGAAGGCGACCGCATCCGGCGTGCGCAGCACGGTCCAGCGCAAGGCGCCGTCGTTGGTCGGCGCGGCGTCCTCCTGGTAGAGGACGTGGCTGGCGACGCCGTCGTCCTCGATCATCCAGCGCGCGCGCACCGGCATGCCCGACTCCGCGGCCAGCGGCTGGGTCGTGATGCCAGCAAAGGTCGCAGCATCGCCGGTGAACTGGCGCTCCAACTGTCGGTACGGGACCATGCCTTCCACCGACGATGCGAACCAGTGTTGCTGCAGGCCGGCCTGACCCGCATCCCGGGCCACGCGCTGCACGGTGTCGTAACGGGCGAGGAAGAAGCCCAGCCCCTGGGCGATCAGGGTGCCGAGCAGGGCCACCAGTGCGAGAACGACGAGCAGCTCGAGGAGGGTCATGCCGCCGACCAGCCTGGCGGCCTTGGTTGCCCCCTGCGCCACGGGCGTCATTCCAGGGACGGCCAGCGGACCTGGCGCTGGCTGATGACGCGGAGCCTGTGGCTTGCGACCAACTCGTCGAGTCGGCTGATGTCGAAGGTGATCTCGTAAAGGCCCAACTCGTGGTAGCCGCGATAGCCCTGCGCGGTCTGGCTTTCACGTGCCGGTTCCATCAGGCGCGACGACCAGGTGACGTCGTAGCCGCCGAGTTCGATCTGGCCCGTGGGCTGCTGCGCCGGGTCTATGGCTGACAGGTACTCCATGGCCCGGTGAACAGTGGGGAGCTGTGCCGTCACGTCCTGCGCACGGCCGAGGGAGATCAGGTTGGCGTTGAAGAGCGCGTACAGCGCCATGCCGGCGGCGGCGAAAACCGCCATCGCAACCACCGCTTCGAGCAGCGTGAAGCCGGCCGACATCCGGCGCCTAGGCATCGCCGTCCACCCGGCAGTAGGGCGGTGCCAAGGCCACTTCCACCGGTGGCGCATCGGGATGGCTGAGGGTAACCGTCGCGCCGAGGCAGACCCCGTTGGGGCGCACCCACAAGGGCCGGTCGAGTTCGACCTGCCAGCCTTCGGGGACGATCAACGGATAGGGCTGAACGCCGAAATCCGGCGCGTCGCTGGGTGGAGGCCCGGGTGCCGTGCCGTACACCGCATAGCCGTGGCCCTTGAGCATGGCCTCGCGACCCATGCCGGCGAATTGATCGAGGATCTGGTCGCGTTCGGTTGCGCGCGACGCGCTGTCGTAGAGGCCCATCAGGTTGGGAAGCGCCAGCGCCCCAATGAGGCTCACGAGGGCGAGCACGACGAGCAGCTCGAGTAGGCTGAAGCCCGTCGCCCGGCATGTGGTCGGCACCTGGGTCGATTTGTACGTCATGCGCGAACTCGAACGCTTGACAGGCCGTCGGCAAAGCGGACAGCCGCAATCTTAGCCGAGCGGGCGGGTCGTCGCGGACGGACCCGCGACGGCGCAGTCCTCGCCCACGTGCGGTCTCGCCGCGAAGCGTACGACGCCCGAGCGCTGCGCCCGAGACGTAGTAACCTATCAGTTTTGGTAGCGCGCGCAACGCGCCCGTTCGGCACGCTGACGTGCTCAAGGGAACGGGATCGGAACGGGATCGTGGCCGACCGAGGAAGATGCGCGACGCAACGGCGAGTGGGCAAGGCACACGATCGCGCCGTGTCGTCGCCGCGGGCGCGTTCACTTGGCAGCATTGGCCGACAGTACGGGCGCGCCTCGGTAGCGGTCTGCCTGGTCGCGCTGTCCGTGGCGGCTGCAACAGCCTATTGGCTTGTCGCGACCGGCCAGGACGAACCGGAATCGTCGCCCGCCAACGGCACGCCAACCGCGGAGTCGCGGCAGCGGGAGATCGCCGACGGACTGGTGGCCGCGATCGCCGCGCAAAGCCGCAACGGCCCGACAAGCACGACTATCCAAGCGCCACCAGCCCGGAATGCCCCGAACCCAGCTCCGTCGACCGCGCCAGCCGAGCGTGGCCCAGCCCCTGACGGCTACGCCTATCCGACATTCGAGCCCAGCACCGGTCCGGAGCAGGCCGGGGAGCGGAGCATCGCGCCACTGCCGGAACACCCCGAGTGGCTCGGATCTTCCGACTCGGTGGCCATGGTGGCGGCGAACGCCGAGGCGGCGGGGCGCGACTGGTCGTTCGGCTGGGTGCGGTTCGACCCGAGCGCGCCGCGCGACGAAACCGCAGCCGCGCTGACCGCACTCGGCGTCGAGATCGAGGGGCAGTCGGGGACGTTCTTCCGCGCCAGGCTACCCGGCGAACCCGGGCGGCTGAGAGAGATTTCCGTGCTGCCGGGCGTCGTTGGGCTGGGGGCGCCGCCGCCGTCGGCCAAGCTCCCGGCGGGATTCGCCGAGGAAGCGCGCGGCATGCCGGCCTACGAAGCGTTGCCGGTGTTCGTGACGCTTGCCGCGGCCAGCGACGCCGACGGCCGGTGGCGAGCCGAGCTCGAACGACTTGGCGCGGTGGTCGGTGCGTACGACGCCGCCACCCGGTTCTACGCCGCCAACGTCGGCTACGGCACTGTCGGCGCCGTCGCGGCGGCGGACTTCGTGGCCTTCGTCGAGCCCGTCGGCGTCGTCGAGGCGGCGAACGACAGCGCCGTCCCGGCCATGGGCGCGGACGCGTACCGGACGTACACGGAGGCCGGCGGCTGGTCGGGCACGGCCGGCGAGAGCGTCGCCGTCGGCGTCATGGACACGGGGCTGAACATCAACCACGCCGACATCGCCTCGGGCCGGGACAGCGTGTGCGGCGCGAGCTTCTTCGAGTCGCTCGAGGAGGAGCAGGATCTGTGGCTGGACGGCTTCGGCCATGGCACGCACGTCACCGCGACCATCGCCGGGAACGGGGCCGCGTCGCAGCGACGCTACGCGGGCATGGCGCCGCTTGCCCGTCACATCCGCTTCGCGAAAGTGCTGACCAGGGAGGGGTTCGGCTGGGACACGACCATCTTCGGCGGCATGGACTTCCTGGCGACGGAGTCGGCGTGCGAAGCGGCGGGTTGGTCGGGCGCTGCCGTCAGGCCGCCGATCGTCAACATGAGCCTGTCGGGCACGAGGCTGACCTGGGACGGCCGTCAGGCGTCGTCGAGGAAGCTGGACGCGGTCGTATGGAACGCAAGACAGCTCTACGTGGTCGCGAACTCGAACGCGAGCGTCCACGGGTTCTCCAACTACGGCGCTGCGAAGACCTCCCTCCCCGTCGGTGCGGCGTGGGACAGCGGCGAACTGGCGGGTTTCAGCAGCTACGGACCGACCGCCGACGGACGCCTCGCGCCGCTGGTCGTCGGCACCGGCGTGGGCGTCAACTCCGCCTGGGGCGCAGGAAGCCGGGGCGGATATCGGCGGATCAACGGCACCAGCATGTCCTCCCCGTCCGTGGCGGGGGTGGCCGCGCTGTTGATGGACGCGCAACCCGCGTTGAAGTGGAACCCCGCCCTGGCGAGGGCCGCGTTGATGTCCAGTGCGATCAAGCCCGAAGCCTGGCTTGACGCCGGCAGCGCGTTCCCCGCGGACAATACGGACGGCCCGGGGCGGATCCACCACCGCTACGGCCTCGGCAAGGTCTCGGGCACGACGGCCGTGTTCGATCGCTCCCGAGGCAACGGGTGGCGATCGGGGGGCCGGTACGCGATCGGCCTGGACACCGGCGAGTACGAGACCGTCGGCATTTGGGTGCCGCAGGGCGCCAGCCGTCTCGACGTCGTCCTGACCTGGGACGAGCCTCCGGCGGACGTGATCGCGAACACCGTCCTGAACGACCTCGACCTCTGGCTGGACGCGGCCGCCGACTGCGGGGGTGCACGGTGCGGGGAGTACGCTTCCCGGTCCCGTCGCGACAACGTCGAGTGGGTCGTCGTGAGGAATCCCCGGCCCGGGTCGTGGCGGGCGAAGGTGGTGGCCGAGCGCGTCTACGGCGACAAGCCGCGCGCCGCGCTTGCCTATACGATCATTCGTGGCCCTTCCACGCCCCAACTCTCCATCGTTGCCGATCGGGACACCATCGGCCCGGACGGCGAAGTGGTGCTCACCGTCTCCTCGGACGGCTACGTGGCCGCCGGCACGCGCATTGCGATGGCCTGCCGCACCTCGGACGACACGCCCTGCTACTGGCGCGCCGACTACGAGCGGGTGGAGGACGGCGTCGCCACCGGAGCGCGCGACGGAATCTGGCCGGGCCAGTTCATTTCCCTCGGCGAAATCCGAGCCGGCAACGCACAGACCTTGCGCTTCGATGGCGCTGCGTTGGGAAGCAGCGCCAGGCTGCATTTCACGGCGACGGGCTGGAACGCGGCGGCGGACTCCGCCGTGGTGTACGCTGGCGAGGTCGGCGAGGACAGGCCCGCCAGACCTGCGAACGACGACTTCTCGACAGCGGCTGAGCTGGACGGTAGCGCGGTGGGCGACCTGCTGCTCGCCACCACCGAACCCGGCGAACCCCCTTTCGAGCGCGGGACCGAGCGTCCGGCCACGTCCGTGTGGTACCGGTGGAAGGCGACCGAAGAGGGTCCGGCGCACCTCACACTCCGGTCGGGCCCGGCATTCGACGAGGTCGCGAGCCGGAGGAACGGCCATCCGACGTCGGCGTTCGAGATGCGCGTCGACGTGTTCCAGGGCGACCGCATCGCTGCCCTCCACAAGGTGGCTTCCGCGCCATGGGGCGCATCGTTCACGGCGGAAAAGGATGCCGAGTACCTGGTCCGCGTCGCCGGCAGCAGGCGTCCGGCGCCCTTCACGCTGAACGTGCGAGCAGGCGGGACGCCCGCCAACGACGCGTTCGACGCCGCCATGGTGCTCGACGGCGACGAGGGACGGGTGGAGGGCACCAACGCTGGCGCGACCCTGGAGCACGGCGAACTCTTCGGCTCGCTCGCGGCCACCGTGTGGTACTCGTGGACGGCGACTACGGACGGATGGCACAGGTTCCGTTCCACCGCGGGTCACTTGAAAGTGCTGGCATTCCAGGACGGCGCGAGCGTCCGCGACCTCCGCCTGGTGTCGGGGTTTCCGAAGGAGGAAACCCGCTTTCGCGCGAAGGCTGGCGAGACCTACCGGATCGCCGTGGCGTCCGTCCATGCCGAGGCGGCCGGCTCGGATTTCGACCTGGCGTGGTCGCCGGTGGACGAAGGTACGACGTCGAACGACCTCGCCGAGGACGCCCGGGGACTTGCGGACACGGAGTCGTCCACACGTTGGGTTTCGATCACGGACTCGACGACCGTCGAACCGGGCGAGCCCGCGGCAACGGGCGTCCGGACCGCCTGGTGGTCGTGGACCGCGCCGCGAACCGCGCAATACACGTGGCGGCTGGACAGCGACCGCGTGGTCCTCGCGGCCTTCGAGGGCGAGGCGCTGGCGGATCTCGCCGCGGTGGGCACCAGCAGCCGCCGAACCCGCGAGTTCTCGTTCGTCGCCGACCAGGACGAGCCGTACCGCTTCGCCCTCGGCGCGGCGGACGGCTACGCGTTCACCGCATCGAGCGCGGGCGGGAACCTCGCGTGGGGGCCGACACCCGCGAACAACACCTGGCCGGGCGCGGAAATCCTCACCGGCTCGGCCGGGACGCTGCGGGCCTCGAATCGGTTCGCGACGGTCGAGCGGGGCGAACGCATCCGGAATGCCGGCCACTCGTCGCTGTGGTGGTCGTTCGAGGCGCCGGCGGCGGGCTGGTACAGGTTCTGGATCGAAGAGACCGGCCAGCCGTTCGCCCTTTCCGCGTACCGTCCCGGCGATCCCGGCGTGGCGGCCGGACGGCTCACGATGATCGCATCGAGCTGGACCGAGATTGGCGACGGCATCGTCGTGTTCCTTTACGCCGAGGGGCCCGGCGAGCCGGTCCTCGTCCGCGTGGGCACGACGGGCGGTGCCGAAGGAAGCGATTTCACGCTGCGCTGGGACGAAACAGACGCCCCCGTCTGGCTGCGCTATGCGGGACGCACGGCCGAACGCTATGCGACCGCGGACGGCGACGCGGTCGAGGCCCGGGATTTCCACTCTCTGGCCGTCGATGCCTCGGGCGGGGCGCTCTACGCGGCGTCCGACGCGGACCTTGCGGTGTTCGCGCGCGACGCCGGCGACGGCACGCTCGAATTCGTCGAGCTGCTGCCGTTCGTTGTGGGCGAGGAGCGCGGCGCCCCCGGCCAGCGGGCACTGTGGTGGGACGCGTCGCGGGAACGGCTCCTGGCATTCGACGGCTGCGCCGTTCGCGCCTATGTGCCGGTTGCGGGCGAGCCGACGAACCTGGAGGACGGCGGGGACGTCCCCGTCGGCGGCGACCCCGAGTGCGCGTACGGCGAGCGCCGCGTGTTCGGGGACCCCACGGGGAAGTTCGTCTACCTCGTGGACCTCCGTTCGAACATCCAAGCCTTTTCAGTCGACGAGGACGGTGGGCTGACGAAGGTTCAGACGATGTCCCTGTGGTTGGAGGATGCGGTAGCCTCGGCCTCGGTCGACCACGTCTACGGCCTGGATGGCATTTCGTTGCGCGTGCTGGCCCGGGACGCAGACACCGGCGAACTCTCTGAGGTCTCGTCGCTCGGGATCTCGGGCGACTACGGGGCTGTCACCGTCAGCGACGACGACCGCTTGGCGTTCATCGCCGGTGCCCAAGGTGCCGTCGTCGACATCGAGAATCCCGAAGCCCCCTCGCTTCTCGATACTCTCGAGTTGCCACGGCAGCGGTCCTGGCACCGACCGGAATGCGCGTTCACCGCAGCACGCGACGGGCGTGCCGCGGCCGACGCCTTCTGTCGCATCGGCACCGCCTACGCGTTCGAGTGGCGGCCGGACGCTGGTGAATTGGCTCTCACGGACTTCGCGGCGGACTGGCGGGTCAACCACTACAACGACGTCGTGCCACCGTTCCGCGACATCGTCAGCTTCGCGGCGAGCCCGGACGGCCTGCATGCCTACGCCACGACACGGCTCTACGGGATTCTCGCCTTCGAACGGGGCCCCGTCGTGGCCGGGGCGGACCACGGGGACGTGCCGCAACGGGCGACGCTCGTGAAGGCATTCCCCGCGTTGCTGCAAGGCACGGTGGAACCGGCGGGCGACCGCGACGTATTCCGCTTCGCGACCGGGCACGGCACGCTAACGGTGCGCTCGAACGGCTCCCTCGACACCACGGGTAGGCTTTTGGACGCTAGCGGTGCGGTGCTTGCCACGGACGATGACGGCGGCCTCGATCTGAACTTCGAGATCGATGCCGAGGTGGCTGCGGGGACGCACTATGTCGAATTGGCCGAATTCAATGGGACCACCACCGGGCCGTACACGCTGTCGATCGAGTTCGCGGCTGCAGATGACGAGGCGGTCGGCTCCTTGGAACGGTCGGACTAGCGGGCTCTCTCCCACGCGGCATCGCCGCCGTGCAGACTGTGCCGGTTAGCGCGCCTCGGCTTGCGGGATCACGCCGATGTCGGCGTTGAGGTCGTCCCCGCCGGGGGCCGAGTCGGCGCCGAGGGAATAGAGTGCGAATCCGTGGCGGGTTTCGGCCGGGAACTCGTAGACGTAGGCCTTGCGCCACGGGTCGAGTGGCACGTCGTCGTCGAGGTAGGGCCCGCGCCAATACTCCGCGACCTCTTGCGGCGCCGTGTTGAGCGCGGCGAGGCCCTGCGCGGTCGACGGGAACTGGCCGACGTCCAGGCGGTAGGTCAGCAACGAGCCGCGCAGCATCTTCACCTGGGCATCCGCCGCCTTGACCTTGGCGCCCTCGGTCTGCGTCAGCAGCGCGGGGCCGACAAGCGCACCGATCAGGGCGATGATGGCCAGTACGACCATCAATTCGAGCAGGGTCCAGCCGCCGGTGGCGTCGCGCGATCTGGCGTCTTCAAGCAACAGCATTGGCGTTCGTGATGGCAAGAATCAGGCCGATCATGATGGTGCCAAGAGCGCCGCCGATCAACAGGATCGCAAGGGGCTCGATCAGGGCGACCACGCGCTTCATCCGCCGTGCGCTGTTGCTCTCGTAGAGCGTGGCCAGGGCGCGCATCATCTGCGCGAGCTGGCCGGACTGCTCGCCGACGCGGACCAGGTTGTAGCCCGTCGGCGTCAGCGCCGACTGCTTTTCAAGGGCCGCCGAGAGCGCGCTGCCGCCTCGAACGTCGCCGATCGCGCCGTCGAGCATGGCCTTGCGCCGGCTGATGCGTACACCGCGCGCGGCGAGGACGAGCGCGTCCATGAGTTCGACGCGGGCGCTCAGCATGGCGGACATCACCGAGGCCCACTTCGCGGTGTCGGTCTCCGTGAACCATGCGCCGACCACCGGCATTCGCGCGACGCCGTCGACGATGCGCTGCCGCACCGACCGGCGGCGCAGCAGGGCGGCGACTATCAAGGCGACCCCGGCCAGGATCCCTGCGAGCAGCCAGGTGTTGTCGTTGAACCACACGCCCGAGCGCAGCACGGCCTCCGAGAGAAAGTGCAGGTCGTCCGCCTCCTCGAGCAGGTTGGCGAACTCCGGCACGACCACGATGAACACGAGCAGGACGACGGCGATGCCGGAGGCCACCAGGACCGCCGGGTAGACCAAGGCGCTCTTGATGTCGGTCGCAACGCGTTGGTCGTACTCGAGCTGATCGACGGCCTCGCGAAGCGATTGCGGCAGCCGGCCGCTGAGTTCGCCGGCCTCGACGAGTTGATAGACGTAGTCCGGCAGAGGCAGGCCGCTGGCACGCAGGGCTTCGAGGAAGCTCAAGCCGCGCATGAGGTCGCGGCCGATCCCGGCAAACGCCTTGGCCAGCACCGGATGGTACGTGCCCCGGCCCTGGGCGAGGATCGCATCCCCCAAGGCGACGCCGGACTCCAGCAGGGTCGCCAGTTCGTGGAACGCGACCACCAGTTCCACCGGCCGCAGGCGGCGCTGGAAGGTCGGCAGCGCCGACGGCATGCGTTCGCTGACGTTCACCACCGTGTGACCGTCGCGACTCAGGGCGCGCACGACGTCGGCCGGCGATTCCGCCTCCAACTGGCCGGTGACGGTGCGACCGCTGCCGTCGATGACTTCGTAGTCGTATTCCATGGCGTCTTGCTGGGGCGTAGCCCGCTAGTCTTGCGCCGTGCCCTCCATGTCGGTGAGGGTCAGCCGCATCACTTCCTCCACGGTCGTCTTGCCTTGCGATGCCTTGATGAGGCCGTCCTGCAGCAGCGTGCGGTAGCCGGACTCGCGGTGCGCGAAGTGCTTGAGGTCGTTGAGCGCGGCACCGCCCACGATCATGTTCTGCAGTTCGTCGGCCATGGGCACCAGTTCATAGATGCCCATTCGGCCCCGGAATCCCGTGTGCTGGCAGCGGTCGCAGCCCTCCGTGGTGAGCCAGCGATCGCCGACGAGTCCCTCCGCGGTGTCGCGCAACAGGTCGCCCGCGAGCAGCGAGGGCGGTGCCGGCTTCGCACAGTGCGAACACGCCCGGCGCACCAAGCGCTGGGCCTGGACGCCGCGGGTCGGTGCGGCCACGAGGAACGGCTCGACGCCCATGTCGGTAAGCCGCGTGAAGCTCGACACGGCGTCGTTGGTGTGCAACGTGGACAGGACCACGTGGCCGGTCAGCGCGGATCGGATCGCGATCTCGGCGGTCTCCAGGTCGCGGATCTCGCCGATCATGATCACGTCCGGGTCCTGGCGGAGAATGTGGCGCAGCGCGCGGGCGAAGGTGTAGCCGATCTCGGCGTGGACCTGGATCTGTGTGATGCTCGGGATCTGGTACTCGATGGGATCCTCGACCGTGATGATCTTCTTCACGCCGTCGTCGACTTCCTCGAGTGCGCCGGCGAGCGTCGTGGATTTGCCGGAGCCGGTGGGGCCCGTGACCAGCACGATCCCGTTGCTGGCGTGGAGCCAGCCGCGAAACATCGCGAGGTGGTCGGGTTCCATGCCGAGGTTGGTGAGCGACAGATCGCTGCGCTCCTGGGCCAGCAACCGTAGGACGATGGACTCCCCGAAGGCGCATGGCACGGTGGAGACGCGGATGTCCATGTCGCGCCCGGAGATCCGCTCGCCGATCCGACCGTCCTGCGGGAGGCGGCGCTCGGCGATATCGATGCCGGCGATGAGCTTGATGCGCGATGCGACGGCCGCGAATCGCTCGATGGGCTGCGTGAGGCGCGTGTGCAGGACGCCGTCGACGCGCATGCGCACCGTGAACTGCTCTTCCGCGGGCTCGACGTGGATGTCCGACGCCTCGAGGTCGACGGCCTGGGCGAGCAGGTTGTTGACCAGCGCGATGATCGGCGCCTCTTCCGCCAACTCGCGCAACTGCCGCGCATCGTCGCCCGAGAACAGCGTCTCCATCGCGCGCTCCTTGCGCACGGCCTCGAGCAGGCGATCGATCTGGTGGTTCGCCGCCAGGTAGAAGGTGGTTGCCTCCTTGGGATAGAAGTACGCGAGGGTCTCGTGCAGGGCGCGGTCCTGGACGTCTCGGGCCAGGCACTTGAGGCCGTCGTCCTCGCGCCAGAGCAGGACGTGGTTATCGAGCAGCCAATCCGTCTTGATGGGTGCTTCCACCATGAACTGGTACACCGCGAGGTTGTCCGGCATGTCCTCCGCGGTACGCAGATAGACAAGGCCGAGCTGCTCGGCTTGCGTCTGCAGAAGAACATCCTCGGACACGGCACCGATGCCGACTAGGAGCGCGCCGAGGTTCCCACCGGCCGACTGCTGGATCTGCTGGGCCTTGGCAAGATCGTCGGCTGTGATGGCCCCGCGCTCGACGAGCATGTCGCCCAAGGATTTCATGGCGCGAATCATACGCGGCTACGGGCAGACTCGCCCGCTGCGCGGGCCTCCCGGCTCGCAATCGTGCCTCAAGGGCGCCGGTCGCGAGGGCGCCGGTCGCGTGTGTCCCCAACAGAGGGCGGGTCGCAACAGAGGGCGTGTGTCCCCAACAGAGGCGTGTGTCCCGAACAGAGGCGTGTGTCCCGAACAGAAAGGGCGTGTGTCCGGAACAGAGGCGGGCGCGCCGGTCGCGTGTGTCCCGAACAAGGAGGCCGGGGCGCCGGTCGCGTGTGTCCCCAACAGAGGGCGTACGCAACAGACGGTCGCGGTCGCGTGTGTCCCCAACAGAGGCGTGTGTCCCCAACAGAGGGCGACAGAGGGCGTGTGTCCCGAACAGAGGCGCGTGTGTCCCCAACAGAGGGCGAGGGCGCCGGTCAAAACAATGTGTGTGTCCCGAAACAATTCGTCCGAGGACGTCCGCGCGCCATCCGCTGTGGCAGAATCGCGCGTTCGTCAATCGCCTTCGGACCGCGCGAGTGCCGCTCGAGAGCAAGCTGCCTAACGTCGGCACGACGATCTTCACGGTCATGTCGAAGCTCGCGGCCGACGAGGGGGCGATCAACCTGTCCCAGGGCTATCCGGACTTCGACGGGCCGCCTGCCCTTCTCGAACGGGTCGGCTACTACCTGACCAACGGCTACAACCAGTATCCGCCGATGTCCGGCATCGAGCCCTTGCGGCAGGCGATTGCCGGCAAGGTGGCGGACCTCTACGGCGTCAGCGTGGATCCGGAAACCGAGGTGACCGTGACCTCCGGCGCCACCGAAGCGCTCTTCTGCGCGATCAACGCCGTCGTTCAGGTCGGCGACGAGGTGATCGTCTTCGACCCCTGCTACGACTCGTACGAACCGGCGGTCACGCTCGCTGGCGGGGTCTGCCGCCACCTCCCGCTGCACGCTCCCGATTTCCACGTCGACTGGGATCGCGTGCACGACGCCGTCGGCCCGAAGACGCGCCTCGTCATCGTCAACACGCCCCACAACCCGACCGGTGCGGTCTGGAACGTGGCCGACATCGCCGGACTCCGGTCGGTGCTGGCCCGCGGCGACATCTACGTGGTGGGCGACGAGGTTTACGAGCACATCCTCTTCGACGGCCGGGCGCACGTCAGCCTTTGCCGCTACCCGGACCTGTTCGCACGCAGCTTCGTGGTCTCTTCGTTCGGCAAGACCTACCACACGACGGGGTGGAAAGTGGCCTACTGCGTCGCCCCCGCAGGCTTGAGCGCCGAGTTCCGCCGCGTGCACCAGTTCGTCACATTCACCACCGCGACGCCGCTGCAGTACGGCATCGCGGACTTCCTTCGGAGCTGCCCCGAACACCACGAGAACCTCGGGGCGTTCTACCAGGCCAAGCGGGACCTGTTCTGCGGCCTGCTCGCAGAATCCCGGTTCCGCCTGACACCATCCGCGGGCACCTTCTTCCAGCTAGTCGACTACGGACAGATTTCCAACGAACCGGACGCGGAACTCGCGCGGCGCTGGACGGTGGAGAAGAAAATCGCCTCCATCCCGATCTCGGTTTTCTACGAGGAGCCGCCAACCCAGACCTACCTGCGATTCTGCTTCGCGAAGGACGATGCCACACTCGAGCAGGCGGCCGAGACGTTATGCGAACTCTGAGCGTCGCCCTCGTCCAGACGGCCCTCCACTGGCACGACCCGGCTGCCAACCGGGCATTGTTCGACGGCTTGATCGACGAGGTCGATCCGGCCGTCGACCTCATCGTGCTGCCGGAGATGCTGAGCACCGGATTCACGATGGCGTCGGGGGAAGTTGCGGAGACCATGGATGGAGAGACGGTGGCGTGGCTGCGCGACGTCGCCCGGAAGCGCGGGGCGACGGTTGCCGGCAGCCTCGTGATCAATGACGCCGGCCGCTGCTACAACCGCCTGGTGTGGATGCCTGCCGATGGTCGCGAGACGGTCTACGACAAGCGGCATCTGTTCCGCATGGCCGGAGAGCATGAACACTTCGCGGCCGGCGAGTCGCGCGTGAATGTGGAACTAGGCGACTGGCGGATCCGCCTATCGGTGTGCTACGACCTGCGGTTCCCGGTGTGGCTGCGCTCGCGGGGTGACTACGACGCGCTGCTGTGCGTGGCCAACTGGCCCGCGGCTCGGCAGACCGCGTGGAATACGCTGCTGCGCGCCCGGGCGGTCGAGAACCTGTGCTACACCATCGCGGTCAATCGGATCGGCCGCGACGGCAACGGCGTCGACTACCGAGGCGGCTCGGGTGTCTACGGCCCCGAAGGCGATGCGCTGGCCGAGGTCCCCGACCGCGAAGCCGTGGTCACGGTGTCGCTCGAGTTGGACGACCTCGAAGCCTATCGCCGAAGGTTCCCGGCATGGCGCGACGCCGACGGCTTCAAGATCACCGCATAGACATGCAGAAAGAAGCACGATGGGCGGTTCTAGGCGTCGCCGCAGCGTTGTTCGCGGGCTCCGGCTGCAGCGGCGCACGGGACGAACCGCCTCATCCCGGCCAGGCCGTCTACGAACGCTACTGCTACGCCTGCCATCAGGCCGGCATTGCTGGCGCGCCCGCCCTCAACGACCCGACCGCCTGGGCACCGCGCCTTGCGCAAGGGCGCGAGACCCTCTACGCCAACGTGAAGCGGGGCATGATGCCGGGCATGCCGCCGCGCGGCGCCTGTCCCGCCTGTACGGACGAGGCGCTTGAGGCGGCGGTGGACTACATGGTGCTTCACGCCGAATAGGTGGCGAGTTCGACCGCTATGCGGTGTCGACCCAGTTGTAATGCATTGATTCCCTGGTGTTTTGCGCCGTTGGAACAAAAGCTGCTAGGGTCTGGTCATGGTTACACGTCATTTGCCCGGCGACATTCTCCTGCGGCGCAAGGGGCTGGTCCTGCACAAGGGCATCGCGCTGGGGAACGGCCGGGTGTTTCACAATACGCCGCTGGACGGCGAACACGTCACCACGGAAGAGAGTTTCCGCGCCGGTCACCGGTTGTACGTTAAGCGGCTGCGCGCGGACGAACGACGGCGCACCGTCCGAGCGGCACGATCCGGGACCCCGCGCCGCTACAACCTGCTGACCAACAACTGCGAACACACCGTCTCGCGTGCGCGGACGGGTGAGGCGTCAAGTCGGCAGCTCGAAGCGTGGGCTGCGGGCTTGGGACTCGGCGCGCTGGCCTTCGCGGTAACCCGCCGTCCCAGCCTAGCCGTCGCCGGTTTCGCCCTCGGCGCCAGCGTCGGACCCCGCGCGCTCGAATTGGTTCGAAGAACCGCGCGGGACATCCGCGAGGGCTAGCAGGGCCGGCCTTGGCGTGCGGGCCTCGGAGGCCCGGCGAACTTCCGCAGTAGGACGGGGACGGGGTTTCCGCGCACCCGAAGACAGTCCGATGACCTTGGACGGTCACGATCTTCGCGTTGAACCCGGTCACGCCGGCAGCGGAATCTCGCGCATCTGCATGCCTCGACTGCCGGTCCAGCCGGCGAGACGCCCCGCGGGCCCGTAGGCGCGTTGGCGCC
>JAPOYV010000015.1 GCA_026706385.1 Gammaproteobacteria bacterium
CGATCATCACCGAATGGTGCGCCGGACATCCGCTTCACCCTCACTTCGCGTTGGAATCGGCTCTGTGCTTCACCCTCACCTCGCGTTGGACAGTACGCCCTCTTGCGCACGGCGGAACCCGCATTACACTGCCAGCCTTTCCTCGCGAACAAAAAAGGGACCTTGCTCGTTCGCCATGGACTTCCCCCTCGCCGGCCTGAAGGTACTCGACCTTTCGCGCGTCCTCGCGGGGCCCTTCGCGGGGCGCATGCTCGCGGACCTCGGCGCGGACGTCGTCAAGGTCGAACCGCCGGACGGCGACCTGACGCGCCTCTGGGGTGCGACGCCCGGCGGCGTCCCCGGGTACTTCCACCAGCAGAACGCCGGCAAGCGAGACATCTGCGTGGACCTTACCAAGCCGGCCGGTGTCGAAGTGGTCAAGCGCCTGGCGAAGAAGGCGGATGTGGTGATCGAGAACTTCCGGCCCGGCGTACTGCGCCGGCTCGGCCTTGACTACGAGGTGTTGAAGGACCTGCGCGAGGATATCGTGCTGCTGTCCATATCGGGTTTCGGCCAACAAGGGCCTGAGTCGCGCCGGAGCGCGTACGCGGCGGCCATCCACGCCGAGTCGGGGCTGGTCAAGCGCCAAGCGAGGGAAGGCCGACCGCCCGCCGACATTCAGATGTCGGTGGCGGACACCAACGCGGCGCTGCACGGCTTGGTGGCCGCGTTGTCGGCGTTGTTGATGCGCGACCGGACCGGCGTGGGTCAGCACATCGACATTGCCATGCTCGACACGATGCTCGTCACCGACGACCAGTTGCACTACGACCTTGAGGACTCGAGGGATACGGCCCCGCAGCTTTCCGAGATCTGGCCGACAGGTGCGGGGGCGGTGCTGATCGCCGGCGATTTCCGCCACGTCTGGCGACAGCTCGCGACGCGTATGGGCGTTGCCGACCCAACGCCGCCGGGGGCTCCGCTTGCGGATAAGATTCGCTTGCGGCGCTCGGCTGCCGCGGCGTTTTTCGCGAATCTGGCGAGCAAGGACGAGGTGCGCGAGGCGATGGAAAGCATGAATCTCGCCTGGGGCGATGTGCGCTCGTCCGCTGACGTGCGCGAGTCACCCACCGTTCGCTATCGCGGGTCCATTGCGGATGTTGACGACCGGGCTGGTGGCACGCGCCCCATCACCCAGTCCCCCTACCGCTTCTCCAACGCGATGTCCGGTGTGCGCGGGGTTGCGCCCCACCGCGGCGAGCATAACGCGGCGGTATTGACCGACTGGCTCGGCTGCAGCGACGCCGACATCGCATGCTGGAGAAACGACGGCGTGCTGTTGGAGAACTCGCCGTGAGGCGCTTGGGCGTCGGGATCGACTTCGGCACCACGAATTCCGCGGCGGCGGTGTTCGATGGCGAGCAGGTGACCCTTGTGCCGTTGGAAGCGGGTGCCGTGGGCTCGCAGGCCTCGGAGCATGACGGTGAGATCATGCCCTCCGCCACCTACATCGACCGCGGCCTGCAAACGTGTACCGGCCGGGAGGCCATCCGCCGCTACATCGATGACAATACCGGCCGCAAGGTCGAACTCGTGCCCGAGGTGATCGGCAAGGCGAGCCTCGCCGTCGGCCACGCGGGCGCCGATTCGCGCACGCCGGGCGAGACCCTGACCGTCGACGTGTATGGCGACGCGATGACCGACATCGGCCTTCAAGGGCGGTTGTTCCGCGGCGTCAAACGCCTGCTCGGCAAGAACGACGTGCGCCGGCTGATGGTCTTCGATCACCCATTTCGCCCCGTGGCACTTATCACGCCGATCCTGCTGCGCATCCAGAAAACGCTGGCTGCGGGTCGCGCTGGTGCGTCTCCCGAGGCCTGCGTCGGTCATCCGGTGAACTTCGAGGGTCGCGATCCGTTGCGCAACCAGCTTGCCCTGTCGCGGCTTGGCGAGGCGTACCGGTACGCGGGGGTCAAGCAGCCGCGCTTCTATCCCGAACCCATCGCCGCGGCCGTGAGCTTCCTGCACGGCAACGCGGTGGCGACCGGCGAGCACCTGCTGACCGTGGATTTCGGGGGCGGCACGTTGGACTTCTGCGTACTGGAGCGAACGCACAGTGGCGGTTTCCGCGTCGTTGCCACCCATGGGATCGCCTTGGGCGGAGATCACATCGACCAGCGGCTGTTCCGGGAGCTCTTGTTCCCGCTGCTCGGCAAGGGCGAGCGCTGGCGACGGCGCGGCGAGTACGACGACATCGACACGGCGTTCCCGTTCGAGGACTACGAGGATCTGCTGGTGAACTGGGCGGTGACCTACATGCTCAATCAGAACCGCTATACCGCCGCGGTCCAGGACTGCATCGCGCACGGCGGCGCGGCGCGCTTCAAGTTCCGCCGGCTGCGCGAACTGATTCAGCAGAACTTGGGCTATGTCGTGTTCCAGGCGATCAAGGAGTTCAAGGCGCGACTGTCCGCGCAGGACAAGGCCGTCCTCGACATCCCGGAGATCGATGTCGAAGTCTCGCTGACGCGGAGCGGTTTCGAGACGTTGATCGCCGATCTCCTCGGCCAGGTCGAGGAGGCGGTCGACCGGACCCTTGCGCTGTCCGGACTGCCGCGAGACGCGATCGACGTGGTCCTGCGCACGGGCGGTTCGTCGCTGATCCCGGCCGTGCACGCGATCCTCGACCAGCGCTTTCCGAACCGGGTCGTGGACCACGATCCGTTCACCAGCGTTGCCATGGGATTGGCGATCGCGGACTACCACGGCTTGCCGGCGAGTTGAGTCGGACCATGGCCGTCGACTTCGAAGCCGTCCTCGGGCGTTTCACCGCCGCCGTCGAGGCTGGCGACGGGCAGGCCCTGGCGTCCCTGTTCACGCCCGACGGCGTCTACGAGGACCGCTTCTACGGCGCCAAGGCGGGTCGCGCGGCGATCGCGGAGATGCTCGAACGCGAGTTCTGGGGCCATGCGCATGGATTCCGCTGGCGCATGTACGAACCCGTCTGCGACGGCACGTTCGGCTACGCCCGTTACCTGTTCAGCTACTCATCGACGCTTGCCGGGGTGGAAGGGCGTACCGTCGTCTTCGACGGCTTCAGCCAATTCCGCTTCGACCCGGCGCGCGACGATGCCTTGATCGTGCGGTACCGGGAGCAGTTCAACACCGGCATGGCCATGGCGCAGCTCGATTTCGCACCCACCCGGATCGCCAAGCACCTAGCGAGGATCGCCCAGCAGTTGCGCATCGACTCCGGGTTCTGAAGCCGCGCGAGCGCGGGACCGTTGGTCGGTCCTATTCGGGCAGGCGCTGGTAGGCCGGATCCAGGGTCTCGAAGAAGGTCTGTACCATCCGGTAGGTCATCCCCCACACGAAGTGGCCGCCAGCCAACCGGAAGCCGCTGAACGCGTCGGGACCGTCGCTTGGCGCGCCGTTGTCGAACGGCGGCGTGGACCGGGCGGCGTTGTGGCCGTGGTACATCGGTTCCAGCGGCGTCCACACCGCCTCCGCCACTTCATGGTTCAACGCGAACGCGGGATCGCCGTCGATCTCGAACACGAACGGCGCCACCAGCATGCGGCGCCGCACGCTCATGGGCGTTTGCCAAGGCAGTTCCCCGAGCACGGGCGCCGCCGAGATGTCGAGGCCGATCTCCTCGGCGGTCTCGCGGACTGCGGCGGCCTTCAGATCCTTGTCGTCGGGGTCACGGTGGCCACCGGGAAAGGCCATGTGTCCGGACCACGGATCGCCGGCCTTCTCGGCACGCTTGATGAACAGGGCCTCGGTCGTGCCGTTGACCGCCCGCAGGACGACGGCGACCGCGGCTTGCCGGGTATCGTCGCTGAACTCGGGTCGGTCGGGTGGCCTTGCCGCCAGGCGGCGGCGGATCGAAGCGAGATCGAGCATGGCGCCATGATACCTTGACGGCGTTGACACTGCCGGTAAGGGAACTTCGTGAGCCGTTTGGATTCGAGCGCGAACCGCTGCTTCGTCTGCGGCCCGAGCAACCCCATCGGGCTGCAGGTTCGCTTCCGCTTGGATGGCGAAGTGTGCCGCGCGGAGTTCACGCCCGCCGAAATCCACGCCGGCTACGACGGCGTCACCCACGGTGGCATCCTCTTCAGCCTCCTCGACGACGTCATGGCCAACATCATCTTCCTGCGCGGCGAGCGCTGCTTCACGGCCAAGGCCGAAGTCCGCTACAGGCAACCGCTCCCGGTGGGTACGGCGGTGCGACTCGAGGGTCGGCAGCAGCGGCGCAAGGGACGCTTGGCGCTGCTCGAGGGCAAGGTGATCCGCACGGATACGGACGAAGTCGTGGCTGAGGCTTCGGGCCGCTTCATGGTGGAGTCCTGATCAGAGTTACGGGTTTCCCGCTTCAAGCTCCTTGCGCAGGGCCGGATCGATCGCCGGATAGGTGTGCGGGTTCCACTTGGACTTGATGCCGAGGTCCCTGCCGTCGCGCTGCCAATTGTCCTCGCCCGCACGGGTCTGCACGAGACCCCATGACAGCAGCGAGTCGGCATTGTCACGGATGGCTTCTTCGGCGCTCTTGGGTGTGTGCCCAAGCTGGGAGACCACTTTCTCCAGTGTTGCGATCGGACCACGACGGGTCGGGCCGTCACGGTAATTGCCGCCGATCCCGATACCGGGATAGAGACGGCGCAGGATCGCCTGCACGGCTTCCTGGGGCATGATGCCGGATTCGTCGGTGGCGACCAGGTTGTAGCGGTCGCCGTTGGCATTGTCCGGGCACTCGATGATCAGGCGCTCGGCCGCCGCGACATCGCGCACGTCGACGATGTTCCAGAACATGCGCGGGTGGCCGTAGCCTTCGAGCATGTCGCCGATGCGCGTCTGCCACGCCCACGGGCGTTGGTGCGTCGCTGACAGCAACGGTCCGATGACGTGACACGGGCAGACGCCGAACGCCTCGAAACCGTGGGCGGCGGCCTCGGCGTAGACGTAGCGTTCGGTCTCCACCTTGGTCATGGCGTAGGCGACTTCCCGGTTGCGCGCTACGGTGTCCATGTCCCACGCCGACCCCTCGCGACGCTGGTCCTTGTTCATGTCCGCCCACGAGTCTTCCGTGTAGACATGGCCCTCGGGCGCGGGGTGGCCGACCGCCGCGAACGAACTGGTGTACACGAGGCGTCGGACGGTGCCCGCTTTCTTGAGCGAGTCGAGTAGCAGCCGCGTGGCCGTCAGCCCGCCGTCGTAGACCTTCTGTGGCGTCGAGCCCGCAAGGTTCCCCATCTCGGCGGCGGCATGGAAGACGCCGACGCAGTCGTTGAACGCCTCGTCGTAGGCGCCGGGCACCGTGAGATCGCAGGTATGCAGGGTCACCGAGCCGGGGCCGATGGCATTCATCGCGCTGAGGTGTGCCGTATTGGCGAGATTCGCGGCGTCGCGCACGCAGGCCCGGACGGTGTAGCCGTGCTCGATCAGGTCTTTGACGATGTGCGAGCCGATGTAGCCGGCGCTGCCGGTGACCGCGACGGGGCCGTCGTGCGGCCCAATGGGATTGGCCATGAGGTTTCGAGCCTTGAGCAATTCGGAGACGTTCAGTTTGAGCGAACCGCGGCGGGAATCAACCGGGCCTCGGGCTTCAGCGAGGGTCCGCCCGCTTACGCCACCGTTCGAAGAACTCTTCCGTCGTGTTGACCCTGGGATACGGTTCGTCGGGCACCGGGACGCCCAACGCGGCGCACAACGGCGCCCAGCCGTCCCGGGCGTCGAACTCGATCAGCCGGGACTTGGGGACGGTCGCGCGCACCTTGGCGACATTGGCCTCGTAAACGGCGATCGCTGCCTCGCAGTCGCTCAAGTCGCCGCCGAAGGTGCCGTCGACGATGATCTCCTTGGCCATGAGCAGACGCTCCTGGAGCGTCGCGTTGCCGGATGCCAACCCCTCGCGCATGCTTCGGAAGATCGTATCCGTTGCACTCTTGAACCAGCTCGCGCCATCGCGCAGCGAAAGCAGCACGAAGGCGTCTGGATAGTGGTCCATGAGCCGCGGCCAGAAGGCGGCTGTCGGCCAGTCGACGGCGGCGGCATAGCCGGCGAAGACCTCGGCCCAGGGATCCTCGCCGCGCCATGCGCGGCGCCATAGGTCGACGTGTTCGGGATGTGCCGCGACTTCGGCCATGTGATAGCAGGGACCGAAACCCAGCCGCTCCAAGGCATGTTTCAGCGACAGCGTGCCCGTGCGGCCGAAACCGGCCCCGATGACCTTCAAAGTCATTTGCGCCCGAGCCCCGAGGACCTTAGAGGTTCCGCTCGGTGCGGTATGTCCGCCAGTATTCGAACGCGTCGACCATCTCCGCCTTGCGGGCGTCCGTCATCGGCTCGATCTCCGGATGCGTGAAGATGTAGAACTCGTCGTCACGGATGGCGTGCAGCACCATGTCGCCGACGATGGCGGGGTCGAGGGCGCTGGCGCGTAGCTCGTCGAGGCGGGCCGCGCGCTGCTCAGGCGGCACGTCGGAGAGCAGCGCCTCGGCGGCGTCGTCGCCTGCGTACTCTTCGGGGCGGTTGCGGCTGGCGTCGAAGATGTTGGTGTTGACGATCCCGGGGCACAGCACGGAGACGCCGATGTCGTGGGCCAGCAGGTCGGCGCGCATCGTCTCCGAGATGCCGACCACGGCGTATTTCGTCGCCGTGTAGACGGACATTCCGGGAAGGGCGACGTGCCCCGCCATCGAGGCGGTGTTGACGAAATGCCCGCCCTCGCCATGGGACTTAATCCGGTCGACGAACGTCACGATGCCGTTGACGACGCCGTCGTAGTTGACGCTCGTCAGCCAGTCCCAGTCCTTGTAGGTCATCTTGTCGATCGCACCGCTCAACGCGACGCCGGCGTTGTTGCACACGACGTGGACATTGCCGAAGCGTTCTTGCGCCGCGTCGGCTGCGGCGACGAATCCCTCGCGGTCGGTGACGTCGAGCGCCACGGTCAGGAATTGCGCGTTGCTGGCCTCGAACTCTCGCGTGACGGCATCCAGGGCGGTCTGTTCGATGTCGGCGATCACCACCTTCATGCCGGCCGCGGCGAAAGAGCGCGCCATGGCCAGCCCCATGCCGCTCGCGCCTCCCGTGATGAATGCCGTCTTGCCCGTTACGTCGCGCATCGTCTCCCCATCGCTTCTTGCGGGTTGCGGGCCAAAGCCTATCACCGTCGGCTTTCAGGGACCCACGACCTCGCTACCCGCGCCTTCCTGGATCTGCACCGTGCGACCGCCAACGAAGTCGCCGAACGCCTCGACCGTGCCATCCGGCCACCGAACCCGGACGTCGGTGACGCCCTCGCTGTCAGCTAGGCCGAAATGTACGCGTGGGTCGTTCGACGAGAGATAGCTCGCCGCCGGCTGTACGTCGCGGTACTGCCGCTTGCCGTCAATTCGCGCGGAGACGGTTGCCACGTGAGCGTCTCGTCCGGTACGCGTGAGCACGCGGAAGCGCATCCAGTTGCCGCGTTCCGGCACGCTGTTCATCAGGAGATAGGGCGCTGCGTCGCGGTTGATGACGAGCAGGTCCATTCCGCCATCGTTGTCCACGTCGCCGACCGCTAGGCCACGGCTGGTGTCCACGAGCGGCTCGGGCGTGCCGCCCTCACGGGGGTCGAGATCGAAGATGCCGCCCTCGCCCCCTCGGTAGAGCACGTTTGGTTCGGCGAAATAGTCGCCTGTTTGGCCGGGTACGGGGGCGATAGCACCGTTGGCCTGGTAGAGGTCCAGGCGTCCGTCGTTGTCGAAGTCGGCAAGTACGACGCCGAAACGCGTGTAGCGGCGGCTGACGACGTTGAGCCCGACCTCCGCGGTGGCGTCGTCGAACCAGCGTCCGGCGTTGCGATAGAGCGAGTCCGTCTGGCCTTCGAGGTTGACGACGAGGATGTCCATGTCGGCGTCGTCGTCGACGTCCGCGGCCGCCACGCCCATGCCCGCCTTGGCGGCACCCGAAGCGTCGACGCCACAGCCCCATTCCATGGCCGATTCGGCAAAGCGCAGGTCGCCTTGGTTGAGCCATAGCTGGTTGACCATCATGTCGTTGGCGACGAAGACGTCGGTCAATCCGTCACTGTTGTAGTCGGCGCCGACAACGCCAAAGCCGTTGCCGAAGGCGAGATGCAGGCCGGCCCGGCGGCTTACGTCCGTGAACGTGCCGTCACCGTTGTTCCGGAATAGCTGATCGGGGGCGGGCGCGTTGTAGTTCAGGGGTGGGCAGTAGGTCAGGACGCCGGACATGTAGCATGCCAGTTCCGCCTCGACGCGCCACTGGATGTAGTTGGCGACGAAAAGATCGAGATCGCCGTCCAGGTCAAGGTCCAGGAATGCCGCCGACGTTCCCCAGGCCGGACTTGCGACCCCGGCGGCCGATGCAACGTTCGTGAAGCCACCGCTGCCGTCGTTGCGCAGCAAGAGGTTCTCCCCGACATTCGTCACGTAGAGATCAACGTCGCCGTCGTTGTCGTAGTCCCCAGCGGCTACTCCCATGCCGTAGCCGTTCGCGCCTGGCGGCGCCGCGCCCGCCTGGAACCGCCCATCGCCCATGTTCAAGTAGACGCGATCGGAGACGTCGGAAGGCGACGTGACGCTGCCGCTCTGCACGATGTACGCATCGAGGTCGCCGTCGCCGTCGAGGTCCGCGAGCGCGCCACCGCTGCCAGTGATCTCGGGGATCAGGAAGCGTCCTGCGAAACCGGAGACGTGGCGGTAGTCGATGCCACGAGCGCGGGACTCTTCCAGGAACCACGCTTGCGACCCGTCGGTTTGCGTCGGCCCGCACCCGAGAGCCAGCCAAGGCAGTAGGCCGCTCAGGAGCCTGCGTTCGGTGCCGCTCAAGGCAGACCTTCTTGCAGCTCTGCCAAGCGGCGGCGTGCCGAAGCGCGATGCTCGGAGTGCGTGCCAAGGCGGTCGGCCCAATCCAACGCCGCGCGCGCGGAATCGAAGTCGGCGGCTTCGGCCAGGCATCTGCCGAGGTGGACGAACGCCATGGTGAATGCCGCGTCGACGCGACCGGCATCCCGGAAGCGTTCGGCCGCCTGTTGCCAGCGCCCCGCAGCACCGTCGAGCAGACCCAGTCGGTACAGCACCTGCTTGGGCTCCCGCGCACCGCTCTCAAGGGCCCTCTCCAGGAGCGCGATGCCCTGCTCGGTCTCGCCTTGCCGTGCGACCAGCCAGCCGAGTTCCTCTAGCGCACGAGCGTTCTCGGGCGCGAACGCGATGATCCTCTCCAAGTGTCGTCGGCCGTTGTCGACGTCGCCCCGCTGGAGGTATGCATTCGCCATCATCTGGTGCAGCCGTGGCTCCTCGGGATGCTCCACGAGTGCATCGCGGAGGATGGACTGGACCGCTTCGAACCGCTGGAGGGCCGCATTCGCCCAGACCAAGGTGTTGATTGCGTCGACGTCCGCCGGTCGTTCTGCGATCAACTCCTCGGCAATCGCCAACCCATCGCGGGGGCGACCGGCTTGGATCACGTTCTGGGCGTGCAGCAGGCGGTTTCTGAATCCGGCGATGTAGGGGGCGCGCTGTGACAGGCGCGGGTCGAGCCACTGCATGGCCGACGTGGTGGTGCCAGCCCGAGCGGCGGCGATGCGGGCATCGTCCTCGCGGCCGAGACCCCGATAGGTCCGGGCGAGCTGAGCATCGATTCGCGGATCGGGTGATCGGGCGTTGAGCGGCTCGAGGAGGGCGGCGGCCGCGGCGAAGCGGTTGTCGTCAAGAAGCAGCCGGGCCAAGCCGACCGTGGCTGGCGCACCAGCATCCAGGTCGGCGGCGCGTTGGTAAGCCGCTCGCGCTTCTTCGAGTCGCCCGAGCACCCGCAGCCACTCGCCGCGGGAGAGCCAAGCGGGTACGTACCCATCGTCGATGGCGAAGGCGGCGTCAAGCGAAGCCAGCGCACCCTCGTAGTCGGTGTCGACGCGCGCCTGCAGCAAGGCGCGAAAGTAGGGCCAGTTGAACTCGTCGGGTTCGAGAACGGCCGCCTGACCGTAGACGACGATGGCGCGTTGCTCGAAGCCGTTGACATCGTATGCCATGGCGAGCCGGCCACGATGCTCGGGGTCGTCGGGCTTGGCGACCGCCGCATCGTGTAGCGTCTGCAGAGCCGCGGTGAGATCGGGGGCACCGCCGGGAACCTCCGGCAGCCGCATAGATGGATCGTCCATGCAACCGCTAACTACGGCGAATAGGAACAACGCCGCGAGCCGCCGGCCGAGCATAGAGTGTCCCAAAGAACGTCGGCGCGTTAGCGGTCGAGCATCCGTTCGCATCTGCGGCGGTCGTCGCTACCGATGTCGTCTCTCTCGCAACGGGCGCGAAACGCGTCGACGGGGCGGCGTGACGGGCCGGTGAGCCGCCACGTTCGACTGGATCGGATGCGTGATCTCGCCTTCACCGCCTCGACCGACTGGCCCACCTTCAACCGCGCCTGGGCCGCTTGGTCGCTCACGAACACGTAGCGGTTGTCCACCGCGATGACCTGGCGGTCGAGTACGGACTGGTGGATGCGCGTGACTTCACCGGTGAAGCGGTCCGGCGGTTCGCGCAAGGGCTCGACTTCCGGCTCTCCGGCGGGCGTCGCTGGCCGTCGGGTCACGACCGTCTGCTCTTCGAGCGTCGGGGGTCGCTTCGACTCTGCGGCCGGCTCGGGGCGAACGACTCGTTCCTCCACTGCGGGGGGTGCCTCGGAGACTTCCCGAACGGGTTGCTGCACGCGCTCCGGCTGAACGGTCTGCGGGGCCGACTCTTGTGCCTCTTCCCGTTGCGCGGCATTGATGCAGGCGCGACGCACGTCGGCGTCCTCGATGGTCATGCAGTCCATCACCTTCTCGCACTGTGCGCGACGTGCCTCGGGGACGTCCTCGCATCCCGTTTGCCCCCACGCCGAGAGGCCCGTCGAGGCGGCGATCAGGAATCCGAGAGCCTTCAGCGGGGGAGCGCGAGGGGCCTGCCCTTCGCAGGGGAGAGTCCCGACCCTCGGCGAGGGTAAGCGGTCAAGCATGGACGTGGCACCGTTCATCGGTCTTGACGAGAATGCTCCGCCGGTCCGCAGGGGTCAACCGACCCCTGCAGTCCAGGCGACAGTCGGTGGGAGCAGCTTGAAGGCTGCTCCCACCGCTAGACCCGCTCAGAAGCCGACGGTCATGCGCAGGTAGAGCTGACGACCCATGATGCTGTCGAGGTAGCTCTCGTAGCCGACGCCGGACGGGAACGGATTCGGATTGGAATTGAAGATGTTCCGAATGGCGACATTGGCGGCTACGTAGCCGAAGCCCATGAGATCAGGCTGTCGGTAGGTGTAGCTCAAGTCCCAATAGGCGCGGCTCTCGATCCGGCAGTACGGGTTGCGGTCCTGGTCCGTGCAAGCGTCGTTCTCGTTCCAGGACGTCGTGTCCATGCCGTGGTCGTGGCTCAAGTACGGGTTGCCGTCCGAATGCGGCGGTCCGTAGCGGTCCACGATCTCGTCCCAGGACGCGATCACGTCGGTGATCGCCTGGTGGTAGCGCACTCCGAAGTGCGCGGTGTGGTTGTCCCGGAACCAGCGCAGGGACGCGTTCACACGCCACTTCGGCGTCGGCGGCAGCGGCGAGAACAGCGCGTTGTAGGGACGCCAGAAGGCGGCGCTGTTGCGGTTGCCGAGGCCGTCGACACGGATGCCGGCGAACTGGTGGCCGCTCCCCAGGGCGTACCGTTGCAGGCTCATCTCGAGGATCTGCGTTGCCGAGACGCGGAACTCGAAGCTGCCGAGGCCGTCGTCAAGGTCGAACATCGGGATCTGGCCCGCATCGAAGCGGTAGCGCATGTTGTAGACCACTGACCGCACCCGCGATTCGCCCTGGTTGAGCCAGCCCTCGTCGACACCGGCGAGGCGTCCGTTGGCATCGCGAACGATGGTGGCGCCGCCGAGGCCCTGTTCCTGTTCGGCGATGTAGCTTCGTGCCGCCTGTGCCCGACACTGCAGCTCGCTGGCTGAAGTCTGCGCCAGGAAGGATTCCACCGACATGTTCAACTCGTCCACGTTGTCGTAGTCGAGCAGCGTCCCCGGGCATTGCGCCGCGGCGTAGATCTGGAACGGACCTGCGTTCTGGCCCAGGATCACTCCGGCACCCATGCGTTCCACGCGGCCGTTGAAAACGACGTTCGTGTAGTCGGCGTCGAACACGAATGCGCCGTCGAGGAGCAGCAGCGAGAAGCCGGCGTTCCACAGGTCGGAGACTTCCGCGCTCAGTCCGCGGTTGGAGGCGTTCTCGCGCACGGCTACGCCCGGAATCCCGCCGCTCTGGCCCAGGCTTCCCTCGCACATCGCGAGTTCGGGCATGGCGTCGCAGATGTAATCGGACTCGGTCTCGTAGCTGACGTCGCCGGGTGCCGATGCGAACAACTGGTAGCTGCCGGGCGGTACGAATCCTTCCGTGATGCTGCCGCGCATGGCCAGCCAATCGGTGGGCTGGTAGCGAATGGCGAGCTTCGGAATCGTCACGTCGTAGCCTGCGGTTTGCCCCACCGAGGCGAAGGACGCGTTGATGTCGAACTCCGTGTAGCGCACTGCGGCCTGAACCTCCATCTGGCCGAAGGTCTCGCTGGAGATGGGGATCACACGGACTTCGGCGAATGCCGCATTGACCTCCTCCGACGTGCCTTGGAAGTCGACGCGGTCCGACGAGATACCGGCCGCCCCTAGCTGGTCAGGCCGAAACTCCTCGTCCTCGGTACGCATGTGGATGCCCACCGCGATGCCGACCGGGGTCTCGTTGTACCAGAGATCGAACAACCGGCTGTTGGAGAGGTTGAGGTCGAGCATCACCATCCCGATGTCGCGCTGGACGTGGCGAGGGCTCAAGCCTGCATTGCGCGTCTCGGTCGATGTGTTCCAGGCCGGATCGTTCTTGCTGCGCCAGGCTTGGTGCTCGGCGGGCAGGACGAGGCCGGTCGCGGGGTCTTGGGACAGCCACGCGGTGGAGAACGGGTTCCAGCAGGAATCGCCGTTCGGGCCGCCTTGGCAGCGCAGGCTGTCCACGGTCAACGGCCAGGCCGGATCGAGAGACACCCACTCACGCCGGCTGTTGTTCCAGATCCAGTCGGCGTCCACGAGCCAGTCGGTATCGGGAATGTTCACCGTCGTGCCGAGGCGCAGGCGCAGGTTCTCATGCAAGCGTCGGTCGTTGAGCGACATGTCCGGATTCAGCCACGGGTACGACTCGTGGACGTACGGCTGTTTCGGGAATGCGCCGATGTAACCGTGGATACCGACGCCGCTGTCGCCCATAAGCACGTCGTCGAAGAGACGGATACCGCCGCTCGTGAACGTGTCGAGCACACCGTCCCCGTCGCTGTCGATGCCGTCCATGTCGGGGTCGAAACGGTCGGGTACGCCGTCGCCGTCCCGGTCCTCGGTCATTGAGAGCAGCACGACGCGGTGCAGCGGGTTCAACTGGCCCGAGCGGTCGGCGAGTTCGCCTTCGTCGGCAATGCCATCGCCGTTGAAATCGCGGTCGGGCAAGCCGTCGCCGTTGAGGTCCTGGGCGAACAGCAGCCACTCGCCGGGCTCCTGGAGATAGTCGTAGCGACCATCACCGTCCACGTCTTCCCAGTCCAGATTGCCGTGCGAAACCAAGATGGGACCGGTCAGGACGTAGCCCCAGTCCTCGGCCGCCTGGGTGTCGCGGGCGTCGCGCTCGTGCGCCGGCAGGTAGTCGTCGCAGGCGGCGATGCGGTCGGCGAGCACGTCGCAGACGTTGGAGTCGTCGGCGTAGGCGCGGTACGGGTTGCCGGGCAGGCTGCCGATGGCGATCGGCTGCGTATGGTCGTAGCGGCGCACGCCATTGGGCCACTCGTCGATTGACGGGGCGAACGTGCGGGTCGAGTAGTCGAGTCGCGAGAACACCGCCTCGCCACGCACCGTGACGTAGTCGTTGATCTCGTGCTCGAAGTACGCCATGCCCTGCTCCTGGTCGCGACGCTCACGGATGTCGGTGATGTCCGTGATGGTGTAGCGGCAGTCGCTGCCGAAGGCCTGGTTCGTCTCCGTGCCGCGGGTGCGGTACTCCTGGCCGCGCCACGGGCCGGTGCGGAAGCCGTTTAGGAAGTTGCCGTTGTGAACGGTATCGTTCTGGCCGAGCGTCCTCAGGGTGTAGGGCTCGGGCCGTGGCCAGCCGCCATCGTTGGGGTTGAGGGTATTGAGGTCGGGTGCCCGGCCGAGCTGGTTGTGGCCGGCGCCAAAGTCGTTGTTGCAGCCCGGATCCTCGAGGTGCAGCGTGCGGAAGCTGCCGGTGTTGTCCGAGAAATCGCGCGGATACTGCGGGAACCGCCAGCTCGACGACCAAGGTGCGCCGTAGGGAATGAGTTCGCCGCTCTTGTCGAGCAGGCTGGGTCGATTCTCATGGTTCAGCATGTTGATGTTGTTGTAGACCTCGTGGATGTCCGCGCCCAAGGCCGTGGAGTGCTGGGCATTGGCCTCGTACCAGAACGGGTTCGTTTGGTCCGGGAGGTACAGTTCGCCGTCCGTGTTGCGCAAGGGGACGCGCCAGTCGCCCGGCAGGCCGTTGCCGCGTTCGCCGTAGGTGGGCAGCAACTGGCCGGTCCAGCCGGCGGAGTTCTGGATGTAGTCCGGGCGAGAGGTGAACGGCATGCTGTCCGCGTCGCGGATCTCCAGCGCGAAAATGGCGCTCGTCCGGTCACCCTGGGCACCGGCGAGCAGGCCGATGCTCCGGTACGGCGAGCCGTCTTCGATGGGCTGCTGGAACTCGTAGTTGACCATCAGTCCTTCGAAGGACTTGCGCGGAATGATGTTCACCACGCCGGAGACCGCTTCGGCTCCGTAGAGGGCGGATGCACCGTCGAGAATGTTGTCGATGCGTTGGATGGCGATGTTGGGGTACATATTGCCCAAATCGGCCCCGGCTCGTCGCGTATTGGGCCCGTAGCCGTTGACGTTGGTCGCTACGCGGTGGCCGTCCATCAATGTCATGGTGGCGCGCGTCCCGACACCGCGCAGGTTGGCGTAGGTCTCGCCGCCTTGCGGTCCATCCGGGCGATTGACGCTCTGGTTCCAGCCTTCGCCGGTTCCCTGGTCGTCAGCGCCGCCGATCTCGGACGTATTGGTGTTGGCGTTGACGCCGATCTGGTAGGTCTGGTCGAAAATCACATCGCCGATGTCTGGCGTGCCGGACAAGCGGATGTCGAGTTCGCCGATGACGTCCATCGGCGAGGGCAGGTCGAAGTTGTCGCGTCGGATGTGCGATCCGGTGACGATCATCTCTTCGACGTCGCCTCGTTCTTCTTCCTCTTCCTCGATCTCGTCGTCGTCAGCGTCGTCTGACTCGGCGGCGCTTAGACTCAGGCAGCAGCACGCAAGCAAGCCTGCGAGCAGGGCGAGTATGTGGCGTCGGTCTGGCATTGAGTTACCTCTACTGATGTCCAGGGACTTGTGAACCGCCGCGGCAGGGTCCCCCGAACCTGCAACGGCATTTCTCTCAACAGCGCATTAGGGGGGAGCGCCATAGTTATGTCAAGCGCTTTCGAGATCGTTACAGAGGCGAAATAGCTTCGTCCAGGGCGGCGGCGAGAGCTTCGTGCTCGTGCGCAAGGAAGTGGTCCGCATCCGGGATGGCGATGTGCCGCATGCCCGCCTGACCGGCGAGCCACTGGTCAAGGACTTCGCGGTCGACGAATGGATCCTGGTCGCCTACGACGACGGCCCCGGTCGCGCCGTCGATGGGCGGGTAGGCCATGCCGCCGAACGGCGGAGCGATCAGAATCGCCGGCGTAGGCCTTACCAGCCGTTGCAGGGCTCGCCACGCCACCGAAGAGCCGAACGAGTAGCCGATCAGCGTCAGCGCGTCGACGGTGTAGCGGCTCTCGAGCCAGTCCGCTACGGCAGCGACGTCGTCAATCTCCCCCGTGCCGCCGTCGTGGTGGCCCTCGCTGGATCCGACGCCGCGGAAGTTGAACGCCACCGTGCAGCCGCCCGCAGCCTTGAGACGCGTATGAGCGACGTCGAGGACCGCGTCGTCCATGCTGCCGCCGTAGAGAGGGTGCGGATGGCAGAGGATGGCCCAGACATTCCGGTCGCCGGGCGATAGCTTCGCTTCGAGCAGTCCGGCGGGGCCGGGAATCTTCGTGGTCTGCAACGGTCAAATGCTGGGCCGGTGGACCCGGGTTGGTGGGGTGGAAAGTCGCTTTTCAGCTTTGTATCTTACCGCCCGCGCCGGGCTCGGGAGAGCGCCATCTGCTCGGGGAGGACCGGCGCCGTAGGCATTCGAGACGATTCGATTAAGACACGACGGAGGTGATCGGTGATCGACGCCGAAGGACTGACGCGCCGATACGGTGACACGCTGGCGGTGAGCGACGTCAGCTTCACCATCGGCAAGGGCGAGATCGTCGGTTTGCTCGGGCACAACGGTGCCGGCAAGACGACGATCATGAAGATGCTGACCGGCTACCTGGAGCCCAGTGCCGGTCGCGTGCGGGTCGATGACTTGGACGTGGTCGAAGCCGCCCAGGCGGTCCAACAGCGGCTCGGCTACCTGCCGGAGAACTGCCCGGTGTATCCGGAGATGACGGTGGTCGGCTACCTCGACTACGTGGCCAGCTTGCGCGGCGTCGACAACCGGCCCTTGGCGTTGCGCGAAGTGCTCGCGGCAACCGAACTCACCGAACGCGCGCTCGACTCCATCGGCACGTTGTCGCGCGGCTACCAGCAACGCGTGGGCGTGGCCCAGGCGATCGTGCACAAGCCCGCGCTCTTGATCCTCGACGAGCCGACCAACGGCTTGGACCCGTCGCAGACCCAGCACATGCGGGAGTTGATCGTGCGGCTCGCCGGGCAAGCGACCGTGATCCTGTCCACCCACATCATGCAGGAGGTCGACGCGGTGTGTGACCGCGTAATGATCCTGCGCGCTGGGGAATTGGCGCTCGATGAGCGGTTGAGTGCGCTCAAGGAAAGCGCACGGGTGAGCTTGGCGACCGATGCGCCGCTTGAGCAGATCCAGGCGGCCATCGACGGTTTCGCCACCGCCTCGGCGAGCGGCGACAGCTTCGCGGTGACGTTCGACGGCGCTCCGAACGAGAGCCATGTCGCGGCCTTGGCGGAGCGGCTGGTCGGCGGCGGCGTCGCCGTTCACAGCCTCGCACCGGAGAAACGGGATCTGGAGACGGTATTCCGCGAAGTGACCTCTGCCGTCGAAGCCGAGGGAGGTGAGGAATGAGGCCCGCTGTCGTTTACCGGATCGCGGGCAAGGAGCTCGGCCTCGTCTTCTCCTCGCCTATCGCCTACCTGTTCCTCGCGGCGTTCCTCGGTGCGACGCTTTTCGTGTTCTTCTGGGGCGAGGCGTTCTTCGCCCGCAATATCTCCGACGTGCGGCCGATGTTCGAGTCGCTGCCGGTCCTAATGATCTTTCTCGCCTCCGCCCTCACGATGCGGATGTGGAGCGACGAGCGTCGCACGGGAACGTTGGAACTCGTGATCACCGTGCCCGCGAACGCGGGTGAGTTCGTGGCCGGGAAGTTCGTAGCGTGTTGGACCTTGCTCCTGGTCGCGCTCCTGCTGACGCTGCCACTGCCGGTCACGGTCGCGATGCTGGGCGACCTGGACTGGGGCCCGGTGGTCGCCGGCTACGTGGCGGCCGCGCTGCTCGGCGCGGCATATCTCAGCATCGGTCTGTGGCTCTCCGCGCGTACCGAGAACCAGATCGTTGCGCTGATCCTGGCCGTTTTCGGTTGCGGCGTCTTCTATCTCGCGGGCAGTCCATTCCTGACCGAACTGGTCAGCAACCAAGTGGCCGACGTGTTGCGCGGCGTTGGCGCCGGGTCGCGGTTCGAGTCCATCACGCGCGGCGTCTTGGACCTGCGCGACCTCTACTTCTACGCCTCGGTGATGGCCGTGTTCCTCGCGTTGAACGTGTACGCGGTGGACGCGCACGGCTGGGCTAAGGACGGCAATGCGCGGCGCCATGGCGAGCGGCGGCTGGTACTAGGCCTCCTGGCGGCCAACGTCCTGGTTGCGAACCTCTGGCTCAATTCGGTCGCATTCCTGCGCTGGGACATGACCGAGGGCAATCAGTACTCGATCTCCGACGCCACCCGGAGCTACCTCCGGCAATTGCAGGAGCCGTTACTGCTGCGCGGCTACTTCAGCGCCAAGACCCACCCGCTGCTGGCCCCGCTGGTGCCCCAGATCCAGAACCTCTTGACCGAGTACGAGGTCGCCGGCGATGGCCGCGTCCGGCTGGAACTTCTCGATCCTGCGGACGACCCGGAACGGGAGGACGAGGCGAACACCAAGTACGGCATCCGCCCGGTACCGTTCCAGGTCGCCGACCGCTACCAGGCGAGCCTGGTGAACTCCTACTTCGACGTGCTGGTGCAGTACGGCGACGAATACGAGGTTCTTGGCTTTCGCGACCTGATCGAGGTCAAAGTGCGCGGCGAGGCCGACCTCGACGTCCAACTGAAGAACCCGGAGTACGACATCACGCGCGGGATCAAGAAGGTGCTCTACGGCTTCCAGGGCGGCGGCAGCGTCTTCGAGAGCATGACGGAGCCCGTGAAGTTCACCGGCTACATCTCCGCAGACGACCGGCTGCCGGAGGCCTTGAGCACTTTGCGTCCCGAGCTTGAGGCCGCCCTCGACGGCTTGGCTGCGGAGTCGAACGGGCTCTTGACCTGGGAGATCGTCGACCCGGACGCGGGGGACGGCGAAGTCGCACGGCAGATCGCCGCCGACTACGGGTTCCAGCCGATGGCCGCGAGCTTGTTCGACCTCAATACCTTCTACTTCTACCTGACGGCGTCGGACGGCGACATCGTCGTGCAGATGCCTTTGCCCGAAGCGCTCGATCAGGACGGTTTGCGGCGCGGCATCGAGGAGGGCCTGAAGCGCTTCGCCACGGGTCTCTTGAAGAACGTGGCGTTGTCGGCACCGCAAGGCATCCCCCCGTACATGCAGCAGCAGATGCCGGGCATGCAGCAACCCCAGGGGAACGAGTTCCAGGGCTTGCGCGACGTGCTCTCCGCCGACTTCGATGTCGATACGGCGGCGCTCGACGACGGCAACCCCCCGAGCGCGGCCGACGTCCTGATGGTGGTGGACCCGACCAGCCTGTCGGAGAAGGCGGTGTTCGCCATCGACCAGTTCCTGATGCGCGGCGGCACCGTGGTGGTCGCGGCCGGCAGCTACCGGGCCACGTTGACGCCGCAGGCGTTGTCGGCGATGCCGATCCGATCGGGGTTGGCGGATTGGCTTGCGCACCACGGCGTCACGATCGACGAGTCGATGGTCATGGACCCGCAGAACGCGGCGTTTCCGTTGCCGGTGACGCGCGAGGTCGCCGGATTCAGGTTCCAGGACGTGCGCATGCTCGACTACCCGTACTTCGTCGATGTGCGCGGCGACGGCTTGAACCCGGACGTGCCGTTCACGTCGGCATCGCGCCAGCTCACCATGGCCTGGACATCACCGGTGGACGTGGACACCGAAGTGAACGCGAACCGCGCGGTGACCACGCTGCTTGAGAGCTCGGACGGGAGCTGGCGATCCGCGTCGACGGACATCATGCCGAGCCTCGGTGCGGAAGGTGGCGTTGCGTATCTGCCGGAAGGTGAGCAGCAGGCGAACACCCTCGGGGTGATGCTGGAAGGCCGTTTCGATTCCTTCTTCGACGAGTCGCCGCTGGCCGAGGATGCGCCGCCTGTGGACGACCTGATGAGCGAGGACGGCGATGAAGCGGAGGATGTCTCCTCCGTTGAGGAAGCGGCCGAGGAGGACGATCCCGATACGCTCGGCACCGTGACCGCAGTGATCGAGAGGTCGCCGGAGTCGGCGCGGCTAGTCGTCCTCGGCTCGGCGTCGTTCGTGGCGGACCAGACGGTGCGCATGGTCGGTTCCGCCGACGGCACCATCTACACCGGCTCGCTGGAACTCATGGCCAACATCGTCGACTGGGCCGTCGAGGACCAATCGCTGCTCGGTATCCGTGGGCGCGGCCACTTCAATCGGACGCTCGACCCGATGTCCGAAGAGCAGCAGCGCGTTTGGGAGTACGCGAACTATGCGCTGGCGTTGGCCGGCCTCGCCGTCATGTTCGTGATCAGTTGGCGGGGCCGGATTCGCAAGGAACGTGCCTACGCCGCACACTTGAGGATCTCGTCATGAACGACACGAGGGTTTTCAACAAGACCACGCTCGGTTTCGCGCTCGCCGTGCAGGTCGTCCTGATCGGGGCGCTGCTGGCCGCCCGCACAGGCGCCGTGGCACAGCCGGAGCCTTTCTTGAGCTTCGACGTCGGGACCATCGATGCCTTGTCGGTCTCCAACGACGAGGGCGCGGTGGAACTGACGAAGGCTGGCGAGGCATGGCAGTTGCCTGAAGGCTTGCCGGCGGACGGATCGAAGGTGGACCGCGTACTCGAAAAGCTGAGCGACGCGGCGGGCGGTTGGCCGGTGGCCAGCAAGGCGTCCACGGCGGAGCGGTTCGAGGTCACCGAGGACAACCACCAGCGTCACGTCACGTTGAGAACGGGCGACGACACCCTTGCGGACTTCTATCTCGGCACCTCGCCGGGCTACCGCAAGGCGCACGCGCGCCATGCCGACGACGACGACATCTATGCGATCACCTTCTCCAACTACGAAGCGGGCGTGAAGGAGTCGGACTGGCTCGACAAGTCGCTGCTACGGCCGGACGGTGCCTTGACCGGGGTCGAGCGCGTCGACGGATTCGCGTTGACCAAGGCGGACGACGGCGTCTGGGCATCGTCCGACGGTGCGGAACTCGACCAGGGCAAGGCCGAGACCTTCGCCGGCCGTTTCAGCGGCCTCTCCGTCATTGGCGTCAGCGACCTCGCATTGCCCGAAGCGCCGAAGATGACCTTCGCGCTGACCGACGAAAGCGGCACCCAGACCCTGCGCATCTTTCATCTTGAAGCGGACGACGACTACGTAGCGGTGTCGGATCGCGTGTCGGGCACGTTCGAGATGTCGTCGTACATCGCTGAACAGATGGACACGACCGTGGCCGACCTGGCGCCCGATCCCCCGGAGGACGAAGCCGCGGATGAGGACATCGACGAGCCGCCCTTGGAGGACCTCGAAGTGATCGATGACGACGAGTCCGCCGAGTCGGCACCGTTGTTGCCATGATCGACCTCTACACTTGGCCGACTCCCAACGGTCGCAAGATCTCCATAGCCCTCGAGGAACTCGGCCTCGACTACCGCGTCCACGCCGTCAACATCGGCAAGGACGAGCAGTTTGCGCCCGAGTTTCTCGCGCTCAGCCCGAACAACAAGATCCCCGCCATCGTCGACGAAGGACGCTCGCTGATGGAGTCCGGCGCGATCCTCCTCTACCTGGCGGACAAGACTGGGCGCTTGGGCGGCAGCGACCGCTGGACGACCATGGAGTGGCTGATGCTGCAGATGGGCGGCGTCGGCCCGATGCTCGGCCAGGCCAACCACTTCCTGCACTTCAACGCGGGCAAGTCCGACTACGCGGAGCAACGCTACGCGGCGGAAGCCAAGCGCCTCTACGGCGTCCTCGATCACCGCCTGGAGGACCGCGACTTCCTGGCCGGCGACTATTCCATTGCCGACATCGCGACTTGGCCGTGGGTCTCGCGATGGCCGTGGCACCGCATCGACTGGGCGGACTACCCGAACCTCGAACGCTGGTTCAGGGAGATCGCCAAGCGTCCGGCCGTCCGTCGCGGTTGGCCCGTACCGTTCGACACAGGGGAGATTCCGCTCCCGTAACTCCCGCAGGCTTGGCGTAGTTGGTCGTCTAGCAAGCTCGGGACACTGGGACCCCGAGCCGGGCCACTCGCGCAAACCGTCCTACACCCAGCGTGGCGAATTCCCTACGCGAGTTTCAGCCATCGCCCCTAGCGCCTCCGGCGGAACCTCCGCCATCGTTTGCCGGTAACTCATGCCGGACCCAGCACATGGTCGACGCCCTCAGCCACGACCAGAACTTCAAGAACCTGATCATTGACTACCCGCGCGACGCGTTGGCCTTCTTTGCTCCCGCCGAGGCACCGATCCCGGAGGACGACGTGCGCATCACGCCTGTGCGCCAGGAGCAACTCCAGGAGCGGCTCGGCGACCGCGCTGGCCGAGAAGTCGGCCGAGCGCTGGCTGGACAGCGGCAACGTGGTGGCGCGTGTCGACCTCCCGAACATGGACGGCGCCGGGCGCGACCGCGTCGACGTCTACGCGCACGCGGTTCGCGGCCTGCTGGCGCTGGAGGCGGACGGTGCCAAACGGGAGAAGTATTTGGATTTCATCGACATCTACGCTGGGCTGACGGACAATGAAATGCGCCGCTACCGGCGGGAGTATCCCGAGGAGGGCAGCATCGTGACAGGATTCGTTCAGAGGGCCCGAGCCGAAGGCATCGAGCGAGGCATCGAGCGAGGCATCGAGCAAGGAATCGAGAAGGGTCGCGCCGAGGGTGGGCGTGCGGTCCTCGAGCGACAGCTGCGGAAGCGTTTCGGCCAACTGTCGCCGGGCACCGCCGAACGGCTTCGGCAGGCGCCCGAGGCCGAGTTGGCGACTTGGGCCGACAACGTGCTGGACGCGGCGACGCTCGACGAGGTGTTTCGCACGACGCCCTAGCGTTCTGAAGTAAGCCCATCTCTGCAATAACTGAACATAGTTGCTGGAGACTAGGCGGCGAACCTTGACGGTGCGGGGACGTCCCCTTCCGAAGCGTTGGTCTGGGTCAGCACCGGACTGCCGTTCGACATCGGTAGCGATTGGCTTAGACTCGCGAGTTCCGCGGATCGAGGCTCATGCATCGTGGAGATGACACCGGCCATCGGCTTGTTCCAGGGCAATTGGTTTTCGCGCGGCGAAGGTGCGCTGGCGCTCACCGACTCCGAGGCGGACCTGATCAACGCGGCGCTCGGCAAAGCGGCGAAGCGTTGGGACGGCGTTTCGGATGCTGCGCGCCTGGAAGCGATCGCGGCGGCCCACCCGGCGGTTTGCGACCGAATCGGCGTGCGCCTGCTCAAGGTCGCGGTGGGGATGCGCGGCTGCGGCGGCGCAGTGAAGTTCCTGCTCGACCGGGGCGTGCTGCTGGACGCGGACCCGACGCAGTACACGGTTCTGCATGAAGCGGCGTGGGCGGGAGCGACGGACACGCTGCGCGCCGTCTTCGAGTCGGGTGCTTCCGATGCCACGCCGGTATCGGTCAAGAAGCCCCACACCGGCTGGCCGGACAACGTGTCGTTGATGTACTGGGCCGCTTGGGGTGGCTACCCGGAACTCGCCAAGGTGTTGACCCAATACGGCGCGGGCGTGCACCACGAACTCAAGATCAAGGGCAACGGCGAGCGCGGCACAACGTCCCTGCACGAGGCCGTCGCGCCGGGCCCGTGGGGCGACGACAACCCGATCCGGTCCAACGCGGGGAAGCTCGAAGTCGCCCGCATCCTCATCGACGACGGCGCGGACTACGACATCTATACGGCCTGCGCCCTGGACGACTCCGCTCGCGTGACGACCCTGGTCGACGGCCACCCGGCACACGCCAACTTGCCGGACGATTACGGCATGAGACCGTTGCATTGGGCCGCCCGTGCGGGGTCGTCGGCCTGCCTTGCGCTGCTCCTCGCCAACGGTGCCGAGGTGAATGCGGCCAACAAGGCACGTCGCACCGCGCTGCAACTCGCCGCCGAGCATGATCGGGCGGAGGTGATCGGCATCCTCGCCGCGAACGGCGCACAGCTCGATACCCAGGACCGCAAGGGCCGCACACCGCTGCACCGCGCGACGTACGAAGGCAAGGTGGCGGCCGCCGAGGCGCTGCTCGCGGCCGGCGCGGATCCTATGGTGCCCAACAAGAGCGGCAAGAACGCGTTCGAGATCGCGCGCAAGGACGCGAAGTACCTCAAGGCGCGGGGTTAGACCGGCCACCGGGCTTGCCCCGGTGTGCGCGACGCGTGACACTCCGGCACCCTTGAGGACTTAGAGGTCGAAACTCGTGCGTACAGAGAAGCAGGCGGACACCGAGCGCGTATCACCCGTGATCAGGCGGATGCGTGGTGACAACGAGTCAGCGCGCGAACGCGTCTTGGCCGAGATCGAGGCGTTGGGCCTCAACGAAAATCTCAGGGAGCTCGAGGTGCAGGGCTTCACGGTGGTGGAGGGAGCCCTCGCTGAGAACCAAATCGAGCGCGCCAAGGCGGCCATCCTGCGTCGAGTCGAGTCGAACAAGGGCGCCAAGATCGACCCCGAGACGGCGACGGCCGAAGACTTCAACGGGATGAACTACCTGCACTACCTGATCTTCGATGATCCGGTCTTCCCCGAGATTCCCCTCGAGCCCAAGCCGCTGGCGCTGATCACGTACCTGCTCGGGGAGAGCTGCGTGCTTTCGTCGATGGGATGCCATTTCCGGGGCCCGGGTGGGATGCCGCTCGGCGTCCATGCGGACGGCATCAGCGTCGGCATGAACGAGGTTTCGCAGGTGGCGAACTGCAACTACGCGCTGACGCCGTATTCGCAGGACGCGGGAGCGCTCGTGCTGTTCCCGGGCAGCCACCGCCGAAACCGGCAGCCATCGGCGCACGAGAACTGGACGGTGGGCGGCGACACGATGGTCGATGTTCTCGCCAAAGGGCTAAAGCCCGGTGAAGTCGATGCGCTGGACTGGACCGCGCCGCGAGGTGCCGTGACGATGAATCTGAACCCTGGCGACGCGGCGATCTGGCACGGCAACTCGTGGCACGGCGGTTGGCGCAGGGACCTGCCGGGTGTGCGGATGAACCTGGCGGCGTACTTCTGTCGGCCCCACCTGTCGACCCAGGAACGCCGTGGCGACACGCGCTACCCCGAGGTTTTCGAGCGCTACGCGGACGAGCCCCGATTCGCGCGGTTGCTGGGCGAGCGGGTCTTCAACGGCTGGCGAGACGAAGGCCCGGATTTCACCGGCGTCAAGGATTCGCCCTCGGGGTTGTTCGACTAGTTCGATCGAGTCGCCGGCGTGCTTCGCTACGTCGCCAAGCGCCTGGCCCTGATCGTGCCGACCCTGTTCGGCATCATCACCATCAACTTCTTCATCGTCCAGCTCGCGCCGGGCGGGCCGGTGGACCAGATGCTGGCCCAGATGACCGGCGAACAGGTCGGCGCCACCGTGCGCATCGCCGGGGCGGTTGCCGAACCGGTTGCGATGGACACGATGTCCACGCAGTTCCCGGGTGCGGAAGGCGTCGATCCAGAGCTGATCGCCGCATTGGAGAAGCAGTTCGGTTTCGACCGCCCGCTGCACGAACGGTATCTGCAGCTCATTGGGGACTACCTGCGCTTCGACTTGGGCGAGAGCTACTACCAGAACCGCCCGGTGTTGAGCCTCGTGTTCGAGCGGTTCCCCGTGTCCATTTCGCTCGGGCTCTGGTCCATGCTGCTCACCTACCTGATCGCGATCCCGTTGGGCGTCGCGAAGGCGGTTCGCGACGGCAGCCGGTTCGACGTGTGGACGAGCGCTGCGATCTTCGTCGGCTACGCGACGCCGGGATTCCTGTTTGCCGTTTTTCTCATCGTGCTCTTCGCGGGCGGCACGTACTTCGATCTGTTCCCGCTCAAAGGGCTCGTCTCGGAGAACTTCAACGAACTCTCCTTGCCCGCCAAGATCGGCGACTATTTCTGGCACCTGGCGCTGCCGGTACTGTCGCTGACGATCGGCGGCTTCGCGACGCTGACGATGCTGACCAAGAACTCCTTCCTGGAGGAGATCAGCAAGCAGTTCGTGCTCACGGCGCGGTCGAAGGGTCTCGATGAACGCCGGGTGCTCTACGGGCACGTGTTCCGCAACGCCATGCTCATCGTGGTGGCGGGGTTCCCGGCGGCATTGATCGGCGTGCTCTTTACCGGCGCGCTCCTGATCGAGGTGATCTTCTCCCTGGAGGGCTTGGGGCTACTCGGTTTCGAAGCCGCCTTGGCGCGCGACTTCCCGGTGATGTTCGGCACGCTCTACATGTTCACGCTGGTCGGCCTGCTGCTGCATCTGGTGGGCGACATCGCCTACACGCTGGTCGACCCGCGCATCGACTTCGAGACCCGCGAGGCCTGATGGCGCTGAGTCCCCTGACGCGCAGGCGGTGGGCGAACTTCCGCGCCCATCGTCGCGGCTACCTGTCGCTCAAGGTGTTTGTCGTCCTGTTGATCGTCTCGTTTCTCGCCGAGCTTGTCGCCAACGACAAGCCCTTATTGCTGGGATACGACGGGGGGATCCATTGGCCGGTGTTCGCGACCTACCCGGAGACGGCCTTCGGGGGTGCCCTGGATTCAGAGGCCGACTACCGCGACCCCGAGGTGCAAGCGCTCATCGCGGCCGGCGACGGGTGGGCCGTCTGGCCACCTATCCCTTACAGCTACGACACCATCGACTGGCAAATCGGCCAGCCCGTACCCGCGCGGCCGTCGGCTCGCCACTGGCTGGGCACGGACGACGTGTCCCGCGACGTGCTCGCGCGCCTCATCTACGGCTTTCGCCTGTCGGTGCTGTTCGGGATCGCTTTGACGGCGATCAGTTCGGTGATCGGCGTCCTCGTGGGCGCCGTGCAAGGTTTCTTCGGCGGCTGGATCGACCTCGTCGGCCAACGTCTGGTGGAGATCTGGGCCGGGTTGCCGGTCCTGTTCCTGCTGATCATCCTGTCGAGCCTGGTGCAACCGAGCGTCTTTGCGCTCCTGGCGCTGCTCGTGCTGTTCAGTTGGATGGCGCTGGTCGCCGTCGTCCGGGCCGAGTTCCTGCGCACGCGCAACTTCGATTACGTGCGCGCCTCGCGCGCCCTCGGCGTCTCCAACTTCGCGATCATGCGCCAGGACGTGCTGCCGAACGCGATGGTCGCGACGCTGACGTTCGTGCCGTTCCTGCTGACCGGCTCGATCACGCTGTTGACGTCGCTCGACTTCCTCGGGTTCGGCCTGCCGGCGGGCTCGCCCTCGCTCGGCGAACTCTTGGCCCAGGGCAAGGCCAATCTGCAGGCGCCGTGGCTGGGGCTGGCCGGCTTCTTCACGCTGCTCGTGATGCTGACGCTCTTGATCTTCATCGGCGAGGCGGTGCGGGACGCCTTCGATCCCAGGCGTTCCGTGACCGGAGCGGAGGCAGCGTGACCGAGCGAATCCTGTCCGTCTCGGACCTCTCGGTGGCCTTCCACGGCCAGGCGGTGGTTCACGGCGTGGACTTCCACATCGACCGGGGCGAGACCTTGGCGCTGGTCGGGGAGTCCGGCTCCGGCAAGTCGGTCACGGCACTTTCCGTGCCGCAGCTTCTGCCGCCCCAAGCCCATCACCCGACCGGATCCGTGATTCTCGACGGCGTCGAGATGATCGGCGCGCCGAAGGCGCGGCTCCTCGAGATGCGCGGCAACCGCGTCAGCATGATCTTCCAGGAGCCGATGACGTCGCTCAATCCGCTGCATTCGATCGAGAGGCAAGTGGGCGAGGTGCTGGTGGTGCATCAGCGCATGTCCCGCGACGCCGTACGCGCGCGCACCCTTGAACTGCTCCGGATGGTCGGGCTGCAGCATGCGGAGGACCGCCTCGATGCGTTCCCGCACGAACTCTCGGGCGGGCAGCGGCAGCGGGTGATGATCGCGATGGCGCTCGCCAACGAACCGGACCTCTTGATCGCCGACGAGCCGACAACGGCGCTCGACGTGACCATACAGGCGCAGATCCTCGCGCTCCTCAAGGATCTGCAAACGCGCCTGAACATGGCGATGATGCTGATCACGCACGACTTGAGCATCGTGCGCAAGGTCGCCGATCGAATCGCCGTCATGAGCCAGGGTCGGCTGGTCGAGACCGCACCCACCGAGACCTTGTTCACGATGCCGCGACACCGGTACACGCGCGATCTCCTCGCAGCCGAGCCCAAGGGCGATCCCGTGCCGGGGGCACCGGGCGCCAAACCGCTGGTCGTGGCGGACGATGTGCGCGTGAGTTTCCGTCTGGGTGGCGCTTGGCTTGCGCGGAAGCGGCGTCTCACGGCCGTGGACGATGTGTCCATCACGGTCCGGACCGGACAGACGCTTGGGGTGGTGGGAGAGTCGGGTTCGGGCAAGACGACGCTCGGCATGGCGTTGCTCCGGCTCGTCAAGAGCGCGGGGCGCATCGACTTCGATGGCGAACCCCTCCAGGTCTTGCACGGCAAGGCCTTGAAGTCCTGTCGGCGACGCATGCAGATCGTGTTCCAGGATCCGTACGGTGCGCTGTCACCCAGGCGCAGTGCCCGCCAGATCATCGAGCAGGGCCTCAACGTCCACGAGCCGCATCTCAGCGAGACGGAGCGTACCGACCGCGTCGAGGCAGCCTTGGTCGATGTCGGCCTCGACCCGGCGGACAAGGACCGCTATCCGCACGAGTTCTCGGGCGGGCAGCGACAGCGCATCGCCATCGCGCGGGCGATCGTGCTGCGCCCGCAGTTCATCGTCCTCGACGAGCCGACGTCGGCCCTCGACATGTCCGTGCAGGCCCAGGTGGTCGACCTGCTGCGCGAGCTGCAGCAGCGCTACGGGCTCGCCTACCTCTTCATCAGCCACGACCTCAAGGTCGTGCGGGCCCTTGCCCATGACCTGATCGTGATGAAGGACGGCGTGGTGGTGGAGCAAGGCAAGGCGGAGGATGTATTCGACCGCCCCGCGACGCCCTACACGCGGGCGCTCATGAGCGCGGCGCTGGATCTGGAGGTCGTCGATGCCTAAAGTCCGTCTGGTCTTCCTCGTCACCTTGGTGCTTGGCATCGACGCAACGGTCGCGGCGGATTTCGCCGATGCTGAGTGCCAACACGGGATTTCCTACTTCGGCGACTTCAAGTACGCGGCCGGCTTCGCGCACTTCGACTACGTCAACCCCGATGCGCCGAAAGGCGGGACGCTGGTGCGCTCCGTCGGTGCCGGCTTCAACAACTTCACCCCGTTCATCGCCAAAGGCGTGTCGGTGCCTGGCATCACCGTGATCGGCGACCAGATCGCCTACGACTCCCTCATGCGCCCGTCGGATGACGAGGTGGGCGTCTTCTACGGCAACCTCGCGGAGTGCATCGCGGTCAACGACGACGTCACCGAGGTGCGCATGCTGTTGCGCGACGAAGCACGCTGGCACGATGGCCTCCCGGTGACCGCGACGGATGTGAAGTTCACCTTCGAGCACATCCGGGACCATGCCTTCCCCGGCGTCAAGGCGGCCTTCGCGCCGATCGAGGAAGTCGTCGTGCTTGATACCAAGGACGTCCTGTTCCGCTATCGCTGGCCCATGAACCTGAATGCCGTGACGGCGCTCGGCAAGGTGGCGATTCTGCCGGAGCACTATTGGCGCGACCTCGACAACAGCGCGACGACGATCGAGGCACCCCTGTCGAGCGGACCATACCGGGTTGGTCGTTTCGAACTCGGCAAATTCATCGAGTTCCAGCGCGTCGACGACTACTGGGCGCGGGACTTGGGGTTCGCCAAGGGGCAGCACAACCTGGACGTGATTCGCTACGAGGTGTACCGCGACGCCACCGTGCAGCGCGAGGCGCTGCGCAAGGGATTGATCGACGTGTTCTTCGAGGGCAACGCAGCGCTTTGGGCGACGGGCTACGACCTCCCGGCCAGGGACCAGGGGTTGCTCGAGTTGCGCATCCACGACTACCACGAATACATGGGCATCATCCGCGCACTGGCGTTCAACCTGACCAAGCCACGCTTCAAGGATGTCCGTGTCCGCGAAGCGCTGACCCTTGCCTTCGACTTCGACTGGATGAACGACGTTCTCGACTACGGGACGTACCAGAAGCCGGAGAGTTTTTTCCACGGCACGTTTCTCAACGCCAAAGGCCTGCCGGAGGCGGACGAGCTCGCGCTCCTGGAGCCGTTTCGCGACCAGTTGCCGGAGCGCGTATTCACCGAGCCGCCGTTCGCCGAGAGCGGCACGGCGCGATTGCGTGGCCGGCAAGCCCTGCTGCGGGCGCAGGCGCTCTTGGCGGACGCGGGCTGGACGCAGCGGTCGGGCGAGGGGCTGGTCAACGAGGCGGGCGAAGTCTTCGAGATCGAGTTCCTGGTCGCTGGCCCGGCACGCGAACTGTTGCCTTACATCGCGCGCCTCGAACGGCTCGGGATGGCCGCGCGCATCCGCATGCTGGAGGCGGCGCAGTACATCAACATGCGTCGCCAGAACAAGGGCGATGCCGTTTTCGGCAGCTTGGCCACCGCGATGCCGCCGAACCAAGAGGTGGCGGCCTACTACGCGTCGAACAGCCATGGCAACGCCAACTTCGCCCGCCTGGCTTCACCGGTCGTGGATGCGCTCGTGGCGAAGGTGCTCAGCGCGACGGACCGGGATTCCCTTCTCGCCGCCAGCCGCGCCCTCGACCGCGTGCTGTACTGGAACTTCTACTTCATCCCTGTCCGCGCGGTGGAGGGTCAGCGCCTGGTTCTGTGGAGCAAGTTCGGCAAGCCCGAGACGCTGGCGCTGAGCGGCGGATTCCCGGCTACCTGGTGGTGGGATCCCGTCGGGGCTGCCCGCGTCGAAGCGGCGTTGAAGGCGGACTGAACCAATCCGCGCAACAAACAATTCCCCGCCCCGGATTCAGGGGCGTCAGAAGTGAAATGCCCTCCGGCGGCCGTGGCCGGTTACGCGACCCCGGCCGTCGGGACGGTTAACGCCTAGTCGGCGTCGTCCGCGGCGCTCAGCCGGTTCCAGGCACGCATGACCATGATGGTCACGCCCCCACTCAGCAGAACGACGGCGACCTGGTCGACGATAGCGTCCAGGTAGCTGCCGATCGCATGGATGTGCCCGAGCACGTCGGCTCCGCCTGCGGCGCCAATGGCGATGGCCACTGCGAGATATGCCACGGGATCCTCGGCGTCGACGCCGATTGCACCGTAGACAAGTCCCAGCAGGACCAACAGCAGTGGCAGGATGGCCATCGGTACGACGCCGGGCGCCAGCCCTTCGACGATGGCGATGATGACGGACGCGGCGATAACGATCTTGTTGAGCATTTTTCTCCTCCCCGTTTACGTGTTGCCTCGTGCGCACCGACGCTGGTGAAAGCCTCTCCATCCACCAACGCGGTAGTATCCCCTAGCATTTTCTGTTGCCAAGCGCAAGCGTGGACGTGTTACCGGTCTGCAACGTTGTAAGCGGGCGACGTCTACGACGGCACCAAAATGGGCTCGTGCACCGCGACGCAGCACGGTACGGCGTAGAGGACGGGTCGGGGCGGGTCGCTTCGCCCTGAAACATTTGGACGTCGTTCGAGGCGTGTCAAAGGCTTTGCATCTCGAGGCTGCTTGTCCGTAGGCTCCCTCCATCCTAGGAGGAGAGAAGCATGACCGCCGAGCGATTTCACGTCACCGAGTTCGCGGTGGACGGCCACGTAGCACGCATCACCTTGAACCGTCCGGAGGCGATGAATTCGCTCAATCCCGACCTGCGATGGGAGCTCTCGCGACGGTTCGACGAGGTCGAGCACGACGACGAGATCTGGCTTGCGGTGGTGACGGGAGCCGGCGAACGTGCCTTCTGTGCGGGCGCCGACCTCAAGCACCGCGCCCGGGAACGCGAGGCGACGGCGGAACAGCGCGCCGAGTGGGCCCGCAAGTCGGCCGAGACCAGGTCGCTCACGGAACGCTGGTACTTCCCGAAACCGGTTATCGCGCGAGTCAACGGCTTCGCGTTGGGCGGCGGCCTGGAACTGGCCATGGCGTGCGACATCATCGTCGCCGCCGACCACGCCGAACTCGGCTTGCCGGAGCCGCGCCGCGGGTTGATCGCAGGCGCCGCCGGCGTGCATCGCCTGCCACGGCAGATCGGCCTCAAGGTCGCGATGGGCTACCTGCTGACGGGGCGCCACATGCCCGCGTCGCGGGCCTACGAGCTAGGGCTCGTCAACCAGGTCGTGCCACTCGAGGACCTCGACGCCGCCGTCGACGGCTGGGTGGCCGATGTGCTCCGTTGTGCGCCGCTGTCCGTGCGAGCGACCAAGGAAGCCACGATGCGGGGGCTCGACATGCCCTTGGCCCAGGCGTTCTACACCGCCTACGAGTGGGAGCGACGGCGGCGGCGCTCGGACGACGCGCTGGAGGGGCCGCGCGCATTCGCCGAGAAGCGCCAGCCACGCTGGCAGGCGAAGTAAGCGTTCACTTTTGGGCTTCAGCCGGACTTTCGAGGGAGATCGACGAAATCGCCGGACCGTTGCTCGCGGTTGGCGAGCATCGACTCCTGCATCTCCGCCGGTTGCAGGAAGGATGCGTTCCAGATCGCGATGTAGTCGAGACCGTCCGCTGTCGTGTGGTCGCGGGCATAGTTGATCATGCGCTTGCACCCGTAGACGGCGAGCGGCGGCTTGCTGGCGATCTCGCGCGCGATCGCGAATACGCCGTCGAGCATGGACGCCTGGTCGGGGAAGACGCGGTTGACGAGGCCCACGTCCTTGGCCTCCGCGGCGGACATCCGGCGGCCGGTGTAGGCAAGCTCGCGGACGATGCCTTCGGGAATGAGCTTCGGCAGGCGTGGGAACGTCCCGACGTCCGCGGTGATACCGATGTTGATCTCGAAGATGGTGAAGTAGGCGTCTTCGGTCGCGTAGCGCATGTCGCAGGCGCTCGTCAGGTCGACGCCGCCGCCGATGCAGCCTCCTTGGATCGCCGCAAGCACGGGGAGGCGGCAGTTTTCCAGCGCCGACAGGCTGTCCTGCAGGCGGCGGGTGTTGTCGTAGAAGCTCGCGCCGTGACGGATGGCCTCCCGCTTGCGCGTTTCCGCGTCCGGTCGCGGCGCCTCGCCGCCGCCGGCTAGGCCGCTGATGTCGAGGCCGGCGCAGAAGTGCGGGCCGGTCGAGGAGATGACGATGACGCGCGCCTTGGCCCCGGCATCGATGTCCTCGACGATTTGGGGCAGTTCGCGCCAGAACGCGGGCGTCATGCTGTTGCGCTTGGCCGGTCGGGAAAGGACGATGTGGGCGACCTGGTCGGCGATCTCGACCTCGAAACACTCGTGGCTCATGGGCTTAAGTTCCTCTGCTTGATGGCGAGCCACGCCATCATACGGCGATGCTAGGACTGTGTTTTGGGCCGATGACGTGCAGAATAGGGGTCGGCACCTGAGCGGGACGACGCAGTGTGAATGCGACTACGCAGACCGTGACCGCGACACCCCTCGCGGGACTGATCGGCGCGGAGGTCGACGTCGACCTGAGGGCACTCGACGACGCCACCTTCGACGAGGTCCATCGCGCATTCCTCGAATACCTCGTCCTCGTGTTCCCGGGTCAGCAACTCACGCCGGACGATCAACTCGCCTTCGCGCGGCGGTTCGGAGATCTCTACAGGTTTCCGCATGGCCCGGGCATGGAGACCCACGAACTGGTCCTGCCAATCAACTTGCCGAGCGGCATCCGCCGTGGCCGGTGGCATTCCGATGCGACATTCGATGAGCGGCCGCCTGCGATCTCCATCCTGTCCGCCCGGGAACTGCCGAGCCGCGGCGGCGAGACCGCGTTCGCCAACCAGTACGCGGCGTACGAGGCGCTGTCCGACGGGATGAAGAACCTCGTCGCCGGCCTCGAGGCCGTGCACGATGCGTCGTCGCACAACCGCCCAAACGAGATGTCCACGCACCCCGTCCTGCGCACGCACCCGAAGACGGGCCGAACGGCGCTGTTCGTCAACAGCGAGTTCACCCGCCGCTTCGCACACATGACCACCGAGGAGAGCCAGGGCCTGCTCAGCTTCCTCACGACCCACGCGCACCGGCCGGAGTTCTGCTACGTGCACCGCTGGCGACCAGGCGACGTCGTCATGTGGGACAACCGCGCGGCGCAGCACTATCCCGTGCTCAACAGGCCCGAGGGCGAAACGCGACGGATGTGGCGGGTCACCGTGGCTGGCGGTCGCCCGCGCTTCGACGGCACCACCAGCGGGGAGGAAAGACGACCCGTCGCCTAGCGTCGCGATTGTGTCGCGGCTGTCCTATATTCGCGTCTTCGCGCCAATCCGGTGCATCGAGGCCGAGGATCAGCCGTGATATCCGATGAAGTAGCTTCCGTTGCCGCCCGCAGAATCGCTTTAGGCGCGGTGTCGTGCGCCATCGCCGCGGCGGTGTGCGTGCATGGTGCCGAGCAGGACGAAGACCAGGACGCGTCCGACGATTTCGCCCTCGAGGAGGTGATCGTCACCGCGGACCGCCAGGAGCAGTCGCTGCTCGACGTGCCGATCTCCGTGACGGCGTTCGACGCGGACGCGCTCGAGGACTATCAGATCACGGGCTACAAGGACCTCGAAGTGCGTGTGCCGGGGCTGCAGATCGGCCTCGACAGCCCGGCAACCATCCGCGGCATCGGGTCGCTGTACCGGGGCCTTGCGGGCGACGTGGCGGTCGCCGAGTACTCCAACGACCTCTACTTCAACGAGCCCTACGGCGTCAGCAGTTCGCTCTACGACATCGAACGGGTGGAAGTGCTGCGCGGCCCGCAGGGCTCGCTGTACGGACGGAACTCCATTGGCGGCGCCATCAACTACGTCAGCAAGCGCCCGGCAACGGAATTCGGCGCCGGTGTCACGGCGGAACTGTCCAGTTTCGGCGGCCGGCGACTGAACGGGTTCGTCACCGGGCCGATCAGTGACCAACTCGCCTTCCGCCTGACCGTCGAGTCCCAGCAGCGCGACGGCAACCAGGAGAACATCACGGGGCCCGACTTCGGCGCCCGGGACGATGTGCATGTCAGCCCGCAACTCGCCTTCCGCAACGACTGGCTCGACGTCAACCTGCGCTACAGCACGTTCGACCAGGACGCGATGAGCGAAGTCCGCGTACCCGTGCGCTACCCGAGCACGGGCGTGGAGTTCCACCCGAATCCGCAGGACGGCAGCCCCAGCGAAGAGCGCAACCAGTTCTACCGCTACCCCAGGCGCCAGCCGCCATCGGTGTCCGGTGGCGACTTAAGCAATCGCGTCGACCTCAACAACGGCGGCCGCACCGAGGTTGACCGCGACGCCATTTCGTTCCACGCCAAGGTTCGCCTGAGCGACAACTGGGGCGTCAAGTACATCTACGGCGGTTCCGAGCTGGTGTTCGGCTTCATCGACCAGGACTTCGACGGCTCCAGCGTCACCGGCAGCGCGAGCGACCGGTTCCTGTCCGCCAACGCGGGCGTGCCGTTCGTCGACGGCACCATCAGGGCCATCTTCGACATCGCCCTGGATACCCACGAACTGCAGGTGACTCTGGACACCGAGCGGCTCTCGGCCATCGCGGGCATGTACTTGCTCGACGAGGATTACATGAGCGATATCAATATCTTCGACGTTGCCAACCGCGCGGTGTTCTCGGGTACCGATGACATCTGGCGGGCCGCCGGCCTGCCGTTCAGCTTCGGCGATCTGTTCCCGGAAGGTCGCTTAAGCCTCGGCGAAGACCGCTGGATCGAGGCGCACGTACCGGACGGTACGGCCCGCTTCTACCACGCACCCACCGTCAAAACGGTCGATTCCAAGGCCGTCTTCGGCCAGGCGAGCTACGAACTCGACGAGCGCTGGCGGGTGACGCTGGGACTGCGCTACACCGAGGACAACAAGAAGATTCTGCAGGACGAGGACCGCGTGGTGATCGGCGAGTTCGACCCGTTCGACGGCGCCCTGCTCGGCGACGGCACGGACTACACGCGCACTGCGCCCGCCCGTTTCAACCGGATCACGCCGCTCCTGGTACAGGACTTCGACAAGGTGACCGGCAACGTCTCGCTGGAATACACCTTGGCCGATGGTCAGCTCGTCTACGGGAGAGTCGCCACCGGTTACCGGTCCGGTGGGCCCGTCATCGATCGCGACCCGCCCTTCGACCGCTACGACGACGAGGAACTGACGTCCTACGAGGTCGGCTTCAAGGGCGACCTCATGGACGACCGCATGCGGGTGCTGGTCTCGGGGTTCGTCTACGACTTCGGCAACTACCAGCAGGTCATTCGCCACCGGGAGCTCGAGCCCGTGCCGCGGCAGTTCACCGTCATCGACAACCTGCCGGACACGACCTTGAGCGGCCTCGAGATAGACTTGACCGTCATCGTGACGCCGAAATTCCGGTTGAGCGGCTTCTACGCTTGGCAGACCTCGTCGCTCGGGCCCGTGATGGCCTCGGACCCGCTGGACCCGAACCAGACCTTCGATGTGGTCAGCTACATGAGTCCGTTCACCGGCCAAGAGGAAGTGGCCTACCTCGAAGCGCTGAAGAACCTCGAAGACAACGAACTGCCGAACATGCCGAACCACAAGTGGTCGGTCACCGCCGACCGCGAGTTCACACTCGGCGACCGCGGCACGCTGATGGCGAGTACGACGTTCTCGTTCACCGGCGAGCGCTTCAACCGTATTCAGAACATCGCCTACGACGTCCTCGACAGCCACACGCGCTGGGACGCGAGCTTGTCCTGGGTCTCGGCCTCGCAGCGGACAACGGCGACGTTCTACGTAGAGAACCTGACCGACGAGATCGGCATCATGGAGCTTGAGTCCAACGGCTGGAGCGACGGGTACTACCAGGACGCCACCCTGACGAATCCGCGATTCATCGGCTTCGTGGTGCGCTGGGCGAACTAGGCGTGACGGCTGCCGGTTAAGCACAGGGGCGTTTGCGTAGCGCGACCCGCAACGCTAGATTTCGACGCGTCCAAGACTGAAGCCGGTTTGCCATGTCCACCACCCCCGCCCTCACCCTAGACCAGAAGCGAGACCTCTACCGCGACGGCTACATCGTCCTCAAAGGTGCCGTGGCACCGGAGTTGGTGGACGCGGCGTTGGAGCGATTGCGCAACCCCACCGAGGGCGAGTACGTCGGGGGCACGCGGGAGATGACGGACCTGGTCAACGCCTCGAGCGTGACCCCGATTCTCCATGAGGCGATGGGCTACTTCGACCCGCCCATCGTCTGCCAGGTTGGCGTCATCCCGGTGCGCAAACGAAGCGACCGGTACAACAACCTGGGTTATCCAGAGAAGGACCAGCCGTACTACGGCGCGGAGTCGCACATGGACGGTCTGTGCACGATCGGGGTGCCGCAGGAAGTCGTGCACGGCACGCCCGAAGAGATCTACAAGCGTTACATCAGCTCGGGCCCGAAAGGCGACATCGGTCGCAGCCCCGAGGTGATGGGCCACAACAGCGTGCCGCTCTTCGAAGACCCCGAGATGACGCTGGGCATGGGCAGCTTCACCACGTTTGCCTTTGTGTGTCTGAACGACCAGACGCGGGAAGGGTGTGGCCAGACGGCGTTGCTGCGCGGCGCCCACCACGCCACCGAGAGGTTCTTTCAATGGCAGCGCGCGCAGAACGGCTGCATCGGGCCGGAAGGCCCGGGCTGGCCACGCCTCAACTACGACGCGCCGAACCATTGCGGCCACGTGTATCTGCCGGAAGCCGTCCGCGAGCAGTTCCTTGATGAGACTTCGGAGTCGACGCCGGATGGGCAGCGCTGGCCCCGCCCAACGCAAGTCCTGATGGAGCCGGGCGACGCCTGCCTTACCCTCTTCCACATCCCGCACTCGGGCACCCGTAACGAGAACGGCACGGAGTCGCGCAAGAACATCATCTTCCGCATCCGCAACAAGAAGCGGCAGCCGAACGTGATGGTGAACGGGGTCAGCGACCACCCGGACCGGGGCCAACGCGGCGAATGGCTCGAGTTTGAAGAGGGCAACGACCCCTGGGAGCGCTCCAAGGATGCCCTGTGCGACATGTGGGACGAGTGGCAGGGAATGACCGAAGTCGTGGCCGAGCAACGCGCCAAGGAGGCGGCTGCGCGCGCTTGAACGCGGGCATATGAAGCGCGCAATCGTCGCATTCCACGAAGACGACGCCGGCGACCCGGTTGCAGACCTCGATTGCGGCCACGGGCAGCATGTGCGCCACAGACCGCCGTTCACCAACCGGGCGTGGGTCTTAAGCGAATCCGGTCGTGCCGAGATGCTCGGCCATGAACTCGACTGCGTGCGCTGCGACCGCATGGAGTGGCCGGAGGGCTTCGTCGCCTATCGGCGCACCTCGGAATTCGACGAGCAGACGCTTCCTGCCGGGCTGAAGCGAGAGCATGCAATCAAGCGTGGCGTCTGGGGCCGCATACACGTGGTCGCTGGCGTCATGCTCTATACGGTGTCGACACCGATCAGCCGTTCGTTTCGGCTTGTGGCACCGGCGTCAGGCATCGTGGTTCCCGAGGTCCCTCACCGCGTCGCGCCCGAAGGTGCGGTTCGGTTCTTCGTGGAGTTCTACCAGAGGCGCGACTGAGCGGATCCCGTGCAGACCGTCGGAGCAGGTTGTTTCGGCGCAGGCCGATTCAGTTCGCGTTGGGTTGTTGGTTCGTCCGCAAGAACGCTGTGACCGCGTCCGTCAGCTCGCGTCCACTTGCCGCGCTGATCACCAGTTCCGCGACCCTGGCCAGATGGTCCCAGTCCTCCGTGTCGTTGAGCAGCGTCCTGATCTGGTCGCCGACCAAGCTGCCGAACCGCAACGCGGCCTGACGGGACAGCATTCCGCGTTCCCACGCTAAGCGATCCGCCGCCTCCTCCCGTCGCCCTTGGGCAACACCTTCCCGACGCCCCTGGGCGACGCCTTCCCGACGCCACTGTTCAGGCCATTGCGCCACGCGTTCGACCAATGTCATCGCTGCTTCCTCCAAGTTTCGGCCCAAGGGTGCGAGTTCGCCGGCCCGGGCCATGCGCGCCGCAATCTGGTGCATCCAGTCCACGAAAACGTCGGCCAAGCCGGGCTCCGGTCGTTCTCGTAGCCAATCGTTGACCGCGACCGCCACTTGGGCCAGTTCGTCCGGCGAGCGGCTCTGCTCGAACCCGACCAGCGCCCGGATCAAGTTACCGAGTGGCAAATCGTCCACCGGCACCCGTCGTTCGTCAAGCAGAAGCGACCGCTGGGATGGCTGGCACGGTTCCAGCCAGTGAGGGACGGGCGCGATCAGTTCCCGCATCTCCAATTCAGCCGTCCATCGCGTCTCGCCGTTGTAGAGCACCACCGGCAGCACGGTCGGCCACGCGCCGGGACTGCCGAGTTCAGATCGGCGTTCGAGCTCCCTGTACAGGAGAGTTGTGTATTCCAGATTGCGCAGCGCCATTAGCGAGTCGCTCGTCGATTGGAACTCCAGCAGGATCAGGAGGTACAAGGAACCGCCGCGATAGCTCACGCGCCACACCGTGTCGCCACGGCGTTGCTGGCCGCGGTCGCCGACGTAGTCTGCTGGTAGCTTCTCGAGCGCCTCGAGGTCGACTTCCCGGAGCAACGCCGCATCCCCAACCACGCGCAGCAGGTCCGCCACCATACGTCGGTAACCGAACAGTCGCCTGTAGATCGGGTCGTGCATGGGCGACACCGTAAACGGCGCCCGGCCCTCGCGTCTTGGGGCTATGTCTGAAAATCGTGTAAGACATCGCCCCGCCGTATTGCCGAACTTGCCCGGCTGGCCGGATGGCGGGTTAGGCGACGCGCCAGGTCTCCTCGACCGTCAGCTCGTCGCGCAACAGGGTGACGGTGTGGTGCTCGCTCTTGACCCACGTTTCGAAGTGGTCGGTTGCATGACGACTTCCGGCGCGTCCGCTGTTGCCCCCGGCGATCACGAAACGGCAGTGGTCGGGGTCGGCCAGGTCGACCACCAGCCGAAACGCGGGGCCGTGGAAGACACGCTGCGGCACGCGGTCGTCACCGGATTCCTTACCCGGACCACGGCCCATATGCATCGCCATCGCGAGCGTCGTGCCACTGCCGCCGAAGGGCACCGGCCCGACCTGCATGTCTTCCCACAGCGGACGCTTGCGTAGCGTGTGCCAGAAATGAACCTGGTGGATCGCCCCGTAGCGCCACTGTTCCGGCACTCCGAGTTCGCGCACCAGGTCGTCGTGGACGCCCCGGTAAACCTCGCGGATGGTCTCGGCGAGGAGGTCTTGATCCCAGGTCGGCGCCGGATAGTAGCGCGGCTCGATCCTGCTCAACATCGGCGCGGCTGCTGGTTGCATTGCGAAGTCCTGACCCAACGAGCGGACTAGGAAGCGGCGGTGCCACATGCGGTCGAGGAACGTGTAGTGCACGGCTGCGGCTGGCGACGACGACGCGGCATGGCAGTCCCAGCCGGAAAGCAGCCGATGCACTACGTCAAGCTTCGGATCGCCCGAGTTCTCGATGAAGGGCAGGAACTCGGGTACGAGGGCCGCAGCCCGCAAATCCTTGAGATCGGCCTGCATGGCCTCGAAGTCGGGCGATGTGAAGCCGTTACCCTCACCGACCAGTTCGACGACGCGGTCGGCTCGCGCGCTGTTGGCCGCGAACGTGTGGATCGGGAACGGCGCCTTGGCGCCGAGAGTGTCGTTGTTTGCGGTGACGGCGAAATGCGAGGGCGGGTCCACCTCCACGGTCAGTTCAGCGGCGGCGGCCTGCTCGAAGTCGTAGCGTGCATCCCACCCGGGCAGCGGTACGACGCCGGTCACGTCGCGACGTTTCGGCAGCGTGGCGACGATGAAGCGCCGTAGCGAGTTGTGTCGGTCTACGGCGATGATGTTGTTGACGAGCGGCGTCACGTCGTTCTCGAACAACGTGCCTTCGAACTCCTCGGTCGTACGGGCGAGCGGTAGCCGGGCCAAGGTTCCGGCGGAGGTCGGGTTGTGCCCGAGCGCCCAGCGCAAGGCGGTGCGGAACCGCCCGGTTGGTGCATCGCGCATGCCCAAGGCGTGGGTCAGGTCCTCGAGGAGCGGCCCGTGGCGAGAAGCGACGACCTCGAACTCTCGAGCGTCCTTGTCGCGCACGGCGATCGTCTCGGTCCGGCGTTCGAGCGGCGACCAGCCAGTGGGCGTGCGGACGTGGTCGCCGTCGACCTCTTCGATGTAGACGTCGTAGTTGTCGGTGAACCCCGTGGTCAGTCCCCACGCCACGTCGCGGGTGTAGCCCATCATGAAGTAGGGAACGCCCGGGAACGACGCGCCGAAGACGTCCCAGCCTGGCGCGTGGAGATGCACGTAGAAGAACGTATTGGGGATGGAATGCGGCTGATGGGGATCGGTCGCGAGCATCGGCAATCCGGAGGCCGTGCGGTGCCCGGTCACCGCCCAGTTGTTGCTGCCGCTGAAGTCGAGCGCGGGATTGATCAGCGCGATTGGCGTCAGGTCCAGTTCGCTCAAGGGCTCGCCGAGGTCGGCCACGACTTGGGCATCCGCCTCGGAGAACGTCGGCGCGTGGTCCCGGAAACGATCGACGCCGTGCCGGGCCATGATCCTCCCGAGGAACATCTTCTCCGGCCAACTGCGGGCCTGGAACCAACTGCTGAAGCGGTACCGGGCCGCGATGTCCGCGCGCGTGAACGGCCGCGGGGTTGCATCGATCCCGGCGAACTCGGGAGGCGGCTCCGCGAGGGTCGCCACGTAGGCGTTCAGACCGTCGAGATAGGCGTCGACGATCCAATCGCCGTCGCTCTCCGTGATGCCGAGTCGTTGCGCAGGAACGTCGAACGCGCGGTGCAGCACGTCCTGGCGGACGAAGCGCTCGCCGAACACCTCCGCCGCGTTGCCGTTGGCGTATAGGCAGGACAGGTGGATCTGCCAAAGCCGCTCGTAGCCCTCGACGTACCCCATGCCGCGGAATGCGTCAGCGACCGAGGACGCGTAGACGTGCGGGATGCCGAGATCGTCCCAGCAGATGTCGAACGCGCCGTCGCAGTTGGGGATCTTTAGGGTTCGGTCCATGGGCGCTTGGGCCTCGTGCACGGATTTTGGGGTCTGCTACGCTAAGCCTATCGGTACGGCAATGGAAACACCGCCATGGCACAGCCCGCATACGACAACAGCGAAAGCGAAGAAGAGCAGCAGACAGAGGCCGACAGCAAGCTGCACATCTCCGAACGCGGTCCGTTCGAAATCTGGGAGAACCCCAAACTGCGCCCGACGTTCCCGCCCGAGGCCATCGACGTCGACAAGGCCGCCAACGGCTTCGAGTACGGAGAACTTGCCGAGGAGTACGGCGAGGAGCCCGTACGCCGCAAGATCGGCGAGATGATCCAGTCCTACGGCCACGGCACGAGCACGACGCCACTGTTCAGCCAGTCCGGCCCAAACGGCATGAGCCTGGTGCACGTCTGGTTCGGCCCCAACCTGCCGCTGTTCCGGCACAGCCACCCGCGCTACGGCGACTGCCTGTACTACGTCGTCGCCGGCGAGATCATCCTGGGGCGACGCCGTCTCGGACCGGGTTCGGGCTTCTTCGTCCCCAACGGTATGCCGTACAAGTACACGGCCGGGCCGGCGGGCGTCGAGGTGCTGGAGTTCCGCGCCGGCGGCGGGAAAAGCGACGCGCCGGGCATGAAGTTCGACGAGCACTCGCTCGATGCGGTCCAACGCATTATCGACGGCGCGCACGCGCACCAGGCCGAATGGAAACTGCCCGACAACATCGGCGACACGGCGCTGCGGCAAGCCGAAATCGACAGCGAGGACTGACGACGCGAATCGCCTAGCGGTTCGCCTCGCTCACGTGTGAGGGACTCGGGCCATCGGCAACACTAGGCGACAGTTTCTCCGCGGGTCAGCCGCCGTCGCCGCCATGGCGACCGCGGGTCGCATCGTTCCGGGCGAAGCGCCATCGGTTCCCGGAAAACCGGGCTTGCGGGTCTTGAGTGAGCGCCCACTCAATGCGGAAACCCCGGCCCACCTGCTCGACGACGCCGTCACCCCGACCTCGAGGATGTTCGTCCGCAACAACGGCATCCCCCCGGACACTCGGACGATCGACCCCCTTGAGTGGACGCTTGAGGTGTCGGGCGAGGCTTGCATGCGGCCGATGCGTTTGACTTTGCGCGAGCTCAAGACCAGCTACGGCCACGTCACGCTGAAACTGCAGTTGGAGTGCGGCGGCAACGGCCGCGCCGAGTTCCATCCCCCCGTCAGCGGCAACCAATGGACAACCGGAGCCGTCGCGTGCCCCGAGTGGACCGGAGTGCGCTTGCGTGATGTGCTCGACTCGTGCGGCGTGGCGCGCAACGCCGTGTACGTCGCCTACGAGTCGGCCGACAGCCACCTGTCTGGTGACCCGACGAGGCGGCCGATCTCCCGTGGCGTGCCCGTCGCGAAAGCGCTGGAATCCGAGTCCATGATCGCGTGGGCCATGAACGGCCAAGCGCTGGCGCCGTTGCACGGCTTCCCGTTGCGGTTGGTGATCGGCGGTTGGCCCGGCTCGGTCAGCGGCAAGTGGCTGACGCGGATTCTGATTCGCGACCGCGTTCACGACGGTGCCAAGATGGGCGGGCAATCCTACCGCGTCCCCTGCAGTCCGGTGGCGCCGGGTGCGACCGTTGCGGACCAGGACATGTGCATCATCGGTTCGATGCCCGTGAAGTCCCTGATCACGTACCCGGAGTCCGGCGCGTGCCGACCGATCAGCGAACCTATCACCGTCCGCGGTCACGCGTGGGCCGGGGACCGGGCCGTCCGCGACGTCTTCACCTCCATCGACTACGGCGCGACATGGCAAAGAACGGCGATCGAACCCCCTGCGAACCGGCTCGCGTGGCAGCGGTGGTCGACGTGGGTCTCGCCCTCGCGCGCAGGCTATTACGAACTTTGGGCGCGCGCGGTTGACGACGAGGGCGTATCGCAGCCGGTCGTCATGCCGGCTTGGAACCCGCGCGGCTATCTGAACAACGCCTGTCATCGCATCGCGCTCGAGGTCGTATGAGCCTTGAGTTGCGGCGCACGATGGCGATCTTTGGCCTGCTCGCAGGGGGCGCGTTTGCGGCGGCCCCGGATGCCGAGATTGACCTATCCACGGGTCTCGTGAAGGCCGGTGGCTGGGAAGAGGTCCGGGCGTACTGCGGCAGTTGCCACTCCTTGGACCTAGTGACTAGCCAACACAACAGCGCGGCGGGTTGGCAGGAGACCATCCGCACCATGCAGCGCTCGCACAACATGGTCGATTTGCCGGCGCCGACCGAAGCAAGGATCGTCGACTATCTGGCGAGGCACTACGCGCCACAGGAGCGCAGCCTCCGTCGCGCGCCGATCCCGGCGAGGCTCATGCCCCGTCCGCGGATCATGGCGGTTGCCGAAGGGGAGGAAACCGGGTTGCGCCCAACGACGGAGAATTGGCGACGCGAGGATTGCGGTCCGACGCTGACGCACCGGTCTGAGCCGCATTCCGGGTAGGTCAGGTCCCCACGCCAGGCACGGGGAACCCCGAACAGGTCTCTTCGACCTCGGACTTGAGCCGTGCGAGTGCGGCCTCGTCCTCGTGGTTGCGCAATGCATCCAGGATCCAACCCGCCAGTTGCGCCATTTCGGCGTCTCCCATGCCGCGCGTCGTAGCGGCGGGTGTTCCGAGGCGAATGCCGCTTGGCCGGAGCGGGGGATTGGGATCGTCCGGGATGACCTGCTTATTGGTCGTGATGGAGATGCGGTCGAGCGTCTCTTCGGCGATGCGGCCGTCGATGCCGAAGCTCTGCACGCAGTCGAGCACCATCATGTGGTTATCGGTGCCCCCGGTGACGAGGTCGGCGCCGCCCTGCATGAGTGCCGACGCCAGGGTCTGAGCATTGTCGAGCACGCGCTGGGCGTAGTCCGCGAAGGCCGGCTCCAGCGCCTTGCCCAGCGCGATGGCGGTTCCGGCCACCTGGTTCATGTGCGGACCGCCTTGAAGCCCCGGGAACACCGACCGGTCGATGTCCCGTCGGAACGCCTTTTTCGTGAGGATCATCCCGCCCCTGGGCCCGCGTAGCGACTTATGCGTCGTCGTGGTCACGAAGTCGAAGCCGTGGTCGCAAGGGTTGCGCATGACACCCCCGGCGATCAGTCCACCGATGTGCGAGACATCCGCCATGGTGAGTGCCCCGACCTCGTCGGCGATGGCCTTGAACTCGGCGTAGTCGTAGTCGCGCGGATAGGACGAATAGCCGCACACGATCATCTTCGGGCGATGCTGGCGCGCCGTGTCGCGCAGCGCGTCGAAGTCGATTCGCCCCTGGTTGTCGGGTTCCGACTTGTAGCGGATCCAGTTGTAGAGTGTGCCCATGTGCGACACCGGCGCGCCGTGGGTCAAGTGTCCACCGTGGGACAGGTCCATGCCGAGCACGGTATCGCCGGGTTCGAGCATGCTTAGGTAGACCGCGGCATTCATGGGCGCGCCGGAAAGCGGCTGCACGTTGGCGTGTTCGGCACCGAAGAGCTTGCGGGCCCGGTTTCTCGCCAGGCGCTCGATCACGTCGGTGAATTCCTGGCCACCGTAGTAGCGGCGGCCCGGATAGCCCTCGGAGTACTTGTTGGTGAAAACGGAGCCGAGGGCGACAAGCACTTCCGGGTAGGTGTAGTTCTCCGACGGAATGAGCTCGATGCCGGCACTCTGCCGCGCTTCCTCGCCGACGAGGGCGTCGTAGATCTCGGGGTCGTTGGCTTCGAGCAATGATCGGCCGGATGGACTACGCATGGATTCCTCCACCGCGAATGTGAGGGCGGATCCCCGTGGGGTGCTTGTGAGCGTCGCGCGGCGCTAAGGAGCAGCGCCTGAGACGGCCAATACCTTATCACGACTGATAGACTCGGCCCGACGCCGTTCGTTGGCCGATAGATCGAGGGAGAAACCATGCGACATGTTCTGGGTGCGTTGCTTGCTGGCGTGGCCGCGACCGGATTCGCGGCGGAGTACTCGCAAGTCACGGACGAACGGCTGCTCAGTCCGGAGCCCGAAAACTGGCTGATGTACCGGGGTACCTACGACTCCCAGGGCTACAGCCCGCTCGATCAGATCAACACCGAGAATGTCGCCGGCCTCAAACCGGTCTGGTCGTTCTCCACGGGCATGCGCGAGGGTCACCAAGCGCCGCCGGTGGTCAACAACGGCTTCATGTTCGTGACCACGCCCAACAATCACCTGCTGGCGCTCGACGCCGAAACCGGGGAGCAGCTTTGGCGCTACGAGCGCGAACTACCGAGTGACCTGCAGCAGATGCATCCGACCAACCGGGGTGTCGGCCTGTACGGCAGCCTGGTCTACATGGCAACGGCCGACTGTTTCGTCGTCGCCTTGGACGCTACCACGGGCGAGGTGGTCTGGGAGACCGAGATCGAGGACTACGGGGCCGGTTACTACATGACATTGGCGCCGCTGGTGGCGGCGGGCAAGGTGATGGTCGGTGTGTCGGGCGGTGAATGGGGCATCCGCGGCTTCGTCGCGGCGCTGGACGCACAGACGGGGGACCCGGTGTGGAAGACCTACACCATCCCGGCGCCGGGAGAACCCGGCAGCGAGTCGTGGCCGGGAGATACGTGGAAGACCGGCGGCGTGCCGGTGTGGATTACCGGGTCGTACGACCCCGCGACGGAGCTCACCTACTGGGGCACCGGCAACGGCGGCCCCTGGACGGGCGACATCCGCGACGGGGACAACCTCTACGCGACGTCGGTGCTCGCCCTGGAGGTGGACACGGGCAAGCTGCGCGCGCACCATCAGTACCATTGGAACGACTCGTGGGATTGGGACGAGGTTTCTGCGCCCCTCCTGATCGACTTCATGCGCGATGGCGAAACGGTTCCCGGCCTCGTGCATCCGGGTCGCAACGGCTATCTGTGGTTCCTGTCCCGCTCCGCCGATGACATTGGCTTCGTGGACGCGCAAGCGTACGTGAAGCAGGACGTGTTCACGTCCCTCGATCCCGACACCGGCCGGCCGACGTACGACGAGGAGAAAAAGCCCGGCGTCGACAAGCCGGCGACCTTCTGCCCGTCGCTCTGGGGCGGCAAGGACTGGCCCCCCGCGGCGTTTTCGCCGAAGACGCGGTTGCTCTACATCCCGGCGAACGACAATGTGTGCTCGTACATGACGGGCATCGAGGAGGACTATCGCAAAGGTCGCACGTTCATGGGCGCGGAAGCCGAGTTGCGCGTTGACCCCGAGGCGACATTTATCGGCGAACTCCAAGCCTGGAACGTGGACACCGCCGAAGAGGTCTGGAGCGTGCAGTTCGAACACCACAACTGGGGTCCGGTCCTCGCCACGGGCGGCGATCTCGTATTCATGGGCGGAACCAACGACCGCTACTTCCGCGCCTTTGACGCCAAGACGGGCGAGACGCTCTGGGAGCAGCGCACGAACTCCGGCGTCACCGGCGTGCCGTCGACCTACTCGGTCAACGGCAAGCAGTACATCGCCGTGCTCTCAGGCTACGGCGTGGACGCGGAGCGGGAGCAGGATGCGTTGCGCATCCTAGGCCGCAGCGACCTCGTCGTGCCGCAGGGCGGCGTGCTCTGGGTGTTCGCGTTGGACTAGCCGGTCGCAACGACGGTGGAAGAGAGGATGCGCCGACGCTATTGGTCCTCAGGGACCGCCCTATTACTCCTGGACGCGCCTAGACACCGTCGGGCAGATCGCCGATGCCAAGGGCATGGCTGGCCGCACCGGGGGATCGTCGACGGCGGGGAATCCATCTTCGATTGGCTCCAAGGATAGGAGGACTTCGGCAAGCGACGGCTTCTGCGTCACCGGCTCGGTCATCGAGCGATCGTTCTTCGACACAACATCACTTCGTCCGTAACAAACTCGAACTCTCGCGGGAGCACCAAGCTCTGGTTCCGCTGGCCGGCAGTCGGGCCGCTACTTTGTCTCCGTCAAAGCCTGGTACGTCAACACCTTCATCTCTGACCGTAGCGGCCACGGCGACCCCAGCAACTGGATCATGCCGATGGTGATCACCTCCTCCAGCGGGTCGATCCAGAAAAGGGTTCCGGCCGCGCCGCCCCAGTTGTACTCGCCTTGGGAACTCAGTACGCCACTGGCCACGGTGTCGGTCAGCACCCCGAAGCCCAGTCCGAAGCCGAAGCCGCCACCCATCAAGGTGGACGTCGGGTTCTCGCCGACACCGCCAGCGGTCAGCGCTCCGGGAAGATGGTCCATGGCCATGTAGTCGACGGTCTTCGGACCCAGGATGCGTACGCCGTCGAGGTCGCCGCCGCGGCGCATCATCTCGCAGAAACGCAGGTAGTCCATGGCCGTCGAGACCAGTCCGCCGCCGCCTGAGAACAGGGTCTCGTCCGTGTACTGGACGAAATCGTCGCTCTCGAGCTGGACGAGCTTCTCGTTCTCGGGATCCCACGTGTGGTTGGGCAGAAAGCGGTCCATCTTCTCCGGCGGCACGTTGAAGAACGTGTCCTCCATGCCGAGAGGATCGAACAGTCGCTCCTTGAGGAATACGTCGAAAGAGAGCCCCGACAGGCGCTCCACGACGACCCCCGTGATGTCTACGGCGACGCTGTAGTGCCACTGTGCGCCGGGCTCGAACTTGAGCGGGATCTTGGCGATCTTCTCGGTCAGTTCGTCGAGATCCTCTGATTGCCAAAGGTTGGCCTCGTTGTAGAGGCGGTCGACGGCGTCGTTGGGGTTGAAGCCGTATGACAGGCCCGTCGTGTGGCTCAGCAACTGCTGCATGTTCATCTTGTTCTCGGCGGGCCGGATCACGCCGTCCTCGCCGAGGACGGTCAGCTCGGCGAATTCCGGCACGAACTTGTCCACCGGGTCCGTGAGCTGGAACAGGCCTTCTTCGTAGAGGATCATCGCGGCGACCGCCGTGATGGGCTTGGTCATCGAGAAGATCCGGAACAGGGCGTCTTTCGTGAGCGGCCGGTCGTCGTCAGCACCGCGTTTTCCGACGGCCTCGAAGTGGACGATCGCGCCGTCCCGCGCCACGACGCTGACAACGCCGGCGAGCTTGCCCTCGTCGACGTAGCGTTGCGAAAGGGCCGTGATCCGGTCGAGCCGATCGGCGGACATCCCGACGGTCGCTGGATCCTTCTCGGACAGATCGGCAGCGCCGACGCTTGCTGTGATCGCCAGCGCGGCGCTGGCCAACATGGTTCTCATCGAGTTCCCCTCAAGACGAATCAGAGACCGGCACCGGCGGCGAGTGCGAGCGCGCGACCAAAGGCGCGGACAATGCTCGTTTGCCCAGCGCAGGTCAAGGCGCGCCGCGCTAACGCGCGGCGCGATAGAGAATGCTGCGGATTCTCCCGGTGGGGGCTAGGCATGGCCCGCGCAAAGGAGCGAGAGCACTTGACGCCGGTGAACCGTCAGGCGAAGTCAGTGCACGCACCCGCGGGCTTGCGCCTCGATGATCGTCTCCACGACCCCGTTGCGGACGCCGGCGAACCGGTCCCAGCGATTCACGGTCATGTCCTGCTGGTGGGTGATCAGGAAGAACGGCTCGCCGATCCCCAATGGAACCGCCGTCTCGCTCGACAACGTGATCCCGTGGTGGTCGATGGCGCTGACGGCCACGCCGTCGACGCCTTCAAGAGTCGGTAGCCCGTAGGGAGCGGCGATGGCGTCGATAGGAACGTCACCAATCGCCGTGCGCTCATCCGACCGGGCGACCACGCGGCCCATGATGCGCAGCGCGAAGCGGAACTCGTCCATGAAGGCGTAGGGCACCTCCATGACGATGTAGGAGCCCCCTTCGATTTCGGTGACCTCGGGAAACGTTGCCGCGACGTCGTAGGTCCATGTCTCTCCCGTGGACACGATGTCCACCGGGATGCCGGCGGCCTCGATGGCGCGTTTGGCGACGAGGACGTGTTCGATGTAGCGACCGCCTTCGTCGAAGCGCTGTTCCCGGGTGGGCGGCCGCTGCGTGGGCACCTGGTGGCTCATGACGCCGCGGAAGCGCAGGTGCGGCGTCGCCGTCACGGCCCGGGCGAGCTTCACGGCGTGCTCGATCGTGCGAACGCCGCCACGGCCCATCATGGTGTCGATTTCGACGACCACCCCGAGCGTCGTGTCTAGGGCGCGGGCGCCGGCGGCAAGCCTTTCGATGTGGGATTGATTGTCGATGGCGACGGTCGTTTCAACCCTCCTGGCGAGCGCCGCCAAGCGTAGGATCTTGTCGGCGTCGACCACCTGGTTGGCGATGAGCACGTTGCCGGCGCCGTTGTTGACGAACACCTCCGCCTCGGAGACCTTGGCGGCGCAAACGCCGCCCACGGTCCCACCGGCGGCGATCTGCATACCGAGGATCTGCGGCGACTTATGGTTTTTGCCGTGCGGGCGGAGGCGAATCGTCTTGTCGCGGTAATGCGACGCGATGACGCCGATGTTGTGTTCGAGTCGATCAAGGTCGATCAACGCGACCGGCGTGTCGAGTTCCTCGACCGGCGTGCCGATCTTCAAAACGCACCGCGCGCGCTGATGGGCCAGACGGCTTCCAATACGCCGTCCCGGACGCCGCAGGCGACGTCGTGCAGGGTGAACACGGTGGCCACGTCGGCGGGGCGCAATTGGAGCCAATCGCCGATGCCCAGGGGTGTCGCGTCCGCGGGATAGGCGATGCCGCCGTGCTCGGCGCTGCCGGCCGATGCGCGAAAGCCCTCGTAGCCGACGACCGTCGGATCGCCGAAGTCGCGACCGATGGCCTTCTGCCCGCAATCGAGGATCGCGCGACCGGGTTCGGGAGCGCTGGTCACGTGGGACGAAACGGTAACCGCGTCGTCCAGCGCATCCGCGCCCGCGAGCGGGACGCCGTCGTCCGCTAGGTGCAGGCGGATCGACTTGCCCAGCGCCGCGGCGCGCCGTTGCGCTGCGGGCGTCACCAGGGGGCGGAGTACGCGAATGTCGTCGAAGCCGGCGCTGGCGAACACCTCGGCTTCGGCGATGCTGCGCACGGCGATGCCGACGACATTGGCGGGCGCGGTTTGGCTGCGCGCGATGGCGGGCGTTTTGTGCACCCAGGCCTCGGCGCGAGCCCGGCCTTGCACGGCGCCGAGGTTGGCGTCGAGGCGCTCTAAGTCGATCAGCAACGCGGGCGTGTCGATGTCTCGCACGGGCGTGCCGACGGGTTTTACGATGGCTCGTTGCATGGCGTCGTGTAAAGTTACCGGGATGGCCTTAGACACGAAACCCTTAATCGCGCACCTCGCCGAGTTGCGCGCCCTGGCGATGGCGAAGTACGAGGCGGAGCCGCTGCCGACGGGCGATGCGGCGCGTGCCGCGCTCGAGCGGGAAATCGAGGCCCTGGACCTCAAGGTCCAGGTAGCCGATCTCGAGACCAACGGCTACACCGTGCTGCCGCCCGGCAAGGCTAAGCCCGTCGCCTTCTTCGACGAGCTCCGGGAGACGCTGCTCGCCCTTGCCGAAGACGACACGTCGCGCAATCTCGGAGGAGAGTCGGGCCTCGGCAACACCCTGTTCCACCTGCTGCCACGCGCACGCATCATCGAGGAAGCCTTGCTTGCCCGTGCGCCGGGCGCGCTCGTCACTTACCTGCTTGGCTACCGGGCCAAACTCAGCCAATCCACGGGCCTGGTGAAGCCGGCAGGCACCAAGCCCCTTCGCATCCACGCCGACCACAGCGGCAAGATACCTGCGCCGTGGCCGAGCGTGGCGCAGTACTGCAACGTCACGTGGGTGACGACGGACTACACGCGCGAGAACGGGGCGGTATGCGTCTGGCCGGGCAGCCACCGCTTCTGCCGGCCTGTGCCGCCCGATCTCGCGATGGCACACGACCACCCCGAGGTCGAAGTTCTTGAGATGCCCAAGGGTTCGGTCATCGTCTGGCACGGGAGCCTGTGGCACGGCGCCGTGCCGCGGACGTCTGACGGCAAGCGTGTGACACTGGTGCTGCCGCACGTGCGGGATCACGTGCAAGCGCAGGAACTCTACTGGGCCAGCACGACCCGGGAAATGATCGAGCGCAACGACAGCCGGTTCTGCGCGTTGATGGGACTCTACTCGGCCTACCCCTGGTTGACCGACGGCCCGCCGGACACTCTGGCATTGACGCCGACAACGGAGTCGCAATTCGAATGATCGAAGTCTTCTGGCAACCCGGCTGAACCAGTTGCCTAAGGGTTAAGGAATTCCTGTCGGTCCGTGGGATCGACTTCGCCTCCAGGGACATCGCCAACGACGGCGACGCGTTGACTCGGCTGCGCAGTCTCGGCGCCGACGCCGTCCCCGTGGTCGCCGACGGCACGCGGTGGGTGCCGGGCGTCGACCTCGGGCAGGTTGCCAAGCTGCTCGAAGTCGACTACGAGGCGACTCCGGCGCTGTCTCCCGATGTGCTCATTGACCGGCTACGGCACGCCCTGGCGACCTCGAAACGGCTTACCGCCCAGTTCCCGGCCGCCAACTTAGGCGACCGACTCCCCAACCGCGACCGGACGAATCTGGCGCTGGCAAACCATATAGTCGAGATCGCTGCGGGATACGTGAAGGTGGCTGCGGGCGCCGAATTCGACCACGGTGTCTCCGCGGCGATTCCGGAACCCGAGGTCGGTCCCGAGGCATTGGCTGCGCGATCTGACGCGGTCGTCTCCGCCTTGTTGGGCGGGTCACCGGTGTTCCCCGGCGACGAGGTTGCGACGTTCTTCGGTTCTTCGACGCTGCATGCGGTGCTCGAACGATGCACTTGGCACGTCGTTCAACATGTGCGCCAACAAGCCATGCTGCTCGAGGGGCTCGGCGTCGCGCCCGACGGCCCGCTGGCGACCGAGGATTTCGACGGCTTGCCGTTGCCGTCGGGTGTCTGGGACGGCTAGCGGTTCTCGCGGCGAACCCAGCGGCTGGTCGCGCTCACGTCTTCGATCTCCTCCCCGGCTTCCTGCCAGCCGGTGAATCCCGGCTCGACGTGGGCGACGTTGGTGAAGCCCATGTCCATCAGCGCCTTCGCGGCCAGCGCTGAGCGACCGCCGCCCGCGCAGAACAGCACGATGCGCTTGTCCTGCTCGAACCAGTCGCGGTAGTATGGCTCTGCGGATCGGCCCAGAACTCCAGCATGCCGCGGGGGGCGTGTTTCGAGCCCGGAATGGTGCCGAGGTCGACGCGCTCCTGGATCTCGCGGATGTCGGCGACGAGCGTGTCGGGATCACCGAGTTCCGCCTTCAATTGATCGATGGACAGGTTCTCGATGTGCGGCTTCACGTCCTCGACGATGCCGAAGATTCTCTTGATGGGCATGCGTTCCCTCCAAACTCTCGGGGCCACCTTGAGATGTGGCCGGACCCGGTATGGTGGCACGGTCGATTGTGGCGCGCTATCAACTCGCACAGGGCCTCGCTACACTTGAACGGGTATGGCCACCCACCAAGACGGCATCTTCAGCGAAGACGTCGACCACCACGTATTCCTGGAATTCTCCCTGCGCGGGCACGAGAAGACCTTGCCGCAGACGGACCTGGTCGTTGCGCCGCTCGATGGCGGAGCGCAGGTGGTGGCTTTCGGTCCCAAGCTGGCTGACGTTCCGCTAACCGGATTCGCCACCGTGGAGGGCTTGGCGGGATTCACCGCGCCTGGCACCCAGCAGGACATCTTCGTCTGGCTCCACGGCCTTGGCCGGGACGAACTCTTCGCACGTGCGTTGGCATGGCGCGATGCGCTCGCCCCGGTGGCCGATGTCGCGTTCGAGAACCATGGCTTCAAGTTCCGCGACAGCCGCGACCTCACCGGCTTCGTCGACGGCACGGCGAACCCGAAGGAGGATGCGCGGTGCGCTGCGGCCCTGACCGAGGACGGCGGCAGCTTCGTGCTGGGGCAGCGGTGGGTCCATGACCTCAATCGCTTCGCCGCGCTGCCCGTCGGTGACCAGGAGCGCGTATTCGGTCGCACCAAGGCGGACAGCGTGGAACTGACGGGCGACGCCATGCCGAAGGACAGCCACGTAAGTCGCACCGACCTTCCGGGCACGAAGATCTGGCGGCGCAGCGCTCCGGTGGGCGGCGTGCGCGACCCCGGTTTGTTCTTCCTGGCGTTCGGTGCCGACGTGGAGCGGTTCCAGATTCTGCTGCGTTCCATGTTCGGGTTGACCGGTGACGGCCTGCATGACCGCATGCTCCGGTTCAGCAAGCCGATCACGGGTAGCTTCTACTACGCGCCGCCTGTGGCGACCCTCGAATCCGTTTTCGGAGGCTAGACCTGTGCCGGAAGCCATGACCCTCGAGCAGAAGCGGTCGTTCTATCGGGACGGCTTCGTGGTGCTGCCTGGCGTCGTGCCGCCGGAGATGGTGGCCGCCGCGCGGCGGCGGATCTTCGTCGGAATCGGCGGCGGCGAGCCTGCCCGGGGCAACGACGCCGTGTTCATGGACCTCTACAATCGCACGGACATCGCGGCGATCATCGCCGAGGCCTTGGGGCCGATCGTGCGCCATCGCGGCGTGCAGTTGGCGTCGCAATTCCCGAGGGACCCATCCGACAGGATCAACGAGTCCGGCTACCCGGACCGGGACACGCCTTTCTTCGGCTGGCATGGCCATCTCGACGGCTTGTGGAACGGCGCCGCCCCGATGCACCAGGATGTGAACCGCCCCATGACGGCGGAGGAACATGACGCCTGGCACAAAGAGCCGTCGCGCAACGGCTGCCTGAAGTTTCATCCGGAAAGCAACGTCAACATCATGAACTTCGCCGCGTTGGTCGGCGTCGCGCTGTCCGACCAGACCGATGAGGGCGTCGGCAACGTCGGCGTGCTGAAGGGCGCCCACCACGAGATGGAACGGTTCTTCAGGGGCCAGCGCGAAGCGGGTGGCCCGTTGGGCCCCGATGGTCCGGGCTGGCCACGGGTCGACGTCGGCGCCCCCAACGCCTCGGGACTGCGCCACTATCCTGACGCGGTGCGCGACGCCTTTCGACCGCATGGCGTGGAAACGGCCGACGGCCGGTTCTGGCCGAAGCCCACGCTGGTGCGCATGGCCGCGGGGGATGCTGTGGTGGTCCTGCATGCCGTCCCCCACAGTTCGACACGGGTGGAAGGGTCGGAACCGCGGCTGATGGCCTATTTCCGCATCAATCCGGCACGTCGGACGTCGTCGAACCGCTCCGTCTACCCCGAGGCGCTGTGCGACATCTGGCACGAGTGGCCGGGCATGGCCGCCGTCGTCGCCGAAGAACGCGGCGCCGAGTAAATTTCGAAACGGGAGGGAACCATGAGGATCATCGTCAACGGCCAGCAGGCCTTCGGACGCTCGGTGTTGGAAGCGCTCCTCGACCGCGGCGAAGACGTGGTGGGCGTCTTCACCGCGCCGGATGCCGAGGGCGCGCCGCCGGATCCGTTGAAGGAATGCGCGGTGGAACGTGGCTTGCCGGTGTTCCAGCCCCGGTCGTTTCGGCGCCCGCGGGTCTGGGAGCAGATGCGCGAACTCGAGCCCGACCTGGGCGTGATGGCCTACGTCACGCTGTTCGTGCCCGAGGAGGCGCTGAACATCCCGACCTTGGGAACCATCCAGTACCACCCCTCGCTGCTGCCGTTGCACAAGGGGCCGAGTTCCATCAACTGGCCGATCATCTTCGGCGAGACCAAGACGGGCTTGAGCATCTTCTGGCCCGACAACGGCCTCGACACGGGGCCGATCCTGTTGCAGAAGGAGGTCGACATCGGACCGGACGACACGTTGGGCAGCGTCTACTTCAACCACCTCTTCCCGCTGGGCGTGGAGGCCATGATCGAGTCCGTTGACCTCGTGCGCGATGGCAAGGCGCCGAAGATCGCCCAGGATCCCGATGCCGGGACGTACGAGGGTTGGTGCCGCGCCGAACAGGGAGAGATCGACTGGTCGAAGCCCGCCGGCGACGTCTACAACCTGATTCGCGGCTGCAATCCACAACCCGGCGCTTGGACGCTGTGTGGCGGGGACCAGTTGCAGCTCTTCGATGCCCGGCGAGGCGGCGACGGCGATGGCCGTCCGGGCGAAGTCTTGAGCGTCGGCGAGAAGAGCGTGGAGGTGGCGGCGGCGGGCGGCAGCATCGAGGTGCTACGGGTCCGCCCGAAAGGCAGCGGCAAGATTCCGGCTGGCGAGTTCGCGGCGTCCGCCGGACTCAAGGCGGGCGACACGCTCGGGTAGCGATCCGGCCTACCGAGTCCCGTACTGCGCAACCTGCATCTGCCAGAACGCCTCGGCTTGCTGCTGCACCGCGACGGGATCGCAGATGTGGGTCAGTAAACCTGACAGCTCCGCCGCGATTCGCGGATTCGTCGCAAGACGGTTGTCGAGCTCCTCCGGATCCGTCGCCAGATCGAACAGTTGATCCGGCGCCGCGATGTTGTGGATCAGCTTCCAGTTACCGCGGCGGACCATGAACGAACCGGCGCGCGTCCCGTGCCCGTGATACTCGGAGAACACGGCACGCTCAGTGTCGTTCGGGGAAATGCTGCCCAGCGGGACGCCATTCCAACCGGCGGGGTGCGCGGCGCCGGTTGCTGAAAACACGCTCGCTTGCACGTCGTGCAGGTCGACGGGCGTGGCGACGCGTTGACCAGCCGGGAAGTCGGGGCCGGCGGCGATGCAGGGAATCCGCGCGGCGTCCTCCAGCAGGTTGCACTTCCACCACAGTCCGAACTTGCCGAGCATCTCGCCGTGGTCCGAGGTGTAGATCAGGTTCGTGGTGTCGGCGAGGCCCGAGGTATCCAGTGCCGAGAGCAGCCGTCCGAGTTGCTGATCGATGAATGTGATGCACGCGTAGTAACCGCGGCGCAAGCCACGGACGTGCTCTTCGGGCACATCGTGCAGTTCGAAATGCGTACGCAGGTCGACCGCGTACGGATGTCGCGCCGTCTCGGCCTCGACGCCGTGCTCGGGGAGATCGCCGTGGTCGCGGTACAGATCCCACAGCGCCGGTGTGCAGTAGTGCGGGAAATGCGGCTTCACGAGATTCACGTACAGCACCCACGGCGCATCGATCGCGGGTGCCCGCTCGGTGAGCCACGCGACGGCCGCGTCCATGTATTCGACGTCCCTGCCCCAGGGCTCGTCGCGTGGCCCGTACTGGCTTAGCCGTTGCGCCGATCCGTCTCGCACAGCCAGGGGAGTGCGTTCTTGCGCCGGGTCGAAGACGAACCCCTCGTCGTTGGCGGCGAGCGTCTCCGAGAAGCCGAGTTCGTCGACCGGGCGGTAGGCGTGGACCTTCCCGCCGAATGCGGTGTGTACGCCGTGCTCCGCGAGTAGGGCGCCAAGGCCGTTGGTCTCTGGCGGAATGCCGTTGCGGGTGTTGCCGTAGGCTTGCACGGCGTGGGCGCGCTTGCCCGTCAGGAAGGCCGAACGGCTGGGCACGCAAAGCGGCGACGGACAGTAGGCGTACTCGAACACGGTACCGTTGTCGGCGAGGCGTTGCATGTTGGGCGTGTCGACGAACGGGTGACCGTACGGCGACGCGTAGCGCGGATTGTGCTCGTCGGACATGAAGACTATGACGTTGGACATGGATTCCCCTCAATCGCTGTTGCTGCTATTGACACCGCTCGGTCGCGATCAGAGCGGCGCCTCGCGGGAAGACATCGGCGGGCGTGCCGAGCGCTTCCTTGAGCGCCACGTCGCGGTCCCAGGCGTTGTCGATGCCTTGCACCGCGCGGGCGACGCCCACGCCGATGTGGTTCACATGGTAGAACGGCGAGACCAGCGGAAAGAACTGCAGTGGCCAGTCGGTTCCGTACACCAGTCGGTCGGCGAGGCCCGGCACGTCGAGCGCCTTGGCCAAATAGTTGCGCTTATTGATCTGCGTCAGGCTCGAGATGTCCGCGTACAGGTTGGGGAAGCGCTCGAACATGGGCAGGATGCGCTCGAAGTTGGACTCGCCCTCGTTCTCGCCGGTGGTCGCGATGTGGGCGGCGATCACTGTGACGCCCATCGACAACGGCAGTGCCAGCCGTGCCGGGTCGCCGTATTGGTCAAGGGCATCGGCGAAGGAACGCTCCTGCCCGGCGTGGGACAGCAACGGCAGTCCCAGTTCAACCAGGGTTTCGTAGAACGGGCGGATCGAGGGGTCGGCGGGGTCGATGTGCATGATGTTCGGTATCCACTTGAGAAGCACGGCCCCGTCGACCTTGGCCTGTCGCACGCGCTCGATGGCGTCGTGGCGGTAGGGATTCACGCTGGCCCCGAAGCAGAGGTTGTCATACGCCGCCGTCTGGCTCGCGACGAACGCGTTGGGGACGTAGATCTGCGTCGCCTCGCGATCCAGTTCACCCGTGCCGTCCACGACACCGTCCATCGCTAGGACGACCGCCTTCGCGACGCGTTCCGAGGCGGTGACCTGCGCGCTGATCCGGGCGAGGACGATGCGATCGCCTGCGTTGTTCAGCTCCTCCTCCGTAACGCCGAAAGCGCGCAGGTAAAACCGGAAACGGAAGTTCTCGCGCATCTCCCGATTGACGAACGCGCCGCTGCCCCCCGCACCGATGCCGGCCGTGTGGACATGCAGGTCGACGATCTGGTGATTTGCCGGGGGCGACGGTGCGCTCACCGTCGCCGCCAACGCGATTGCCACCAACGCGGCGAGGGCGACGACGGAGAGAGCGATGACGAAACGACGGCCCATGGGACATCGGACAGCGGCACACTACGCGCCAACTATAGGCTCGGAGAAGGACCTTGGGTTACGACCCCGACTTTCCGCGCGCCCACTACGACCGGCTTGCGGATGCCGAGTGGACGCGTTTGACCAGAAGCCGCCGCGGCGAACTCAACTTCCTCGTGCATATGGATGTCCTCAAGGCACACATTACGCCCGAGATGGACGTCTTGGAGGTCGGTGCCGGTGCAGGGATCTACACCAAGGAGTTGGTGCACATGGCCGGGCGACTGGTGGTCTCGGACCTGTCGGAGGTGCAACTCGAGCTGAACCGCAACCACATGCGGGAACTCGGTGTCCTGGACCTGGTGGCCCACTACAGGGTCCTGGACATGGTGGATCTCGGTGCGGTGGAACCGAGTTCGTTCGACGCCGTGGTCTGCGTGGGCGGACCCTTGAGCTACCTGCTCGACAAGGAGTCCGTCGGCATCCGGGAGATTCTCGGCGTGGTGAGGCCCGGAGGCATCGTCGTCCTCGGCGTGATGTCGTTGGTCAATACCGTGGTGCTTTTCATGGACATGCTGCCGGCGGAGAAGGAAGCGATCGGCTTAGACAATCTACGCTGGCTGCTCGAGACGGGCATCCAGGACCGCGAACACCATCCGGCGACCGAGCACTACTGCCACATGATGACCAGTGCGGACGTCGACAGGCTCGTCGCTGACGAAGCGGCCGACGTCGTGGAGAAACGCGCCGCGGGCGTATTGGGAATGGCCGGCGAAGCCGCGCTCGACTCGGTGCGCGAGGACGACGAGCTGTGGGCCTTGATCGTGGACCGGGAGCTTGCCTGGTCGAAGCTGCCCGGCACGCTGGACGTTGGGGACAATATCGTCTACGTGATCCGCAAACGATGAGGACCGGGTCCTAGTAAGGCCGCGCGTCGCGTGTCCGCGCCCCTTCGAGCGGTTGGCATGTCCACTGCCAACCGATCTCCTCGCCGTCCAGGGACACTTCGCGGCACTGGGTCGCTTCGTCGATGAAATGGCAGCGCAGGTTCTTGATGCGCATGCTCCAGCCGGGATCGATCGGTTGGTGCCGACAGGCGACCCGATGGTTCAGGTTGCCGTATTCGCTACGGTAGTTGCTGACGATCTCCTCGACCGCCTCAGGCGTATAGCGTTCCGGCAGCAGTGCGCGGGATTCCTTGTAGAAATCCATGATCGAGTTCGTGGTTCTCGGTTGCGCCGCGACGCCCAGCCAGCCGATGCCGGCCTCGAGGTCGACCGCCGCGCCGCCGCGGCCGTGCAGGTAGATGTCCGCGGCCGATGCTTGTGCCCACTTGAAGCCGCGCTTCGCGGCGATGACGAGAAACGGCAACGCTTCCTTGTAGCGCTTCTGCCTATAGAGTTCGGCGCCGCGACTGGCCGCCTCGTAGACTTGCGAGATGAATGCCCCGCTCGGGATCTGTCCGAACTCGGGTGCGGGGGCGGTGATTATGGGCGCGACCACGACCATTTCCTCGACGTTCTCGTATCCATCGATGGCTGGCGTGTCCGCGTCGTCGTCCGGCTCGTCGATGAAGTGGCACTGCAGGTCTAGGACGACCTCGCCGTGCAGCCGACAGGCGACCCGATGTAGTCGGCCGCCGTAGGCCGACCGGTAGGCTTCGACGATCTGCTGCGCCGTCGGCCTGTAGTCGGGAGGCAGTTGCGCCAGCATGCGTCGGTAGTAGGTCTCGATGCGGGGCAGGGTCTGGGCCTCGGCCGCGACGCCGAGCCAGCCGATGCCGGCTTGCGTGTCTCGTGGCACGCCGCCACGACCGTTCAGGACGATGTCGCCCAGCGACGCTTGTGGAACCTTGAAACCGCGCTCTGCCGCGACCGCCAGATAGGGGACGGCCTCGGCGTAGTTGCCCGCGTCGTAAAGGCGCCCGCCGCGCTCGGCGGCGGCATAGACATCGGCAATGAACTCGGCCGACGGCACATCGCCCGGTTCCGGCGCGGGGGCGCTGATGATCGGTGCCGGCTCGGCCTCTTCCGCCGCAGCGAGCGGTGCTGAACCGAGAGAGACGACGGCGAGCCAAGCCAGGGATCGGCGGATTGCGGGCAATATGGGCTTCGCCAACGGCATCCCGAAAGGCGGCTTGGCCTCTAGCTCGCGGTCAGCACGGACTCGTTGGAGGTCGACGGGTTGTAGGCATCCGCTCGCGGGTCGGCGAACGTGGGTGCCAATTCCGACTCGGGTTCTCCCGCGATTCGCGATGCCCGCAGCACGCGAACATGCTTCGTATCGTAAGGCCGAGCGCGGTGCATCACGCAGCGGTTGTCCCAGACAGTCAGGTCGCCGACCGCCCAGGAGTGCTTGTAGGTGCGCGGCGGCTGGCAGGCGTCGGCCATCAGCTTCGTCAGCAGCGCTTCGGACTCCTCCTCGGGCATCCCGACGATGCCGTAGGCGTGCCGCCCGGTGTAGATGGACTTGCGCCCGGTTTCCGGGTGCGTCTTGATGACCGGGCGCAGCGGCGCGCCCTTGTCGTGGAAGCCGTAGAAGTGATCGGTTTTGTGCGTGAAACCGGCACGTATCTGCGAACGGTACAGCGAGTGATAGGCGGATAGTCCTTCGAGCTGCTCCTGCATGTCAGGGTCGAGCGCGTCGTAGGCGGCGCGCATGTCGGCGAACTCGGTCTCGCCGCCTTCGGGCGGAACCACCAACGCCATCAACATGCCGGCCTTGGCGGCGAGCGGCATGTAGGTGCTGTCGGTGTGCCAGCCCTCGTTGCCTTTCAACAGCTTGTACTGCTCCTCGCCGGTCTTGGCGATGGTGCCGTCGGCCTTCTTGTTCGAAAACTGCACCGTCGGGCTGTTCTGGCGTGGCGAGAGCCGCTCGATGTTCCCGAAACGCAGTGCGAATGCGCCCTGGGATTCCTCGTCCAGGTTCTGGCCGGGGAAGATCAGGAGGCCGTGCTTGAGAAAGGCAGCGTGGATCTGCTGCCAGGTATCGTCGTCCAGTTCGGCGAGGTCGACGTTGGTGACAACCGCACCCAGAGTAGCGTCGGTGGGCGTGACGGCGATGGGCATTTGGCACCTCCCAAGGCATTTTGCGAACCGCAAATCATACGCCGACACGGCGACGGAATGGCGGATCGCATTCGGATCCGAGGCGTCCTGCCCATGTCGCCAAGTCCGTATGGCGGATGTCTTACAGATCGAATGGACAAACGACCATTTCGGGCACGTTCTCAGCGTCGGAAAATCTGCCGGGAGCGTCGCGGACGGCTGACCAAGGGTGTATTGTTGAGCTAGGCCGACAGTCGTGCTTCGCCCGGCCCCGCGGCGCTCTTGAAGTTGGAGAGTGCATGTGAACCTGCAAATGATGCTGTCAAGCGCGTCTCACCTTGCCGTCGTACTGGCGTTCGGTGTGTTCCTGTGGCGCGTCTTCGCCAGGATGCTGGCCGACCTGAATGCGCGCTTCGACCGTATGGACGCCCGATTCGACGGCATGGACCGGCGGTTCGACAAGATCGACGAGAGGTTCGTCGGGGTCGACGAGAGGTTCGTCGGGATCGACGCGAGATTCGTCGGGATCGACGCGAGGTTCGAGCAGGTCAACGGACGGCTCGTGCGCATAGAAGGGCGCGTGGACACGCTCGAAGGCCGTTTCGACACGCTTGAAGGCAAGGTCGACGGGTTGGCCAGAGACCACCAGAGCTTGGCCCGGGAACTCTCCGAGTTCCGCGGCGAGATGCGCGGTCGGCTGGACGCCTTGGTACCGAATCCGCGCTAAGCGCGACCAGGGGACCGTGCGTTGCAGGTCTAGGTTCCGGACGGTAGGGAAATGAGGGTGCCGTCCGTCGCCAGGGTTACGGGGCCGGCAAAGGCGTCGGCGACGCCCTTGAGAAAGACGTGCTCCATCGGGGCGATCGGCAAGGGCGGGATGATGTGGTACAGGACGAGGTGCCCGACGCCGGCCTCCGCCGCCGATTCGGCGGCCTCCACGGGCGTGCTGTGGTAGGACGGTACGTCGCGCATGATCTTTGCGGGGCCACCAGCGTCCACCGCGTCGGCGACCTCGGCAATGCGGGCGGTCATGCGGCTGGCAAGCGCCTCGTGCAGCAACAGGTCGACTCCGCGGGCGTGGTGGATCAGGTTGGCGGACTTCGCCGTATCGCCGCTCACCACGACGGCGCGGTCCCGGTAGTCGACGCGGTAGCCGACCGCTTGACTCACCGGCGGGTGGGAGACGCGGAAAGCGCTGATGCGAACGCCATCGCCGGATTCAAGCACGGTCGTGAGTTCGCCGTCCGCGGGCAGCGGAAACGGGAACGCGAGCAGCCCGCCGCCGCTCGCCGGGACAACCGTATCGCCGTGATGGGCAACGCGATAGGCGGCGTCGGCGGTATACGCGAGGTTGAATCCCGCGACCACATCGGAGACCACAGGCGGACCGTGAACTGGTAGCGGAGCGGCATGGCCACCGCCGGCCCAGCGCAGCACGCCGAGCTCCCCCAGGCCGTCGATGTGGTCGGAATGGGCATGGGTCACCAGCACAGCCTCGACACGGCCGACGTTCACGCCGAAGCGGCCGATGTTGCGCGCGCCGTTGGTGCCGGCGTCCACGACGTACAGATGCTCCCCGGCCTGGATTGCCACGCAGGATCCGGAGCGCGAAATGTCCGTCAACGGCCCACCGGCGCCGCACACCAGCACGTGAATGCCGTCCGGAAGTTCCGCCAAGGCATCGCGGGTCAGGTTTTCCGCAACCGTGCGATCGAGAAGGGTCAGCGCGACGCGCTCGCTGCGTAGCGCGAACCACGCGGCACCAGCCAGCACAACGACTACGGCGATGGCGATCAGCCACGCTCTTCTTGCGGCCACGGTGCCCTCCGGCGCCAAAATCTCTCCCGGCGGCGTTAAGCGCGCGCGGTGGCCTTAGTATAGCCACCCGTCTCGTTAGGACTTGGCCATGCCCAACCCAGGCCCCAAGACGCGCGCCGTCCACGGCGGCGAACGACCGAACCCGATCACGGGCGCTTCGGCCCCCGATCTGGTGATGTCCACCACGTTCGCGATGGACGAACCGGCGGGGTTCTCGATCAACGCCTTCGAGGGAGAGGTTCCTTACATCTACACGCGTTGGGGCAATCCCACGATCAAGATGCTCGAGGACAAGCTGGCGGCTTTGGAAGGGGCCGACGACTGCGTGGCGTTCGGTTCCGGCATGGCCGCGACGTCTGCGCTTTTGCTGGCATCGCTCAAGGCCGGCGACCACTTGGTGATCAGCGACGTGAACTATCCCGGCACTGCCGAACTGGTTCGCGACACGTTGGCGAACTACCGCATCACGTCCACGGCGGTCGACACGAGCGACCTGGGCGCCGTGGAGTCGGCGATCACGCCCGCGACGCGGATGATCTGGATCGAGACGCCGGCCAACCCGATCCTGCGCCTGACGGACATCGCGGCCGTGTCGGAGATCGCCAAGCGCCACGGTCTGACGCTCGCGGTCGACTCGACCTTCGCAACACCCATCGCGACGCGGCCGATCGAATTGGGTGCCGACTACGTTGTGCATTCCCTGACCAAGTACATCGGTGGCCACGGCGACGCCCTCGGCGGCGCGGTGCTCGGGAGCCGAGACCGGATCGAGCCGCTGCGGACTCACGCGTTGGTCTACTTCGGCGGCGTGTTGAGTCCGTTCAACGCCTGGCTGATCGCGCGCGGTGCGGCAACGCTACCGATCCGGATGCAGGCGCACGAGGAAGGCGCGCGACGCGTGGCGGCGTTCCTCGAGGACCATCCGGCGGTGAAGCGCGTCAACTATCCCGGCTTGAAGTCCCATCCGCAGCACGAGTTGGCCGCACGGCAGATGGCCAACTACTCGGGAATGCTGTCGTTCCAGGTCGATGATGGTGCCGTCATCGCCAAGCGCATGGCCGAGTCGCTCGAGGTTATCCACTTCGCCGTGTCGCTAGGCCACCACCGCAGTCTCATCTACTGGATCGACACCGACGACATGCTCGCGACGTCCTTCAAGCTCACGGGGACGCAGGCGGCGCGGTATCGGGAATTTGCCGGCGACGGGTTGTTCCGGCTGTCGGTTGGACTGGAGGACGCGACCGACATCTGCTCCGACCTGGGCCGCGTGCTGTAAAAGCCGCCAGGGTTCCTCAGCGGATCCGGTACTCCGTGCCCCTGCGGCGCAAGAGCTGCAATCGGCTCTTGAGGTCGTCGCGACCGACGTAGCAGCCTTGTAGGTGCCGGTAGCCGGTTGTGGCATCGAAGGCCGTCCGCGCGTGCAGGATGCGAGCGTTGTCGAAGATGACGCAATCGCCCTCTTCAAACCGGAAGGAGAATTGCATCTCCGCCTCGAGCGCGATGCTCAGCAGTTCCCGATGGGCGCTGTAAAAGGCCGGCTGCTCATCGGGCTCGATGTCGACCGGCCCGAGCAGCGCCGGATGCACGCGCGTGCCGACGACATCGCCGTCTTCGTCCACCGCAATGATCGTTGCCCGGTTGGCGATCTCCCAGTCGGCGGCGACCGACCGAAACATGACGGGTCGCCTGCTCAACAGGTCGAACGCAGCGGGGTTCTGCTCGCGCAACCGGCAGGCGACCGCGATGCCGTCGACGAAGACGTTGTCGCCGCCGGCGACATCGTTGCGTCGACAGTGCAGTAGCTGGACCCCCGGCAAGTGCTGTCGGCTCGGCAGGTCGTTGTGCGGCTGCAAGGCGTTCGGCGTATAGGCAAGGTTCTCGGGGTCCACCTTGGAGACCACGTCGAAGTGGCGCCCGAAGTGCGACTCCTCGACGAAGGCAATGCGTTCCGCGATCTCCGTGACCACGAGCCGGTCGGTGGGGACGCCGACAACGAAGCCGAGACCGGCCGAGTCGACGTGCGCCAGCAGCCGCTCGAGGTCGTCGTCGCCGACCATCACCGCGTCGTACGGTACCGCCAGGCTGTCCTTTGAAATAGTCGACCCGGTCCAGCCCCGGATTCGGCGCTTGCGGGCGAGGCGGGCATCGCGTTCCAGGCGATGGGAGTCGAGCCAATCCCAACTGTACCGGGTGCCGTCGCAGGGGACGTCACCAGACGGCCAAGTCAGACGCAGCCCAACGGCGTCCGCCTCGACGGCATCGGGTCTGACGTTCAGGGGTATGGTCATGAAGTCGACGATCCGCTCCCAGGCCTCGGGATGCGTGCACTGCGGGCACGGACAGTTTTCTCGCAGCCAGAAGTGCGGGAAACGACCAGCGTGGCCATCGGGCCAGGTGACCTGGACACAGTCGGTTCGGGTTTCGACGCGGGGGACCCGCGCGGGCGGGTGGTCACATCCCATGGCGTGGTCGCCGCCCGAGAACGCTACCCGAGCGCTTCGGCCCCGGCGTCCGTCAACTGCCAAAGCTCGGCGCTCACCTCGCCATCGTTGACGTTCAGGAAACCGATCGTCCCAAGCCGCAGCGACTTGTTGTGCGGCAAGGTCGGCGAGCCCGGATTCACGCAGAGGAGATCCCCGAGGCGGTGGATCTCCTCGATGTGCGTATGCCCGTAGACGATGACGTCGGGTGCCGCATCGGGAAAGCGCTGCTCGGCGCGTTGCAGGACGACGTCGGCTGGTCGGTAGGCCGGGCTCGGGAAATCGTGGATCATGGCGATGCGCGCACCGTTGACCTCGACCGTGTAGCGGTCGTGCAGGTGTTCGTGCTCCAAGCCCATGTCGCCGTTGCCGCGAACGACCTGTACCGGCGCGATCTCCTCGAGTTCGTCGACAAGCTGCAGCGACCACAGATCCCCGGCATGCAGGATGGCGTCGACGCCGTCGAACGCGTCGAAAACCTGCGGCCAAAGCTGGCCGCGCTTGGTGATGTGCGTATCCGAGATGAGGCCGATGCGCATGCCCGCGTCGCCGGGGGATCAGCGGACCACCGTAACAGATCGAGGTCTGCCGTGCCGACCCAAGGTCCGCCTGCAAACGCCTGCAAACCCCACTAGAGATTCCGCTTGCTGGTCAACGTGATCTCGGCCCCCCCGACCCCGGGACCATCCACCAGCGGGAACGCCAGGTCGATGTGGTAGACCAGGCTGCGGTCGGTCCGCGTGGATTCGAAGCGTAGGCCCACGCCGACGTTCGCTAGCACGTCGTTGTCGTGCTTCGAGTCCCACGCTCGCCCGACATCGACGAATGCGGCGGCGGCAACGCGCAAGACCCGCGCAAGGTACAGGTCGGTGTAGAAGCGTTCCTCGGCCGTCAGGCGAAACCGGTGACTGCCTGCCTGGAACCGGTTCGGATAGCCGCGTAGGCCGGAGTCGCCGCCGGCGAGTATCTGCTGGTCGGGGTCGAGTTGGTCGGTGACGGTGGCCTCGGCGTCCAAGTGCAGCGCGAGGCGCGGCGTGTGGCGATGGCGGTAACGGGCCCATGCGCTGGAGACCACGTTCTCGGCGCGCTTGGTGTGCGCATTCCAGAAGCCTGACGCCTGCAAGCCGTACAGCAACACGTCGTCGTTCGGGAACCGCCAGCCGTCGCGCCACGACGTGCTGCCCACCAGGAAGCCGTCGCCCCGGGGCGAGTATCCCAGCAAGGCGGTGAACTGCTTGCCGAGAAACACGTCCTCGGTGGTTTGCACGCGATCCAGGTTCCGCGTCTTGGCGTACTCGTCCTCGATGCGCTCGAAGGAAACCCACGGATACGCGAAGGCGCGATCGCTTAAGCCCTCGACTCCTAAGATCGCGTCGAGGCGTTGCTCGTCGATGGTGAAGCCGACGTTGAACCGGTTGGCGTAGCCGTCCACTAAGCCCTTCGACCAGCCGACGGAGGCCTGTGCGAGCTTGGAGTCGACCGCGAACGTCGCGATCTCCTGGCCGCGACGGTAGAGCCGGCGGTTGTGCGTCGACTCCTGCGCCCGCAGGTCCCAGGCGCGGCGCGCGTCGTAGGCGTAGAACGGCTGGCCGACATGCGCGAGGAGGCTTTGCCCATCGTCGGTGTCTTCGTAACGAAAGCGCACGCCGACGCGGCTGTTGGCGATGTTGGTGTCCGCGAAACCGAGGCTCAAGCCGTCCCGATCGAGGTTTTCGAACACCTCGAAGTCGAGGTCGGCACCGGTGCCGAGCAGGTTGATTTCCGATACGCCGATCTCGAACTCCTGCTTGCCTCCGGTCCGCGTTATGCCCGCCGTGAGCAAGAGCGACCAGACGTCGCGGGTCACCACGGCGACGTCGATGTCGCCGTCGCATTGACGATTGGCGACCACCCGGCCGTCGTAGAGGAAACGCTGGCGCCGCAACAGGCGTTCGCTCTCTTCGATGCGTTCCGCGGTGACGCTGTCGCCCTCTTCGAAAAGCAGCAGCGTGCGGATGACGTCTTCGCGGGTGTTGATGTGCCACAGGTTGGCGAGCCGGAACAGCGCCTTGCTCTCGGCTGGATCGTCGGTGTTGAAGATGTGCTGGCGAACGACGTCGATGGTCGCCACGCGATAGGCCGCATCAGCCGCCATGGGCACGCCGCGGATTTCGTCGACCGGGGCCGTGAGGAGCGCCTCCGGGGTGTAGCGTTGGCCGCACGGGTCGGTCGCGGCGTCGGCGAGTAGCGAAACGGCGGCGAGCAGGAACGCTACGGAACGCATGGCGGCCGCCCGTCAGCCGGTGTTGCGCAGTCCGCTGGCGATCCCTGCCATGGTCACCTTCAACGCCAGGTTCACGGCTTGCGAGTCGTTGCCTGCGCGGCGGCGCGCGAGTAGCTCCGCTTGCAGCAGGTGCAGCGGATCGAGGTACGTGTTGCGCACGGTGATGGAGTCGCGGACATCCCTCAAGTGGCTCAGCAACTCGTCCTTGCCGGTCAGCGCCAGGAGGTCCGAGCGCACGTGGTCCAGTCGAGCGAACAGCCCCTCGGCCACCTCCTGCTGTTCCGGGGTCGTCAAACGCCGGGCGTAGTAGCGGGCCAGCGCGGAGTCGGCCTTGGCGAGAACCATCTCGAGCAGGTCCGCCTGCATGGCGAAGAACGGCCAGCGGCGCAGTTCCTCGTATCCGGCGCGGTCGGCAAGGAGTTCGGCGGTCGCGGATTCGGCCCCGAGCCAGGCGGGCAGCATCAGGCGGACCTGGGTCCACGCGAAGACCCAGGGAATCGCCCTCAGGCTGTCGAGGCCCTCCACCGGCTTGCGTCTGGCCGGACGACTGCCGAGTGCGAGCGCGGCGAGTTCCGTCTCGGGCGTGATGGCTTGGAAGAAGTCGACGAATTCGGCGGCGCGTACACAGTCGCGGTAGGCGCTTAAGGACGAGTTCGCCAATTGCCCCATCCGCTCGCGCATGGCGGCCGTGGGCTTGTGCGGAGGATCGGCGGTTGCGTTCAAGGTCGCGGTCAGGTAGTGGCTCAGCGTCGCCTTGGCGATGGCCGGCGTGCCGAGCTTGAAGCGGATCATCTCGCCTTGCTCGGTAACCCGGAACGATCCGCTGACCGCACCGGGCGGCTGCGATTCGATGGCTTGGGCGGACGGCCCGCCGCCGCGGCCGACGGCACCACCGCGACCGTGGAACAGCGTCAGCCGGACGCCGTGTCGAGCCGCCACGTCCGTGAGCGTCTCTTGCGCGCGGTACTGGGCCCACGCCGCGGCTAGCTGGCCGGCGTCCTTGGCGGAGTCGGAATAGCCGATCATCACCTGCAGCCGGTCACTGTGCCTGCGTACATAGTCGCGGTACCAACCCATAGACAGCAGCGCGTCGATGGTGGTTCCGGCTTGATCGAGGTCCGCAAGGGTCTCGAATAGCGGGACGATCGGCACGGCGCGCGGCACGCGGGCCTCTTTCAGCAGCAGGGCGACGGCGAGCACATCGCTGGGCGCGCACGCCATCGAGACGACGTAGGCGGAGATGCCGGCGCTCCCGTATTCGGCGATCGCCGTGCAGGTGTCGACCACTTCCCGCGCATCGGCGCTGGCAGGCCAGTCGATCGGAAACAGGGGCCGCCGACTGGCGAGTTGCTCGAGCAGCCAATCGCACCGCGCTTCCTCCGACCAAGTGGAAAAGCCATCGGCGGGGCTGTCGGGGTACAGATAGCGGGTGAGCTCGTCGAAGACCTCCGTATGACGGTCGGCGTGCTGGCGGACGTCGATGTCGACGAGGTGCACGCCGAAGCAGTGCGTCCGGCGCAAGGTGTCGAGCAATGGGCCGTCGGCGATGCGCTGCAACCCCACAGCCCCGAGCGACTCGAAGCAAAGCTCGAGCGGCTCCCGGAGATCGGCCTCGTCGACGATGGTATCGGGCCCGGGCGGGCCACCGCGCTCCGCCCAATTGCGCGTGGCGAGCAGGCGGTCGCGCAGCGCTCGCAACACGGCACGGTACGGCTCGGACGCGTCGCCGGCAAGCTCCCGCAGGGCCGGCGTGCAGGCGGACATGGACAACGCCGCGGAGAGCGTGGTCACATCGCGGAGGAACAGGTCGGCCGCCACCCAACGGGCCAGCAGGCGGACTTCCCGTGTGACCGATGCCGTGACACTCGGATTGCCGTCCCGGTCGCCGCCCATCCAGGACGCGAACGCGAAAGGCATCACGTCGGGGGGCAGGTTCCGGCCATGGCATCGATCCAGGTCGCGCATGGCGGCAGGTACGGCTTCCCAGAGCGAGCTTTCGATTACCGCGAACCCCCACCGCGACTCGTCCGCAGGGCTCGGACGCTCGTGGCGGATTTCGTCGGTGTGCCAAGCCTCGGCGATCACCCGTTCAAGCTGTTCCTGCACGGCCGGCCGTTCTTCCCGCGGTGCACGGCTTAACGCTTCGAGCAGCGCCGCGACGGCGTCGTACTTCTGGATCAGCGTTCGGCGCAGCACTTCGGTGGGGTGGGCGGTGAGCACGAGTTCCACGCGCACGTCGGCCAGCGCGTCGGCGTCGATCCGCGGCGGCCAGGTCGTCTGCCACGCCGCTTGCCGCTGGTCGGCGATGTTCGCGAGGTTGAGAAACTGGTTGAAGGCCCGCGCGATGTCGGCCAGCGTGTCCTCGGGCAGCGCGGCGAGAGCCGCCGAAAGACGCTCCCAGTCGGCGGCGCGGCCGGCGCGGGCGCGCTTGGCCAGCGCCCGGATGGTCTCGATGCGATCGACGAACGCCTCGCCGCGATGTTCCGCTATGACGCGACCGAGCAGTTCGCCGAGGAGCCGCACGTCCTGGCGCAGTGCGCGGGGTAGGCCGGAGAGTTCCCTAACGGGCGGTGGGGACGGTTTCGGCGGCATCGCTTCGGGACTATACCAACGCCATGGTCACCTGTTCCGGCGCACCGACTTGGTCGCACCGAAAGCGGCCGTGAACAGCCGTGTGCGGTCGTTCAATACACCGTAGAAGCCGCGGGTTTCGGCGTCCTCGTGGTCGCGCCACAGCGTTGCCGGAATCGCGGAGTCGTTTGCCAGCGGTGCGCGATCCCGGTGACCGAAATAGATCTGCACGGTCTTGCGTTCGACCCCGGTGGGGCGCGTCGTTGCGGTGTGCAGAATGGCGGCGTTGCACAGCGCGCAGGTGCCGGCCGGGCCATGCAGGTCGTAGACGCCGCGGCGCAGTTGGGCGGCGTTGTCGGTCAGCACCGGCTCATCGACCGATTCGGGCGACATCGAAAAGCAGTGCGTTGTGGCGTCGACGTCGGTCAGATAAACCATGAGCTGCATGTAGTCGAGGCGCAACGGGTGGTCGGGCAAATGCGCGCGGTCGCGGTGCCACTGCTGGTGCGGCGCGCCATCGTAGGCGGGCATGCGGCGCAGGCCGATCTCGCCGAAACAGACGGCACCGCCCATGAGCGATTCGACGACCGGCAGGATTTTCCGATGGCGGATCAGACCGTCGAAGGCGGGCGTGGTGATCAGGGCATCGTAGTTCGCCTGTTGGTGGTAGCCGTAGGGGTGCCAGAAGTAGGGGTAGTCCCGACGGTCGGCGTCGAACAGATCGCGGAAGTGGGCCACCTCGGCGGCGTCGAGTACGCGGCCGAGATTGACGAAGCCCTCGCGGATGAAGGCTTCCCGTGCGGTTGACGTGTCGATGTTCATTGCGCGCGTTCGAGTTTCACGTTTACGAGCAATGCTATTCAGTTCGGGTTCAGGCCGCATGGCCGAAGCTGCACGCTCCTTCAAGACTCGCAGCTAAAGGAGAACAGCCATGATCGCGAGCCTCGCAAACAAGGGCGCGGGTTTCGCGCTGACGCTGGGCACGGCCGCGCTGGCGGTGATCGCATTCGTCGCGCTTGCAGCACCGACGAACGCCGGCACCGACTCGGCTTGGACGCAGATTGAAAACACGGTCGCCGCGGACATCGACTTCAACCGCAATCTCACGGCGGGGCAGGCTTCGCACGGTCTGCGCTATCAATGCATGCAGGACTTCCGCCAGTGCACGCGCGGGATCTCGGTCAGTTCGTCGTGGACGGCCGACCTGGCCCAGCAGGCATTCGACGGCGAGTACGCGGCCTGCTGCTTTGAGGCGGAGCTTTGCGGCAACTTCCTGAGTTCCCTGGGCAGCCGGGTGATCTCCCGCGACTACGACGAGGACATCGCCGCGGCGTGCGCCGTGATCAACGACGCGCAATCGACCCTGTATTCAACCCATGCCACGTTGATGGTCAAGGCGTCCGCGGACGCCGCCGGGGCGGTCCGGCAATAGCGTCAGCCGGCGCGGTTGCGTTGTCGGCGCGCCTCGAACAGCAGTATGCCGAGTGCCACGGACACGTTCAGGCTGGTGGTCGCCCCGGCCATGGGAATCGTGACCAGGTGGTCGCAACCCTCGCGCGTCAGGCGGCGCAACCCGCGGTGCTCGCTGCCGACCACGACCCCGAGTGGGCCGCGATAGTCGACCTCGGTGTAGTTCAGGGCGTGGCCTGCCTCGACGCCGCCCGTGAGCCAAACGCCTTGCTCGCGGAGCCACTTGAGGCATCGCGCCAGGTTGCCGACCTCGACGACGAACAGGTGCTCGAGAGCCCCGCTGGCCGTCTTGGCGACCGTACTGGACAGGGGCGCGGATCCTCGCTTGGGGACCAGCACGGCGTCGGCGCCAGCGGCCTCGGCAGTGCGCAGGCACGCGCCCAGGTTGCGGGGATCCTCGATGCCGTCGAGAACCACCAGCAGCGGATCGTCGAGGCCGGGCAAGCGCGCCGCAAGGTCGCGTTCGGTGGCCGGCACGAAGGCGCGCCGCTCGGCCGCAACGCCTTGGTGATTTCCGCCGTCGGTGATCCGCGCGAGCGCCGGTCGCGGCATCCGTTCCACGCGTATGCCGCGTGCCTTCGCGAGCGTGGCGAGCTCTTCGATGTGGGGGTTGCGACGGCCGAAGGCGATGACCAGCCGACGGACGTTGTCGCCCTCGGCGGCGAGCAGCGCGCGTACGCCGTGGATTCCGAATACCCAGTCCGACGGTGCCTCGGTCATGCCCGTCGCCGCCGGCGTTGCCTGCCCGCCCGTCGGTCAGCCAGGGTCAGATCGATGCGCCCGGTGGCCACCGAGACGTCTTCGAGGACGACCTCGACGGCGTCCGCCAGCGTGAATCGAGCGCCGGATCGTTCCGCCACCAGGCTCATCGTCTCCGGCTTGTAGTCGTAGTAGTCCCGACCGAGCCGAGAGACGTGGACGAGGCCTTGGATGTAGGTGCCGTCGAGTTCGACGAACAGGCCGAACGGTGCGACGCCCGCGACGATCCCGCGGAAGGTCTCGCCGATGCGATCCTCGAGCAAGGCGCACTTCAACCAAGCGTCCACGGCGCGTTCGACGTCTTCCGCGCGCCGCTCGGTCATGGAGATGTGCCCCGCGGCGGCGTGCAACTCGTCCCGTGGCGTGACCTCGCCCTTGATGGCCCGGTGCACGAGCAAGTCGGCGTAACGGCGAATGGGCGACGTGAAGTGGACGTACGTGGGCAGCGCCAAGCCGAAGTGCCCGAGTCGGGCCGGTTCGTACCGCGCCTGGGCCAGCGCCCGTAGCACGAGCGCGTCCCAGACCCAAGCCGGCCAGCGCGACTTCGCACGCGCTCGCTGGGCGACGTCCGCAAGGTCGCGTGGCGTCACGGGGCCTTGGGGCAGTTTTTCCCCGACGATGCCGAGTGCCATGGCCAACACGGCGAGCTTGTCCTCTGCCGGGGGTTCGTGGACCCGGTAGATGGGAGGCGGTCGCTCGGGGTGATCGCGGCCCACAGCCTCGAGGTGGCGTGCGGCTGCGACATTGGCGGCAATCATCGCTTCTTCGATCAACCGGTGGGCATCGGTGCGTTCGACGGGATCGACGCCCACCGGCCGCCCGTCCTGCAAACGGAGCGTGGTCTCGTGGGCGTCGAAATCGAGCCCGCCCCGGTCGTCGCGTTGCACTCGGAGCGCCCGGTACACCTCGTGAAGAACCTTCAAGGACGCCGCCACTTTGTCGGGAACGTCCGAGTTGCCTCGGCTTAGGAATGCTCCGACGGCATCGTAGGTCAGTCGCCCATGGGAATGGATGACCGCATCGTAGAACGTGTAACTCGATACGCGGCCGCGTGCCGAAACCTCCATGTCGCAGACGACCGCCAGGCGGTCCTCGTTCGGCACGAGCGAGCAGATGCCGTTGGAAAGCGCCTCGGGCAGCATGGGCACGACACGGTCCGGCAGGTAGACCGAGTTGCCGCGCTCCCGTGCGTCTCGGTCAAGCCCCGAGCGCGCCTTGACGTAGTGGGCTACGTCGGCGATGGCCACGACGAGCCGCCAGCCGCCGCGCGGCTTCGGTTCGGCGAACACGGCGTCGTCGAAATCCCGGGCGTCGGCGCCGTCGATGGTCGCCAGCGGGAGGTCGCGGAGGTCCCGCCGACTGTCGACCTCGTCTTGGCTCACGGCCTGCGGCACGTTCAGGCGCCGAGGGTCCGCACGCCACTCGCGCGGAATCCGATGGGCGGCGAGGAGCGCCTCCGCCGCGCGGGCCGCTTCGTTCCCGGCCTCGATCACGCGCACGACCCGGCCTTGGACCTCGCTGCTCGTCGCGGCGAGGACTTCGACCTCGACGACGGCGCCGGTGCGCGCCGTGGTCGGGCTGACGAGGTCGATGCGCCCCTTGAGGTCCGGATCCAGCGACTCCACGTAAGCGGCACGCGGGCGCACGTACAGCAGGCCGACCAGGGTCTCGGATGCCGGCTGCACGACGGTCGCGATGCGCACTTCACGCCCGTCCACGATCCCCGTCGCCCGGTCACCCGGACGGACCGGCACGCCGCCGGCCACCACGGTCAGACGCTCGCCGTCGTCGGACTGCAGTACGAGAGCGCGGTCGTCGCGAACCACCTTGCCCGCGACGTTGTGATCGACGGCCAGCCGATACACGCCATGCCGGTTCAACGCCAGGTCGCCCGCGCGCAACATGCCCTCGACGAGTTGGCGAAACGCGCGCGACTCGTTCCCGCGGCGTGGCTTGAGGTGGCCGATCAGTTGCGACAGGGGTGCGGGTCCGATCGCTGCGAGCGCCTCGCGCACGTCACGCGCTGAGAAGCGGACGCCGGTGCGCCCGGTTCGAGATTGGCGTCGCCGCCGCGCGTATGGCTTCAGGTCGATTCCCGAGTTCGCGTATCGGCTAAGCACTCGCCCAGCCGCGCGTTCGGTCGCATCGTCCTTCGCCGCTCCGACGAGGTCAAGGCGACACCGGTCGGTGTCGCCCGGCCAACCGGGATTGTCGGCTGGCGGCGCCTTGATGTAGAGTCGCGCCCCCACGCCGAGGTGGTGAAATCGGTAGACACGCTAGCTTCAGGTGCTAGTGGGGGTAACCCCGTGGAGGTTCAAGTCCTCTCCTCGGCACCAAACGCGCCACTTAACCCGTTGAATTGAAACATTTTTATAGGATTCAAGGAGTCACGTAGCACTTTCCGTAGCAGTTCTCGCTCTAGTTGCCTACCGGGCTATTGTAACCCCGTGAAATCCGTGTATATTGAAGTTACCGGCTCAACACTTATGGCACTGAGGACTAGGCAGCCTCCTGAGCGACAAGGTACTCGTTCGGTGTTCGGTAGGCTAGCGATGCGTGAGGACGCTCGTAGTTGAAGAAGAACTCGTAGCTGGAGAGCCGCGGGGCGACGTGCTCGACGGTCAGGGGCCCGTCGTAGAGGCTCCAGAACTCGGCGCGTGCCGACCGGTTGGCCCGCTCCACGCAGCCGTTCCACTGGGGCCTCCGCGGCGGCAGGACGTGCAGCGGGATGCCCAGCTCCTCGCAGGCCTCCTCGAAGTCGGCCATGAACTCGCTGCCGCCGTCGACCTGGATGGACAGCAGCGGGAACGGCAGGGCGCCGACGAGGTCCATGAGGAAGCGTCTGGCGTTGCCCGCGGTGGCACGCGTGTAGACCCGCGCGACCATGAACCTCGACACGGGGCAGACCGCGCGGAACTCCTTGAGCGTCCGCCCGTCGCAGGTGTAGGTCATGTGGTCCACCTGCACCAGTTCCCCGGCCTTGCGGGCCTTGGCGCCGTACTTCCAGCGCCGCGCCCACTTGGCGAAGCGGCGCCGCCTCCTGGGCTTGACGCGGCCTTCGCAGAAGGACGCCGGACGGATCGCGCCGGCCTCGAGCGCGCGCTCGATGATCCGCCCGACCGTGGACACGCTCAGGTGGCGTCCCTTGCGCGCCAGCACGGCCTGGATGCGCGCCTTGCCCATGAACGGGTACTTGCGGCGCACGTCCAGGACCGCCTTGACGTCCCTCGGCTTCCAGGCCCGCCGCCGCACACGGTGCGGACGGGTCGACTTCGGCGCCAGTCCGCGCTGGCCGCTCGCGGCCAGCGCGGACCGCCACCGGTGCAGCGTGCGCCGGCTGATGCCGAGCTGTTCGAGCGCGGCCGCCTCGGCGCAGCCGCCGGCGCGCAGCCTGTCGTAGGCCTTCAGCGTCCGGTAGCGCTCCGCCGCCTCCGCCGGAACGTGCTCGTCGGCCGCGATGCTGCGGTACGATCTCACGCGCATGGACTTGATGTTCATGGTTCGGGTCTCCTTCCAGTGGGTTAGCGTTCACTGGAGGCTACCCGATCCGGCGCCGCGGTCGGCGTTCAACCGCCGCGGCGTCGCACTGCCTGGCCACCGCTGATCCGGTGCCAGATGTGTCTGAGCTAGAACAGAAGTGCCAGTTCCCGCTAGCTGAAGGGATTCTGGCATGACTACGAACCACTCCCCCCTCTCTCTCCGTCCCGCCGCGGCGGGGAGCGCGGCGAGGACGCCGGTGCCGGCCGAGGGTTCCAGCACCGTGTCGCCCGGGCGCACGTCCGCCGCCAGGAACGCCGCGCAGGCGAGCGCGAGCGGCGTCGAGAACTGGTCGAAGGCGACCTGGTGCTCGCTGCGGTGCGTGTGCGCCGGCTCTAGCGCCGCGATGCGCTCGACCATGGCGAGCAGCGCCTCGGGGGTCGCCGCCCGCTCGCGCATCGCGCGTCCGTGGCGGACGAGGAACAGCACCGTGGCGGCCTCGGCGGCGTCGTAGCAGAGCTTCGGTGTTGGCGTGCGAGGTCGAGTCGCCGTTTGTCGAGCCCTTGAATCTGATCTGGGGGCGGTACCGGGACGGATTGACGGCGACGATCCCGCTGGAGTCCTACCTGGGCGGCGCGGAGTCTCAATTGAAGCAAGTGCGCGCCAACGTGGCGCATGGACCCAGCGCGGAGGAGATGGCAGCGAACGCGGACTGGCTCAACGAGCTTGAAACGCCTACGGCCCACATCCAGAGCGACGCCACGCCGGTGCACCATTCGCGAGGATGAGTAGCGCACCGAGGAGAGGACATCGGCGGTGGGGATGCGAGGCGTGAGGTGCGCCGGCCCGTTGACGGAGGAGAGAGTGAGGGTTGACTAGAGCGGCTGCAATCCGCTCGCGGGACCACGTCGCGACCACTCGTTGGTTTCGCCGGAGGGTCGTGGTAAGTTTCGAAACAAGTAGAGTTTGGCCCTTGGGCTATTGGTTGCGGTCCCGGTGACCGTTGCGTCGTGGATCAGCCTACCGGTTCCAATAACGGGTGCTTTTGCCCTTAATTTGGAGGTAGCAATCATGGCGCACTTGAAAAAGTTGTGCGTGGAGGCGGCGGCGTTGCGGAGCCCTAGGTAGGGAAGCTGATCCGCGCAGACGGAAGCCGGAGTCCAAGACTGATAGTCAGACAAGCCAAAAGCGCCGCGGGGAGGTTCGAGTCCTCCCCCTCCACGCCACTCGGTCGCGCTTCCTTGGCAGAAGGCGCGAGGTTCCGCGATCCTCTCTAGGTTCGGATGAACAACGCACAGTCTTGGCCTATGCGTGGGCCGGCCTGTCCAGAGGCGCGAGGATGTATGGGCAACGGGCACTGGAGGATGACGTGACATGGACGGTAGGGAGCCGGCCCATTGCCGACGGCAGGATTCAGAGCGCGGGCCTTCGGTCCGCCGACGGCGCACACGAGATGGTGTTCGCGCTGTACCAGTCGGTATCCACGGGGTGGGATGGGCTGCCGCGGGGACACACTGCCGCAGCGGTGATGGAAGGAGGACGGGATGCCAGGTAAGAACATCGTGGTCTGCTGCGACGGCACTGGCAATGTGTACGGGCCGAAGAACACGAACGTGGTCGGTGTCTTCGAGGCGATCGTAAGGAACGCGGACCAGGTCGGCTTCTACGACCCCGGCGTAGGGACGTTCAGTGCGCTCGGCCGAACCGTCGGAGAGTGGGTCGGGAGGGTGTTGGGCAAAGGGTTCGGATGGGGGCTGCAGAAAAACATCGAAGACGCGTACGAATACCTGATGAACCACTACGAGGCCGGGGATCGGTTGTACCTCTTCGGCTTTAGCCGTGGGGCCTACACGGCCCGGTGCCTGGGCGGGATGCTGCATAAGTGCGGTCTGCTGCAGAGAGGCAGCAGGAACCTGCTGCCCTACGCGTCGGAGATATATACAACGCGCGAGACAACGCCGCGATCGCCGACGGGTTCAAGGAGACGTTCTGCCAGCCGTGCAAGCCGTATTTCGTAGGGGTTTGGGATACGGTGGCGTCGCTCGGCTACTTCTTCGGCAAGCGGTTCTTCGACGCCGACCTGCACCCGGAGACACCCTACGGCTACCACGCGCTTGCGATCGACGAGCAGCGCAGCAAGTTCCTGCCGAGCATTTGGAACGAAGGCGACGATGTGAAGGGACAGATTGTGGAGCAGGTGTGGTTCCCGGGGGTTCATAGCGACGTCGGCGGCAGCTACGCGGAGCGTGGGCTGTCGGACGGGGCGTTGAAGTGGTTGCTCGGGCGAGCCGAGGCCGCGGGGATGCGGCTGCGGCCAGATTGGGACGAGAACTGTCGGCCAGATCCGACCGCGGTGAACGCGCAACATCAGTCGCGGAGACGATGGTGGAGGTTGCTGCCGAAGGTTCAGCGCGAGATCCCCGAGGGGGCGAAGGTTCATCAAAGCGCCATCGACCGAATGGGGGCCGGGATCGATTACGAGCCGCCGAACCTGCCCGTGCGATATGTTGTGGTGGATTAGGAACGGCAGCTACGGACGCGCAGCACGACGCCAGCGTAGGAGATAGGGACGGAGCGGTCGCGGCCAGGCGGTGGCATGGCGAGGGTCGTTCGGCAGGTGCTTGTCCGCTTGGGCGGAACCGTTTGCGGAGCGTTGTTTTCGGAACGGCTTGCGGTACGTAGAATCGCGCGTCCGCGCGGCTTGCTCGTCGCGTATCGGAAACCAGCGAATAGGGAACAACCATGCAAAGTGAGGCACGCCGTCGAGCCACCTTGGGCTGTTGGCGGTCCATGCCTTAGCTTTATTAATCAGTGAGGTAACAGGCTAGTCGGGAAGATTACTAAGTCGGTAGCAACGCGCGTGTCGGACGGAAAACTGCCATAGGCCGCTCGAGTGTGCATGGCCCGACGGGAGTTGGCCGGCTACGTGGTCATTCGGTCGTGTCGGGGTGTCGTCCCGAGAACAACGGGTCGGAAAGTATCGCGATTTTGGTTTCTTCGATCGTGTGATCGGAAAGCTGAACTAACCCTTCGTACAAACTCTCAGTGAAGTTGGTGTACTCGCGCAGCGTGACCTTTCTGGTTTGTATATGAGTGTTGAATTGTCTGACGATTTCGCGGAGCGACTGAACGGAGGCGGTTGTCTGCGTCCGCCCCTTGGAGTAGCTGGAGATTAGATTGAGGTGGAACTCTATCTCTAGTATCAGGGATTCGAAATGTCCTTTGTCGTCCGGGCTGTTGATGCCTGCCGTTTGCTTGCGGCGGACAAACAGGACGCACTGGCGAACGGGCTCTGCGAGCTCCTCCATCAAACCTATCGGCCTCTGTATAGTAATGCTTCTAACATCTTCGGCTCGCATCCTCTGGCGTTCAGCGTCTTGTTGTTGAGAGTTCCAAAACGCAAATGCCATTAGCAGGAGTAGCGTGAAAACGAGCTTATCTATGCCGTTCAGAACAAGCTTGCCAAGGAACGAGTCGCTGAAGATTGGCTTCGTCTTTTGATTCCGGGGTGACATGGCGGTCTATTGGGAGGAGATGAATTCAAACTTGGTGGTCGTGTCATCGAGCTTCAGTATCCACTCTGTGTACATTGTTGGCACGAGAGATACTGCGTGGCAATGGTCGAACCATCGAGCATGCCGGTTTACCGACCCCTCCTGGACCCGAGGTTGGGGCGGGGGGCCGTCGCCCTCTAGAGCGCGTTGAGCGTTTTCTAGTCGGGTGAGTTGTAGAGTGGAGAAAGCGCCGTCAAGATGGAAAAGGAGGATCGCCGAGTAGCGGCGATCGAGATCGGTTGCGCGATGGTCCATTGAATTGAGGGCAAGAAGGAACTCTTGGTCTAGCTCCAAGGGGATAGTGTTCGGATCATTGACGTTCAGTTCAAAGGACTGGGAACTCGTAGAGCCTTTTGTAAGGTCCTTAAGATCTTCGATGTCGATGGTACGACAGTGGGCGTTGTAGCCGTTCGGAGCGCAGGCTTTAGCTTCCTTGACGATGTCAACGTCTAGTCGTATGACCTGAAACTCCTGAGCATGTGACAGGCCCGCGAGAAGGAGTAGCAAAAGAGCAACGGCGTGTACGCGGGTGCGTGGAAACATGCGCGAGACCCTTCGTCTTTTGTTGAGCACAGCACGGGCGGTGGGAGGAAGTCAAGCCCGCAGGTGCCGGGTGGTGTGCCCAGTAGGGGTCTTTGCGGATTGGAAGGTGGCACAGGTGCCATATCGAGGTACGGGTTGTTGCGGAAGCTGGAGTTGACCCGCTGTGTGTGGACACCCTGAGACTGTGGGCAGGAGGTGTCACGGGACGACGTGGCGGTACGAGGCGGAGTACCGGCGGCAGACGGTGGAGCTGGTACGCACGGGCCGCGCGGCGGCGGAGCTGGCCGAGGACGGTGAATGTGTCGGCAGGAAGCGCGTGGCGCGGCTGATTCGGGCGCACGGCCTGCGCGGTGTGTCATGGCGCGGGTGGACGCGCCCGACGCTGAGACGCTGGTATCGGACCTGGTGGAGCGCGACTTCACGGTGTCGCGGCCGAACGCGCTGTGGGTGGCGGACGCGACGTACATCGCGACCTGGGAAGGGTTCCTGTTCCTGGCGGTGGTGCTCGATGTCTACTCGCGGCGCGTGGTGGGCTGGTCGATGGGCGCGCGGCTGGTGACGGCGCTGATGCTGGATGGCCTCGACATGGGGCTCGGGCAGCGCGATGCGCGTGACGTCATCCATGACAGCGATCACGGGTCGGGTCGATGCGGCAGGCCGTACTGAAGGCGGCAGGGGCGCGGGGCAGGGAAGCGGCCGCAAATTGGCCGGCTCAAAACCGCAGGTGCGGCCCGCGCAGGCGGCGATGGCGAAGCGGACACGTCGGTGGCGGAGCTTTGCCGAGAGTTGGGTGTGGGTCGCGTGACTCTTTACCGCTACGTGGGTCCAGACGGCTCACTGAGGGAACGGACGACGCGCGTTGGAAGGTCAGTAGTCGGGCGGTGGGTGTTGGTCGCAGCGGCGGCGGGAGGGCAGAGAGAGCGCAGGCTCACGTATTCAGGCGTGGCGGGTCTTGATAAGCTCGGAGGTGAGGTCCCCGTATGCAGCGTCAGTTCGTTGCTCAGTTGAGTCGCCTAGGTCTAAGCCCAGGTGGCGTAGGCTTCGGCGGCCCGCGAGTTATTAGCATCGTTGCATTGGGGGTTTCAGGCTTGGAGATCGACGAACGACGGGAGCAAATGGCTATCCTGTCGGAAGCAGACCGAAAGGAGCGGTTGTCGGTAGCGTGGTTGGGGGCGATGGCAGCAATGGCGGGGTTTGCGTCCGGGCCCCCGGAGCCGGATCGGGATAGCATCGATCTCACGCTGTCGGCGGGCGGGCCCGGCCGGCCGAAGATGGACGTGCAGCTAAAGGCGACGTCGACGCCGATGGTTCGTGAGGATGGGCTGCATTATGAGCTGAAACGGAAGAACTACGACGACTTGCGGGAGGCGGATCGCATGGTCCCGTTGATCTTGGTCGTTGTGCAACTGCCTCCAAATGAGGCGGGCTGGATAGACTTCTCGAACGAGCGCATGGTGCTCCGTCGGAAGGCGTGGTGGGCATCGCTTAAGGGCGCAGAGGGAATTGAGGGAAAGTCGAAGACGGTGGTTCTCCCCACGGATCAACGGCTCGACGTGAAAGAGTTGATTGAGTTGATGGGACGAGCAAGGGATAGAACGCTTTGAACGAGGTCCGGGACGAAGATCTGAACCGAGTGAGTCCGTCAGCGTTGGAAGCTTATTTGCGAAGACGGCAGGAATGGCACGCGGCCGGTTCGATGGGCGATGGTGTAGGTACGTTTTACGAACTGCCGGAGACCGACGAGGCGGTAGTAGTGCCTGCGTCGACGAGATTCGCTGACTATTCCATACGTATGGCAGAGAACGTTGCGGTGATCGCTGCACATGAGGAGCGGGAGGCGGGATACGTTCTGGAGGATTTGCTTGCGGCCGATGACGACGTGGTGCGCGTCAGCGTAGCGGCGTCGAAGTCTGGTCCGTCGCTCACGCTAGCAGACGGGCGCGCGTTGCTGGAAGCGTCGCGCAAGCTCTTGATTGCGGCGGCGTGGTCCGCGGAGAGTCCTGATTGGAAGCATGTTGGCCGACCGGGGAAGGAGATCGAGGCGTACTTGCGTTCCGTGCGGTTTGGACATATGGAACGAGGAAGTCTTGTCGTCCCCATTTACTCACCGGTCGTCGAGGACGGGGGACGTGACGATGATCGGCTTGGGCGGCGGGCGGTCATGACCCTCGTGTCGGCCCTAGACGCGGTACGGTATCTGACGCGGACACGTTCGAGATCGCTCAAGACCTCAACGCCGTTGGTTGGTGAAAACGTGTCGCGCGGCGTCAGCTCGAATCTATGTTCGGCGCTTTCGTCGCTGATCGCCATAGGGCACGGCGTAGCCCTTTCGGTTAACTGGGCGCTGACGCGGGCGGCACCCCAACCTACGGACTATCGCGTGCGATTCCGGTCACAGGACCAATCGTTGCTAACGGCGATGACGAGTGCGTTGCCGGAAGACGAGTGGATTAGTGGGGCGCGTGGACTGGTGTCGGGGTTGAGTTGGGACCGGGAAAAGCGACAAAGAAGCGCGCGTGTGAGAGTTGTCGTCGGAGGCGAGCGGAGGAACGTGGTGTTGAAGAAATTGACGCGACGAGAATACGAAAACGTCCTGGAAGCTCACGGCAGCGAAAGAGATGTCGAGTTCTCTGGGTTGTTGCGGCACAAGGGTGGCAGTTGGTGGCTGGAGGGAGTCGACAGTATCCGGGTGGTGGACTCCGCGGTGTAGATTGGGGCGATGGGAACGGAAGCTGTCAGCGAGGAGTGGCAACTCGAGCGGAACACGACGGGCACAGGACGAGTTCGGTCGTACTTGAGGGCAGCGTGGCCGGCGTAGGATAGGATGGATCTCCGTGGCGCAGGTTGTCGATTTGCGAGTCGAGAGCATTGCGGGACATCGCGTACATGCCGCCACGAGCGCCTTCGAAACCGCAGTTCCAGGCCGCGAGTGTCTGGCCGAAGCGAAGAGCTGCGCGGACGTCTTGATCGTCGGCGCAGTGGAAAGACTGCTGACCGCGACGGGCGAGATGATCAAGGAGTCCGGCGGTGCACCAATCCCCGGATCCACAGGTGTCAGCTACGTGGGGTGCTTGGACTGCCGGTAGGTGCATCCAGTCGGATGCAGGCTCACTCAAGCGATGGCGGTATCTGACACCGGTTGCGCCGAGGGTTTGGACTTCCAACAGGGTCGCCGAATGGCGTTCCATGACACCGGGTGCACCGTCAAGCCGGTTGTCGGCGTATTTGACGACGTGTGCGATGCGGGCCGCGTCTCGCATAAGATTAGCAGGTGACGAGGCCGAGGGCTCGAAAACGACGAGGGCGCCAGACGCGGACGCATCACGCGCTAAGTTGAGCGCTCCGCGAGAGAGGCGATCAAGGAAGAAGACGCAAGGCTCGCGAACTGCGTCGCTTAGATCGTCGGCCATCTTGACAGTGATGGGTCTGAAGTTAGGGAGCCACTTGCCGCAGTATGGGCATGACCACGTGAAACGATGCGTGGGAGAGCCGTCCGGGTCACGTTGGATCTGTTGCACAACAATCGGCGTGTGGGCGGTCGGTGCGCAGTCGGTGTGGTCGAGATGGACTCCCCAATGGGCCATGTCGGCGCGCACGCGTTTCGAGGCCATGTCGGAGTTCATCCGAGCAATGGGGTAGGCGTCCCAGCCGAGATAGGCGAGGATCGAGAGCACGTTGCCACATGTGCCGCCGGCCCAGGCCCGAATGGCGGCGTCCGCGTCTGGTCCGATCACTAGGTCCAGTGCGATCAGACCGGTGCCAAAGACCTTTGGCTTTGTCTCTGTGGTCATGGTGGAACAGTCGGTCCGCGTGTTAGTGGTGGGCGGGGCGAGGGATAGACGTCGCCCTCAAGCCAGATGTGGATGATATCGGGATCAGTGACCGCGGTTGGGAGCGCGTCGTTGATTTGATAGGAGATCGGCTCTATGTGGGCGACAGGGAGGTCGCGTTCCAAGGCCGCCATGAGCGCGCCTAGGGCCATGACTTTGCTTCCAAGGGGCGAGAGCACAAGTACCGAACCACCCGACTCCGCAAACACCTTCTCCCGGAAGTCTCCGAGCCTGAGGATGGTGCGGTATAGGTCCAAGGGGTCGCCTTCATCGGCGTACATGATGTTACGGGTGTCCACCGTCCAGGCGTTCTCAAACTCTGCGAGATACTCTTCCGCGAGGATGTCGCCGAGGCGTGGTTGGCGGGCGGGAAAAGGAAGAATTGGGCAAGTGTCATGAGGTTCGACAAAGTCGTACAGTCGCTCTAGGGAAGGTCTGATCAACCTCGGTTTCGCGCCGCGAGTGGGTGTCGGCGGCCTG
>JAPOYV010000091.1 GCA_026706385.1 Gammaproteobacteria bacterium
AGATCGACCGCCTGTCCAACATCCTGCGCGTCTTCAACGAGCACTTCGGCGACATCCCATGGGAGGATGCCGACCGGGTCCGGCAACTCATCACCGAGATCATCCCTTCGCGCGTGGCGGACGACAGCGCATTCCGCAACGCGCGCCAGAACTCCGACGAGCAGAACGCCAGGATCGAGCACGACCGGGCGCTGTTACGCGTCATGACGTCGGTGATGAAGGACGACGCAGAACTGTTCAAGCAGTTCATGGACAACGATGGTTTCAAGCGCTGGATGACCGACACGGTGTTTGGGCTCGCCTTTGACGAAGCCGCCACTGGTCGAGTGGGCGGCTAACAGCGTTGCATCCGTTGATTCAAGCCGAGGGGGTCTGACCTGGCCATTGCGGACTACATGAACGACGCAGCCGAAGAGATGCGTCGGCGATCCCAGGCCATACGTCGCGACTTTGCGATCCATAGGGGTGCTGCGGGAGACCACAGAGAGGACTTGGTTACCAACTTCCTCGAATGTCATTTGCCCAAAAAGTTCGACGTACGCCGCGGCTTCGCAGTTTCAAGCGACGGGTGGGCTTCGAAACAGGCCGACGTGCTGGTGGTGGACCAGGACAACAATGCACCTCTCCATCCGGCGTCCTCACACGAGCTTTGGCCTGTGGAGGCGGTGTACGCACTGGTCGAAGTTAAAACGCAACTGCCGCCTAGCGAGTTGAAGGACGCGGTCGACAAGTGCGTGCACTTCAAGCGCTTGCATCGACAATTCGTGAATGACGGTGCCCAGAAGGTGGCCGAGTCCCTGTTCGTCATTTGGTCATTTGATGGCGCTGATCCGATGACGATCAAAGGCAATCTCACCGACGCAGTCTGCAACGTGCCGGCAGAGGACCGCCCAGACCTAGTGGTCGACTTGAACGGTTTGGTGGCGCAAGCGGGAAGCTACCTTGAGATCAGCACACTTGGGCAGCCGAACAGTGAGCATCGCAACCGGCTGGTCGAGCGCTACGGCGCGGACCTGTCCGTCTTGCTACCAGATCCAATCAAAGCCTTCGACCTAGGCGCGAACGCCTTGCTGGCCTGGTACGTTTGGTTCGACTCTTGGCTACGCCATGCAGGCGCGCGGCGTTGTGATCCTGTCGCGTATCTGCCGCCAGAGCACCATTTCGGCAAGGGATTGTGAATCTCTCGCGGGGTGAGCGACTGCTTCTCGGTGGCCCGACCGTCTACCTGATTTCGAAGCGGATGCCCTGACGGCGCGCGAGGGAGTCGTGGTCGTCACCACGCTCCGCCGCATGCCCATTCGCGGCCTAGGAAGGCGCGACGCCTCCGAAACGTCTGCGTACCGCCTGAACCGCGCGAATCTACGCGTTCTGATCGCCAATGGTGTAAGCCGTGACGCGTTGAGGACTTCGCTAGTCTCCGCATCGCAATCAAACAGCAGCACGCCAATTGCCGTGCAGTGAGGTATCACGTCGCGTTTGGCGTTTGGTTCCTCGCTCGCCACCTACCGGCCTATGCCCAGCACCCCAGCTAGGCATTTCAGCGCCGGCCTGAGCCTGCCGCGACGGTCCGGGTGCGAACAAAGCCGCCTTCGGATGAATCGCTTCCTCACCTCCCCACCGGCCGCCACCACACGGCGTCGGCGACCACGAACGAACCAGTGGTCCTGTTTGAAACGAATAGCGCCACCTCCCCCGCCGGCAGCGTGAACTCGCCGAGGTCGTTCCAGCCCGCTGTGGCTGCGGCTGCGTCAAATTCCACCGGCGTCTCGGCGTCGGCCGCGACGATGGCCATTTCGAGATCTCCCATGTCCTGATCGAAACTGTTCGATTGGATACGGATGGTGAGGCCGGCCGCGGGACCGCGTTGCCCCGACTCCACATCGGGGACGTGGTAGTCGAGACGCCAACGACCCGCACGGGGCAGCTCGGCTGCGAATCGAGCCGAGGCGCCACCGCTCCCCGGGTAGGCCACCGCGGCGGCATGGCGGTATCGGCCCCACGTGCCGGCCACCTCCGTGCGCGTCCAACCCGGCGATGGCGGCGCGGTCATGTCGAACACCGGCAGACCCTGGTCGATGTCCTGGGTTTCGATCCACCAAGCGGTCGAACGGACGCCGTAGCGCTCTTCGTCTTCGGGGCTCGCGTAGACGACGGAGAACCCGTCGTCGAGGTCGTCGACGACGATGCCGGGTGCCGGGGGCGGTAGCCAATCGCTGGGCCTGCTGCCGTTCAGCGGCTCCGCATCCACGGCGTCGGTGGTGTCGTAGGCGGGTAGCTCAAGCACGATGTCGCGCCGATTCAGGGAGAGGTACGGCGCGACCCACACCCTGTCTGGCGCCTCGTCCATGACGAGGCCCATCTCGACGGAGGCATGGCCGTCGACCCGAATGGGATCGCCTAGCACGGTCGACGCACCATCGCTGTCCCCCACGGCACCGAGGCGGACGAGACCCGGCGTCGGTTCGCCGTTGTGCACGGAGGCACGGACCTGGTAGCGCGGCTCGCCACCTTCGTCATCGACGAGACGTTCGACCGCGGCGTCGGAGGCTAGGAAGCCCGGCAACGACGCATCGTGCAGCCAATCGCCCAGCAGGACGTCGAGGTCGTGGCCGGTGTCTTTAGCAACCGCGTTGAAGTCGTCGATCGTGAACGTCGAACCGGCGTGTCGACGACGCAGTTCCGCGATCAAGGCCGCGACGGCGTCCCGCCCCAATCCGTCGACCATCGACCTCGCCAGGGCTGGCGCCTTGAGCGCGAGCACATCCAAGGCCTCCTCGCCGCCTTGCGACGGGTCGAGCTTCGCGAGGGGCGTGTCCAATGCCCGGTTCCAAACGGAAGCGGGCTGCGTCTCGTTGCCGGACGAACTGACGGAGATCGACAGGCTGCCGCCTCCCGACGCGAGTCCTCCAAAAAATTGGCCCAAGGTGTTGTCCATGCCCTGCGTGGTGGCGAAGTCCGGGGGCGAGAAGTACCGGCCCACCGGACGGTGATGGACGAGCATGGTCGCGAGTTCGTGGCACAGGTAGTCCAGCGCGATCGCGCCCTCGCCCCGGGGACTGGTCCGAAACCTGAAAACACTGCGAGTGATACCGTCGACGAGGTTGCCACCGCTGAAGTCGATGCCGAAGTAGCTCCCCAGCAAACCGATCTTGGCGCGCGCCAGTTCGCGATCCGCGTCAGGGTCTTCACCGGTCTCCACGCGCGCCAGGAGAGCGCCGACGGGGTGGCCGACTTGGCGGAGGAACTTGAGCAGCGTGTCGAACCGCGCAGTCGGCAACCCGTACTCGCGCAGCATCATGATGCCCGGCGCCGCCTGTACCGAGTCCATGCGCCAGCCGCCGCCGTAGACCCGGAGGCTGGCCGGGACTTCGACCAGGCTCAGTCCCTCGTAGGGATAGCCGAGTCCGGCTTTGCGGGCCTCGCCAAGCACCTCGCCGATGCGTTCTTCGATTACGCCCGCAGAACCGGCAAGCGGCTCGAGGATGTCGCCATGCCCGGGGTACAGGAGCAGTTCGAAGGTCACCCCGTCGACGGTCAGGTGGCGGCGTTCGAATACTGAGGCCAGGAGCGCGACCTCCGGCACCGGCACCGGCGGCGCGAAGCGGAACCGGCCGTCGCCGGCGTCGCGACGCAACCCGGGCCCCGCGACCAACCACCCATCCGGCACATCGATCTCGAGATCGACGGCGTAGTAGTCCCGCCCATAGTGTTCGGGGTCGTCGTTGCCGGTCGCCGGGCCGGGAAGCGGGAGCCAGCGCACCCCCGGGGTGAGCGCCACGTAGCGCCCATCGAACAACGATGCTTCGGTGCCGAGCAGGGTCAGGTTGCGCGCCGCCCCCTTGGCATCCGCGGGGTCGATGTGGCTGTCCAGATAGGCGAAGGACGGATCGGGAATGCCCATGGCGGTGATTTCCATGGTGAACCGTTCGCCCGGCCGCGCCGTGGAGGCAAGCGGCACCCGCAAAAGGCCCAACTCGTGGCTGGACTCCGCCAAGGCGCCGTTGACGCGCAGTTCCGACACTTCGAGGCCCGGGTTGAAGCCGAAAAGCAGTTCTTCCAAGGGATCGTTAGCCGCAACGGTGTACGTCAAGTCCATTGACAGTCGACGGCCGGGCTCGATGTCCACGCGTCCGTCGATCCTCTCAAGGTCGACGCGTGGTTGGGACTCCACCGCCCGGTGGGCGGCGGCCCACTCAGCCCGGCGGGCACGATCCCCGGTGACGTCCAGGACCAGATAGCCGATACCCGCGGTCGCGATCCCGACGAACGCGGTTGCCAAGGCGAAGCGCTTGGCGTTGCTGTAGCCGTCGCGACGCGGGTGCCATGCCGCCGCCAAAACGAGAAAGGCCACGGCCAGGCTCAGGGTGGCGAGACGTTGCACCACCAGATCGACAGTCGCGAGGTCTGGCAGCACGTCCGAGCCCGTCACCTGGAATGCCTGGGAGCCGCCAACGGCCCTCATCAGGTCGAAGGGGGTCTCGAAGCCGGCCCATAGATACAGTCCGAGGAAAGCGAATGCCGCAACGAAAACGAAGAGGCGATTGCGCACCACCACCGCCAGCAGAACGGTCAACGACCCCCAGAGGGTGAGCGCCGGGATCGCGTCCCAGACAAGGAAGCTCACCATGGACAACGGCTCCAAGGTGTCGCCGACCCACCAGTCGAGAGCCTGTGCGGCGACGCCGACGAGCTGCAGCAGCATCAACAAGACCAGGACCACGAGCCATAGGATGAACACGACCCCGGCCAGCCGCCCGGCGACGAGGGCGAGGTTGCTGATCGGGCGCGCGTCGAGGACCTCGGCCATGCGCTCTCGCTGATCCCGTGATCGGACGTCGAGGCCTAGGAAGACGATGCCGATGATCAACACCATGACCATCGCCATGCCGATGGAGGAGACGAGAACACGCGGGGAGAACGGGCCGACGGTGGACGAGAGTCCCGAGAACACGCCGTGAATGCCGGCATAGATCAGGTAGCTTCCGCCGCCGAGAAGCACCGCCAGGCCGACGAACAACCAAGTCCGCACCAGGCGGCGTGCCGCCCGCATCTCGGCCAGGGCTACCGCAAGAAACTCTTCGAAGTGAGCCACGGCCTACTTCCCACCGCTTAAGCGCTGTTCTCTAACTGCTCGTTGGGCGCACGACTGGCTGTGGATTGGCGAACGGCGGACGCTCAGTCCACTCGAGTTCCTTGGGGTTCGGTTGGTTGAAGCGCCTCTTGTAGGGGTAGTCGTCATCCACGACTTGGCTCGGACAATCGCCGGCCGGCGGGATGACCCAATCGCAACCGGGCGTATTCTCGGGCCCGTTCGTCCAGCAGGCCAGCAGCTCCTCGAAATGTCCCGTCAGGCTGCCGGGCTCATGCGGGGGCATGTGCTGATCCGGATGCCAATGGTCGCCCATGAACTCCTCGACCGTCTTCATGCCGATGCGATGGCAGCCTAGGCACTCGTTGCCCTCGATGTGGATCGTGCGCATGTCCCAGTCGCTGCCGCCGATCACGTAGTAGGGCGTGTTGCTCCTGCTCTTGCGGCCGCCGATTCGGGGGACGACGGTCTGATTGGGGGCGTGCGCACGCTTGGCGCCGTCGATGAAGGGATTGTGGACGAACGGATCGGCCTGATGGCAGGCCACGCACTGGGTCTCGGCTCTCACATAAGCCCTATCGAAGGCTTCCGGGTCGTCGATCCCGGGCAACTTGCCCATCAGCCGGTTGGATCCGGGGTCGACATAGGTCCACTCCCTGTTATCCGCGCTCTCGAAGAACGCCGTCGCCCCCGTCACCTTGTTGTAGCCGATCATCTGGACCGAATCGACCATGTCGAATCCGACCACGTCGTCGCGACCGTCGTGCCGGCAGAAGCTCGCCCACACGACTTCCCGACGGATCGAGCCGTCGGCGTTCCTTCCGACATAGCGCTGGACGCTGGATCCCGACATGCAGTCCCCGACCTGGAGGCTCGGGTTGTCGCACTGGTGCAGACCCGGATCGCCAACGGTCTTCTCGCCGTTAACGTAGATGGGCAACTCGACGTTGGCGCCGCAATCAACGGTCGGCGGAACACCCAGCTCGGGCTCGATGAGCCTTGCGTACGCCAGCGCGGACGAGTTCCCGCCAATGCTGGTGTTCTCCGGCTGGCATCCTAGCCAGGTCCCGCCGCTATCCTCTTTGTATTGCGCCGTGGGGACATCCGCTTCGAGGCCGACCCCGGCTACCAGGCTGATGGCCGCGCCTTCGAGCGCCAGCTTGATCTTTCGCACCCCTGTCCCAGCATTAGCAAGTTGCCGAGATGATGCCAATCACGCGGACGGGCAGCAAACGGCCCTCATATCCGTCAAGTCGAAACACCGCCCAGGACTTCCCGTTCCGGGGCATCGGACCCCGGGACGTATTCCTCAGTCTCCACGCTGCGACGCCTTGGCGTCCGCAGCGCGATGGCCGTGGCGTTGTCTTCCGCGATGCCGCCGGTGAGCACGGCTTCGACACGGGAAAGGAAATCCCGCGGGCTCATGTCACGAAACGCCTCGGCCCATTCCGCCGACAGCCGCGTCTCTCCCCGCTCCGCCCAGCCACCGGGAGTACCTACGCGGCCTAGGACATCCATTCCGTCGCTCCCCACGAGGATCAGCCGCCCCGGCGACAGGCGGAGGGGACCGGGGTGCAGGTCGATCGCGGCCACGCAGAACTCCGCCTCGACCGACCCGGCCCGGAGAGGCGCGGCCGCGGCCATCAAACCGGAATCCACCCGATTGCCCTCGCCGTGACGAGCGTTTAGACGGGTCGGAGCATAGGAGCTGAACACGTCGCTCACCCAGATGCCGCTGTCGCCGACGCTCAGCCAACGCATTCCGTCCGGACCTGCCCAGACCGCCGCCAGCGTCGTCGCCATGCCGTCCGCACCGTCGCCCCGGGCCAGTGCGTCCGCCATTCCGTCGAGCGCGCCGCGCAGACCATCGATGAAGCGGGTTGCCCAACGCACGTTGTCCTCCGGTTCATCCGGTGGTACGCCGAACCCCTTCTCGAATCCAAGGACCGCGGACATCGAGGCAACGTCTCCCGCGGGCTCGCCACCCATGCCGTCGGCGACGACCAGCAGTCGCCCGCGGCCATGACGGACGTGAAGTGCCGAATCCTCCTGCCGCCTTCTGGGACCGAGAATCTGAAACGCGGCAACATCCGACATGGACATCGTGCACACCTCGAGTTGGTGGCTAAAGAACCTAAGCTTAGGGCGCTTCCAGCATCAACTCGACGACGGCCCGGATCTCCGCGTCGCTGCAAGCGTTGCAGAGACCGCGTGCCGGCATGTGGGGAGGCATCCCTGCAATCGTACGGGCCACCATGCCGTCGATGCCCCGCGCGAGCCGAAGCTCCCAATCCCCAGGGCGACCAGGGCGCGGCGCACCTTGCACGGCCGTGTCGTGGCAGCGCGCGCAGATGGCGGCGTAGATGTCCTCGGGCGCTCGCGAAGCCAGCACGGCCCGCGACACGGTCTCGACTGCCGCCGTTGCGGAATCGCCCGTCAACGCGAGCGCCGTCAACCCCGTTTCGTTCCCCTCGCCCCAAGCGAACACGATGAACTGGCGCCCGTCCGCCAAGTAGGTCATGGGCGCGGCATAGGAATACGGGATCGGGACCCTGTGCACGAACTCGCCCGTCGCCTTGTCGATGGCGTTCAGGTAGTGAACACCCCAGTCGGGCGCGTTGAGGAACAGGAGCGACTTGGTCAAGAGCGGGAAGGTGAGTGCAGGCTGGCCGACAGGCCCGGGGTCCGGCGCGCCCAGGTCGATCACGTGCTGCCGCAGGCCGTCGCCGTTCGGCACCACCCAGTCGTAGTTCCCGGAGGCGAGGTCCAGCGCGCTGACGCGGCCATGCGGCGGCTTGGTGAGGGGTAGATAGCCTGGCCCCTGGATCGACGTCGGCCCGGTGCGTTGGTAGCGGAATTGCGTCGACGGGCCGGCTTTCTCCAGCTTGACCACGATGGCGTGGGATTGGGACGGGATGTAGAGGCGTTCGGTCTCCGGGTCGTAGGCCGCACCGGACCACTCGCCGCCGCCACCGTCGCCCGGCTGCTGGATCGTACCCTTGAGGCTCGGTGGCGTGTACAGCGGGCCGTGGTCGAACTTCGCGACGATGGCGAGCGTCTCGGCGCGTAGCGCCGGCGAGTAGTCGATCAGGTTGTCCGGGGACGTGCCTTGGTGCTCGAACGGCGCGGGCCGTGTCGGAAACGGCTGCGTGGGCGACGTCCGCTCGCCGGGCACGGTGCTCTGCGGTACGGCGCGTTCCTCGATGGGCCAGACGGGCTCGCCGGTGACCCGGTCGAGCACGAAAACGAACCCCTGCTTGGTGACTTGGGCCACCGCCTTGATGTCCCGCCCGTCCACGGTGATGTCGACCAGGTTCGGCGCCGCCGGCAGGTCGTAGTCCCAAAGCCCGTGGTGCACCGTCTGGAAGTGCCAGACGAGCTCACCGGTCGCGGCCTCCAGGCAGACCAGGCTGTCGGCGAACAGGTTGTCGCCGGGACGATGCCCGCCGTACCAGTCGTTGGAAGGCGTCCCGAAGGGCAGGTAGACATACCCGAGGTCGTGGTCGGCGCTCATCAACGTCCAGACGTTGACCGCGCCGGTATCCCGCCAGGATTCCTCCAACCAGGTCTCGTGGCCGGTTTCGCCGGGACGGGGGATCGAGTGGAAGGTCCATCGGAGCGCGCCGGTGCGGACGTCGAAGGCGCGCACGGCACCAGGCGGATAGTCGGTCAGCCGCGGCATCGACCATTGGTCGGCGATCACGGAACCGACGATCGCGAGGTCGCCTATCACGAACGGCGGCGAGATCACCGAGTACATGCGCCGCTGGACGTCGCGGCCCAAACCCTTGGAAAGGTCGACGCGCCCATTCACGCCGAAACCAGGGTCCGGCTCACCCGTCTCCGCATCGAGCGACCAGAGGAAGCCGTCGTTGGTCGGCATCAGCACCCGACGCTCGCCCTCGCCTTCCCAGTACGCGACGCCCCGATGGTTGAATCCCAGGTTCGCCGGTGTCCCGCTCCGCCACGAGCCGGTGTCGAACGCCCAGCGCTGGCGGCCGGTGACGGCGTCGATGGCCGCGACGTGACCGAGCGACGTGCTGACGTACAGCGTGTCGCCGACCTTGATGGGCGTGCTCTTGAAGGGGCCGGGGAACATCCCGAGGGCATTGTCCGGCGACGCCCACGACCACGCGGCAGCGAGCCGGTGCACATTCCCGGCGTGAACCTGTTCGAGCGGCGCGTACTTGGTCGAGGCGGCGTCGTTGGCGTAAGACGGCCAGTCCGTGTCGGATGCGACCACGGGCGCGGCCGCGACCGCAAGGCCGGGAAGAACCGCGAGCAGGAACCGGAGCCAGTCAGCCATAGGCGGTGGTGCAGCGAAGCGACGGGACTAGCGTACCCCCAACCGCAGGCGCGACGCCGGGCCCGTCATTCGGCCGTTAGGGCGTCCTCCAGCAGCACCAGCCGGTCATTGCCCCAGTAGAGCTGGTCGCGGTAGAAGAACGTCGGCACCCCGAAGACGCCGCGCGATTCCACCTCCAGGACGCGCCGCTCGTGCTCTTGTACGAGTTCCGCGGATTCCAGGTCCGCCCGAAAACGCGCCACGTCCAGCCCCAGCGATGCGGCTTCGGCGATGACCTCTCTGGGTCCGAACTCGGTTCGATCATCCACGAAGATCAGGCGAAAAAGCCGGTGGCTCATCGACTCGGCTCGCCCCTGGCGGTCTGCGGCCAGCGCAGCCAAGGCCGGCAACATCGGTTCGTACGCGAGTCGTCCTATCGGGTCGTTGAACGGCACGCCGTAGTAGCGCGCCCAAGCTTCGGCATCCCGCCGCCGGTAGTCCCAGTCGTATTGACCGCGGGCGCCCGGCGTGAACGGATCGTCCGAGCGCCGGGCCAACAGCGCGTGGGTGGAAATCGGCTGCCAACGGAACGTGGCGCCGGTGTCGCGGGCAATTCGCGCGATTTGCGTCGAAGCCAGGTACGAGTAGCGGCTTCCGAGGCCGTAGAAGAAGTCGACGGTCGCCAAGGCCTGGTCCGATTCAGTGTTTTCGCGCGTCACATGCCTTCTCCTAATCGTCCATCCACTCCGCCGGGCGACGTAGCTCGCCGTCCTTGATCACCCACTCGAGTTCACGGAGCGCCGAGATGTTCGCAAGCGGGTCGCCCCGTACGCCGATCAGGTCGGCACGCTTGCCGACCTCGACCGTCCCGACGAGGTTCTCGATGCCCATCATCCGAGCCGGCGTCACCGTGGCCGAGCGAAGCACGTCCTCCGGCGTCATGCCAGCCTCGGCCATAAGCTCCATCTCGCGCAGCGCCGTCAGCCCGTGGAACATGTTCGGCATGTGCGGCCACCCGCCGCTGTCGGTCCCCATGGCGATGGGAACGCCGGCGTCGTGATGCCGCATCAGATTTTCCTGGAGAGTGCCCACCAGGGATCGCGTTCGGCTTTCCGTGAAGTACACGTCACCCCACCAGCCCGCGAGCCACTCGGGCATGTACGGGGCAACGATGAGGATGAAACTCTTGAGGTACTGATCCCAAACTGCCGGATCCCGGGCCGTCTCCCGCAGGGCGGCGGGCACCGCCAGGCGCATCCTTGGCGCATCAAGCGAGTCGAGCCGGTAGCGCATGGCGAAGGATTCGTAGACGTACAGCGTCGGAATGACGTGCATGTTCGCGCGACGCATCCCGTCCAGCCGTTCGCTGCTTGGCCGTTCCAGAACAAGGTGGGTCAGTGCGCGGGCGCCGAGTTCGAACGCGATATCGACGCCGCGGTTGTCATTGACGTGCACATAGATCGGGCGTTCGTGGTCTCCGGCGCGCTCCCGAATGACGCCGAGCATTTCCGGCGAGTGCGTCTCGTAGATGTCGAGCGGCCCGCCGAAGCCATAGGTTGCCGTGACCTTCACGCCGACCAGATCCGCGATGCCCTCGTACTCGCGGTAAAGCGCGTCGACATCCTCTGGTGTCGCCGACGCGCGCCAGCGCGGTGCCCAGTACGCCGAGAGCGCCGCGCCATCCATGTAGCCGCCGGGATTGTGGAACGTGGGGCCAAGCGCCATCACCCGAGGACCGACGCCCCCGGCGGCGAGATAGGCCCGGATTTCGCGCAGCGCTTCCGACGCAATGGCAGCGTCGAGCACCGTCGTCACACCGTTGGCCACGTGCGCCCGGAGGTGGTGATGCATGAGCGCGCGACGCGTCTCGGCGTCGTCCCTTCGATGCACCGCACCCGGGACGGCCTGGAAGTGCACGTGGCTGTCGATGAGCCCGGGCACCACGGTCAGCCCCTGGGCATCGAGGATCCGGGCATTCTCCGGCGGTCCGTCGCCGAGGGAACTGATGACGCCGTCCCGGATGCCGATCGTCGTGTGCCTTGCCGGGGCACCGGTTCCGTCGACAAGCCGGGCATTGATGATCGTTAGCGCGTCGTCTGCCGCCTGCGCGGGAACCGCGAGCACGGCCGCCACGAAGACCGGAAACCACCGCAATCCCCCGAAGTCCACTTCCGTTAACCTGCCGGGAGCGGGTTGGTGACAGCGAGGTCCGGGAAGCGCGAGAAGTCCCGATCCGCCGACCAGAGCAAACGCACGCCGTGATACAGGCAAAGTGCCGCAATTCGGGCGTCGTGCACAACCGCGCCCTGCAGGTGGGCCGTTCGCGCAATCCGGTCAAGAACGCCAAGGTACCCTTCCCCCTCGGCCAGAAAGCCGCCGTCCAGGCTGTCGAGAAGCCGGCCTGCCGCGTCCAATGCCACGTCAACCGGCGTTGGATCCCTGAATATCCTCGGATTCGAGACAACCGCGAGAAACTCGTGGACGCACGGCCACGGTACTGACACGGGCTCCGCTCCGGCCACCGCGCCGCTCAACACCTCCCGGGCACGCTGGTGGAAAGGCATCTCCGGGCGATGCGCGTAAACCAGCAGGTTCGTGTCGATCGCAATCACGCTCCGCGCTCGCGGTAGATTTCGTCCCGCAGCCGGTTCCACGCCGCGCCCTCGAACTCGGTCGTAAGGCCACTGCCGCCGTAGGTCGGGAAGTCCAGATTCCGCTGCACCGCCTTCCGACGGGCCTCAAGGCTGCGCTGCAGGCCTTCCTCGACCAGCCCGCGCAGGGTCGTACCTTCCCTCCGGGCAACGCCCCGGACTTGCTCGAGCAACGCGTCCGGAAGCTCGATCGTGGTCTTCATACGGGTCACCCGTATAGCTGATGTTGTCGTACCGTATCACCCGTGCGTGCGCAAAAAAAGCGAGTGACTCCGCTACGACGGACGATCTCTATTAGGCGATCACGGTCTACCTCCGTCCCCTAGGGCGTCGCCCCGGTGGCAACGCCGGTCGAATCGGCGCTACGCTTCGGGTCACACCAGTGCGCGCTCGTTGATCTGATGGCCAAATGGTTGCTCTTCCTCTTCGCCGTGCTCGTGCTCGCCCTCATCGCGTGGGTCCCCGAACTCGTGCGGCTCAGGATTCGCTTTCTGCGGTGGATCCATTGGACGTGGGCGGCGGACCTCCTCGACGACCACTTCACGGGTTGGTGCTGGTTCTTTCGTGCGGCACTCGCCTCGGTGGCGATCGTGCTGTTCTACATTGGATGGGTCCTGTGACATGACGACCAACACCATCACGGCCCACGACCCAAGTGAACCGGCGGAGGCCGTCGTCGCCACGTTGCGCCGCGACGGCGCCGCGGTGGTCGCCAACCTCGTCGCGCCCGAGGTCATGGACCAGCTCACGGCCGATCTCAAGTTCGGCGACGAGACCAAGGCCGGCAACGACTTCATCGGCGGTTCCGACAACCGGTCGATCGGCGCCGTGCTCCACGCCAATCCCAAGCTGTGCGAAACGCTACTCGTCAACAAGCGCGTGCTGGAAGTCGCCGACAGCATCTTGCGGCCCGAGAAGCCCATGGCCGCATCGTCGGAACCGATCGAGCGCGAGAAGACCCGATTCGCGACCTCGGCCGACGGTTGCGCCCAGATACTCAGCGTAGCCTCGCCGCCCGAGAGCGGTCCCTACTGCCACCACTACCGGGTCGGGGCCGCGGCGTCGATCGAGGCGCGCAGAGGCGGCGCGGTGCAGGTGCTGCACCGGGAAATGGCCATCTACGAGCCGTACGTCGCCCACGGCCCGGCCAGCCGGGACTTCATCCTGAACATGATGTGGGCCGGCACCGATTTCACGGTCGCCAACGGTGCCACGCGGCTCGTGCCCGGCAGCCACCTGTGGCCCGCGGACCGAGTGGCCAACGAAAGCGAAGTGGCGCAGGCCGTCATGCCCAAGGGCTCCGTACTCTTCTGGCTGTGCCGGACGCTCCACGGCCTCGGTGCCTGCAACAGCGAAACGAGCCGCACGGGCATATTCCAGTCACTGGTCGTCAACTGGCTCGCCCAGGAAGAGAACCAGTACCTCGCCTTCCCACCCGAGGCCGCCGTGCGGCTGTCGCAGAAGGCGCGTCAGCTTCTCGGCTACCGTTCAAGCGGCACATGCGGCTGGGTCAAGGGCCGCGACTCGCATGACCTGCTGGCGTCAGGAGCGAGCGGTCCGTTGGAATGAGACTCGGCGCACTGCTCGGCCCCGTGACCGGGAAACTCCCCGCCGGACTTCCTAGCCGAGCAGGCACGGATCTACGCCAACGAAGGTTTCGACAGTCTCTGGTCTGCCCAGGCCCTGGGGCGCGGCTTCATGCTCCCCGACCCGTTCGTGGCCTTGAGTGTCGCCGCAACGGCAGCGGCCGATGTCGAAATCGGCACTGCGGTTGTCCAAGCTCCGCTCTACGACCCGATGGACCTCGCCCACCGAATCTACTCGCTGCAGCAGATCTGTGGAGACCGCCTGATCATGGGTCTTGGCGCCGGCTCGACGGAGGCCGACTTCGCAGCGTTCTCGCGCCGGTTCGAGACCCGTTTCGAGGATTTCGGGACACTCGTCGGCACGCTGCGACAGATCCTGCGCACCGGCGGCAACGAGCGCAGCGACCTTTCGCCCTGGCCGTCCGTGAAGGGCGGCCCGCCTCTGTTCCTCGGGAGCTGGGGGCGAGGCGTCGAGCGCGCGGCCCGCGAGTTCGACGGATGGATCGCATCGGCGCACTACCGAACGGCCGAGCAAGTCATCGCGGCGCTTGGCCGCTACCGACAAGCCGGCGGCGGGCGCGCCGTCGTTTCGACGATCCAGTTGCCGGCAAGTACCGATCTGGGAGAACTGCGCGACAGGCTCGCCAGATTCGCCGAACGGGCTTCGACGATGCCGTCGTGCTGATTCTTCCGGGCGGTCCGGCCCCCGACGCGGTGCGGAGCCTAGTCGAGACGTAGTCCCGAAGCCGAGAACCGCTAGAGCAACTCATCGAGCGACTCAACGATCCGGTCCGGCACGATATCGTCGCCCGTATCGAGACCGTTCCCGTGGGCGTCGATCCAGATCGCATGGATGCCGGCCCCTTGGGCACCTGCGATATCGGCCAACAGGTTGTCGCCCACCATCCAAGTCTCTTGCGGTCGCGCGGCCAAGGCCGAAAGCGCATACCGAAACGCTTGCGCATCCGGCTTGCCGAAGCCGACATCTCCTTCTACCTGGATGTGGTCGAAATAGGGCTCCAAGCCGAACTCCCGGATCTTGGCCCACTGCTTCTCCGTACTGCCGTTGGTCAGCAGAGCGAGCTTGATGCCGGTCCTGCGCAACCGTTCGAGGGCCGCGACCGCACCTTGGAACGGCGTAACGGCATCGTCCCGAAGCGCCGTGTAGCGCTGGGCCATCGCGTCGACCACGCCAAGGTCTGGATCCTCCTGCCCAAGCGCCGAAAGTGCCCGCGTGAAAATCGTCCGCCGGGCCGCGACCAGGTCCAAGCGGCCCTCGCGGGCTCGGAGGTTGTTGTCCCAAAACCAACTCGTCGCATCACTCAAGGCGTCGAAGATATCCCCAGGCATAATGCCGAGGCTGCCCGCGAACTCGGCACAAACCTGCCCCCAAGTGACCTTGGGATCGCCAGAGTCGAGGATCGTGTCGTCAAGGTCCAGGATGATCGCTTTCGGACGCCCCGGCGCCATCAAGCCCAAACCTGTTCCGCGACCCTGAGCCAATTGAGCCCCATGACTCTGTCGATCTCTTGGCGTCGGAAACCGCTCCGTGACAGCTCATCGGCGATAGCAGGTATCGCTTCGGGTTCTACGTAGTCGAGCGTGTCACCGTACGCGTCGCTTGGGAACATCTCCCGATTGGCGACGAAGAAGTCCTCAAGCTCCGTACTGTCGAACGAGTAGTCCAAAGCAATCCCGACATGCTCGACACCGACTAGGTCCGCCACGTACTTGGCGTGCTTGACGAGCGTATCGACCGGCCTGTCGTTCGTGCCGAGGAAGATGTCCACACCGTTGATGCCGACAACGCCACCGCTCTCGGCGCAGAGCCTGATCAGATCATCCGGGATGTACCTGGGGTGATCCCACATCGCGAGCGGATTGGAATGCGAGAAAACCACGGGATTGGTACTCATCTCGATGATGTCGCGCGACGTCCTGTAGCCGGTGTGGCTGCAGCACACCACCATTCCCGCCCTTTCCGTCCGCCTGACGAACTCACGGCCAACCGCTGTGAGACCTTCATCCGTATCAAGGCAGCCACCACCAACCCTGTTCGGCAGGTTGTATGCAGCCGAGATCGTGCGCACGCCGAGGCCGGCGTACTGGTCCAACGCGGCAAGGTCATGCTCGACGGCGCGGGCCCCCTCGATGTCGAAGACCACGGCGAGCCGGTCGGTGTTGTGGGGTGCGGTCAAGTCGCTCACGGTTTTCGGCACGTAGATGTCGGGGCGCGTTTCGATCCACTCGGAGAAGAGTCGAGCCATCTCCACGCCGTGGCCTGGGGCCATCATGTCGAACGTCACGTTCACGGAGACCACATCAACGCCCGCCCGCTTGTATCGATACAACTCGGGAAGAAACTCGCCGTCCGGACGCAGTGGCAGGCATCCGTGGTTGTCCCAGACTAGCGGCATGGCAGGGCTAGGACGCGTTCAGCGCTGCGCGGAACGCCGCAACGTGCCCCGCGACCTCGTCGTCGTACAAGGCCAGGATGTGCGCGGCGAACAGAGCGGCGTTCTTGGGACCATGGTTGCCGAGCGGCATGCCCGCAAGCGGAATGCCGCTCGGCAACTGGACGATGGAGAGCAGGGCATCCATCCCTTGCAGCGGACCCACGGGTACGGGTATGCCCAAGACCGGGCGCAGGGTCTTGGCGGCCACGACGCCAGGCAGTGCAGCGCTGAACCCTGCGGCCGCCAGGTAGATTGAAACGCCGCGCGCATCGGCGTCCTCGATGTACTCGAAAAGGCGTTCGGTGTTCCGGTGCGCCGACAGCACCTTGAACTCAAACGTGATCGAAAAGTCCCGCAAAACGGCAAATGCGGGCTCAAGAAACTCCTCGTCATTCTTGCTGCCCGCAACGATGCTCACGAAAGATGTCATTCCCAATCCGACTCCTGGCTGACTGTGTCGCGCGAAGCGTACCTCGACCGCTGTGCCCAATGTAGGATGGGGGCCGGGGCCTTCCTAACCACAAGTGACTGCAGAACATATCGAACAGACGCTACGACGGATCATCCGGGATACGCCATGGCTCATGGACGCATTGCGTGCCGTGCGCTCGGTGGGCCCGCCGGACGCATGGATCGGCAGCGGCGCGATTCGAAACGCCGTATGGGACGCGTTGCACGGCTACGCAACGCCGTCGTTTCTCGCGGATGT
>JAPOYV010000045.1 GCA_026706385.1 Gammaproteobacteria bacterium
CAACGCGCTCACGATGCCCGATGTCACGGTTTGGCCGAGGTTGAACGGATTGCCGATCGCGATCACGAAATCACCGACCGACAGGTCGTCCGAGTCGCCGAGCGGCAGCGCTTCGAGGTCGTCCGCGTCGATCTTCAACAGCGCGATGTCGGTCTCGGGATCGCTGCCGACAAGCTCGGCCTTGAGTTCGCGCCGGTCTTTAAGCTCGACGACGATCTCCTCGGCATTGTCGATGACGTGGTGGTTGGTCACCACGTGGCCCTTGCGTGCGTCGACAATCACGCCGGAGCCGGCGCCGATAGCCTGCCTCGGCGCGTCCCGGTCGGGGAAGAACCGGCGGAAGAAGGGGTCGTTGTACAACGGGTTACGGGCCTGCGGGCCCAAGGTGCGGATGCTCACGACGGCCGGGGTCACGTCTTCGAGCACCGGCGCGAACGTCAAGCGACCGTCATGGGCGGCCGCGGTCGTCGCTAGGGCGGCAAGGCCCGCCATGGCTACCAGGGCGAGAGCCCTCAGCCGGGGAGCGCTCCCGCCGTGAAGCGGCGGGCGGGGGCCCTGCCCCTCGTCAGAAAGGATGGTCTTGGGGCTCTGCACTTCCTTGGTCTCCTTCGGCAATCGCGTGTCACTTGAAAGATGCGGCGAACGAGAAGTTCGTCGCCTTTTGATGGCGTCAAGTCGCGCGAGTTCAACCCCAAGCCCGCGCGCGACTGGCGGTATGCGTCGCCTTGCGGCTGCGCGCCCAAAGTGGGGAGAAATGCGGGCACAATGCGGGCGGGCCACGGGAACCGTACGCATGAAGAAACCGTTCAAGTCGCGAGAGCGCCTGTCATGGCCCGGCTGACGTTCTGCCCGCGCTGCGCCGAGCGCCTGACCGTGCGCCACGAAGGCGGCCGGGACCGCCAGGCCTGTCCCGACAGGACCTGCGGCTTCGTCCACTTCGGCGACTTCTCCATCGGCTGCTCCGGCGTCGTGCTGCGCGAACGCGACGGCGAGGTCCGCGCACTGCTCATCCAGCGTGGCCAGGCGCCCTATGCGGGAACCTGGCAACTGCCCGGCGGATACGCCGAACACGACGAACTGCTCGCCGCCGCCGTCGAGCGCGAGGTGCGCGAGGAAGCCGCCGTCACGGCCCGCTTTCGCGACGTGGTGGGGTTCCGCCACATGGTCGTCGGGCCGAGCACGAACGTGTACATCATCTGCCGGCTCGATTACGTGGCGGGAGAACCGGCTTGCGACGGTGTCGAGACCGCCGCGGCGGGGTTCTATTCGCTCGCTGAAATGGACGCCATGGAAGGTGTGCAAGGCATCTCGAAGTGGGGCATCCGCCATGCCCTGTCGACGCCGCCCGGCAGCGGGCTCAGCGTGGACGAGAACGGCTCGGACAACCGTTGGCAGATGTTCGGCTTAGCGGACGTCGATCCCGCACACTGGCGCGCTTGAGCCCGTGCAGGCCCCCTCAGCCGACGAGTTCCGGCAGGATGGTCTCGTTGAATAGCCTGTCGCGGGTATCGAAGTGCAGCATCTCGACCCCCAGTGCGCGTAGCGCCGCCAGGCGTTCGTAGACGGTCTCGGGACTGCCGATCAGCCGCGCGGCATAGCCCTCGTTGGTGTCCAGCAGGCTGAGGTCCTCAGCGGTCGCCCACATGCCCTCGGCGCCACCGGTGGCGGCCCGGCGGCGCTTCACCAGGTCCCGGTCGATAGCGTCGATGCGGGTCTCGATTTCCGCCCAGGCTTCGGCGTCGGTGCGGCGCACGAGCGGTGCAGCGTAGAGCGCGAAGCGAACCGTCCGGCCCGTGCCGCGGCAGGCCTTGCGGACGCGGTCGATGATCCCTTCGACGCGCTCCAGCGAGCCGCCGTTCAAGAACATCCAGTCCGACCGCGCGGCGGCCATGGCAATCGCGTCGTCCGACTGACCGCCTTGGAACACGGTCAGCGGCGTCGACGGGCGCGGTTCGAGTTCGAGGCCGTTGGCGCGGTAGAAGCGTCCCTCGTAGCTGAAGGGCGACGTGGTCCATGCACCGCGCAGCACGTCGATGAACTCGGCGGAACGCGCGTAGCGCTCGTCGTGCTCCAGCGTGTCGATGCCGTACATGTCGAATTCGCGCAGGTTCCAGCCGCTCGTGACATTGATGTCCCAACGGCCGCCGCTGATCCAATCCATGGTCGTGCCCCACTTGGCGATCGCAGCGGGATGGAAGAAGCCTGGGTGGATGGCCGTCACGAGCCGGATGCGCTCCGTGTGCGCGGCAAACAAGGCGGTCATCGCGAGGCAGTCGAGCGATGAGCCTTCCATCTCCACGCCGCTGCCCCACCAACGCTGGGCGATGAGCAGGTGCGTGAGACCGAGCGCCTCGATGCGCTCGAGCGCCGGCAGCACGGCTCCGCGCAAGGCGCGACCGTCCGGAAAGGCGCCCTTGGGGTTGGTCGCGACGACCTGTGGACCGGCGAAGACGGTGGGCGCCCAGGTGCAGGTCAGCATGGGGTCGATCATGCGGCGATTCTAACTGTTCGCAACGGCGCGCCGTCAGCGCCACAGCCAGCGCAGCGTCTCCGCGAACAGCGCGCCGCCATGGCGCAGGTTGTGTCCGCCATCGCCGAACTCGAACCGGTAGTCGTAGCCCGCGAAGCCCAGGGCGGCGGCCATGGTCTGGTTGGCCAGGGGCCAACTGCCGATGACGATGTCGGCGTCGTTGACACCGCTTTGCAGGAAGACGCGGATCGGCTTGCGCGGGGTGCGGCGGACCATGCTCGGATAGTTGTGTCCGCCGCGGATGGCCGTGAACGAGCCGCAATGGCTGATCACCCGGGCGAACAGGTCCGGCCGATGGAAGGCGGCGTTGAAGGCGCAGATGCCGCCGCTCGAGATGCCACAGATGGTCCGCCGTGCCGGATCCCGGGTCAGAGCGCGACCAAGGGCGCCCTCGACGAACGGCAGGACGTCGGCCTCGAGGAAGGCCGCGTAGCGGTCGTCGACCGTGTCGTATTCGACGCTGCGCTGCGCCCTGGCCGCTTCGGGATCGACATCGGCGGCGAGCGCGCCGGGATTCACGAACACCGCGACGGTCGGCGCGATTTCACCGGCGTTGGCGAGCGTGTCGAGCACGGCAGCCGCACGCACGGGACCGTCGCGGTCGAGGTAGCCGCCACCGTCGTTGAAGACGATCAGCGCGGGCTCGGCGGCGGCGTCCTCGAAAGCGGGCGGCGTATAGATCCACAGGTCGCGCCGCGTGCCCGCGAACACCGTCGCCTGGTCCCAAGCCGAGTGGCTCTTCACGCGCCCCGACGGCGCGCCCGGTCGCGGATAGGCCTCCGGGCAAGGGTGGTACGACCGGTCTCCCGGCGTGTCGAGCGCGCGCATGATCTCGGCGTTGGCGCGACCGTTGGCCCTCAGCGGTCCGCGCCCATCGAGGCCGTAACGGCGGTAGGTTTCGTAGTCCATAGAGCCCTCAGCGGGGGAGCGCGAGGGGCTTGCCCCTCGCAAGTAAAAGCCCTCAGCGGGGGAGCGCGAGGGGCGTGCCCCTCGCAGAAGACGGCCCCACCACCCGCAACGCCACGGCGTTGCTCCGCGGTACGAGCGCGCCGACCACCATGTCCGCCACGCCGTACTTGTACGCCATGTGCGCATTGACCGTTGACGTCATGTCTTCGGCGAGAAGCAGGCGCACCTCGCGTCGCTCCCTGGCCCGCTCGAGAGTCACCTGAGGGCGCGCAAGCACGCGCTCGAGCCAGGCCGACTCCGCCGTGCCAGCGCGCAGGTACGTCCCGTCCTCGATGTCGATGATCCACACCCGGGTCTCGTGGAACTCGCCACTCGCGTCGACCGAGGTCAGCACGACGACTTCGCCGCTCTCCGAGGCTACGAACAGCAAGGCGACGAGCACGACGACCACGGCCACCGCATACGCCGCGAACCGGGCCAGCCGCTTCATCGGTCGCCACCCACATGCTGATCCAGGAACGTGCGGATCTCGCCTGCGAGTCGCGTTGTCTCCGCGGACGCCTGGTAGGCGAACGCGTGCGGTAGACCCGGGTAGAACAGGTAGTGCAGCGCACCACCGGCGTCCTGGTAGGCGCGCACGAGATCGAGCGTCATCCCGCGTGGCACGTTGGCATCCTCGCCGGGCTGCACCAGGAGCAAGGGCGGCGTCCGTTCCGCTTCACCGGCCGCCAGCGCGCGCTGCACGCTGGCCGCGTGCATGTGCTCCTCGTCGTCGTAGTAGCGCAAATGCGCCGCGACGAGTTCTTCCCGACCGACGTCGTGCGCATAGCGGAAACGCACCAGCGGATCGGACACCGGCCAAAGGGCAACGACACAGGAGACCGCGGCCGAGACGTCCGCCGCGTCTCCCAAGGTGCCACCCAGGTCCACCGCGGTGCCGCGATGCGCCATCATGTCAGGCTGGATCGCCGCGAGCAGCACCAGGTGGCCGCCGGACGAACTGCCGATCAGGCCGATCGCGTCCGGGTCGACGTCGTGGTGCGCCGCATTGGCGCGCACGTGGCGGATGCCGGCCGTGATGTCCTGCACCGCACAGGGATGCTTGCCGTTGCGGCCGTCGCGAAAGTCCAGCGAGAACACGGTGAATCCGTGCCGGGCCAGATCCTCCGAGACCACCGCCGGCGCATGCCGGTCGTTGCTGGTCCAGGCGCCGCCATGCACCATCACGACCGCGCGGCGGTTGCGCTTGGCCGGATCACGGTGCCGATAGCACTCGGCTTTGAGATCGGCCGCGTCGGCCCGACCGTAGACCAGCGTATGGGATTGAACGGCATCCAGCACGGGTTCCTCCCGCCGCCCTCGACAAGTCCGAACAGTCTGTCGGAAGTGGCGCCCGCCGGGCAAGCGTCTTGCCGCTCTGTGATGGTGCCGCGTGCCGCGCCGGTCGGCACACGGCACGACGCCTGCTAAAATCGCTAGGTGTCCCGAACCCAAGGGGTCACGAATAGTGGGACGGGCCGAAAGGCGACGATCACGGGCCGCATGGCCGATCCGGAAGTACCGCCTCGGGGCCGAGCCCGGCGCCACGCTGTACGCCTCGACCACCGTCGAGCAGCGCCTGATGATGATGTGGCCTCTCGCCTGCGACGCGTGGGCGGCGGCGGGCCGCCCGATCCCCGACTACGAGCGCGGCCAAACCCCCGTGCGGGTTATACGGGCCGCACCCCGGAACCAATCCGATTAATCCCGACTTCCTCGACCTGCTGCAGGCTTTGCACGACGCCGGCGTGCGGTTCCTGGTCGTGGGTGCCCAAGCGATGGCCGCGCACGGTGTGCCCCGCGCCACGGGCGACATGGCCGTATGGGTCGAGCCGACCCAGGCCAACGCGCGAGCGGTCTGGCGAGCGTTGCAGGAGTTCGGGGCGCCCGTCGAGGCGTTCGACCTCTCGTTCGAAGATTTCGCCGTGGGTGGCAACGTCGCCCAGGTCGGAGTGCCTCCCCGACGAATCGACTTGATGACGAGTATCGACGGGGTCGAGTTCGCGGCTGCATGGGAGAACCGCCTGGTCACCCCCATCGCTGACTGTCCCGTACCGTTCCTGGCCCGCGAAGAGCTTCTGCGCAACAAGCGCGCGGCAGGTCGGCCGAAGGATCTCTTGGACATCGAGCTGTTGGAAGGCTCGGCTAAAGACCCAAGCAGTTCTTCGTCGGACACCTAGCGTTCCCGTACACTGCCAACAGGCACCCGAGAACGCACTTAAGGACCCCCATGCCCGAGACGCCAGGGCCGATCGGCCGCTTCGACCACATCGGCATCGCCGTGTTCAGCATCGACAAGGCACGCACGTTCTTCGAGGACGTACTCGGTGCCAAGCACCGCCGCACGTCCGTCCACAAGTCAGGTGACTTCCGCATCGCCCTGTTCGACCTGCACGACTTCTGCATCGAGTTGCTAGAGCCAATCAATCCAGACGGTTTCCTGGCGACGTTCCTCGAGCGGCGCGGCGAGGGATTCCACCACTTGACGCTGCAAGTACCGGATCTCGAGGACAAGGTCGCCGACATGGAGGCACATGGCGTTCGGGTGGTCGACAAAACCTTCGAGGAGCCGGAGATCGATGCCTTCGTGTCGCCGAAAAGCGCCCACGGCCTGTTGATCCAACTCGGCCAGACGCCGGGGCCACTGAACAATCCCCCCTATTGGCAGCGCCCCAAAGCCGGCCCGGCGCTTCGCTGACGCTGTGCGCCGGGTACGCCTCAGGCCCAAGGCCACTCCGACCCCGCTCTGGAACAAACACCGCCGGTCGCATACGCTCCCTCTGGTGTATGTTCCATGCGAGGCCGAAGGGTGAGGCCCGAAACCCCGCTCGCCGGGATCCGCATCGTCGATCTCTCGCGCAACGTCGCGGGCCCGTATGCCAGCTACCTGCTGGCGCAATTCGGTGCTGACGTGGTCAAGGTCGAGCCTCCCGGCGGCGATCCAAGCCGCCGGTTCGGACCGTTCCCCGACGATGTCGCCGATCCGGAATGCTCCGGGCTCTTCCTGCACCTCAACCGCAACAAGCGCTCGGTGGTGCTCGACGCCGCCGAGGACGGCGCGACGATCCGCCGGCTGGCGGCCGATGCGGACATCCTGATCGAGGACTTCGCACCCGGGGACGCGGCGCGCTGGGGCTGGGGTTTCGATGTGCTCTCGGCGGCGAACCCGGCGCTGGTCGTGACCTCGATCACGCCGTTCGGACAGACCGGTCCCTATCGCGACTATCGCGGCTCCGAGCTGACGCTGCAGGCGATCGGCGGGCCGCTGGTCACCAACGGTCATGCCGAGCGCGAGCCGCTGAAGCTCGGCGGCCACTATGCGCACTACCACGCCGGCATCACCGCCGCGCTGGCCACCATGATGGGCCTTCGTCGGGCCGAGTCCACCGGGGCTGGCGACTGGATCGACGTCGCCGTCTTCGAGTGCCAAGCCGGATGCCGGGACCGCCGCACGATCCAGATCACTTCCGCATCCTATACGGGCAAGTGCGGCGGCCGTCTGCGCACCGCGCGGCGGACGTTCGGCATCGGCGTACGCCGTTGCGCCGACGGCTACGTCAACATCATGGGCGCAGGCGTCAAGCGTCTGCCCCGCCTACTGGACATGATCGACGCGCCCGCTGCCGAGGAGATCGACCCGCTCAACGTCGCACCCGACGAACGCGAGCGCCTAGAGGACGTCTACTCGGCGTGGCTCGCTGAGCGACCGAAGCGCGAAGCGGTGCAGAAGGCGCAGGCGCACGGCCTACTCGCCGGGGCCTTCCACACCATCGCCGAGGTGGTGGCCGACCCGCACTATGCCGACCGGGGCGCCTGGGACGAAGTCGATCACCCGCGGGCGGGCCGCCTGACCTACCCGGGCCGGCCCTTCACCCTCTCCGCCGGCGGTCGGGTTCCGCCGGAGCGGGCACCTCTTCTGAACGAGCATGCCGACGAGGTCCTCGCGGCGTCACGGTCCCGTCGAACGCGTCAATCGCCCAGTTCCGGCGAGCTGCCCCTGCCGTTGGCAGGAATCCGGGTCGCCGAGATCACGGTCGTTTGGGCGGGACCCCATGTCACGCAACTCCTGGCGGAGTGGGGCGCCGACGTCGTTCGCATCGAACCCGCGAACCGCGTGCAGCCGTTCACGCGCGGTATGGAACAGGTGCCCGACCCCCAACGGGTACGCGAACTGATCGCCCGGGGGGCGCCCGTCGGCTATCCCGATGGCGACCCGGGGACCGACCCCTGGAATCGCAACGCGTCGTTCAACTCCCATGCCCGCAACAAGCGTTCGATGACGTGCGACATCATGACGCCGGAGGGCCGCGAGGCCGTGCTCCGCCTCGCACGCGAATGCGACGTGCTGGTCGAGAACAACGTGCCGGAGACCATCGACAAGGCGGGTCTCGACTACGCATCCCTCAAAGCCGTCAACCCGCGGCTCGTCATGCTGCGCATGCCGGCCTTCGCCTTGGACGGCCCGTACCGCAACTTCCGCGCGTTCGGCCTGCACGTGGAGGCCATGGTCGGCCACACGCTGTTGCGCGGCTACCCCGACGCCGGCCCGGAGCTCTTGAGCGAGTCGCTGGCGAGCGACGGCATCTCCGGCGTGCAAGGCGCGCTCGCCGTGATGCTCGCGTTACGCCAGCGCGAGCGCACGGGGCATGGCATGCTCATCGAGATGCCGCTCACCGAAGGCTTCCTGCCGGTGCTCGGCGAGTTCATCATGGACGCAACGATGAACGGTCGGGACACGCCGCCCCAAGGCAATGCGCATCGGCGTCACGCTCCGCACAACGTCTATCGGTGCCAAGGCGACGACAACTGGATCGCCCTCGACGTGGGCTCCGACGCGGAGTTCGCCGCACTGTGCGACGTTCTCGGACTCGGCAACCTAGCCGCGGATACGCGTTTCGCCAGCCAGCAGTCCCGGCACACACATGTCACGGCGCTGGACGCCCTGGTAGCCGCCGCCTGTGCCGGGCGCGACAAGGAGGACCTGTTTCACGAACTGCAGGGGAGCGGCGTTTGCGCCGCGCCAACCCGCAACGCGGTCGAAGCGCTCGACGATGGGCACCTGAACGCGCGCGGCTTCTTCGAGCCCCTGCCCACCGCCGACGCGGGCAAGCCGTTCCGCTATCCGGGGCTGACGTTCAGGATGCAGCGCACGCCGAACCGCCTGCACTCGCCCCCGGTTCGGCTAGGCGAACACAACCGCGAGATCTACTGCGACCTGCTCGGCTACACGGCCAAGGAATTCGCCGAACTCGAAGCCCGGGGACTCGTCGCCACGACCTTTCCAAGGACGATCTGGCGACCACCCGCGGAGGTCGCCGACGGCGATCGTACACCTTAGGGGCTACGCCGATAGCAGGACGCAGCCAAACAGCGAGTTGCTCGATGGCTTACTCAATCTGATCCGAACACGGCTTAGGTGAGGTCCGGAAGACTGCCCGGTCGAATACGGCCTCACTCGAAGACCGACCTAGGCAGCCCTCGGACTTCTGCATGACCACGCGGCTGCCGTGGCGTCGCACCTGGACGAACCCGTTTTCAGCCAAGAGTCCGCACACTTCCCGACCCGACGCTACCCTGAGCCTAGCCAACCGCGACCTCGACACGGGTCACGTAGACTTCCTCGTGGAACCGTTCCTCAATCTCCTGTTCCGAAGCCGTTGCGAAGAATAGTTCCAACGCTTCCTTCAGGTTCCGGTGTGCTTCGTCCACGGTCTCCCCTTGGCTCGCGACATCCAGTTCCGGACACAGGGACACGAAACCATCTCCCTCGCGTTCGATGATCGCTGTCAGCTGCTTCATGGTCTCTCCGAGTGATGGAAACGTGCTGCCGCTGTGTTGCCCACGGTCCGCCTCACAAGCGGCGAGCTCACCGCGCTCACCATAGCACGGTGCCAGGAGCCCTGGTGTTGAGGCGGTGCGCCTGCGTCGGTGCTGACCGGGATCCCGCCTAGCGGCGGTCACGGCGTCCGAGGTCTGTCCTTGGGACCGATCGGCAGGAATCGGGGCTCCGGGTTCTCGAGCGTCGCCACGCGTCGCTCCAGATCGGCGACGCGCTGCTCCAGGGCACGTAAGTTGCCGCCCGAGGTCGCACCGTGTAGCCAGGCCGCGCACAACGCGATGGCCGCGAACGTAAGTCCAGCAATGATTTTTCGTTTCATGGGTATTCCTCGCCGCAACCTTAAGCGTCAGTCGCGGAAGTTGTTGAACTGCAACGGCACGCCGAAGTCACCTTCCTTGAGCGCCGCGATCACCCTTTGCAGGTCGTCGCGCTTCTTGCCCGTGATGCGGACCTTCTCGCCCTGGATCTGTGACTGGACCTTGAGCTTGGCGTCCTTCACCGTCTTGACGATGCCCCGGCTGGCATCCCGGTCGATGCCCTGCTTGAGGCCGAAGGGTTGCCGCTTCTGCTTCCCGGATGCCTCGAGAGCCCGCGGATCGAGCGCGCCGATGTCGACGCCCCGACGCGTCATCTTGTCCTGGAGGATGTCGATGAGTTGCCGGACCTGGAACTCCTCCTCGGCCCAGACGGTGACGGTCCCGCCATCGAGTTCCGCGCCGGCATCGACGCCACGGAAGTCGAACCGCGTGCGCAGTTCCCGATTGGTCTGATCGACCGCATTGCGGACCTCCTGGAGATCCACCTCGGAGACGACATCGAACGAAGGCATGGGCGAAGCTCGTTGCTCGAAGGGGTCGGTGTTTTACCCGAATGCTTCCGGGCGGCGCAACTTGCTTACGTGCCCGTGGCCGCCAGATACTCGGGCGTACACCAAGGCGCGGGGCACAAGTCGTCGTGACCACCAAGCGGCCTCCACGCAACCGCATCGATCGCGTGACCACCCGGACCGGGGACACGGGAAAGACATCGCTGGCGGATGGCCAGCGCTACGCGAAGCACGATGCCAAGATCGACCTGGTCGGCGCGCTCGACTCGGCGAACAGCGCGATCGGGATGCTGGTAGTCGAAGCCGGGACGGCCCACGCCGCGTTGCTTGAGGACATCCAGTCACGCCTTTTCGACGCTGGAGCCGTGGTCGCGACGGGCGGATCGAGCGCCGATTGGAGCGGACTCGCCGAGGCGCTCAACCGTCGGACTGAAGCCATGAACGCGAACTTGCCGCCGCTGCGCGAGTTCATCCTGCCCGGCGGTGGCCGCGCCGCTGCCGCCGCACATGTGGCCCGCTCGGCCGTCCGCGCCGCCGAGCGCGCCTGGTGGCGGGCAACGACCGACGCTGCGGAGCTACGCGCCACCGACGTCGGCATCTACCTCAACCGGCTGTCGGATTGCCTTTTCGTCGTGGCTCGCACGCTCGCCACGAGCGAGCGCCTTTGGCGGCCGATCGATCGCTAGCGCCTCACGGCTTCCCGCGCGACCGTTGCAGCTCGTAGACCACCGACGGATGGTTCGACTCTTCGGTCGGTACCGAGCGGCGGTCGCTCACGGAGCCGTCGTCGTGGGTTGCCGGATTGTCCGCGATCAGGCGTTTCTCCTCGGCGTCGAGCGGCGCTGCGTCGTCCTGCCAAAGGTGCTCGCCGACGCGTTCCCGCACGCGTCCGGCAACCTCCCGGTCGTCGAACTCCGCAACGCACATCGACCTTTCGCCGCCATCGTCACCACCGAAGACCAGCAGCACGGGGTGCTTCTTGGCCGACGGGGGCGATCCGATTTCCACCCGGGTTACCGAGGCAGGATTGACCGAAACGGGCCGGTCGGGAAACGCCGTGAAACTCAACGGTCTCATCTTTGCACTCCTTTGCTGATTAAAGCGCCAACCTCCGGATGTCGCCGAGCGTCGCCACCAGGTCGGTGACGAACCGTCCGGCCTCCGCCCCGTTGATGGCGCGGTGATCGTAGGACAGGGACAGCGGCAACATCTCGCGGGGCCGGAACGCCGTACCGTCCCACACCGGTCGCGTGGCCAACCGAGCGACCCCCAGGATCGCCACTTCCGGCGCGTTGACCACGGGCGTGAACCCGGTGCCACCGATGGCGCCGAGACTGGACACCGTGAAGCTTGCTCCCTGGATCTCGTCCGGCTTGAGCTTGCCTTCGCGGGCCGCTGCCGCCAAGCGCGTGGACTCCTCGGCAAGCTCGTAGATGCCAAGCGCATCCGCGTTGCGGATGACCGGGACCACAAGACCATCGTCGGTATCCACCGCCATGCCGATGTTGTAGTAGCGCTTCAGGATGAGCGACGTCACCGCCGCGTCCAGGGAAGCGTTGAACGGCGGATGCCGCTTCAGGACATGCACGCTGGCCTTGACGATGAACGGTAGCGGCGTGAGCTTGATGCCGAGGCCCGACGCCTCGTCCCTGACCGCGGCGCGGAATGCCTCGAGGTCAGTGACATCAGCCTCGTCGTGCTGGGTGACATGAACGACATGCTGCCAGCTCCGATGCAGGTTGGCGGCGCCGCGGGCGCGAATCCGGGACAGCGGCACCGTATCGATCTTCCCGAAGCGGGAGAAGTCGATCTCGGGCATGGGTGCCAAGCCCGGTGCTGTAGGCGGGGCGTTCAGGACCTTCTTGACGAACGTCTTGACGTCGTCCTTGACGATCCGGCCGTTGGCCCCCGTGCCGGGCACGGCCGTCAAGTCGACACCCAGTTCCCGGGCGAGCCGGCGCACTGCCGGTCCCGCGTAGACCTTCGCGCCGACGCCGTCGACGACCCGAGGCTCCACGGCGGGGGCCGGTGCTGCCACGACAGGCTCGGGTGTTGCAGGAGAGGCATCCTCTGCTACGGCGACGGGCGCGGCCGGTGTCTGCATCGGTTCGGGTGGCGGCGCGGCCACGGCCTCAGCCGCGTCCACGCGGATGATCGGATCCCCGGTATTGACGTGATCGCCTAGCGCCACTAGCACCTCGGTGACCGTACCCGCGAACGGCGCGGGAACTTCCATGGAGGCCTTGTCGGACTCGATGACGATCAGTGCATCGTTCTCGCCGACGGAATCGCCGACGCCCACACAGATCTCGATGACCTCGACATCCTCGGCATCGCCGATGTCCGGGATCAGGACATCCATGGCGCTCAAGACAGCCTCGGATTCACCTTGTCGGGGGCGATGTCCAAACTGCGCATAGCCTCGTTGACCGTCGCCGCCGACACCACCTGGCGCTCCTGCAGTTCGCGCAGCGCCGCAAGGGTCACGAAGCGCTCGTCGACCTCGAAGAAGTCGCGCAGGCGTTCGCGGGTGTCGCTGCGACCGAAGCCATCGGTGCCGAGCACGCGGTAGGGGGCGTCGAAGTGGCCGCGGATCGACTCGGCCAGCGCCTTGACGTAGTCCGTGGAGGCGACGACCGGTGCATCGCCCTCGAGACATTGGGCCACATGACTCCGTCGCGGTTCCTGGTCGGCATGCAGCAGGTTCCAACGGGCGACGTCGTTGCCTTCCCGGGCGAGTTCCGTGAAGCTGGTCACACTGTAGACGTCGCTTGCGACGCCGTAGTCGTCGAATAAGCGACGTGCCGCCTTGCGGACTTCGCGCAGGATCGTGCCGCTTCCTAGCAAGCGAACCCGTTTCGGGTCGGTTTCGGATCCGTAGCTCTCCAGCCGGTACATGCCTTTGAGGATCCCGTCGGCTGCACCTTCCGGCATCGCGGGCTGCGGGTAGTTCTCGTTCATCACCGTGATGTAGAAGAACACGCGCTCGCCGTTACCCACCATGCGTCGCAGGCCGTCGTGGATGATGACCGCGAGTTCATGGGCATAGCACGGATCGTAGGCAAGGCAGTTGGGGATGGCCGATGCGAGCAGATGACTGTGGCCGTCCTGGTGCTGCAGGCCCTCCCCGTTCAGCGTCGTCCGGCCGGCCGTCGCACCGAGCAGGAAGCCCCGGGCCTGCGTATCGCCCGCTGCCCACGCTAAGTCGCCGACGCGCTGGAAGCCGAACATCGAGTAGAAGATGTAGAACGGCACGAGGGTGTAGCGGTGCGTGCTGTACGAGGTCGCCGCCGCCAGCCAGGCGGAAAACGCGCCCGCCTCGTTGATGCCCTCCTCCAGGACCTGGCCGTCCTTCGACTCCCGGTAGGACGCGATCTCGCCGAAGTCCTCCGGCTGGTAGAGCTGGCCCTCGGAGGAGTAGATCCCGAGTTGGCGGAACATGCCTTCCATGCCGAAGGTGCGGGCCTCGTCCGGAATGATCGGCACGATGCGGTTGCCGATGCCCTTGTCGCGGGCAAGCGTCGAGAGGATGCGCACGAAAGCCATCGTCGTCGAGACGGCCCGGTCCCCGGTGCCTGCAAGCTGTTGCTGGAAGATGTCGAGCGGGGGCACGGGCACGTCCGCCGAGGCCCCGAGACGTTTCGGGATCGCCCCGCCCAGCTTCTCGCGTTGGCGCTTCAGGTAGACCGTCTCCGGCGAGTCCGGCGGAGGCCGGTAGTAGGGGACCTCGGCGAGTTCGTCGTCGGTGATCGGCAGGTCGAAGCGGTCCCGGAAATGCTTGAGTTCCTCGAGGTCGAGCTTCTTGACCTGGTGGGTCGTGTTCTCCGCCTCGCCCGCGTCGCCCATGCCGTAGCCCTTGACGGTCTTGGCGAGGATGACGGTCGGCTCGCCCTTGTGGTGCACGGCGGCGTGATAGGCCGCGTAGACCTTGAACGGATCGTGGCCGCCGCGGTTCAAGCGCATGATGTCGTCGTCGGACAGGTTGGCGACCAGCGCCTTGAGCTCCGCGTGCTTGCCGAAGAAGTGCTCCCGCGTATAGGCGCCGCCCTTGGCCTTGTAGTTCTGGTACTCGCCGTCGACCACCTCGTCCATGCGCCGCTGCAAGAGGCCGCGGGCGTCGTTGGCGAACAGCGGATCCCAAAGGCGGCCCCAGACGACCTTGATGACGTTCCAGCCGGCGCCGCGGAAGACGCCCTCGAGTTCCTGGATGATCTTGCCGTTGCCGCGCACCGGGCCGTCGAGGCGCTGCAGATTGCAGTTCACCACGAAGATCAGGTTGTCGAGCTTCTCGCGCCCGGCAAGCCCAAGCCCGCCCAGGGACTCCGGCTCGTCGCATTCCCCGTCGCCCAGGAAAGCCCACACCTTGCGATCGCCCATCGGGATCTGCGCGCGGCTGTCCAGGTACTTCATGATGTGGGCCTGGTAGATGGCCTGGATCGGCCCCAAGCCCATGGAGACGGTCGGGAACTGCCAGTATTCCGGCATCAGCCAGGGATGCGGATACGACGACAGGCCGCCATTCACCTCCCGGCGGAAGGCGTCCAGATCGGATTCGTTCAGCCGGCCCTCTAGGTACGAACGCGCGTAGATCCCGGGTGAACTGTGACCCTGGAAGTAGATGAGATCGCCGGCCTGCTCGTCCGTCGGGGCACGGAAGAAGTGGTTGAAACCGACGTCGTAGAGGGTGGCGGCGGACGCGAACGTCGAGATGTGGCCGCCGAGGTCGGCGTTGGCGCGGTTGGCCCGCACCACCATCGCCAGCGCGTTCCAGCGGATCAGCGAGCGGATGCGCCGTTCCATGAACAGGTCGCCCGGCATGAACGCTTCCTTGTGCGCCGGGATGGTGTTGCGGTAAGGCGTGGTGACGGTGTACGGGAGCGGCGCGCCGGTCTCGGTCAGCCGCGAGGACAGGCGTTCCAAGAGGAAATTGGCACGCTCGATGCCTTCGTGTTCGAGAATGTTCTCAAGGGATTCGAGCCATTCGCTGGTTTCCGCGGGGTTCGGATCGGCCCCGTTGGACACGCCTTGCGCCGCCGTCGGTGCGCGGCGGTCACGCGCGCCTCGCTCATGGTCGGTCACATCCATTGGCGGTAAGCGTCAGCTCAAGCTCCGGGCCGTCCTGGCACCATCGATGGGGATTATACGCCCATGGGACCAGTGCTCTGTGTGACGGTTCCGAGTCAGGCGGTGGCGCGCTTGGCGTCAAGCGCGGGCCAAAGGCGGCAAGCGCCGAGCACGCCGCTGGCGTCGCCGTGCTCGGCAACGACGATCCTCGTGCGCCCTTCGTGGGAGAAACCGTAGCCTGGGAGCTTCGCCGTCGCCGCGTCGGCCAAGCCCGGCATGTTGGATACGCCGCCACCGAGCACGATGACGTCCGGGTCCAGCACATTGACGATCTGCGCCAGGGCGCGGGCCAGCATGGTCGTATAGAGATCGATGGTCGGGGAGTCGGCCGGCACGTCGGCGGCCGCTAGGCGCTTGCCCGTCAGGGCCAGGTGCGTGGTGGCCAGGCCGGGGCCCGACAGGAAAGTCTCGATGCAGTTGGTCCGGCCGCAATAACAGGGCCGATCCGGTAATGACTCTTCGAGCGCCGTGTCCGCGCGCAGGTACGGCAACGGGGTGTGGCCCCACTCCCCGGCGATGGCGTTCGGGCCGTTGAGCAACCGCCCATCGACGACGATGCCGCCACCGACGCCCGTTCCCAGGATCACGCCGAAGACCACCGACGCGCCCGCGCCCGCGCCAGCCAGCGCCTCCGACAACGCGAAGCAGTCGGCGTCGTTGGCGATGCGCACGCGATTGGTCAGCAGCGCGTTCAGGTCGTCGAGCAACGGCCGGCCGTTGAGCCACGTCGAGTTGCAGTTCTTCATGGTTCGTGTAGCGGCCACCCAGGCGCCGGGGGTGCCGATGCCAACGGGGACCGCCGCACCGGTCAGACGGTCGATCTCCCCGACCAAGGCGGCGACGGCCGTCACGGTGCCGTGGTACTCCCGCGGCGTGGCCACACGCTTGCGCCACGCCACCTCGCCATCGGCGTCAAGCAGGACGGCTTCGATCTTGGTGCCGCCGAGGTCGATGCCGATGCGCTCGGGCCGCTTCATCAGAGTAGATCGCGGATAAGGCGCGCCCAGTCGAACGACGGGCCAGGGTCGGTTTTTCGCCCGGGCGCGATTTCGGCGTGACCGACGACGGCTGAGACCGAGATCTTCGGATAGCGCGCGACGAGCGCGGCAACGACCGCCGCCAGCCGGGCGTACTGGGTGTTCGTGTACGGGCGCGAATCGGTGCCCTCCAACTCGATGCCGACGGAGAAGTCGTTGCAGCCGTGGCGATCGCGGTAGCTGGATACGCCCGCGTGCCAGGCACGCCGGTCAAAGGCGACGAACTGCGTCAGCCGCCCGCGCCGCGAGATCAGCAGATGGGCGGATACGCGCACCCCGTCGAGGTCGGCGAACGCCGGGTGAGCATCGATCGCCAACGTATTCGTGAAGAGCGCCTCGACGCAACCGGTGCCGAATTCTCCCGGCGGAAGCGAGATGCCGTGCACGACCACCAGGGAGATGTCCTCGGGATCGGGCCTCGGGCCGGCATTGGGCGACTCGATGCGGCGGGCACCGGCAAGCCAGTGGTCATCCGTGACGTGGACCATGGGACCAATATGGAAGCACATCGGTGATCGGTCAAATGCCCGATACACGAAGTGACCGAGCGCCCTGTGGTACGGTCATCGCCGCCCATGGAGCCCGACACCGAGACCGTCCGACGCAACGTCGCCAGCGCCCTTGGCGAAGACCTCGGGCCCGGCGACATCAACGCCGAACTGATCGCGCCGTCCACGCGCGCGGTGGCGCGGATCGTCACTCGCGACCCCGGTGTGCTTTGCGGCCAACCGTGGGTGGCCGAAGCATGCCGCCAGGTAGACCCGTCCTTGGAACTGCGCTGGCACGCGAGCGACGGGCAACGGCTCGCGGAAGGCGACCTCCTCGCCGAACTCACAGGGGCCGCGCGAGGCTTGCTCAGCGTGGAGCGCACGGCCATCAACTTCCTGCAACTGCTGTCGGGGACCGCCACGCGAACACGCGCGTTCGTGGATGCCGTGGCCGCCACGCGCGCGGTCATCCTGGACACCCGCAAGACGCTCCCGGGGCTGAGAGCCGCTCAGAAGTACGCCGTTCGCGTCGGGGGTGCCAAGAACCACCGCATGGGCCTGTTCGATGCGTTCCTCCTCAAGGAGAACCACATCACGGCTGCCGGCAGCATCGCGGCAGCCGTCGCCACGGCGCGGCGCCACCACCCCGACAAGCTGCTGCAGGTCGAGGTGGAGAACGTCACGCAACTTGAGGAGAGCATCGCCGCCGCCGTCGATCGGATACTGCTCGACAATTTCAACGTCGCGAGGCTCCGCGAGGCGGTGGCGGTCGCGGATGGACGTGTCCCACTGGAGGCGTCGGGTGGGATCACGATGGCCACGGTGGCCCAGATCGCGGCGACCGGGGTGGACTTCATTTCCGTGGGCGAACTGACCAAGAACGTGGAGCCGCTCGACCTTTCGATGCGCATCGTGGCCGTGGAGCGCGACTAGCTGGCGGTCTGGTGCCGGAACGCGGAGTCGAACCGCGGACCTACTGATTACGAATCAGTTGCTCTACCTGGCTGAGCTATTCCGGCACGGCAATTGGGAGCGCCGCGCATTCTACTGTGGCCCGCCGCCCCGTACCACAGACTTGCCACCACCTCTGGCTACGCGGCGGATTTCCGGGGCGTGACCTTCTTTGCGATTTGTGGCCCGACCTTGATTTCGGCCCGACGCAGTTCCCACGTCTGTTGGAGATTGAGCCAGAGCCGCGGCGTCGTCCCGAAATAGCGTGCCAGCCGCAGTGCCGTGTCTGCGGTGACCCCTTGAAGCCCCTCCAGGATCATCGTCACGCGGTCCAAAGGGACGTCCAGCGCTTTCGACAAAGCGCCCTCCGACACGGAGGCGGCTTCCATTTCGTCGCGTAGAAACTCGCCGGGATGCACCGGCCTCATTCCGTTCCTGATCGCCATCCCGCCTCCTCAGGCGTAGCACGACCTCGACGTCGCAGGGGCCCTCCTCCTCCCAACGGAAGCAGATGCGCCACTGCGCGCTGATCCGAATACACTATTGTCCCATACGATCGCCGCGTGGAGACCCTAGCCTGTTGCTTCGCAGCGCGGCCAGATCGCCAAGCGACTCGGCGCTCGCCAGCAAAGTCAGACGCCGCACCGCCTAGTCGGCTAACCCACGAAACGCCGCGACGCGATATCCCTCGTAGAGTCGCCTTGTATTGCGGTCCTTGAAGCTTTGAATCACAAGGGCGAACCGCATCCATCCCGCGCCGATCCGTAGAGTCCGCACTTCACGGTGTCGGGCACTCCTCGTCCGCAGGGAACACCCGGCAACGACTACGCCCGCTAGGGTCGGTGGCGGTCACCGTCCAGCTTCTGCCCGCGTCCGCCGTCACCGCGTAGGTCCGGCCATCGTCCGTCGCCGGTGCCCAGCCAATGGTGGTCCGCAGCGTGTTGACCCCCCGGGCGCCGTCGTATTCGCCCGCGCCGTACTGCCCCGTACGCAACCGCGTGTCCTCCTGGAAGACCACCATCGAGTTGATCTGGTTCAGCAGGACGCTGTCCCGGGCCGTCGCCGTGTAGTCCCGGTAGATTGGCACCGCGATGGCCGCGAGCAGAGCCACCACGGCCACCGCCACCAGCAACTCGACGAGGGAGAACCCCGCTAGGTGTGGCCGGAGCGGCCGCTCGCAGGATTGGGTCATACGTCCGCCAACGCGATGCGGCGCGTATCCGCGACCAGGTCACCATAGGCCGGCCTGGTCAGGACAACGACGAGGTCGCGGTCGGTGAACGTTCCCTCGACGGCGACGCCCACGACGCCGCCCGAGTCGTTGGCCGTCGGCGCATAGGCGTCCTCACCGTTCGGCGCCTTGCCGCCTTCCTCCCCGGCCGCCGTCCCGCCGTTCAGCGCCTGGATCCAGCCTGCGGCGGTGTAGCGCTGGTCCGCAACGCCCGGCGCGATCGTCCCGAGCGCAAGCTGGGTCTGGACCTTCTGCAGTTCGTTACCGACGAAACGGGCACCCTGACGGTAGTGCAGGTTCACCTTGGCCATGTTGGAGTTCTCGACGTAGCTTCGATACGCGGGGACGGCCGCGGCGGCCAGCACGCCGATAATGGCCACCGCGATCATCAATTCAATGAGGGTGAAGCCCTTCGGCCGGGTGGTCTTGGACATCTTGGTACTCCGTACCGGTTGCCGTTGAGAGGCCAATATGCTTTCACCAGCCAGCCTCGGCCGTAAACGGCAAACCGCCTACACCACAACGAGCCGATGGCTCACGCAAATCCGAGAGATCGCCCATTTCGCGGTCCGCTCAAGCCCACCACACTGGCCTCTGAAAATCTCGCAGGAGTCGATCGTGAGCGCGTTGACAGCGACCATGGGCCGCGAGCCAACACAGGCCGCGGAGCGGCATCGCCGAGCCACCGAGGGCGTCTTCGACATGCCGCGCGTCGACCTCGACGCTTTCGACCTCGCCGGCGTGCCGGCACACCTAATCAACGAAGACCTGGTGCGTCGCCACACCGCGCTGCCGTTGGTCAAACGCGGTACGCGGCTGTTCGTCGCGATCGCCGACGCGGACAACCGCGAGGCCCTCAAGGCGTTTGCGGCCGCGACCGGACTCGAGACGGAACCGGTGCTCGTCGAACAGACCAAGCTCGCAGCCGCCGTCAACGACTACCGCTCGGCCGGGGACGAGACGCTGCTTAAGGAACTCGAAAGCCACGACGACGCCGAGTCGGCCCGGCGGCACCCCGGCGACGACGACGTCGAGCTCACCGACGAGACGCCCGTGGTCCGGTATATCCATCAGACCCTGCTCGAGGCGGTGGAGTCCGGCGCGTCCGACATCCACTTCGAGCCCTACGAGGAGTTCTACCGCGTGCGGATGCGCATCGACGGCATTCTGCGCGAAGCGCGTCGTCCTCCGGCGAGGCTGGGTCGCCGGTTCGCGGCACGGCTGAAGGTGATGGGCAAGCTCGACGTAACCGAACGGCGGATGCCGCAGGACGGCCGCCTGCAGTTGAGCGCCGGCCAACGGGTGGTCGACTTCCGCATCAACACGTTGCCAACCATGCACGGCGAGAAGGTGGCCTTGCGGATCCTCGACTCGGCGGCAGCCAACCTCGGCATCGACGACCTTGGCTTCGAAGCGGATCAGAACCGGCTCTACCGGGAGGCGCTCGGACGTCCCCAAGGCATGGTGCTAGTCACCGGGCCGACCGGCAGCGGCAAGACGGTGACCGTCTACGCCGGCCTCAACCGGCTCAACGCCGAGCACCGGAACATCGCCACGGTCGAAGACCCGGTCGAAATCAACGTGGACGGCATCAACCAGGTCCAAGTGAACGCCCGGATCGGCTTCGACTTCGCCTCCGCGCTACGCGCCTTCCTGCGCCAGGACCCAGACGTCGTGATGGTCGGTGAGATGCGCGATCTCGAGACCGCGGAGACCGCGATCAAGGCCGCGCAAACAGGCCACCTCGTGCTCTCCACGCTGCACACGAACTCGGCGCCGGAGACGCTGACGCGGCTGCGGACCATGGGCGTTCCCGCCTACAACCTCGCGACTTCCGTGACGCTGATCGTCGCCCAGCGTCTCGCGAGGCTCCTGTGCCCTCAATGTCGGCGTCCCCTGCATCTGCCGGACGACGCACTCGTCGCCGAAGGCTTCGACGCCTCACAGATCGACCGGGGTCTGCAGCTATACGACGCCAACGACGCCGGCTGCGGGGACTGCGACCACGGCTACAAGGGCCGCACCGGCATCTACGAGGTCGTCCCCCTGGAAGCCGAACTTCAACGGCTGATCCTGGCCGAACGCGACAGCTTGGCGCTCGCGGAGACCGCCCAAGCGCTCGGCTACGACAACGTCCGCCGGGCCGGGTTACGGAAGGTCGCGAGCGGGCTCACGTCGCTGCGGGAAGTGAACCGCGTCATGACCACGCGTTGAGGAGCCGTGAACCGGCAACGCACATTCGCCTGGGAAGGCACGGCGCAGTCCGGCGGCCGGACCTCCGGCGAACTGTCAGCGCCGTCCGCCGCCTTCGCCCGGGCCCGACTGCGCAGGGACGGCATCGAAATCCTCCGCTTGAGGCCAAAGCGTCGCGAGCGTCGCCGCCGAGGCCGGATCAAGGCTGTTTCGATCACCCTTTTCAGCCGCCAACTGGCGACCATGATGCGCGCCGGCGTGCCGATGGTGCAGACCCTGGACATCCTGGCGGGCGAGACGAAGAACCCGAGCGCCGCCGCGATGATCGCGGCCGTTCGCGCCGACATCGGGACCGGCGCAACCCTGTCCGCAGCCCTGGCGCGGTTCCCGCAGCATTTCGATGCGCTGTACCGCAACCTGGTCGACATCGGCGAACAATCGGGCACACTCGATGAGATGCTTGACCGCATCGCGACCTACCAGGAGAAATCCGCGGACATCCGCCGCAAGGCGAAGAAGGCATTGACCTATCCGGCGCTGGTCGTCGTGGCCGCGATCATCGTCACGGCAATCATGCTGATCCACGTCGTGCCCCAGTTCGAAGCCGTCTTCGCAAGTGCCGGGGCCGAGCTTCCGGCCGCGACCCGCCTCGTCGTCACGCTGTCCGAGTTCGCCCAGCGCTGGTGGTGGGTGGTGGCCACGGGTCTCGTGCTCCTAGGTCTCGCCTGGGCGGTGCTGCGCAAACGGTCCGCCGGGTTTCGCAACGCCATCGACCGCGCGAGCCTCTTCACACCGGTCGCGGGCCCGATCCTCGCCCGGGCAGCCGTCGCACGCTTCGCCCGGACATTGGGCACGGCGCTAGCGGCGGGCGTGCCCTTGGTCGAGGCGCTCGGCGCGGTCGCGGGCGCCACCGGCAATGCCGCCTATGTCGCCGCCGTCCTGGCGTTGCGCGACGAGGTCACCGCCGGACGGTCCTTGCAGGCCGCCATGCGTGAGCGCGGTGTCTTCCCGAGCACGGTCGTGCGCATGGTCGCCATCGGCGAAGAGTCGGGCCGGCTCGACGACCTGCTCGGGCGGTCCGCCGAGCAGTTGGAGATCCGCGTGGACGAAGCCGTCGATCAACTGACGACGTTGATCGAGCCGATGACCATGGGCGTACTCGGCGTGGTCGTGGGCGGGCTGATCGTCGCGATGTACCTACCGGTTTTCCAGCTCGGGGCGGCCTTCGGCGGCTGACTCACCACCAGGCCGTGCCAGGATCGCCCGTCTTGAAGGGTCCAACGATCTCCGCGGTCACCCAGCCGCCGTAGTACCCGCCGGGCTGCGCCACGACGGCTTCGCCATCGACCGTGCAGTGGAGTTTCGCTGGATAGAACGCGAAGTATCCGGCCAGCGATGCGTACTCAGGGTACGTCTCGACATAGGTCCACGCGGCGTCGCCCACCCCGGCCACATCGTACGTGCCCGCAATGCCCTTCCACTCGCAATGGGTGATGTCGGACGCTCGGCGCATGGACTTCGCGTCGACGTCGGCAGCCGGCACATAGAACGTCGGCGGCGAGGCGGTCTCTAGGACGCGCAGGGCACCGTTGCTCTCAGCGACGACGCAACCGGCGGCGACGACGCGCACACGCCGATGGTCGGCAGAGATGCGCGGCGGGCGGGGATAGTCCCAGACGGACTCCTGCCCAGCCTTTGGATCTTGTGCGAACGGCGGTCGCTCATCGCCGCGATAGCGCCACTTGCGACGCGCCGCGAGCACGTCCTCGGTCGGGACGAGAGCCAACGCCCGGCGCCTATACAGCCTCCACCACGCCGCAGGCCACGCGCCCGCCGGCGCCACCGATCGGCTGCGTGATGTGGTCGTCCGCGTGCTCGTGGATGATCACGGCAGAGCCATCGTCGTCGAGGAGCGCCGGTTGCGACCCGCCCGCGACCGTAACCAGAGTGGTGAAGAACTCGGCGTCGGCATGGCCGTCGGCGCTGGCGATCAGGTTCGGGAGATCGCCGTTGTCGGGGCCGTCGGGATGGCGCAGGCCATGCGCCTTGCCGTAAGGGTTGATATGCCCCTTCGCGGCGCCGAAGTCGGGTGAGCAAGCACCTGCGGTGTGCAGGTGGATTCCATGTGCACCAGGGGTGAGCCCGGACACGACGACGCGGATCAGCACGCCACTCGGCGTCTGCTCGAATGCCGCCTTGCCGATCACCTCCCCCGCTGGGTTGATGATCTCCGCGGCTGCCTTAGCGGGCTCCGCGGCCGTCGCGTGCGCGGCTGCCGCGCAGACCAGGAATGCAGCAGTGACTCGATGTGATTTCATGACTCGCTCCAGTTTGGATTGGATTCTCGCGCACCCGGGTCGCGGAGGCCGACGCTCGCGACCCGGTGCTCTATCGTCGCGCGCAGGTCGGCCATGTCCATGCCTTCGGGACGCCATCCCGCATACGCCACGACGGCGAGGGCGAAGTCAATCAGCACATCCCGACAGTTCAGGGTCTCGGCGTCGACCGCCGGCAGTCCGGGGCGACTGGCCAGCACGGCCGCCGCGTAGACGCCGCGCCCAACGCGGCGGTACGCGCCCGCTTCGTCGTACACCTTGACAACCGAGAGGCCGCAACTCGGGGATCGGTCCGCAAATATGTAACCTGCGACGCCGTTCAAAGTCGTGGCCATCCGGCGCGCATAGCCCGCGAGCCGGTCCGTGTAGTCCGTCGCCGGATCGTCCACCTTGACCGCGCGTGGGGCGTCCGGATCGCCCGCCAACTGGATCGGTGGGCGCGGGACACCCAGGCCGATGCCGACTTCGGGACAGAGGCCAACGCAGTGGAACAGCCGCGCCACCGCCTCGCGCGGCCAGACGTCACCGTTGTCGTCGCCGTCCCAGCGGACGGCCCGGCCGAGCAGGCATTCGCTGACCGCGATGGTTGCGAGTGGACTTGCTGGTGCGCGGACGTTCTCGTCTGGAGTTCGGCCTCGACCGCTCTTGTCATTGGCCACGGGTGATGAAGTCCCACAGTTGGTCGGCGCCACGGGCCGACGCTCGCCGTCCAAGCTGTTCCTGCCACTCTCGCTCCCGGCCGTATTCGTCGCGCCAGGCCAGGAGCCGCCGGGTGTAGTGATGCAGGCTGTGCTCGTGGGTGAAGCCGAACGCGCCGTGCACCTGGTGGGCGATCTCCGCGACGACGCCCGCCGCCTCGCCGACGCGGGCCTTGGCGGCGGCGATCTGGTTGTCCGCGCCGACCGTGCCGAGGGCCTCGATCGCGCCGTCGCAAGCCCGGACGGCTGCCGCGACCTCGCCGGCGAGCACGGCCAAGTTGTGCTGGATGGCTTGGAACTTGGCGATGGGCCGGCCGAACTGTATGCGTTCCATCGCGTAGTCGACCGTCATCTCCATGGTGCGCTCGAGTGCCCCGGCCATGAGCGACGTCCGAGACAGACCCATGTAGCGGTAGACCTCCCCAGGCACCTCGACCGGTGCGGTCCGCCCGAGGCGTACTCGGTCACGCGGCTCGCCGGCAATGTTCGCACCCGGTTCGACCGTGAAGGACACGTGCAGAATGCCGTCCAAGTCGAGGACGCGGGTGGCCGCGCGTGCCCATGGCGCGACGCCATCGACCGCGATGGTCGCGAACCCCGATCCCTCGGGAACGTCGGGCAGCACGGCATTCGCCACGAGCACTTCGGCCAAGGGCAAGGGCAGCGCGTGGCGACCGGCGATTTTCAGCAGGCCGAAGAGGTCGCCGAGATCACTGCCCGAATCCGGCCGCCCAACAAGGTGCAGCCCCGCGTTCTGCACGACGCGCCACAAGGCATCCGGGAACTCGCCCGATGCCGGCGCCTCGGCGCGGTCCAAGAGATCCTTGTCGACGTGGTCGGCGAAGATCCGCTCGGCGGTCTCGGCGATGAGCGCCTCCATCAACGCAGACCCAAGCCGCGCGCGATCACACCGCGCAGGATCTCGCGCGTGCCGCCGCGTATGGTGAACGACGGCGCATGCAGAAGCGTCTGGGACAAGCTGCGCTGCAGCGGATGGTCGCTCGGCAAGAGGGGCGCCTGTAGGCGCACCAGTTCCGGCAGCAGCTTCTCGAAGTCGTTGCCCACCGACTTCACCAACGCGGCCTCCACGGCCGGGGTGCGACCACCCTGCAGCATGCCTGCCACCGAGATGGACATCTTGCGCAGCGTCATCAGGTGGCTGGCGAGCTTGCCGATCAATGCGGCGGCGTCCGGGTCGGGATCGGGGCCCACGTGGCGGACGAATTCCACGAGCACGCGGAAGGCGGACAGGAACCGTTCGGGACCGCTGCGTTCGTAGCCCAGTTCGCTGGTCACCTGCGTCCAGCCGTTCCCCGCCTCGCCGATCAGCGCCTCGTGAGGCACCAGGCAGTCGTCGAACACCACCTCGTTGAAGTCCTCGCCGCCCGCCATGTTCTTGATCGGACGCACGGTTACCCCGTCCGCGTCGAGGTCGATGAGGAGCTGCGACAGCCCGGCATGGCGGTTCTCGCCAACGGGGGCGGTGCGTACCAGTGCGATGATGTGGTGGTTGCGGTGCGCGTCGGTGGTCCAGATCTTGGCGCCGTTGACGAGCCAGCCACCGTCGACCTGGGCCGCACGGGTACGTACCGAGGCGAGGTCCGAGCCGCTGTCCGGTTCACTCATGCCGATGGAGAAGTAGCACTCGCCCGCGGCGATCCGCGGCAGGTACTGCCGCCGCTGCGCTTCGGTGCCGTAGCGCAGAAGCAACGGCCCGCTCTGCCGATCGGCGATCCAGTGCGCACTCACCGGGGCACCGGCCGCGAGCAACTCTTCGGTCACGACGTAGCGCTCGAAGAACGACCGCTCGCCGCCGCCGTAGGCCTTCGGCCACGTCATGCCGATCCAGCCGCGCTCGCCGAGCTTGCGCGAAAACGCCGGACTGTGGCCCTGGTTGAAGTCGGAGTTCGGCCAGGACTCGCCAGGCATCTCCCGGGCGACGAACTCGCGCACTTCGGTGCGCAACGCTTGCGTCTCCGGGGGCAACTCGATGGGGTCGAAACGCAGTTGTACCGACATTGGCCGTAAAGACGTGGGCCGAAGCTAGGAAGCCGCGCAGTCTATCATCGGGTTCGTCCGAACCTCGGTGACTACGCCTCAAGTGCCTATTCGCTCACAAGCCGAACTGCAGCGCCTGTTCGAGCCCATCCTGGCCGCGGTCGAGCGCCAATCGGGTGTCGCCGAACGATTCGTGGACAAGGACCTGTACCGGATCTACCTGGCCACCGTCTGGGCAAACGTGGTGATGGACCCCGCCGCGATCGGCCTCGCCGAGGACGACCTCGAGAGCGCGCACGACGTGATCAACCTCAACGCTGAGCGCCTGCTCGGCGACGAACATGCGATCACCGCCGCCTTCCGCTTCATCAACAGCGCGGACGGCGAGCGCGCCATGGACCAGGCCAAGGTGCCGCGCACCCACCGCGACCTTCTGCTGTACTTCTCTTCGATGATCCTCGATCCCGAGCGCCACCGGCGCACGATGGCGGACTACAGGAACCAGAGCGACAACCAAGGCACGTAGGTGATCACCACGAGCGCGATCAGCAATACGCCCATAAACGGCAGGCACGCGGCATAGAGCTCTAGCATGGGGCGGTCGAACCGGTAGCTCGCGATGAAGAGGTTCATGCCGATCGGCGGCGTGAAATAGCCGATCTGCAGGTTGGCGAGGAACACGATGCCGAGGTGGATCGGGTGGATTCCGTAGCCCACTGCCACGGGCAGCAGGAGCGGCACCATGATGACGATTGCCGCGAACACGTCGAGGATCGCGCCAAGCGCCAGCAGCAGGAGATTCAAGAGGATCAGGAACGTCAGCGGACTGGTCACATGCTCCTGCATGAACGTAAATAGGCGCTGCGGGACCTCGGCATCCACCAGGAAGTTGGTGAACGCCAGCGCAACGCCGAGGATCAGGATGATGCTGCCGACCATGACCATGGACTCGCGGAAGATGCCGGGCAGCTCAGCCAACTTGATCTCGCGATAGAGCACGACCTCCACGATCAGCACGTAGACGACGGTGATCGCCGCCGCTTCGGAGATCGCGAAGTAGCCGGAATAGATGCCGCCCAGGACGACGAAGGGCAACGGCAATTCCCAGCGTGCGGCCTTGACGGCTGCCCAGAGTGCGCACCGATCGAACGCCGTCCGCGGCACATCCCCAACGCGCAGCATCGTCCACAGCGACAGCAAGAGGACCATGAGCAGCGCGGGCCCCAAGCCCGCGATGAAAAGTTCGCCGATGCTGAACGACTCGCCCACACCCATCTGCTGCGCAACGATGCCGTACAGGATCAACGGTACCGACGGGACAATAAGCAGCCCGAGGCTGCCCGAGGTGGTGACGAGGCCCAAGCTGTAGCGTTCCGTATAGCCGCTCGACTTCAGCATCGGAAGGAGCAGGGCCCCGAGAGCCACGATGGTGACGCCGGAGGCACCGGTCAGCGCCGTGAACAGGGCGCAGGCCACGAACCCGACGATCGCGAGGCCCGCGGGCATCCACCCGAACAGCGCCCGCGTCAAGGCCATCAGACGCTCGGACGACTTCGCCGCGGCCATGAGGTAGCCGGCCAAGGTGAAGAACGGCAACGCCACCAACAACGGCTTGTCGGTCATGTCGTATATGTTGATGGCGACCACGCTGAGATCGACGCCGACGGCGAGGAAGCCGAGCATGGCCGCGCCGAGCACAACGGCGAACAGCGGCGCCCCGAGCACGGCCATCAGCACCACCAGGACAACGCCCGCCCAGATCATGACGGCGCCGAGTCTTTCTGGTCAGCGGCAAGCCCGTCGCGCTTCCCGGCTGAGGGGTCCGCTGGCCAAACGGCCCGCGCCAGGTAGCGCGCCGCCATGACGCCGGCGGCGAGCGGAATGATGCTCTCGCATACCCACGCCGGCACCGCGCCGAAGCCCATCGTGCCGTCGATGAAATCCCAGCGGATGAACTCGATGGACGTCCACCCCAAGGCGGCGCACAGGATCGCTGTGGCCAACGCCGTGAACCGGGCCGCGAGAGTGCGCGTGCGCGGACCGGCAAAGCGCGGCACGATGTCGATCTTGATGTGCCGATCCGCCCCGGCGGCCGCCGATGCACCGACCATGGTGACCCACAGCAGGGCGACCTGGACCAAGCCGTCCGCCCAGCCCAAGCCGGCACCGAAGGCGTTGCGGGCGATGATCTGGAAGGCGGCGAAGCCGATCATGGCGGCCAGTAGCGCGACGAGCAGCGCCGTCTCAACGATCTGCAGCCACCTCTCGATGACTCGGCCGAGGCCGCCCAACCCGCTATAGGTCAGCGCGAATCTCCGCCAGGCGCGCGACGATCGCGTCGTGAATGCCGTGGCTGATCACACCCCGGTCGACCCAATCCGCCCTGGCCACAGCGGCGTTCTGGCGCCAATCGGCGAGTTCCGTCGGCGTCAAGTCGATGAACGCGAGTCCCTGCTCGGCCAGCACCTGGCGCGCCGCGTCGTGGTCGGCGCGGTTCTGCCGGTCGGTTTCGGCCATCGCAGCGCCGACGATGCGCTCGAGCGCCGCCACGTCCTCGGACTGAACGCCCCGCAGCGCGCGCTCGGACACCACCAGCGTGCCGTAGACGTACATCAACGGCAGGTCGAGCACGAATTTCAGCCGCGTATGCCACAACAGGGGCAACGTTGCCACCGGCGGTGAGGCCACGGTGTCGATCAGCCCGGTGCTCAAGCCGGTGAGAACCTCGCCGATGGGCATTTGAATGGGCGTGATGCTGAACGCCCGCAGCATGCGAACCGCCGCCGCGTCCCCTTGCGGTGCCCAGACCTTGAGCTTACGGGCGTCCGCCACCGACCGCGCCCGCCGCGTGCCCATGGGATAGGCCATGCCGATCTCGGATAGGCCCAATGCGAGGAACCCGTGGTCCCGGAAACCAGACATCAGCATCGGGTCCATGGCCGCGCGCACCGCGTCGACTTCCTCGAGGTTCCGGAACACCATCGGCAGGTTGTAGACCTGCACGTCCGGATAGATGTTGGCGAACGTCGTCGTGAGCACCAGGCCGCCATGCAGTTGCCCCACCCGGATCCGCTTGAGGACGCTGGCATCGTCACCCATCGTGCCGCCGGGATAGAACCTGAGCGTGAGGCGCCCTGCGGTTGCCGCGTCGAGGTCATCACCCGCCCGGCGCAATGTCTTCATCCACGACGACCCGTCCGGCGAAACGGTGGCGATCTTCAGCGTCTTCGCTGCCGGCGACGAGGCAAGTGCCACGGCGCAAACGGCACCCGCCACGGCGAGCCAGCGGCGCATGTTCGGGGGACGGATCACGTGGCCTCCAGGTTGCCGTCGATGTGCTTAGAAGTAGTCATCGGCCGAGGCGAGCAACTCGCGGGCGCGTTCCTGCGCGATGGCGTTCATCAAGGTTAGACCCGGTGCCCGGATGTCGGTTTCCAGCACCTCGCGCAACAGCCGGTCGTGCAGCTCGCGATCGAACACCTGCCGTGCGTAGTTTTCCGCGTAGAACACCCTTGCGAGCAGGTGTTTGCCACCCGCGATGGCGATCGTGCGCTCGAAGTGGTCGCGGGCGACTTCCGGTCGGCCGCCCACCGACGGCGGTAGCACCGACTCGAAAACGCCCATGTACAGGTGCGGCCCGCCATTGTCGTAGCTCTCGTCGAGTTCCAGCACGCGGGCCATGATGGGGCGCACGCGGCCGAGATCAGCCACCGCGCCGTAGTCGTTGGAACGGGCCTCGATCCATCCCGCCCAGGCGGTGGCCAGTGCGTACGCCGCTGGCACGTCACGGATGCCCATGGCCGCCACCCGCCGCTCCAGATCCTCGAACGGCAGCGTCCGCACCTCGCACATCCAGGCGATGTCGACGCAGGCGGCGCGCAGGGCGAGGTCGAGGGCCTTGTCGGCAAATGCCTGGCGACGCGCCTCGTCGGTCACGAACGCGGTCGAATAGGCGCCGTTCAACGACGCGGCGGCGCGCAGCAGGTCGGCGTTGTCGGCGCCGCGGCGCAGCAAGGCGTCGAGCATGATCAGGTAGGCGGGCGCGCCGTCTCGAACGACGGCCGGGTCGCTGCTGTCGAGAATCGCCTCGGACAGATCCGTGGCCAGACCGCTGGTGACTTGGCCGACGAGGTTCGCGCAACCGGAGACCGCCAGACATGCCAAGGCGACGGCGCCCGATCGCAGCGGTCCGACGCGCGGACGACGTCCGCGCGCCACCGCGATACGCTCAAGCACCCTGCCAGCCATGGCCGGCGAGTATAGCCAACGCGTATCGCAGAAAAACCGACAACAACCCAAGTCAATGATGGAGGTTGTGTTGACGGATTCCCTAAAGCGGCCGCAAGGAGGCCGTCAATCGGCGGCGGCGTCCGTCGGCTCGACCAGGGCTTCTACGGCGCGATGCAGCTCGTCGAGCGGCGGGCGGTCGCGGTAGCCGGGCACGGCTCGTTTCAATGCGATCACGCCGCTCGCATCCACGTAGAAGACGCCGGGATGCGGGATGCCGTAGGCGCTGTGTCCCTCGGCGTACTGCTCGTTGCGGATTCCGAGAGCGTTGACATGCTTCGCACCCTTGTCCGATAGGAGCGTATAGCCAATATCCCTGTCCTCTGCGAATGCTGCGATCGGCTCGACGTCGTCGTAGCTCATCGCCGCGATCTCCACGCCCAAGGCGCCGAACTTGTCCTGCCACTCAGTCAACTCGACCAGTTGACGCTTGCAGAACGGTCACCAGTCGGCGCTGCGCACCATGAACAGCACCACGCCGCGCTCGCCCTTGAGGCTTGCGAGGTCGCGTACCGTTCCACTCTGGTCGGCGGCCTCGATCGCGAGCATCGTCGTACCGACCGCCGGCCCCCAGTCGTCCTGGTAGTCCGCAGCCGCGCCGAGCGCCAGCGTCGCGGACGCCAGCGCCGTTGCCAGTGTTCCCCGAGCCATTTCGCCACCCTTAAGCAAACCGTGGCCTGATCGTCGGACGGCATCGTCCGCATGTCAACCTGAACCGGAAAGGAAGCCCTTGGGGTGGAAACGGATCGGCTAAAATTGCCGTTTTGTTTGGGGTATCGACGCGTAGCGCCATGGCCAGGTTCAAAGCCCGAAGCGGGGAGATCTACTTCGAACATCGCGGCGCGCGCGCCAACCCCCGCGTCGTGCTCATCCACGGCTTGGGTTGCCAACTCGTGCAGTGGCCGGATTCGCTGATCCAGGGCCTCGTCGGCAACGGCTTGTGCGCCGTCCTTTTCGACAACCGGGATGCCGGCCTCTCCGACGGACCTGACGGCCCGCCACCCTCGCTGGAGGCTTTACTGGCAGCCAGCGACGACGTGACGCCGGATTACACGCTGTCCGACATGGCGCAGGACACCGTGGACCTCCTCGACCACTTGGGCCAAGGGGGCGCGCACATCGTCGGGCTGTCCATGGGCGGCATGATCGCGCAGCGGATGGCCATCGAGCATCCGCAGCGCGTCTACAGCCTGACGTCGATCATGTCCTCCACCGGCAATCCCGACCTTCCGGGGCCCAACGCCGATGCCATGGCCGCGGCCGTGGCGTTGACCGAGGACAACGCCGAGACGGCGCTGGCGCGCCACATCCACGCCTGGCGCGTTTGGGGCGCAGGACATTTCGACTCGCGCGCGTGCGGCATCGCGCGGTTCGCCGAACGCGCAGTGGCGCGCGCCTGCCGACCGCACGGCATCATCCGCCAGTACGCGGCCATCGTCGCCGACGGCGACCGCCGCGGCGAGCTTGCCGATGTCGACGTTCCCGCGCTCGTGATCCACGGCGGGGCCGATCCGCTCGTGCCCGCGGCCGCCGGCAACGACACGGCGGGTGCCATTCCCGGCGCGCGCTACATCGAGATTCCGAAAATGGGCCACGACCTCCCGGAACCGGCGATTTCCCAGATCGTCGCGGCGATCTCGGAACACATCCAAACCACCGAGGTCAGCCGCTGATCACGCCGTAGCGGCACACCACGTCGGCGGCGAAGGTCTTCGTCTCGGTCGCGATCGCGCGCAGCAAGCTCTCGACGTCCACGGGCGCATCGCCTTTGCGGCGCGCGCGGGCCACCGCCTGCTGCATCACCCGGCTGAGGGCGCGCGTCGGCGTCGGATCGCCGGTCGCGCGCGGTGTCGTCGCGACGAAGGTTTCAAGCTCGGCCCGCAGGCGCTCAAGGTCCGCCCCCGACTCGACCTGGTCGGTCGTAAACAAACTTGTCACGCCGAGCAGCAGGTGTTCGACGCCGAAGGCTTCATGGTGCTCGGCCGCTGCGCGGGAAAACGCCGCGTGGAGGACGCCTTCGAGGGCCGCCACGAGTACGCCCGCGGTGTGCGCGCGCGCTGGCGGTAGCTTCGGGATCCCGTGGGCGAGATAGCGGATGACGTCCTGGCGGCGCAAGCCTTGGCCTTCGAGGAGCACCTTCGCCTGGCACGACTCGGCGAACATTCCCACGAGGACGCTGGCCGCGTTGGCTCCCTCATGGCCCAGCGCCCGGTATAGGTCGGATCGGCCGAGGACGCCGAAAAGCTCGCGCGACGTCGCGGGGGCGTCGCCCTGGGGAACCGATTCCAGCGAGGCGAGCAGGCCGCGCCGCAGCGCGACGAGATCCGCACCGCACTTGGTCAGCGCGTCCTCGGCGGCAGGATCGTCGAGGAGCGGAATCAACAGATGCTCCACGCCGACCGCGGCATCTCCCCGCGTCTCGGCGATCGCGAACGCCTCCTCGATCGCTCGGCGCAAGTCGTCCTGGACTTCCAGGAGCGGAGCGTTGAACGCCGTCAACTCGGCGAGGCCGAAGCACTCGCCATGCTTGGCCTGCGCCTGCGCGAAGTAGATGTCGCGCATCCGCGCCCCGTCCTCGGGCGGCTTGGCCTCGGACCACGCGACGTGGCCAGCAAGAGTCTGCCAGTCGTCAAACCCGAACGACCGCGCCGTTTCCTGGCGCCGCGCCGACGCATCATTGGTCTCCAGCCTCTCCGCAAACCAGTGGAAATACTCGAAGCTCGCATCGCTCGGCATCGGCTGGATGGCGCCGCCGTCGAGTGCGTCGTGGCGCACGGTCAGTTCCGCCGACATGCCATTGACGTGGTCGAAGTTCGTGACGTCGAGCGTCCAGTACCGGCCACCGATGGCGTCGATGCTCGACTGGCTCACAGTTACCGCGATCGTCAGCGTCTCGCCGTGCTCGTCATCTTCCCTTGTGAACAGCCGTTGCTTCGTGCCGCAATGAAACAACAACATGGCCGCGTCGGAGCCGCTGTGGCGGAGCGTCGCCGTCAGGACGGTTGGCCGGTCAAAGCTGAAATAGAACATGCGGTGGTTGTTCCGGTTGTCCTCAGTCCACGGCTTCGATCGCTCGAGTTCGAAATGCACAGTGCCGGGCGGGTGGACCTGTCGCGGTACGACGGCTAGTCTGAATTCTTCGTGTTCCCGCTCGGCAAGCGCATCCGCCACGGCTCGAAACAGCCGGCGGTAGTCCGGAGACCAATCATCCGGCGGGGCGATTACGCCCGCGAAGACACAGTTCGACTGGCGCGTCACGACTCCCCAACTGTCCTTTTGCGGCAACGCCACGAGCACTTCGATGAAGCCCTTGTCGTCGGCGAGCCGCAATTCGTCGGGCACGTGGCGCCAGGCGAGATGTCGCCGATCCTGGCGCAGCTCGAAGCTCCGCGGTGCCGGCCGTTCGGTGAGCGGTTCGATCGGCTCCGCGGCGGGGTCTCCCGCGAGCCGCAGCGCAGGGTCCAGCACGTTGACGGCCACCACACCGGAGAGCATCCCGCCGCCGATGTCCAGATCGAGTTCGCGACACACGATGTCCGCATCGTGCCCCGTCACCAAGAGCTTCCGTGCCCTCAATCGTTCGATCTGCGCTGGCGACAGGGCGAGCTGGCGCCTCTCGTCGAGGCTGAGCACGAGCACCTCGCTCGCCGACTCAATCGCGGCCTCCAAGGTCTCCGCGACTTCGGCACCGCCGAGGATCCCGGCAAGCGCCTCGCCAGTGCCATCGGTGTCGGCAAACACGGTCCGCCTAAGCCGCTGTCGGTCGCGCGACGTCTGTTCAGTGTTATCCGACATGCATGCATCCCTGCGCCATGACTATCCTCCCCTTGTCAACCTCTGACCAATCCGTAACGGCGGAGGACGTCCGCAGCGAACGTATTGCGCTCGGTGGCGATCGCCCGCCGCAACGTCTCGACGCCCACAGGTTTCTGGCGTGCCCGCGCGACCGCCTGCTGCATGACCCGGTTCAAGGCGCGCGTCGCTCGGGTTCGACCGTCCGTCCGTGCCGGCACGGCCGCCACGAACGCCGCTAGGTCCGCGCGCGCCCCGGCGTGATCCCTCGCCGCCTCCAGCACGCCCAGCAGAAGGTGCTCCACGCCGAACGCTTCGTGGCGCCGGGCGTCGGCGGATGCATAGGCGGAGTGCACGATCGCCTCGACCTCGGCTGACAGTAGCCCAAAGGGGCGATCCGAGACGGGCAAGGCTTTGGCGATCCCGTGCGCCAGGTACCTGACGACGTCATCCGCGCTCGCGCCTTGCTGCTCGAGCAAGTCGCGCGCGCGGCAGGGCTCGGCGAATACGCCGAACAGGACGTTACCGGCATTGCATGCCTCGCGCCCGAGCGTGCTGCACAACTCGGCCACGTACAGCACGCCGAACAACGCTCGCGAAACGCTGGGTTCGTCGCCTCGGTCCTTCGACTTCAAGCTGGCGACCAGCCCGCTCCGCAGATGTTCGAGATCGACGCCGCATTTGGCCAGAACGTCCACGGTGGCCAGGTCGTCGAGCAGAACTAAGAGCAAGTGCTCCACGTCGACCGAACCATGCTGCCTGGCCCGGGCCAACGCGCCCGCTTCACCCAGGGCGGCTCGTAGGTCGTCGCTCGTCCCTACCGTGGAGGTGATGTGTTCGGCGATGTCATGGGCCCTGATGGAGCCGCCGAACTGCTCCCTGGCTCGCGCAAAGCGCCTGTCGCAACCCTGCACCACGGCAGCGGACAGGACCGGCTCGCGCCAGGCCACGTGGGTCTGCAGCGTCGCCCAGTCGTCGAAGCCGAACGCCGTCGCCGTTTCCTGGCGGCGTTCGCGGGCGGTCCCGGTCGGCAACCGTTCGGCAGACCAGTGCGTGTGCTCGAAGCTCGCGTCGCTCGGTAACGGTCGAATCGCACCGCCCTCGAGCGCGTCGTAACGCACGGTGAGTTCGGCCGTCATCCCGTGTTCCACGTCGAAGTTGTCGACAACAAGCCGCCAGGGTCTCCCCTTCATCCCATCGATCCCGGACTCCGCGATGGTCAGGGCAAGGGTCAAGGTCTCGCCCTGTCCTCCGTCCACACGTGTCCAGTGGAGTTTTTTCGGACCGCCGCTGAAAAGCAGCATGACCTCATCTGATCCACGGTGCTTCAGCGTCGCGGTCAACACCGTCGGCTTGTCGAATCGGAAGAAGAACTCACGAAACGACTCCCGTTCAGCCCAGAACTCGGCGGACAGCGCCAGTTCGAAGCGCTCCGTGCCGGATGAATGGACGGGGCATTCGACAATCGCAGGCTTATACTCGTCGAGCTCCCGTGTCGCGAGCGACGCTACGACCTGGCGGAACAGACGCCGATACCCCAGCGACCAGCGCAACGGGTGCGCTGTAACACCCGCAAAGACCGCATTGGCCTCGCGGGCCACTACGGCGGCCTCGTCACGACTCGACAGGGCGACAATGACGTCCACAAAACCAATGTCGCCTTGCAGCCGTAGGCCCTCGGCAAGATCTCGGCACTCTAGCCACAAGACCGGTACCTCATCGGCGTCCCGATCGGTGAACGGCTCGATCAAGTTCCGCCCGGCTCGTTGATCCGCAACGCCCAACAGTGCGCTGTCGACAACACGGATCGGCTCATCCGGGACACGAACACCGCCACCGATCTCGAGATCCAGCTCGCGGCACAGTTCGTCCGCCCACGGCCCGGTCAAGACGAGCTTCCGCGCCCTCAATTCGTCTCCCTTCGCCTCCGGAAACGGCTTGTCCCGCCGGACATGCAGATCCAACACGAGCACTTCGCTCTTCGATTCCAACGCTTCCTCGAACGACTCCGCGATCGTCACGTTGCCATCGAGCATTTCCGCGAAGGTTTGCGCCGCGCCCTCGGCATCGGAGAACACGGTCCGCGTCTGGCGCTGCACATGGCGTTTCAGCACCGGCCAGCTACGGAAACCGTACTCCCGGGCGATGACGAAGAGCGCCTGCGCCTGGGCGAGGGTCGACGGCAGCGGCGACACGTGCGTCCCAACCCGCGTCCGCGCGCCGTCGTCGGCATCGTCGAACGCAGCACGCAGCGTCCTGGCTTCGTTTTTCAGGTAGGTGATGGACGCTGCGGCTGGCAACGTCCGTTCGGTTTGCTCCGACATCGGATGCATCTCCCTTCGTATACCGCCCGATGTCCGCTTGTCGGGCTGAAAGAAGACCATCGTTTCGGTGCGCGCTGGGCGCTTCTGTCGCCGATGTGGCCTGTCGATGAAGGTGGGATTGCATCCCTTTCCGCGGACCGGCGGCGCCCTTCGCACTCGCGACGCAACCTAATCCCATGATGCCCGTGTGTCAACGTGGAACGGTACAAGCGGTTGGCGCACAATGGGCGGACAGGACGACACGGCGCGGACCGTGTCTGCAGCCCTGACCATCGGGAGTACGTCATGCCCGAATCCGCGCAACCGCCCACGCCGCCACGGATCCTCGATGCGGCGCTCGCCCATCCGGCGCCGGCGCCCGGCCCCGCACTCGACGCGATCCTTGCCCACAACGAGCAGACGCTGCCCAGTTCGGACGACACCCCCTTGGCTGACGGGCGCGTCCAGCAGGTCCCGCTCGACTACTCGCGCGACAGCCTGCGCTACCACTTCCGCGGCCAGCGCGACCGGGTGGCGGTCGAGGGCGACATGTTCGTGTACTACATCGGCGAGGACCGTGGTGGGAAGCCGGCGGTTTCATCCGTCGCGCCGGACATCTACGTCGTCTTCGGCGTGCCGGACCGCCCGGACCGGGATTCCTACGTGCTGTTTCACGAGCCGGACGCGGAGATCCGCTTCGTGCTCGAGATCGCCTCGAAGTCGACCCGGGCACGGGACCACGGCCACAAGAGGCATCTCTATGCATCGCTACGCGTCGCCGAGTACTTCCTCTTCGATCCACCTACGGCGAGCGGGCCGGCGCGCGTCACGGGTCTGACGCTCTCGGATGGGCGGTACAACGAGATGCCCCAGGTAATCCTGCCGAATGGCCGCCGCGGCGTGCGCAGCGAAGTGCTCCAACTCGCAGTCTACGTCCGGGAGGGGCGGCTACGCTGGTTCGACCCGGCAAGCGGTCAGGATCTGCTCGACTACGAAGAGCTGCACCGGTTGCGTGACGAAGCCGATGCCGAAGCCGCGGCGGCACGCGACCAAGCCGCGGCCCGAGTGGCCGAATTGGAGGCGCTGCTCAAGGCACGCGACGAGGACTCAAGCCCGGGCTAGGAGACGCCCACATGCCGCGACCGCCGGGCTTGGCGTAGGCCGCGGTGTCGAGTCCGCTATCGGCATCTACGCCGCTCAGTCCAGCCCGTCCATCAGCTCCAGCGTTCGCCCCAGCGTGTCCAACCTCGCGGTGGCGTTGGCGCCAGCGGGCGACAGCCGGATCGTCGTCACGCCCGCGTCCCGGAACGTCCGCAGCCGCCCACTGACGGCAGCCTCGTCGCCGAGCAGGTTCGCCTGGATGACCATCTCGTCGGGAATCACCGCGACCGCCTCGTCGCGCTTGCCGGCGACCCACAGCGCCTGCGAGCGCCGCGCAATTCCGTCCCATCCCCCACGCTTGTAGGCGTCGTTGTAGAAGTTGGTGCGGGCCGAACCCATGGCGCCCAGCGTGAACGCCATCCCCCCCTTCAGCGGTTGCGCCAATTCCTCGGGATCCCCGAACGCCACGGTGCCGCCGACCTGGATGTCGATGTCGCGGAAGTCGCGCCCCGCGGACTCGGCTCCCTTCCTGAGAAAGTCCAGATGCGCATCCGCGTGCTCGGGCGTGAACGACGTGCCCAGCCAGCCGTCGGCGGCCTCGCCCGTGTATTCCAAGGCCTTCGGGCCCAAGGTTGCGAGATAGATGGGAATCCGGTCGTTGCCGGGCTGGGCCAGGCGCAGCGCCTTGCCCTCGCCGCCCGGCAACGGCAATTGGTGGTACTTACCGTCGTAGGCGATGCGTTCGCCCGCGAACGCCATCTTGACGATCTCCACGGTCTCGCGCATGCGCGTCAGCGGCGCCCTGAACGGTCGGCCCTGGAGGCCTTCGACGACTTGCGGTCCACTCGCGCCGAGGCCGAGCAGGAAGCGGTCGTTGGAGATGGCCGCCATGGTGAGGGCCGTCATTGCCGTCATGCTCGGCGTGCGGGCGCTGATCTGCATGATGCCGGTGCCGAGGCGAATGCGCTCGGTACGCGCCGCGAGGAAGGCCAAGGGCGCGATGGCATCCTGGCCCCAGGCCTCCGCGGTCCAGACGGTGTCGACGCCGAGTTTCTCGGCTTCGACCACGAACGCCACCTGGTCCTCGAAGTCGCGCTGTCCGCCGGACGCGGCGCCGCCTATGCCAATGCTGGTCTTCATGAGTCTCCTTAACTGCTGACCGCCGTCCGGGCCGCGATCGCCGCGGCGCCATCCAACGCCGTGTGGGGATCCGCCACGAGATACACGGGCAGATCGCTGAGATAGTCCGCCGCCCAGGCGGAATCTTCGAAACGCCGCCGGAACAGCGGTGTGCGCAGCCTGTCCTGCACGGCGACGGCCACGCCGCCAGCCAAGTATATGCCGCCGAGCGTCAGCGCCGTGACCGCCAGGCCACCCGCGGCGGTGGCCAGCAGACCGGCCCATGTCTCCAAGGTCGTGTCGCAGACCGGATCGGCCCCGTCGCCGCCGTGCGCGATGACCTCCTCCGGCGACGTCCACTTCGCCTTGGCGCCCCAAACCGTGTTCACGGCGCGGTACAGCGCGACCAGGCCGCGGCCGGAAAGATAGTGCTCCCAGGACACGGGCTCGCCGCATTCGCGCTCGGTGACGGCCACAAGCTCGCGCTCGAAGTCACCCGCAGGGGCGACCCTGGCGTGACCCCCTTCCGAGGGCAGACAGCGGCCGTCCGCCACGATGCCCATGCCCAGTCCGGTGCCAGCGGCAAGCACGCCACGCGTGGCTTGTTTGCCGGAGGCCCGCCCGTTCAGCAGTTCGAATCGGCCCGCTGGCAACTCGGCGATGGCCGTGCCGAGGGCCACCATGTCGTTCACCAGTGCGGTGCGTGCGCTGCCCGTCGCCCCGGACACTGCCACCGTCGAGAAGGTGATGCCGGCGTTGGTCAGCTTCGCCTCGGTCCCGAAAACCGGGCCGGCGACGGCAAGACAGCAGGCGTCGAATGCGCGTCGAGGCAACGCCGCCACCGCGTCCGCGAGCATGTCTTGGGCGTCCGTGTACCGTGGCGTCGACAGGTCTACCGAGCCGGTTCGCACGCCTTCGACATAGGTCGCGAAGCGCGCATTCGTGCCGCCGATGTCTCCGGCCAGATGGTCCATGGGCCAAGTACAACAGCCCTATACTCATTGCTCAAGAAACCCCGGGACGCCGTTGCCGCATGCTGCTCGCTGGTGAAATGCTGCGCGCCATCTGTCCACCGGCCGCCGCGCGCGTGTCGTTGGCTCTGCTGCTGGTGTTCGGAACCGCCGTCCACGCGGCGGAGTTGCGGATCGGCAACGGCGGCGAGCCGTTGACGCTCGACCCGCACCGCTACAACCTGAACCTCGAGGAGAAGATCCTCGCGGACCTCTTCGAAGGACTGACCGCCCACGATGCGCACGGGCGGATCGTCCCCGGCGCGGCGATGAGCTGGACCACGTCTGTCGACGGCCTTGTGTGGACTTTCAAGCTCCGCCCGGACGGCCGCTGGTCGGACGGCCAGCCCGTGACGGCCGACGATTTCGTGTTCGCCTTTCGCCGCCTGCTCGATCCCAAGACCGCGGCGAGCCTCGCGTTCTTCATGTACGCCATCGAAGGTGCCGCGGAGGCCAACGCGGGCAAGATCCCGGTCGAGGACATCGCCGTGCGCGCCCTAGACTCCCATAGGCTGGAGGTCCGCCTCGCGAGGCCCTTCCCGTTCTTCGCCGAGCGGTTGATCTACCCGACGGGCTTCCCGGTGCCCAAGCACGTTGTCGAGAAGCTCGGCGACGACTGGGTGAAGCCCGGCAACATGGCCAGCAACGGCGCGTTCACGCTCGCCGACTGGCAACCGCAAGGCTTCGTGCGCGCTGAGAAGAACGCACACTTCCATGCGGCGAGGACCGTCACACTGGACGCCATCCGGTACTTCCCGACCGCCGACCGCAACGCCGCCTACAACCGCTACCGCAACGGCGAGCTCGACATCATCGGCGACTTCCCGCCCGGCGAGATCGCGTGGCTGCGCCGCGAGATGGCCGACCATCTGCACATCTCGCCACTGCTTTCGATCATGTACCTCGTGTTCAACGTGACCGAGCCGCCTTTCGACGATTCCCGCGTGCGCCGCGCGCTGGCGCTGGCCATCGACCGAGAGCTCATAACCGGCCGCGTCCTGCAAAGCGCCGAGGTGCCCTCGCCAACCTTCGTTCCGCCGATGGTCGAGAACTACCGCAGCGCCGTCACGGCAGTGGCCGCCGACACCGACCAAGCGGCGAAGCTCCTCGCCGAAGCCGGCTACGGCGACGACACCCCCTTGCGGATCACGCTGCGCTACATCGCGGGTGCCGACAACAAGAAGGTGCACGTCGCGATCGCCGCCATGTGGCGGGCCATCGGCGTCCAGACGACCCTGCACCACGCCGAACTCAACGCCCATTTCGCCGAGTTGCGCCAAGGCGCGTTCCAAGTCGCCCAGGCCGGCTGGTTCGGCGAGAACAATCCGGAGCACTACCTGGAACTCCTGATGTCGACGACCGGCGACGTCAACTACGGCCGCTTCGCCGATGCCGAGACGGACGCGTTGATGGCGAAAGCCAAGGACGCCGTGGGCCTCGACGCGCGGCTTGGATTGCTGCGCCAAGCCGAGGTCGCGGGGTTGTCGCTCGACCCGGTGGTGCCGTTGTACGCGGTGACGATTCGCAGCCTCGTCGACCCGCGCATTACGGGCTGGCATCCGAATCCCCGCAACGTGCATCCGGCACGCTACCTCGGCGTCCGCGCGGCGCCTTAGGGACCGGCTGCGAGGCCGGCAGCTCAAGTGGGACGCTACCTTCTTCGGCGGCTGACGTTCGCGCTGATCACCCTGTTCGCCGTGGTCACCGTGGCCTTCTTCCTGGCCCGGGCGGCGCCCGGCGGGCCGTTCGATGGCGAGCGCCGTCTGCCGCCGGAAGTGGAGGCGAACCTGCGCGCCGCCTACGACCTCGACAAGCCCGTCGTCCATCAATACGCCCGCTACCTCGGCATGCTCGCCCGCGCCGATCTCGGGCCGTCGTTCCGGCACAAGGACTTCTCCGTCAACGAGTTGATCGGGCGCGGCCTGCCGATCAGCGTCACCGTCGGGGGCCTGGCGCTCGCACTCGCGGTGGTCGTCGGCGTGACCGCCGGCACGTTCGCCGCCATGGCACGCGACCGCGCCCGGGACCGGCTGCTGGTGACCGCAGCGACGCTGGGCTTGGCACTGCCGCCGATCATCGTGGCACCGCTCCTGGTGCTGGTCTTCGCGGTTGGCCTGGGCTGGTTTCCCGCGGGGGGATACGACACGGCGCGAAGCTACGTGCTGCCCGTGATCGCCCTGTCGCTCCCCTACGCGGCGGCTTTCACGCGCTTGAGCCGCGGCAGCGTCGCCGAGGTGCTCGGCCGGGCGCACGTATTGACGGCGCGCGCGAAGGGCATGCCGACCTGGCGCATCGTGCGCAGGCACGTGCTACCCAGCGCGCTGATTCCGGTGGTTTCCTTCCTCGGCCCCGCGGCGGCCGCATTGCTCGCCGGCTCCATGGTCATCGAGGAGGTGTTTTCGCTGCCCGGACTCGGCCGCTACTTCGTGCAAGGCGCCCTGAACCGCGACTACACGCTGGTGACCGGCACGGTCATCGTCTACGCGGCCCTAGTACTCACCTTCAATCTGCTCGCGGATCTCTGCTACGCGCGGCTCGATCCCCGCATCCGCCATGCGTGACGCGCTGTTCGGCACCCTTCTCGCACGCGTCTGCTGCGGCTTTCTCGGCGTCGTGGTCCTCGCGGCCGCGCTCGGCCCTTGGCTCTCGCCTTGGGAATTCGACGCCGTGGATTGGGACGCGATCGACACGGCCCCAAGTCTTGCGCACTGGTTCGGCACCGACGGCGTGGGCCGCGACCTCCTCACCCGGACGCTTAGCGGGGCCCAGATTTCCATCGCCATCGCCTTGGCGGCAACGGTAGTGAGTTGCTGCATCGGCATTCCGTGGGGTGCAACCGCGGGCTATCTCGGCGGTCGCACCGATCAGGCCATGATGCGCATCGTCGACGGTCTGTACGCCCTGCCCTTCATCCTGTTGGTGATCCTCCTGGTGGCGCTCTTCGGGCGCAACATCGTGCTGCTGTTCGCGGCCCTCGGCGCCGTGTCCTGGCTGGACCTCGCCCGGATCGTCCGCGGCCAGACGCTCGCCGTGAAGAGCGAGGCGTACCTGGAAGCGGCCCGTGGGCTCGGCGCGCCTACGTTCACGGTCATTCGTCGCCACGTCGTGCCGAACGTCCTCGGCCCGGCCCTGGTCTACGCCACCCTCACCGTGCCCGGCGTGATCATCGCAGAGAGCTTCTTGAGCTTCCTCGGGCTAGGCGTCCAGGAACCGCAAACAAGCTGGGGCGTGCTGATCGCCGACGGCGCACGCGAGATGCACTCCTCGCCCTGGCAGCTCGTGTTCCCGGCGGTGATGCTGACGCTGACCCTGTTCGCCTTCAACGTCCTCGGCGACCGGCTGCGGGACGCCGTCGACGTTCATTAGGAGCGCCCTCCGCCAAACTGTCGCATTGTCGAGTCAATTGGACGATGCGCACTGTGTCGATTAAACTCGACAACATCCAAAGCGTAGAGTTAGCTCGACAAGTGGACGACGCAGAGTTTCTCGACATCGCCGCCACCTGGAGTTTCTGGGACCAGCCACCTGCACCGTCCATCCCGCGAACGGTCGAACTACCCAAGTCCTTGTCCCAGCGCACCGCGCTAGTGATCCAGGGCGTGCGCCGCTGCGGCAAGTCCACCCTAATGACTCAGTTGATCGGGCGCTACCGGCTCAAGCGGCGGGACTGCCTATTCGCCAATTTCGAGGATCCCCGTCTTGCCGGCAGCCTCCGCTTCGAGACGCTCGAACAGTTGACTCGCGCCTTCGAGGCCGCGCGTCCGACGGGCACTCTGACCGTCTTCCTGGACGAGATCCAATGGGTGGAAGGCTGGGAGCGGTGGTTGCGAACTCGACTCGAACGCCCGGGCCGGTTCCAGTTCGTGGTCAGCGGCTCCAACGCCCATCTCCTCTCGGGCGAACTGTCCACGGTACTAACAGGCAGACACATCACGATCGAGCTCTTCCCCTTCGACTTTACCGAGTTTCTACGCCTGCATGCCGAGGCGACCGTAACGGACCATCTACACCGCGGCGGCTTCCCGGAACCGATCGCGAGCGACGCGGGCGACTCGCTGTTGCGGCAGTACTTCCTGGACATCCTGCAGCGGGACGTCCGCGAACGGACCGGCGCGAGATCATCGTTCGCGCTTCGCCAGATCGTCCAGATGGTTTTCGAGTCCGCCGGCTCCGAACTCAGCCTGCGCCGTATCTCGGCCGCAAGCGGTGTGGCTGTCGAGACCGTATCGGCATACCTCGACGCCTGCGAGCAAGCGTACCTCCTATTCGCATGTCCTTGGTTCGCCTACTCGGAACGCAAGCGGGCCGTAAGAAACCGCAAGTACTATCCCGTCGATACCGCGCTGCGACGCGTTGCGGTAACGCGGGCCGGCAGGGATCTCGGCAAGGCGCTCGAATGCGCCACGTTCATCGAACTCAAAAAGCGACACCGCGACGTATTCTATTGGCGGGCCAACGGCGATACCGGCGAAGTGGACTTCGTGGTACAGGCAGGTGCCGGGCCCACGCCGGTCCAAGTCACCGTGGACGGCGCGACGGAGCGACACTGGTCCGCGCTCGAAGCTTTCTACGAGGCTTTTCCCCACGCCACAGAACCCCTAATCGTAACGCTGGCGAGCTTCCCGGGCATCCTCGCCCAACTCGAAGACGGTGCGTTGGAGCGCAGGTCGGCGGGAACCGTGCCCAACGCCACGACGACTCCCTAAGGCGAGAGAGCGCGCCCGCGGGCCAGCAGTTCCGCCGCCACGGTGCCGAGTCGGGCCGCATCGCAACTGGCCGCTAGGTGGCCGGCTTGCGCCCTCTCCAGCATCATCGGCAGACGCGTCTCGATCCGGCCGCAGACCCACTCGAGGGGGTCGCCGGTGGCGGCACGGTCGATTAGCACCTGGGGCTGGTCGATGTAGGAGAAGCCGTAGTGGTAGTGCGGGGTCTTGTCGAAGCAGTCGAAACGCAGAATCTCCTCTTCCACGCCATCGACGTCGCCGAAGACATGGACCGATGGGCCCTGCTCTTCGCCGACGTGGCGGTACTCGACGGCAAACGACAAACCGCCCACGGTGATCTTCTCGAGTGCCTCACGATCCGCGGCCTGGCCACGGAATCCGCCCCGCAGTTCTCGGCGGGCCTGTGCCATCGGATGTCTCCTGTTCCGCAAGATGCCAGGGACCGTACCACACCCCGCATCGGACACGGCTAAACTGCGCGCTCAACCTCGCCAAGGGCAAACATGACCGTTAGCGCTGGAATCGGCATCGCCAGCTTCAACTTCGACGACGCCCGTGGGTTCTGGAAGTGGGTCGACATCTGCGAGGCCGGCGGCATCGACTCCATCTGGCAATCCGATCGGCTGATCTCTCGGGAAGGCAATCTCGAGTGCATGAGCGTGATGGCCGCCCTCGCCGGCGCCACCCGTCGGATCAAGTTCGGCATGAACGTGGCGAGCTTGGGCGTTCGCGATCCGGTGCTAACAGCCAAGCAGTGCGCGACCATCGACGTCCTCTCGGAAGGCCGTCTACTGCCCGCATTCGGGCTCGGCAGCAGCCGGTCCCGCGACTACGTCGCGACCGGCACACCGACGGCGCGCCGGGGCAAGCGCATGGACGAGTGTCTCGAGATCCTCTCCCGCCTGTGGTCGGAGGAGGCCGTATCCACCGACGGCGAGTTCTTCCGACTCGACGCCGCGAGCATCGCGCCGCGTCCCGTGCAGCAACCGCTGCCGCTGTGGGTTGGCGGCTCCGCGCCGAAGGCTATAGAGCGGACCGCGCGCTGGGGCACGGGGTGGCAGGCGGGCATCGAGTCCGCCGACAAGGTCGCGCCGGTTATCGAGGCCATCAAGGCCAAGGCGTCCGAGTTCGGTCGCAGCATCGACGAAGATCACTACGGCGCCGGGTTCGGATTCCGCTTCGGCGACGCCGAGGAGCCGATCATGCAGCGCTACATCGGCGGCTTTACCCGCTCCATGGGCAAGCCGCCCGACGCCTTCACGGCCGTCGGCGGACGCGCAGACATCATGGCCAAGCTCAAGAGCTTCCACGACGCGGGCGCCCACAAGTTCATACTGCGACCGATCGCATCGGGAACGGACGACATGATCGACCAGACCAGGCGGTTGATCGACCAGGTGCTACCCGAGGTTGCCGGACTGGCGTGAGCCCGTAGTCGCGTCCATAGTAACGCGCACACAACTCACCGAATCCCTTCGAGGAGCAACCATGGCCGAAGCCGCAGAAAACCTGGCCGTCGGGCTCAACCATCCGCTCGACGCCCTCACCGCCGACGAGGTCGCCGAGGCGAGTGCATTGGCCAAGGCGGAACTCGGCGAACGCGCCGCATTCTGCTCCGTTGCCCTCGTCGAGCCGCCGAAGGCGGATCTCAAGTCGTTCCGAAACGGCGATCCGGTACCGCGCAAGGTGCGCTTCCTAGGCTACGACTACGCGGGAGGCGACGGCGGCTTCGATGCCACCGTGGACCTCGTCAGCCAGCGCGTCGAGATGGCCCGGATCACGCACGGGCAGGCGCCGATCGGCTTCGCGGACGTGGTCGCGGCCGTGCGCATCACCAAGGAAGACCCCGGTTGGCAGGCGGCCATGCGCAGGCGTGGCATCGACAACTTCGAACTGGTGCAGATCGATCCGTGGCCCGCGGGCGGCTACCAGCACCCGAGCATTCCGGCCGGGCACCGCGCCCATCGCGCCATCGCCTTCGTCCGCGAGACCAAGACCGACAACGGCTACGCGCGCCCGGTGCAGGGCCTGATTGCCCACGTCGACCTCGACGCCGGCCGCGTCGCCCACCTCGAGGACCACGGCGACGTGCCGCTGCCGACGGAACACGGACGCTACGACGCCGCCAGCCAGCCGCGCCTGCGCGAGCCGCCGAAGCCGCTCGAGATCACCCAGCCGGAGGGCGTGAGCTTTGCGATCGACGGCAACCTGATCGCCTGGCAGGGCTGGCAGTTCCGCGTCACCATGCACCCGATCAACGGCCTGGTGCTGCACCAACTGCGCTACGACGACGGCGACGAAGTCCGCTCCATCCTGCACCGCGCGGCGCTCTCGGACATGGTCGTCCCGTACGGCGACACCGATCCCATGCACGTCTGGAAGCACGTTCTGGACGCCGGCGAAGCGTGCATCGGCAATTGCGCGAACTCCCTCAAGCTCGGTTGCGACTGCCTCGGCGAGATCCGATACCTCGACCATGTCGCGGTCAAGCCCGACGGCTCGCCACGGCTCATCGAGCAGGCGATCTGCATCCACGAGGAGGACTACGGAATCCTCTGGAAGCACCACGACGGCCACGGCCAGACCACCGAAGTCCGCCGCTCGCGTCGCCTGGTGGTCAGCTCCTTTCACACCGTCGGCAACTACGAGTACGGCTTCTACTGGTATCTCTACCTGGACGGCCGCATCCAGATGGAAGTGAAGCTCACGGGCATCGTCGGCGTTTCCGCGGTCGACGACGGGACCAGCCGCCCCGAGTACGCGCCGCTGATCGCTCCGAATCTCGCATCCCCGATCCACCAGCACCTGTTCTGCTTCCGCCTCGACTGCGAGATCGACGGCGAGACCAACAGCGTCTACGAAGTCGACACAGTGCCCGCACCAGTCGGCGACGATAATCCGGACGGCACGGCGTTTCGCGCCGAGGCACGGCTGCTAGCCACGGAGCACGACGCCAGACGACAGGTCGATGCGAGCCGGTCCCGGTCGTGGAAGATCGTCAATCCCGAGCGCAAGAACCGGCTCGGCGTACCCGTGGGCTACCGGCTGGTTCCCGAAGGCACGCCCGCTCTGCTGGCCGCACCGGGTTCGAACGTCGCCAAGCGCGCCGGCTTTGCACAGCACAACCTGTGGGTTACGCCCTGCGAGGAGGATCGCTTAAGCGCTGCCGGCGACCATCCGAACCTGGGGCCCGGCGACGGGCTGCCGTTCTGGACCGAAGGGAACCGCAGCGTCGACGCCACCGACATCGTGGTCTGGCACACCGTGGGTTCCACGCACGTTCCGCGACCGGAGGACTGGCCGGTCATGCCTGTCGAATACTGCGGCTTCACGCTGAAGCCGGTGGGATTCTTCGACAGGAATCCGGCGCTGGATCTACCGCCCGCGGATCATTGCGCCACGACTGGGACGTCGTAACGCCCCGGTCAGACCACTTGCCTATACCCCCGACGAACCGTCTCGACCGTCTTCCTGATCCTGCTCGTGACCGGTCCGCGGCAGGTCGGGAAGACGACGCTGCTGCAGCACTGCGACGAAGGCGGCGTCGACTGGGCCGCTGACCGGACTGCTCATACTCATGCCTGCGCTGTCGCGGAGGCTGGGATTGCGTCAGGCCATTTGCCCACGTACAGTCGGCATATTGCCAGCCACCTGACCGAGGAACAACGGACATGGGTGCAGAGGCCGAACTCACGCCACCAGCGAGTGTCGAAGGTGTTTCCTCCCGAGCCTTGGCCCAGGTGAGTCGACTACTGGGCACGCCCCTCGAGACCGCTTTGGACCTCGCTGCCGTAAACCGAAAGGGAGTGGCGCCTGAAATGCTCGCCGTCTTGGTCGACAGCGGCTTGACGCGACGAGAAATCGACTGGATCGTGGCGCGACGGACCCTCGCCCATCGGCGCCAAAGCGGTCGCCCGCTGACGCCCAACGAAACGGGCTGCTTTCTGCGTATGCTGAAAATTCGGGCTATGTCCGAAGCCGTTTTCGGCAACCGCGACAAGGCGCTTGCGTGGCTGCGCAGGCCTCGCCGGACATTTGGCGGAATCAGCGCGATGGAACTCCTGCAAACGGAAGCCGGAGGCCAAGTTGTGGAGGAGACCCTCGGTCAACTCGATGAAGGTTATTTCGCTTGATTCTTTGGCGGATCAGCAACCATGCTGATCTCCGTGGCCTTGGCGGCGTATTCCGCAGCGGACGCTGGCACCATGCGGGCGTGCCGGTGGTCTATCTCTCCGAGAGCCCGGCGCTGGCTCTATTGGAAGTCATCGCCAATTTCGACCTAGCGCCGACCGAGTTCCCGGACAACTACCAGCTATTGGAGGTCGATTGTGGTTCCGTCGCCGCCCGGCGCCTAGATGACGGCCAACTGCCGGAAGAATGGACGGGGCATCGTGCCTTAACGCGACGCATTGGCAGCGAGTGGCTGGCTTCTGGCGCATCCGCGCTGCTAAAGGTGCCGAGCGCGGTAGTAGCGAGGAGCTGGAACTACCTGCTGAACCCCCTTCACGCCGATGCTGTATACGTGATCAAGTCGTCGAGCCGCCACCCCTTCGACCGGAGACTGACTCGTGGTTCCTGACCACAGCGATTTCGCAAACGGGATGGCCGCACATCCCCGTCATCGCGACCCGAAATCCACCTAGCCACCGCCCGCATCGCCTTCAAGGTGCGACATATCACCGAGAAAACGCACCATCCAGCCGCGTACGTCTTCTCGGTAGAACAGGCTCAAGCTCGTATTGCCGATGTCGAACCGGCGCGGTGCGTCCGCAGGAACGCCGAGCACGTAGCGTGCGAACGCCGTCACTACGCCGCCGTGGGTGACCACGATCACGCGCCCGCCGGCGTGTTCGCTGGCGATCCGGTCGAACGCCCCGATAACGCGCTCGTTGAACTCGTCCTGCGTCTCGGCGCCTGGTGGCGTGTAGTCGGGATTCGCGGCGCCGCTGGCGATCCTGGCATCCGGATACCGCTCCGCGATCTCCGTGCGCGAAAGGCCCTCGAAGACGCCGTAGCAGCGTTCGCGCAGGGCCGGGTCTTCGCGGATGCGGTGCGCGGCCGGTCGGACAAGCAACTCGGCCGTGCGGCGGGCGCGGCCGAGGTCTGAGCATTGGACGGTCGCGCTGCAGTCGAGCGCGCGAAGCCGCGGTGCCAGGCGCAGCGCCTGGGCCTCGCCCGCGGGCGTGAGCGGACTGTCGGCGTGGCCCTGGTAGCGGCCGCTGCGGTTGAACTCGGTCTCTCCGTGGCGGACGACGACGAGTTCAGTCGTCATCCGTTGCCCGATTGCCAGTGCTCGTCCCAAACATCCAGCAGGCGTTCGAGCAACGCCGCCTGGCCGGCGTCGGCCGCCACGTGCAGCGGGGTCGTGTCCCGCAGTGCCGGCATGCCCTGGTACTTGCCGGCCTCGTCCGCGCGGTTCACGACCGCAGCGGAGTAGCCGCGCGCCAGGAGCACCTCAGCGACCTCGAGTTCACCGCCCCACGCGGCAAAGTGCAGCGGCACGAAAGGCGGCCCGGCGCCTGCACGCGATCCCGTGATGCCGTGGTCGTCGAGCAACGCCTCGAGCGCGCCCACATCCCCGAAGGCCGCCGCTTCGTTGATGTCGAGGCGTCCCTTGGTCGCCAGCAGCGCGTCGGCCAGTCGCCGGTCGCCTTGGACCAGGGCCGCCAACGCGGGTGTACAGCCCGTCTGTTCGTCGTAGAAGTCGAGCAACTCGCGATCCGCCACGGCCCGGTCGACGACGTCGGGGGCGGCGCTCGCGAGTCGCTCGCGGAGTTGCACGAGACCCGGATGGCGTGGCTCCGGGCGCGCACCACGCGCTTCAAGCAACGGTCGGACCTCGTCGTGGGCGAAACCCCAGGGCGTGACGCCGAAGCGATCCGCGTAGTTGGGGTCCGCGCCCTTGTCGAGCAGATTCTCAATGATCGGCAGCCAGTGTTCGTGGCCACTGTCGTCGTTGTAGCGCGTGGCGGCGCAGGCGTGCAACAGGCCGCTCTCGCGCCGTTCCCGCCACTCCGTCGGTGCCCCGGCATCGAGGAGCGCGCGCACCAGGTCGACGGCGCCCCACCACGCGGGCCCGCCGATTCCATCGTAAGGCCGTGCGCCGGCCTCCAGCAGCAGCAAGCCCGTGGCAACGCTGCCCGTGGAGCCGTACGCGCCGGGCAGGTAGAGGGTGCCGGCATCCCACATCGTGCGGCTGTGGACAAGCTCCGGGTCGTCCGCGAGGAATGCGCGGACACGTGGCGTCTGACCCCATTGGCAGGCGAAGAGGAAAGCCTCGACCAGCGGCGAATTCATCGGGCGCCACACGCGCTCCGGCGGTACCCGGCGGCCCTCGCTGCCCCGCAACTTCCGGGTGAGGTCGTTTCGAGGAAGCTCAGCAAAGGAGAGGACGTTCAACGGGTCCGCAAGCTCCAGTTGAAAACGCGCCCAGTCCCACGCGGTCTCGCCTTCGTCCCAGGTCAAGAGATGGCGACCGCGAAGCAAGGCCTCCACCAGTGCGTCCTTGTCGAACCAGCCGTCCGGGCACAAGAGTCGTGCGACTTCGCGACGGCCGTTGAGGCAGGCCAAGCGAAACGCGCGCCGCCACGCCCCCGCATCGGCTTTGTCCAGCCGCGACCGGACCCCGGACACATCGCCGAGACCTGCCGCCGACTCCAGATCCGTGCCAGGGCCCAGTAGATCGGCGAGACCGTCGGCACCCATCTCCAGCGCGCGTTGCAGGGGCGACTGCGGGGGCGTGCCGCCGGGCCTACCCCCCGGAGCACCGGCCGCCACGAGGAGGTCGACGATCTCCCGCCGATGCCACCAGACCGCATGTTCCAGAAGCGTCGAGTCGGGCCAGTCCGACAGATCCTCCGCGATGCCGGGGAGTTCCGGCTCGGCCGCAATCAGATCGCGTACCGAGTCGGTCCGGCCCTCGGTAATCGCCCGGTAGGCCGGCTGGTAAGACGTCGCCAATGCTCCCTAAACCATGCTGCTCAGGAACTCGAGGGTCCGCTCGTAGGCCCCGTCCTCGACATTCATGATCGCCGCGTTGAAATCCGTGACGCCGGCGTTGCGGAAGCGGTCGATCTCGCCGCGCAGCGCGTTCTCGTCGCCGAGGATCGCGATATCGGCCGGGCCGTCGACGCCCTCGCGGTCCAGCATCGCTCGGTAGGACGGCAATTGGCCGTACATGGCCAACGTCGTCGCGATGCTCTCCCGGGCTGCGTCCGGTTGGCTCGTCAGCGCGATCGGCACGCCGCCGACCACCCTGGGCGTCGGTCGCCCGGCAGACTCGGCGGCGCTTGTCAGGCGCTTGACGATGTGGTCCTCCATGGTCTTCGGTCCGACCATCCAGGTATTGGTGCCGTCGGTACGCTCGCCGGCAATCCGCAGCATCAATGGCCCCAGCGCGGCGACGACCGTGGGCACCGGATCGGCACCGGGCACCGCGAGTTGCAACCCGTGCACGCTGTACTGCTCGCCATCGTAGTTGACGCCCTCGCCGCGCAAGAGCGGCATCAGAACGTCGAGATACTCCCGCATGTGGCGCGCGGGCTTGTCGTAGGACAGGCCCAGCATGTTCTCGATGACGAGTTTGTGCGAAAGCCCGATACCGAGCGTGAACCGGTTGCCGGTGGCGGCTGCGGTGGTCAGCGCCTGCTGCGCCAATGCGGTTGGATGCCGGGGATAGGTCGGCGTCACCGCGGTGCCCAGTCCGATCCGCGGCACCTCGCGGCCGACCACGGCCAGCGTGCCGATGGCATCGAAAGAAAAGATGTTGGCCATCCACAGGTTGTCAAGGCCGGCCGCTTCGACCTGTTTCGCCGACGCGACGATCCCGTCGAGGTCTCCCCGACGTCCGTCAGCACCCAGCATGACTCCAATTCGCATAGTCGTGATCTCCTTGAGTTCTCAGTTGCTCTTTCTTGCGAGCGCCCCATAGCCGTGTCCGGTACCTCGCGTCGCTCGGCACCGGCTTCGCCTCCGGCCCAAGGCCACTCCGACCCCGCATGAAACAACCGCCGCCGCTCGCTGCGCTCGCTCTGGCATTTGTTTCATGCGAGGGGCACGCCCCTCGCGCTCCCCCGCTGAGGGCTCCTGCCCAACGCGTCCGCGATCTCGTCGAGGATGGCCGGGTCGTCGATCGTCGACGGGACGTCGTAGGGGACGCCGTCGGCGATCTTGCCGATGACCTGGCGCAGGATCTTCCCGGACCGGGTCTTGGGCAGGCGCGGCACGATCAGCGCGCGCTTGAAGTTCGCGAACGCGCCGACCTGCGAGCGCATGAGTTGTATCAACTCCGCCTCCAGCGCCGCCGGTTCGACGTTGACGCCATCCTTCAGCAGCACCAACCCGAGGGGCACCTGGCCGCGGTCCTCGTCCGCGATGCCGACAACGGCGCACTCCGCCACCGCCGGATGCGCCGCCACCACCTCCTCGAGCTCGCCCGTCGACAGGCGGTGCCCGGCGACGTTCATGACGTCGTCGATGCGACCCATGATGTAGACGAAGCCGTCCGCGTCGCGGTAGCCGCCGTCGCCGGTCAAGTAGTAGCCGGGGTATTGGGACCAGTAGGCTTCCAAGTAGCGCTCGTGGTCGCCCCACACCGTCGGCAACGCCCCCGGAGGCAGGGGCGCTTTCACCACGACGTTGCCTTCCTCGCCAGAGCCAAGTTCGCGGCCGTCGTCGTCGAGAATGCGCAGGTCGTAACCCGGCACGGGCAGGCTCGGGCTGCCCGGGCGCGTCTCGATGTCGGCGGCGTCCGCCACGCCCACCATCTTGGCGCAGATCGACCAGCCGGTCTCCGTCTGCCACCAATGGTCGATGACCGGCGTGTGCACCGTCTCTTTCAGCCACTCGTAGGTTGCCGGATCCAGCCGTTCCCCAGCGACGAACAGGTACTCGAGGCAGGAAATGTCGTGATCGGCCTTGAGCGCCGCATCCGGGTCTTCCTTCTTCACCGCCCGAAAGGCCGTCGGCGCGACGAAGAACGTCTTGACCCGGTGCTCCGCGATGACGCGCCAGATCGACCCGGCGTCCGGCGTGCGCACCGGCTTGCCCTCGTAGAGCACCGTCGTGCAGCCCTTGATGAGCGGCGCGTAGACGATGTACGAGTGGCCCACCACCCAGCCGACGTCCGACGCCGCCCAGTAGACGTCGCCCGCTTCGCAACCGTAGATCGCGCCCATGCTGTAGTGCAGCGCGACGGCGTGACCGCCGTTGTCGCGCACCACGCCTTTCGGCTTTCCGGTGGTGCCCGACGTGTAGAGGATGTAGAGCGGATCCCACGAGTCAACGGGCACCACGTCGCATGGCGCGCTGGCCGCCTCCCATAGCGCCCAGTCGAGGTCGCGGCCAGCAACGAGCGACGCTTCGCACTGCGGCCGTTGCAGGATGACGGCGTGTTCGGGTTTCGCCTCGGCGATCTCCAGCGCCTCGTCCAGCAGCGGCTTGTAGGGGATGACGGTCTGGAACTCGATGCCGCAGGAGGCGGACAGGACGACCTTCGGGGTCGCGTCGTCAATGCGCAGAGCGAGCTCCGGTGCCGCGAAACCACCGAACACCACGGAATGGACGGCGCCGATGCGCGCGCACGCGAGCATGGCGATCACGGTTTCGGGAACCATGGGCATGTAGATGACCACCCGATCACCTTTGGCCACGGTGAGATCCTGCAAGCCACCAGCGACCTTGGCGACGCGGTCCATAAGCTCGCGGAAAGTGAACTTCTCGGTCCGCCCGGTGACTGGCGAGTCGTAGATCAGCGCAACGTCGTCGCCACGCCCGGCCGCCACGTGGCGGTCAAGCGCCAGCCAGGCGGTGTTGAGCTTGCCGCCCCGAAACCAACGGTCGGCGCCGTTTTCGTCCGTATCGAGGATCGAGGTCGGAAACTCGAACCAGTCGATCCCCTCGGCCGCCTCCCGCCAGAAGGTCCGGGGTTCGGCAATGGAGCTGTGGTACGCCTCGGCGTAGGGGCGGGAGTCCACTACGTAGCCTGTACGACGCCCCGTTCTCCTAACGCGTCGATCTCCGCGGTATCGAGGCCGAGGTTCTCGAGCACGGCGCGGGTGTCCTCGCCAGGGGCCCGCGCCGGGTGCGAAATCGCGGGCTCGGTGCGGCTGAAGCGTGGCGACGGGGCCGGCTGGGTGACGCCGTCGACCTCGACGAACGTCCCCCGGTGCTGGTTATGCGGATGTTGCGGCGCTTCGAGGATCGACAGCACCGGGGCGAAGCAGACGTCGCTCCCTTCCATGATCGCGCACCACTCGTCGCGGGTCCTGGCCTTGAAAACCTCGGTCAGTTCGTCCTTGAAGTCCACCCACTGGTCCTGGTCCATCTGCGGGCCGAAGCGGTTCGGATCGACGCCAGACTTCTCCACCAGCTCGGCGTAGAACTGCGGCTCGATCGAGCCGACACAGACGTACTTGCCGTCCTTGGTCTCGTAGGTGTTGTAGAAGTGCGCGCCGCCGTCGAGCATGTTCGATCCGCGCTGGTCCTTGAAGCCGCGACCGGCCATGGAGAAGAACATCGCCATCAGAGACGCGGCACCGTCCACCATCGCCGCGTCGATGACCTGGCCCTTGCCCGAGCGGGACGATTCGAGGAGGCCGCAGACCAGACCGTAGGCGAGCAGCATGCCGCCGCCGCCGAAATCGCCGATGAGGTTGAGCGGCGGCACCGGCTTGCCGCCCGGCTCGCCGATGGCCGCCAAGGCGCCGGCCAGGCCGATGTAGTTGATGTCGTGGCCGGCGGCGTGGGCGATCGGCCCTTCTTGGCCCCACCCGGTCATGCGGCCGTAGACCAGCTTCTCGTTGCGCGCCATGCAGTCGTCGGGACCAAGGCCTAAGCGTTCCGTCACCCCAGGCCGGAAACCCTCGAACAGGGCGTCGGCCGTCTCCACGAGCATGAGGACCAGTTCGACGCCTTCCGGCTGCTTGAGATCGATGGCGATGGAGCGCCGGTTCCGCGCGAGCACATCGCGCCCGCGCCCGGAGGCCCCGATCCGGTCGACGCGGATCACCTCCGCACCCATGTCCGAAAGCATCATGCCGCAGAACGGACCGGGGCCGATCCCGGCAAGTTCAATGACGCGAAATCCCTGCAACGGTCCCACGGTTGGCCTCCTCGCCCGCTTCGTCAAACGCTAAGCGGGACAGTGTAAACCACGTGGGGCTCGACCACGGGGCGCGGCGCGTGGGCAGGCCGCGCTCTCCGCTCAGTCGTCCAACGCCAGGCGCTTCCGGAAATCGGGCTCCGTGGACGAGCCCATGGCCGCGGCCAGCAATGCCTCTTCGGTCAACGTCGTCGTGGCCAATCGCCGCTTCGTATCGTCCGATAGCGTGATGCCGCGCAGACGCAGCAACTCCGTCGCTGTGGACGCCAGGGTGTTCCGGCGCCCCTCGGCCAAGCCTGACGCATGGCCCAGTTCACGCCCGCGCGCGAAGCCCGTTCGTTGGCCGACGCCGTGGGCGCGGCGCATGTAGCCGGCGATCTGCACGTCATCCATTGGACCGGTGCCGTCGATGTCGCCCAACACCCGGCCGACACGGACCAGGTTTTCGATCGTGTCCGCCGACGCCGACGGCTCGTTCAGCGCGGCGTGGATCTCGTACGCTTCCCAGGTGGGCAGCGCGGCGCTCACGGGCGCGACGCCGTAGTCGTCGTCTTCGAGCACATAGATCGAGAGGCCCGGGACGACGCCGCGCGGACGGCTCGGCGACGGCGCATCCGGCGTCTCCACCCAGACCTCGGGAACCCCCCACCGGTGATAGATGCCGAGCTTCTTTCGCCGCACATCCGTCGTGTGGTCGACTTCCAGGACGACGTCCGGAGGCCGATCGCTGCCGATTACGGTCTGGCGTCCACTCGGCGTCCAACTGCTGGGGTGCAGGTATACGGACTGGTCCGGGTGCATCGCCTCGGTAGCTCGACCGTCACGGTCCACGACCACCATGCGCAAGCCGCCCCAGCAGCGGATCGGCGAGCCGCGCTCCAACGCGACCCGCGTCAGCAATGCCGGCAAGTGGCCGCGCGCGTTCTCGTGGTCCGGGCCACCGTCGCGCGCCACCCAGGCCATGCCGAGATCCCGGCTCCAGTACTCGACGCCGCCGTCGTATTCCTCGAACTGCTCCGCGGTCATCGGAATCGGGACGCAGCCCGGGAACTCCGCATCCTCCGGACCGTCGTATTGCGCGACATAGTCCAGCACGGCGTCTCGCTCCCATGGGCCGCCATAGACCACATAGCGGGGGCGCTCGCCCCCGGTTGTCAATTCAGCCTCCGCCACGATGCCGTTCCTGCTGTGTACTACAGCAGAAACTATAGTGCATACAACGTCTTAATGGTATCGAACAGGCGTGTACGCACACGTCGCACGAGCCTGTACGACGCGCTGAAGGCTCGCCCCTACGACAGCTCGACGCCTTCGAGTGTCCCCGCCGCACGCCAGTCGCGCAGGATCTGGAAGAAGGCTTCGGAACCGCCGCCGTACGCGCTGCCGATCAGGGAATTGCCCTGCCCCGGCTTGCCCTCGTTGTTGTAGTAGCCCGGCGTGCACTCCTCCAGGAAGCGCTGGTTGAAGATCGCCATCTTCTTGATCGTGTCGACCCAGCCGTCCTCGCCTTCCTGCGACGCCTCGATGACGCTGACATTGCCCTTGCGGGCGTAGTCGATCATGTAGGCGATGTGCAGGCTCTGTTCGTTGAGCATGTGCGGGAAGTTGGCCGTGAAGCCGCCTTGCGTCACGCCCATGAAGAAGCAGTTGGGGAATCCCCGGGTCTGGAAGCCGTGCAACGTGCGCAAGCCTTGCGCCCACTTCTCGGACAGCTTCAAGCCGTCCCGGCCCGCGATGTCGTAGCCGGCGCGGCGCGTGTACTCGGTGCCCACTTCGAAGCCGGTCGCGTAGATCAGGCAGTCGAGTTCGTACTCGACGCCGTTCGCGACCACGCCGCGCTCGGTGATGCGTTCCACGCCCTTGCCGTCGGTGTGCACGAGCGTCACGTTTGGGCGGTTGAAGGCCTTCAGGTAGTCGTCGTGGAAGCACGGGCGCTTGCAGAACTGGCGGTACCACGGCTTGAGTGCGGCCGCCGTCTCCTCGTCCTGGACGAGATCGTCGACGCGGGCGCGAATCTGCTCCATCTTCTTGAAGTCGGCCAGTTCCACGCGGGCAGCCGCCTCCTCGGGAGAGGTGCCTTTGTTGCCCCGGCCCATGGTGGCGAGATTGCGGATGATGTCCGTCCAGCCGTCGTTGACGAGATCCTCGTCCTGGAAGCCGCCGGTCACCAGCACGTTGAAGTTGGTCATGCGTTCCTGCTGCCAACCTGGTTGCAGCGACGCCGCCCAGTCCGGGTCGGTGGGCTTGTTGCCGCGCACGTCGATGGACGACGGCGTGCGCTGGAAGACGTACAGGTGGCCGGCCTGCTCGCCGACGTGCGGCACGCACTGCACCGCCGTGGCCCCGGTTCCGATGATGCCGATGCGCTTGCCCTTGAGGCCCGTGAGGTTGCCGTTGGTGTCGCCGCCCGTGTAGTCGTAGTCCCAGCGGCTGGTGTGGAAGGTGTGGCCCTTGAAAGAGCCGACGCCCGGGATGCCGGGCAGCTTGGGGCGGTTGAGCGGACCGTTGGACATCGCGACGAAGCTGGCACGCATGGCATCGCCCCGGTTGGTCTCGATGATCCAGCGCCGGTCGTCGTCATCCCAGCGCATGGCCGTGACTTCCGTCTGGAAGCAGGCGTTGTCGTAGAGCCGAAAGCGCTCGCCGATCGCTCGCGCGTGGGCGAGGATCTCCGGCGCGAAGCTGTACTTCTCCTTCGGCACGTAGCCCAGTTCCTCGAGCAGGGGCAGGTAGATGTACGACTCGATGTCGCACTGCGCCCCCGGGTAGCGGTTCCAGTACCAGGTGCCGCCGAAGTCGCCGCCCTTCTCGATGATGCGGACGTCCTCGACGCCCGCCTCGCGCAGTCGGGCTCCGGCCAAGAGACCGCCGAAGCCGCCGCCGATCACGACGACGTCCACCTCGTCCTTGAGCGGCTCGCGCTTGGTCCGTTCGACATAGGGGTCGTCGACGAAGTGGGCAAACCGACCACTCACTTCGACGTACTGCTCGTTGCCGTCGTCGCGCAGGCGCTTGTCGCGCTCGGCGCGGTACTTGGCGCGCAGGTCGTCCGGGTCGAAACCGAGATCCGGCTGCGTGGCTTCAGACATGCGGTTGGGCTCCACGGGTTGCGAAGCTGCGTAGTCTAATGGGAGCGTGACTCGTCATGCCATTGGGAGTGGTGTCTCCCAAACTGGCATTCCAGAAAAACGCTTGTATGGCGTGTCTAACTTGGCTAAGTTGGCGTCTTCTTCTCCATCAGTGGTCTGGACGATGCGAGCGACCATCTCCGAAGTCAGAAACGGTCTCAGCGCATACTTGAGGCGTGTCAAGCGTGGCGAGTCCGTGATCATCGTCGATCGCTCGACGCCGGTGGCTCGCCTGGTTCCAATTGAAGCGGCCGGCGTAGGGGACGAGGGTGCGACGTACGCGTTACACGGGCGTGGTGGCGAAGGTGAGAAGGCATTGGAAGACGAAGCGAAACTCACGCGCCTGGAAGCGGCCGGTGTGGTCGTGCGCGACGGCACAGGCAGTCCGCTGCAAACGGTACTCGCATGGCCGCGGCTGCCCGGAACCGGCCTAGTCGACACGATCCTCGACGCGCGGCGCGAGGACGGCTATCGATGAACTTCTGGGACAGTTCAGCGATCGTCGCGTTGATCGCCGACGAGCCGCTGGCACCGGTCGCACGCCGGGTCCTTGAAGCCGATGAGCGCATGGCGGCCTGGTGGGGTACGTCGGTCGAATGTGTCGCCGCCGTGGCCCGGCAGGAACGCGATGCGGGCATCGACGTCGACCGCGCCGCGGAACTGCTGCGGCGTCTCGACGCGCTGGCCGCCCAGTGGTACGAGGTCTCCCCGGGGCGGCGCATCAAGGTGATCGCGCGAAGGCTGCTGCGCGTGCATCCACTGAAGGCAGCCGACGCGCTGCAACTCGCCGCGGCCGTCGCCGTGGCCGAGGACGAACCGGGCTTGATTGGGTTCGTCTCGTTCGACGCCAGGCTGAACGAGGCCGCAGGTCGCGAAGGCTTCAACCTTGTCCGCAGCCAGGGATGATTCGCTGCCCGTTCTGTTAGGGTCAGGCCAAGCCGCAGATTGGTCGAGAGCATGCCCGAAACAGTCCTTGAACGACGCAACCGCACCCTCGGGACGGGTGCACCCCTGTTCTACCAAGACCCGGTGCACATCGTCCGCGGCGAGGGCGTGACGCTCTTCGACCCCGACGGCCGGCGCTACGTCGACATGTACAACAACGTGCCCTGCGTGGGCCACTGCCATCCGCACGTGGTGGAGGCGATCACGAGGCAAGCGGCCACGCTCAACGTGCACAGCCGCTACCTGCACGAAGGGATCCTCGAGTACGCGGAGCGGCTCGCGGGGCATCACCATGCAAAGCTCGACAGCGTCGTATTCGAATGCACCGGCACCGAGGCCAACGAGGTGGCGCTGATGATGGCGAGGCTCGCCACCGGCGGACGGGGCATCGTCTGCACCGACGCGGCCTATCACGGCAACAGCGCCGAAGTCCGCAAGCTCACGAGACCGAAGAGCAACGACGGCGAGGTGCGGGCCATCCCGTTCCCGGAGACCTACCGGTACGCCCACAACGAGGATCCAACCGCCTGGCACCTCGAGCGCCTGCGCGCCGTGATCGCGAGCTTCGCCGAGGACGACATTGCCTTTGCCGGCATGCTGGTCTGCCCGATCCTCGCCAACGAAGGTCTGCCCAATATCCCGCCCGGGTTCATGGCTGCCGCCCGCGAGATCGTGCACGAGGTCGGCGGGCTGTTCATCGCCGACGAGGTCCAGGCGGGGCTGTGCCGAACCGGCCAGTGGTGGGGCTACGAGACGATGGACTTCGAGCCGGACATCGCCGTCATGGGCAAGCCGATCGGTGCCGGCATGCCGCTTGCCGCTGTCGCCGCAAGCCGCGACCTCGTCGAGACCTTCCGCCGCGGCACGGGCTATTTCAATACCTTCGCGTCGAGCCCGTTGCAAGCCGCCGCCGGCAACGCGGTGCTCGATGTGATCGAAAGGGAGAACCTGCGCGCCAACGTGGCGTCGGTCGGAACCGTGATGCGCGATCGGCTCCGCAAGCTGCAGGACGGTTGCGAGCCGATGGGCGATGTGCGCGGCCATGGCCTGTTCATCGGCATCGAGTGGGTCGAGGACCGCGTCGGCAAAGCGCCCGACCGGGCGGGCGCCATAGCGGTCGTCAACGCCCTGAAGGACAAGGGCTTCCTGATCGGCAACGCCGGCGCCTTCGGCAACGTGGTGAAGATCCGGCCGCCGCTCGTGTTCTCCGCCGACGACGCCGCCGCCTTCCTAGACGCCTTCGAGGAGACCCTTGACGACCTTGGATGCCGCTGAGCACCTGCGCGCGGCCCGGAAGGCGCTCGAGGCGTGGCCGCTTACCGTGGCGGACGTGCGGCGCGTATCGGTCTCCGAGAACATCGCCTTTCGCGTCGCGGATGCGCACCGCCGGTTGTACGTACTACGCCTGCACCGGCCCGAATACCACAATCACGCGGAACTGGTCTCCGAGCAGACGTGGACCGCCGCACTGCTCGACGCCGGGGTCGACGTCCCGGTCGTGGTGAAGGCCGCGGACGGGCGCGGCTACGTGCTGGTCGATGTCGGCGACGAGCGGCGCTATGCCGGCCTCCTCGAGTGGGTGGACGGCGACACCCTGGCAGCGCGGATCAGCGCCGGCGAAACCGACGTGCGGGCATCCTACGCCCGGCTCGGCGGCATCATGGCGGCCTTGCATGAGCAGGCGTCCGGCTGGATGGCGCCACCTGGCTTCACCCGGCACGCCTTCGACGCCGACGGCCTCATGGGCGAGCAGCCGTTCTGGGGCCGGTTCTGGGAGTCGCCGCACCTCGACGGCGGTCAGCGGCGTCGGCTTGACGCCCTGCGCCACCGGATCCACGCGATGCTCCGCGAATACCGGTCGGATGCCGACGTCTTCAGCCTGATCCACGCCGATCTGCATGCTGCGAACGTCATCGTCGACGGCGACCGCCTGCACGTGATCGACTTCGACGACGCCGGCTTCGGCTGGCACGCGTACGACTTCGCCGTGGCGCTCTACCACCACCAGGACGACGCCGACTACCCGGCGATTCGCGACGCACTGATCGAGGGGTATGAGCACGTGCGTCCGGTCGCCGACGACACCGTCGCGATGATCCCCCTGTTCCTGCTCATCCGCAGCCTGGCATCGATCGGCTGGACCGCGGCGCGCCCCGAACTGAGCCGGAACGCCGACAGGACACGGTGGCTGATGACGCGCGTCGACCGCGACGCGGCGAATGTTGTGTCCTAGAACCGCCCCGGCGAAAACGGCGCGGGATCGATGTGCGGCGTCCGTTCGCCGATGATCTCCGCAACCAGTCGGCCGGTCGCCGGGGCCATGGTCATCCCCAGCATGTGGTGGCCGGTCGCCAGCACCACGTTCCTGAAACTCGGCATGCGGCCGATGACAGGCAGACTGTCCCAAGTGATCGGCCGCCAACCCGACCAGGTCTCGCGAACCTCCGCCCCCTCAGGTTCGACGAGGTAATGGCTCGCTGAAGCCACGAGTTGGGCGATCCGACGACGCGGAATGCTGGCGTCGAAGCCGCAAAGCTCCAGCATCGAGCCGAGCCGGAAGCCGTCCCGGAACGGCGTGACGCCCACACGGTGTTCCGGGAACAACATCGGGTGCTTCGGGCACTCGGCAGGGCTCGACATCGTCAGCGAGTAGCCTTTGCCGGGTTCGAGTGGCAATGCCGCGCCGAAGGTCGATGCCAGGCGCGCCGACCAAGCGCCGGTGGCGATCACGTAATGGTCCGCGTCAACTGGGCCGCGATCCGTCTCCATGCTCACCACGGCACCGGACCTTGTGCGCACGGCCGTCAGGCGTCGGTTCTCCTCGAACCGAACGCCGCGGTCCCGGAGCGCCGCCGCCCACTCGCTGACCAACACGTCGGGCCGGACCGATGCGTCGCCCGCGTAGTGGAACGCGCCCGCCAGGCCAGTCCGTAGCGCGGGGTCGAACCCCCGCAACTGTTCGCCTTCCAGGCGGCGGGCCGCGACCCCGAACTCGTCGCTTAGCATCGCGTCCATGGCGGCGAACGCAGCCATTCCTTTCGGGCTCTGCAATACGTAGAGGAGTCCGTCGCCGCGCCACTCACCGTCGATCTCGCCTGCGTCGACGAGAGCGCCGTATTCGCGCCTGGAGGACTCGAGAATGGCCTGCTGGTGCCGGGCCGCCTCGAGCATCCGCCGGCGGGTGCACCGACGGGCGAACTGCAGCAGCCACCACAGCATGGCCACGCGCCACTGCGGGCGGACCTTGAACGGGGCGTCGCGGCGGACGAGCGACATCAAGCCTTCGCGAAGGGCTGCCGGGTCCGTCATGGGGAGCACGTGGCTCGCACAGATGTGACCGCAATTGCCGTGCGAGCATCCGCCGCCGACCCGGCCCTGATCAATGACGCTGACGGAGAAGCCCGCGCGCGAAAGGTAGTGGGCGCAGGCGATGCCGATGATCCCCGCGCCGACGACGAGTACGCTGTCCGGCGCGGAGGCCACTCAGCCGATGCCGTCCCGGAACGGGTCGGCGGCATGCCGGATCAGGGTCGCCTCGGCACAGACGTACGCCTGGCCGCTGATGCTCGGGACGATCCGGCCGTTGGCCGCAGGGCGGTAACGGGCGGTGAAGTGGCTACCGATCACGCTCTCCTGTACCCACGGTTCGCCCGGAGCGAGCGTGCCGCGCGCGGCGAGGCAGGCCAGTTTGGCACTCGTGCCGGTCCCGCAAGGCGAGCGGTCGTAGGCATCGCCGGGACACAGGACGAAGTTGCGGCTGTCGGCGTGGTCGGCGCGTGGCGGGCCGAAGAGCTCGATGTGATCGATCTCGGCGCCGTCGGCGCCGCGAACGCCCTGGCTTGCGAGCGCAGCCTTGATGCGCCTAGCGGCTTCCGTCAGCGCCGCTTCGTGAGCGAGGTCGAGGGGCACCGGGGCTCGGTCGACGAGGAAGAACCAGTTGCCGCCCCAGGCGACGTCCCCGTGAACCGTGCCCAGGCCGTCGACGTCCACGGCGACGTCGGCCCGCCAGCAGTAGCTCTCGACATTCTCGACCGTCGCATCGTTCGGCCCGGTCAAGTCCACCGCGACAGTGCCCACGGGTGTATCGAGGCGCAGCGCCCCGAGTTCCACTCGCCCCAGGTGCGCAAGCGTGACGGCGACCCCGATCGCCCCGTGACCGCACATGCCGAGGTAACCGACGTTGTTGAAGAAGATGACGCCCGCCGCGCAAGCCTTGTTGGGCGTGCGGCACAGCAGGGCGCCGACCAGGGCATCCGATCCCCGCGGCTCGAGGATGACCGCCCGGCGCAGGTCGTCGTGCTCGTCCTGCAGGCGGCGGCGTTGGGAAGCCAAGGACCCGTTCCCGAGATCCGGACCGCCATCGACGACCACGCGTGTCGGCTCGCCGGCCGTATGGGAGTCGACGACCCGCAGACTCGTTCCGGCCGCAGCAGTCACGACGACGACCTTCCGGGCCAGCAATCCCACCAGCGCCGGAAGCGTTGCCAGGCGCCGTCGATGAACGCCCGCTGCGATGCGCTCAAGGCGTCGGATGCGAGCATCGGCCGCGCGTAGTCGGCGCATCCTTCGAGCACCATCAGGCGACGGAAGCAAAGGACCAGGTCCGGGCCTTCGTCAAATCGGGCGAGTACCGACAGCGCCTCGTCAAGCTCCTTCGCCAGACGCATGGCTTGCGCGCTTCCGGCACGCGCCTCCCGGCAAAGCTCGACCAAGCGCAAGGTCTCCGCGGGCAAGGCGTTGCCGATCCCCGTGATGACGCCTCTCGCGCCGCAGCTGACTAAGCCGTGCACGACTTGCGTATCGACCCCAACGACCAAGTGCAGGTTCGGATCGGCCGCGGTGATGTGCTCCGCCGCGTAGCTCAAGGCCGCCGCGCCGCCGAACTCCTTGAAGCCGACGAGGTTGTCGAATTCGCTTGCCAGGTCGAAGAACAACTCCGCCTTGGTCTCGAAGCCGTAGTACGGGCTGTTGTAGATCACGGCCGGCAAGCCCTCCGCGGCGGCCAGGACGGCGGCGAAATGCGCCCGCTGCGCTGCGGGGGACCTGGTACGCGAAAGGACGCGGGGGATGATCATGAGCCCGTCGGCGCCGGCCCGCCTGGCATGGGCGGCCAACGCCGCGGCGCGCCGCGTGTTCACGGCGCCGGTGCCGACCACAACCGGCACGCTAGCCGCCACCAGAGCTTCGACGCCCATGCAGCGCGCCTCGTCGGCGAGCAACGGCCACTCGCCCATCGAACCGCAATAGACCACGCCTCGCATCCCGGCACCCTCGGCGCCGGTCTTGGCCAGGACATCTAAGTCCGGCTCGCCAGGCGCAGTGCACGGCGTCATCAGCGCGGGAAGGCAGCCGGCGAACACGCTATCGCTCATGGCGGTGGCCCGGTCAGCCATGCGTACCGTACGCCATTTCCCGGGCCTTGCGGCGGAAGTCCTCCCAATCCCTGGGCGTCAGCCGCTTGGGCTCGCCAAGCTGTCGGGCGAGCACGTATTGCCGGCACATGATCTCCAAGCGGTTTGCCTGGTCCACCGCGCGCTTGAGGCTTGGCCCATGGGCGATCATGCCGTGGTTGCCGAGCAGGCAGGCCGTGCGCTCGGCAAGTGCGGCGGCGGCATCGTCGGCCAGCTTCTGCCGGCCGAAGGTCGAATATGGAACGCAGGGGACGTCGTCGTCGCCGCCGAAGACGCCGACGAGGTAGTGGAAGCCGGGCAGCGCGACCTGGTGACTCGCCACCGCGACGCAGTAGTCCGAGTGGGTGTGCACCACGGCATTGGCCTCGGGGTAGCGCAGGTAGATGGCCGCGTGCATGCGCCACTCCGACGATGGCAAACGGTTCCCGGAATACATGCCGTCCAAAGCGGTCTCGACGACATCGGGGGCGGCCAGCGACTCCGCCTCGGCCCCGTTCGGCGAGATCAGCATTCCGGTCGCGAACCTGACGCTCAAGTTACCGGAGGAGCCCTCGTTGAGCCCGAGTGCGGCGACCTGCTTGTAGTGCGCAACCAGGTCCTCGCGCAAGCTCAGCTCGTCCGTCGTGCCTGCCAATGGTTAGTCCTGTCAGTTGAACACCAGTATCCCGGTTTCGCGGTAGAAGACCAGCGGCTCGGCCTGGGCCTGCGCGCCGCCCGCCGGACTCGCCCCTTCGTATCGGGGGATCTCGGCGCCGGTTCGCGCGAGTCGCGCCGGCAACGAGACTCTTCCCGCCCGTTCAGGTACTCGATCCGACCGGCTTCCATGCCAACATCGGTCAGCGCGCTCTGCGCAGGCCCGGCCAGTCCGGTGGACGTTACTCGCCGTCCAAGCCGGTGGGTTCGTTGACTCCCTTGTAACGAGCCACGCGCAAATCCGCTTGCGCCTTGTGACCCGCGAAACCTTCCAGCGCGCACAGCCGCGAGCAGTACTCCCCGATCATGGCTGTGGCCTGCGGCGTCACCTTCTGCCAGGTGACGGTCTTGATGAACTTGCCGACCCACAGGCCGCCGGTGTAGCGCGCGGCCAGCCGCGTCGGCAGCGTATGGTTGGTGCCGATGACCTTGTCGCCGTAGGCCACGTTGGTCTCGGGTCCCAGGAACAGCGAGCCGTAGTTGGTCATGTTCTCAAGAAAATAGTCGGGGTCGCGGGTCATCACCTGCACATGCTCGCTCGCGATGCGGTCTGCTTCCTCGACCATTTCGTCTTCGGTGTCGCAAAGGATGACTCGTCCGTAGTCCCGCCATGCCTGGCCCGCCACAGCGGCGGTCTCCAGGGTCTCGAGCTGCGCATCGATCTCGCGCAGGGTGTCCTCGATCAACGTCGGCGACGTGGTCAGCAATACGGCCGGTGAAGTCGGACCGTGCTCCGCCTGGCCGAGGAGGTCGGTTGCCACCATTTCGCCGTCGCACGTGTCGTCGGCAATGATCAGCGTCTCGGTCGGACCGGCGAGCAGGTCGATCCCGACGCGGCCGAACAACTGTCGCTTGGCCTCCGCGACGAACGCGTTGCCCGGGCCGACCAGCATGTCCACCGGCTCGTTACTCTCGCAGCCGAGCGCCATCGCACCCACCGCCTGCACGCCGCCCAGGCAGTAGACTTCATCGGCGCCGCCAAGGTGCATGGCGGCGACGATCGCGTCGCTCGGCGCGCCCTGGTAGGGCGGGGCGCAGGCGATGACGCGCTCGACCCCGGCCACCTTGGCCGTGACGATGCTCATGTGCGCGGACGCCACCATCGGATAACGGCCTCCGGGCACGTAGCAGCCGACGCTGTTGACCGGGATGTTGCGATGTCCCAGCACGACGCCGGGCAGCGTCTCCACTTCGACCTCGTCGAGCGCGGCCTTTTGGATTTCAGCGAAGCGCCGGATCTGGGCCTGGGCGAACTCGATGTCGTGAATCGCCTGGGCGGGCAGCCGTTCGACCGCGGCCTCGATCTCGTCCTGGGTGAGCCTGAAGTCGCGTGGCGACCAGTCATCGAACTTCACCGACAACTCCCGCACCGCGTCATCGCCCCGCGCATCGATGTCCGCGAGAATCTCTTCGACTGCGACCCTGACGCCTTCATCCCGCTCGGCGGCAATGTCGGCGTCGATACCGGCTTTGACTATCTCGATCACGTGCAGTCAGTCCACCTTCAAGCGGGCGAAATTCGGCGCCCGGCGTTCCACGAACGACGCGACGCCTTCCTTGAAGTCGCCGCGCGCCAGGCTCTCGTCCATCCAGTCGTTCGACTCCAGCATCGCAGCGCGCAATTCCGCGTTGAGATGGCGATATATCTGCCTCTTCATCATCATCAGCGAGTTCGGCGCGGCCGTGCGGCCGATTTCGCGCAGGTACTCGACCGCGTCGTTGACGCATTCGCCGGGCTCCGAGACGCGGTTGACGAGGCCCAAGCGCGCGCCTTCCTCGCCGTCGAAGCGGCGCCCGGTCCAAAGGATGTCGAGGGCGTTCGCCGGTCCGATCAGGCGCGGCAGCATCCAACTGGTGCCGTGCTCGGCAATCAGCCCGCGCTGGGAGAACGAGGTGACGAACCGCGCCGTCTTGTCCGCGAAGCGCATATCGCAGAACACGGCGTAGCTGAAGCCGAGTCCCGCGCAGGCGCCGTTGATCGCCGCGATCAACGGTTTGCGCAAACCGAGGAAGTAGGCGGCGCCGATCTCGAAGTTCGGGTCGTCGTCCGGGTTGCCCGGATCGGCGGCCAGTTCCGCGTAGCTGTCGCCGAGGCGCCGGCCGGCCTCGCTCATCGCACCGAGGGCGTTCATGTCCACGCCCGAGCAGAAGCCGCGGCCGGCCCCAGTGAGCACGTTGCCGATCACGTCCTCGTTGCGCTCGGACTGGTCGAGCGCATGGCGGATCTCCGCCTGGGTGCGGTCGGTGAGCGCATTGAGCGTCTCGGGGCGGTTCATGGTGATGACGGCGACCGAGTCGTCGACTTCGTAGATGATCTCTTCGTACATGGGCCTCGCCTTGGGTCGATGAAGGGCTAGATGTTGACGGTGTTTAAATGTACTCGATCAGTGCTGCGGCGTCCTAAGCCACCGGACGCCTATGGAGGCAGACGATGAACCGCCGAACATTCCTCGGGCTCGCGATTGTCGCCGCGGCGGTGCCAGCCGCCACGCTCGCACAGGAAACGGCCGTCCGCACGTTGCCGGGCGTACCTGTGCTGGCCCCACCCGACGAGGCACCGGCGGTGTCCGTCACCTGGTATGGCGTCACCACGCTCCTATTCGACGACGGCGAGACACAGATCCTCGTGGACGGGTTCGTGAGCCGACCGCGGTTCGAGGATCTCGACAGCCTTGCCGAGCCCGATACGCCACGGATCGAGGCGATGATCGAGAGTGGCGCATTCCGCCACGTTGCCATGATCACCCCCGTACACTCCCATTTCGACCACGCGATGGACGTCGGTGCGGTGGCAGTGGCGACCGGCGCAACCGTGGTCGGGTCGGAGTCCACGGCGAACATCGCCCGTGGGGCGGGCGTTGACGAGGCGCGGATCGTCGTCGTCGAAGAACGCCATCGCCAGCAGTTCGGGGAATTCACGGTGGAGGTCATACGCTCCGCACACGCGCCCCTGGTGAACGGCGGACCGCCGATCCCCGGCACCATCGATGCACCGCTGACCCCGCCTGCGCGCATCGGCGACTGGAAGGAAGGCGGCAGCTACACCATCGTGGTCGAGCATCCGGCCGGCACGGCATTGATCCAAGGCAGCGCGGGCTACGTCGAAGGGCGACTAGCGGGCATCGCGGCGGATGTGGTGTATCTCGGCATCGGCGGCTTGGGCTCGCTGGGCAAGGATCACGCGGCCGCGTACTTCGATGAGATCGTCGGCCCAACCGCCGCGCGCTGCGTCGTGCCGATCCACTGGGACGACTTCACGTTGCCGTTCGGCAACATCGCCTGGCGCGGGTCGATCTACGACGTAGAGTGGCTGCGCGAGTTCGCGACGGCCCGGTCGCCGGCCGCCGGCCTGGCGACGCTGCCGTTCGGCGAGGCCGTAGAGGCATTCCGCGGCTGTGGCCGAAGCTGACGGCGGATCAGTCGCCGTTGCCTGTCGCGGTCTGCCCCCGCGAGCAGACGCCTTACGGAGGTATCAACAGGGTCTTCACCTCGGCACTGGGCAGCAAGTCGAGGTAGCGGTGCATCGTCGTATGGCCGACGCCGAACGCGCGACCGAACTCGGCACCCGTCCGCGTCTGTCGGTGCCAGTGCGCCAGCACTGGTCCAGACGAGCGCCCGACTGGTCTGCATCACCTGCTCGTAGCCGTACGCCCCCGCCGAGTTGTAGTCGAAATGGCGCAATGCCCCAAAGGTCTGCATGTGGATCTTCCGTCCGAGGGCGTCGCGGTCGAAACGCCGCGTCATGAAGTGGCTTCTGCCACCTTCCTGGTGCAGCCTGCATTCGGTCATTTCGATCCCGGCCGCACGCGCCATCAGGTGGTACGCGTACTCGATCCGCCCGTAGCCGAGCGAGTCCGGCAGTCGGGGGCACCCCGCCAATCACGCCGTCGAACTTCAGCAGCCAGTCCTCAAAGCCATTGGGGTGGGCCACCTGTCCCGACCGGAACTCGTGCGTCTCCCGGTTCCAGGCCAGCACAGCCGGTCGACAGGATTGAACTCCTCGAGGACGCGCCCTGTCTCGGCCAGCCAGACGTCGATCAACGCGTTGCCATAGCGGTCGGGCAACGCATCGGCCAAGAGCCCGGGAAGCCGTGTGAAGGCTTCGCCCCGGAGCGCCGGGAAGACGTAAGGCGCCTCCCTCACCGGCATCGTGACCGGCGAAACCTCGATGCCCGCCGAGGCGAAAAGCAACAACAGGCCGAGTTTGACTGTTTAGGTGCGGTCTGAAGAGATAGAAGGCCTTGAATAGCCTTTTATAGAAATGATCCGAGTGGGTCGGTGCCCACGGTCAGTCGCCGCCCAACGCCTCCAACTCGAACGCCGCCGCCATCAACGCCTTCGTGTAGTCGGTTCGCGGGGCGTCGAAGAGATCGGTGGCGGCGCCCTGCTCGACGATCACACCGTCCTTCATCACGATGAGTTCGTGGGCGATGGCACGGACCACCTTGAGGTCGTGGCTGATGAAGAGATACGCCAGGTCGTGACGGCGCTGCAGGTCGCGGAGTAGGTCGATGATCTGCGACTGCACGGAGACGTCGAGCGCCGAGGTCGGTTCGTCGAGGACGACCAGAGCCGGGTTCAGGACGATGGCCCGGGCGATTGCGATGCGCTGCCGCTGGCCGCCGGAGAACTCGTGCGGATACCGATCCTGGGCATCGGGGTCGAGGCCGACGTCGACGAGCACCTGCCCGACCTCCCGCCGGCGATCCGCCGACTTAAGGTCGCCGCGGTGGATCTTGAGCCCCGCCTCGATGATCTGCTGCACCGAGTGACGGGGCGGCAAGCTCCCGTACGGATCCTGGAAGACGATCTGCATCCGGTCACGCAACGGCCTCAAGGATTTGACCCTCAAGTCCTGGATCGCCTGACCGTCGAGGTGGATATCGCCCTTGCTGGCCAGCAGCCGCAGCAGGGCCATGGCCAGCGTCGTCTTGCCGGAGCCGGATTCGCCGACGATGCCGAGTGTCTGTCCGCGGCGCACGACCACGTCGACCTGGTCCACCGCCTTGAGAATGCGCGCCCGGCTGAACCAGCCCCGCGCCAGGTTGAACTCGACCGAGAGCCCCGTCGCCGCCATGACCGGAGGTGCGTCACGGGTCGCGGGTACCGGATCGCCGCTCGGCTCCGCAGCCAGCAAGTGCCGCGTGTACTGGTGGCGCGGCGCCGTGAACACGGTATTGGCGCGGCCTCGCTCGACGATTCGGCCCTGGGTCATGACGCACACGCGATGCGCCATCTTGCGTACCACGCCGAGGTCGTGCGTGATCAGCAGCAACGCCATCCCGAGCCTGTCGCGCAGATCCTCCAGCAGCTTGAGGATCTGCGCCTGAACGGTGACGTCCAACGCCGTTGTCGGTTCGTCCGCGATCAGGAGATCGGGCTCGCTGGCCAAGGCCATGGCGATCATCACGCGTTGCCGCTGTCCCCCGGAAAGTTGGTGCGGATACGCGCGCAGTCGCTCGCGCGCACTCGGCAAGGCAACCAGGTCCAGCAGCTCGAGGGTCCGTTCCCGGGCGTCCCGTTTGCCCAAGGCCCGATGGACATAGAGGATCTCGCCGATCTGCCGCTCGATCGTGCGCAGCGGGTTCAAGGACGTCATCGGCTCTTGGAACACCATGCCGACGCGTTCGCCGCGCACCTTGAGCATCTCGTCCTCGGACGCGCCCACGACTTCACGGCCGTCGACGCGAATCGACCCGCGCGGATGCGACGCATACTGGTAGGGGAGAAGCTGCATCACCGACAGCGCCGTGACCGACTTGCCCGAGCCAGATTCGCCTACCAGGGCTACCGTCTCGCCGCGATCGATGGAGAAGCCGACGCCTGTGACCACTTCCTCGTCCCGGAAGGCGACCGCGAGATCCTCCACTTCGAGGATGGTGCTCACACCGCGGCCCGCCTCGGGTCAAACGCATCGCGCACGCCCTCGCCCACGAAAACGAGCAAGGTGAGCATGATCGCGAGAGTGAAGAAGCCTGCGAGGCCGAGCCAGGGCGCCTGGATGTTCGCCTTTCCCTGGGCCAGGAGTTCGCCAAGCGACGGGTAGCCGGCGGGCAGGCCGAAGCCCAGAAAGTCGAGCGACGTCAACGTCGTGATCGAGCCGTTCAGGATGAACGGCAGGTAGGTGAGCGTCGCCACCATGGCGTTCGGGAGCACGTAGCGGGTCATGATCGTGAGGTTGCGCTCGCCAATGGCGCGCGCGGCGTTGACGAAGTCGAAGTTGCGTGTGCGCAGGAACTCCGCCCGGACCACGGCGACCAGGGCCATCCAGTTGAAGAGCAGCAACAGGAGCAGCAGGGCGATGGGGTTGGGCTCGAAGAGGCTCGTCAGGATGATGATCACGAAGAGCACCGGCAGACCCGCCCAGATTTCGACGAGACGCTGGCCGATCAGGTCGATCAGACCGCCGAAGTAGCCTTGCGTCGCGCCCACGGCGATACCGATGATCGCCGAGAAGAACGTCAGCGCGAGACCGAACAGGACCGAAAGCCGGAAGCCGTAGATGATGCGCGCCGTGACATCCCTGGCGACGTCGTCGGTGCCCAGCCAGTGCCGGGCACTCGGCGCCTCCGGCACGGCCCCTTCGGTGTAGCGGTCGATGGTGTCGTGGTTGAACGGGATCGGCGGCCAGACCATCCAGCCGTCGCCGGCCTTGATCAGGTCCTGGACGGCCCGGGAGGTGTAGACAGCTTCGGTCTCGAACACGCCGCCGAATTCGGTTTCCGGATAGTAGAACAGCACCGGCGCGTAGAGTTCCCCGGCATAGCCCATGACGATCGGCTTGTCGTTGGCGATGAACTCCGCGAACAGGCTCACCACCACCATCGTCGCGATGGTCCACAGGCTCACGTAGGCTCGCCGGTTGGCCTTGAAGTTGGCCCAGCGCCTTCGCGTCAGCGGCGACGCCCACGTCCGGCGCGGCGTGTCCACGACGACGTAGCCGTCCGTGGGCCCGAGGCCGATCGATGCTCCGGGCTGCGCCATCAGGTTTCGCGCTGGTCGAAGTCGATGCGCGGGTCGACCAGGGTGTAGACGATGTCGCCCACCAGGGTCATCGCGAGACCCACGAACGTGAAGCAGAACAACGTGCCGAACATGATCGGGTAGTCGCGACGCAGCACGGCCTCGAACCCCAGAAGGCCGAGGCCGTCAAGGGAGAAGATGACCTCGATGAGCAAGGCGCCGGTGAACAGGATGCCGACCAGCGCCGCCGGGAAACCCGCAATCACGATCAGCATGGCGTTGCGGAACACGTGGCCGTAGAGCACGCGGCGCTCGTTGAGGCCCACCGCGCGCGCCGTCAGCACGTACTGCTTGGCGATCTCATCCAAGAACGAGTTCTTGGTGAGCATGGTCAATGTGGCGAACCCGCCGATGGTCAAGGCGGTGACCGGCAGCGCAAGGTGCCAGAAATAGTCGGCCACCTTGCCGATAAACGACAACTCGTCGAAGTTGTTCGAGGTGAGCCCCTTCAGCGGGAACAGGTCGAGATACGAGCCGCCCGCGAGCAGCACGATCAGGAAGATTGCGAACAGGAAGCTCGGCACCGCGTAGCCGACGAAGATCGTCCCGCTGGTCCAGGCGTCGAACCGCGTCCCGTCGCGTACCGCCTTGGCCACGCCCAGCGGAATCGAGATGGCATAGATGATCAGCATCGACCAAAGGCCCAGCGAAATGGACACCGGCAACCGCTCCTTGATGAGATCGACGACCGGGCGATCCTGGTAGTAGCTGGTGCCGAGATCGAAGGTCAGGTAGTCGCCGAGCATCTTCAGGTAGCGGACGTGGATCGGCTTGTCGAAGCCGAACTGCGCCTCGATGGCGGCGATCAGTTCCGGGTCGAGCCCCTGCGCGCCGGCGTACTGGGTCTCCACCTGCGCCGTCTCCGTCGGCGCCCCCGACTGGGCGCCAGCGATCCGGCTGGTCACCCCGGCATCCTGCCCGGTGAGTGTCGCGATCATCTGGTCCACGGGGCCGCCGGGGGCGAATTGGACGATGAAGAAATTGACCGTGATGATGCCGATCAGCGTCGGGAACAGCAGCGCCAGGCGGCGAAGGACGTATCTACCCAAGCCGGCCGTCCCCCGTTGCGGTCGCGGAATGTCCGCTGAAATCGACCAAAGCGGATCCTCTTTGTACGGTCAAGCCCGCACAGACTGTTGCGTGGGCCCGAGCGCCCATCTTACGCGGTCACGAGCCGGCAATGCCCGGTTCCTCAAGGCTGGCTCGCGTGTACTAAGATGGCAACTGGCTAGGCTTCTCACAGACCGGGGCAACGGATGAATCATGACATCGTTATTCGAGGCGGCACGCTGGTGGAAGGCAGTGGTGCCGGGCCGGCCTCCGGGGACCTCGCGATCCGCGCCGGACGCATCGCCGCAATCGGCAACGTATCAGGCAAGGGAACGCTCGAAATCGACGCCCGCGACCGTCTCGTGACGCCCGGCTTCGTCGACATCCACACCCATCTCGATGCGCAGATGGGATGGGATCCGGACATGACGCCGGTGAGCTGGCACGGCGTGACCACGGCGCTCATCGGCAACTGCGGGATGACCTTCGCGCCGTGCCGGCCCGAGGATCAGGAGCTGCTCGCCGGCATGATGGAAACCGTCGAGGACATCCCCAAGGAGGCCATTCTCTCGGGGCTCGCCTGGGACTGGGAGCACTACGGCGAGTACCTCGCCTCCATCGAGAAGCTCGGCACCGCCGTCAACGTGGCTGGGATGGTCGGCCACGCGGCCGTGCGCTACTACGTGATGGGCGAGCGCTCGTTCGCCGAGGACGCGAAGCCCGACGAATTGGAGCAGATGGCCGCGATTGTCGGTCAATCCCTCGACGACGGCGCCTGGGGCTTTTCGACGAACCGCTTCGCGCCGCACCGTGCGCCGGACGGGCGCTCGATCCCGGGAACGTTCGCGCACGTGTCGGAGCTCGAGCGGATCGCTGCCGAGGTCGGGCCCAGGAACGGCCTGATGCAGGCCGTGGGCGCCAACTTCGACGTCCTGCGGGCGATCGCGGACGCCGCCCGAAGCCGCGTCCTGTTCAGCTACGCGCTGGAAATCTACGACGACGGCGACACTCTCGACATGGGCACGGCCGGCGTGCCGGACGAGGACGTCGGGCGCAGGGCCGCGGCGTCCTTGGACACACTCTGCGGCGACCGCGACATCACCGCGATCGCCCACGTCCGCGGTTCCGGCTTCGTCCTCGGCCTGCAATCGAACCTGCCGGCAACGGGCGAGGCCTGGGGCCGGCTCGCCGCCCTCGACCTCCCCGGCCGTCTCGCCGCGATCGAGGACGCGGATACGGTGGCTCAGCTTGTCGCCGAGGCGCGCGACAACGGTCGGATCGACGTCGGGCGCTGCTTCTTCATGGGTGCTGGCGAGACCCCCGACTACGTCAACGAGACGAGCCTGGCGGCGCAGGCGGTGGCCGCGGGCGAGCACTGGGCGGAGACCTTCCTGCGCCTGTCGCGCGAGACCCAAGGGCGAGCGCTCTTCAACTACCGGATGTTCGCCGGCAGCCTCGACGCCCAGGCGCGCCTCTTCGAGAGCGACCATCTCTATCCGGGCCTCGGCGACGCCGGCGCCCATGTCTCGCAGATCATGGATGCCGGCTGGCCGAGCTTCATGCTCTCCCATTGGCACCGCGAGACGGGTTTCTACAGCCTCGGGCGCGTCGTCGAACGCATGACCGCAGGCCCTGCCCGCGTGGTCGGCCTGGTGGACCGGGGCATGCTACGCGAAGGCATGGCCGCGGACGTCAACGTCATCGATCTCGACCGCGTAGGCGAACGGCAGCCCCGCCTGGTGCACGACTTCCCAGGCGGCGCGCCGCGGTATGTCCAGGAGGCACGGGGCTTCGACGCCACCATCGTCAACGGTCGCTTGAGCCGCCAAGGCGGTGAACCGACCGGGGACCGGGCCGGACGGGTGTTGCGCAAAGGCACCTGCTAGACGCGGTTGTATATGATCCGCGCGTTAAACACCTAACCGAGGGCGAAGCATGGGCCTGTCCCAGTACGAGGCGTATCCCGACGTCGACAATCTCATGGCCGAGATCGACGCCTACGACCTTCACGAACACATCGTTGAACTCGAAGCCTACGGCATGACCGTCGTGCCACCGGAGAAGATGCGCTCGAGCGACGGCTTCGTCGAGCGACTGCGCGACGCGATCATCCGTACCTGCGAGAAGCGCAGCGGCATGACCATCGGCGACCATCGAACCGCCAAGGTGGACCTGCGCAAGTTGGGCAACAGCTGGCATCTGCTGGAGGAAGACGAGGTCTTCGTGGAGGCCGCGATCAATCCGGTGGTCCTTGCCTTGGTGCGCTGGCTGTTGGGGCAGAGTGCGGTCTTCTCCGGACAGACGTGGATCATCAAGAACGAGGGCTCGCCCGGGGTCGGCCTGCACAGTGACTCCCACGGCATTCCGCCCGGGGCCGGCCAGATCGCCCACATGTGCAACGCGTCCTGGGTATGCACGGACTACGCAAGCCAAGACGACGGCCCGACGCTGTTCGTACCGGGCAGCCACCACTACGGCCGCGCCACCCTGCCCCACGAGGCGAACCTGGAGAACACGCCTTACAAGTTCGTACCGCTGATCGCGAAGGCCGGGTCGCTCGCCATCTGGAACGGCGCGACGTGGCATGCGTCCGCGGCGCGCAAGAACGCGGGTTTGAGAGTGACCCTGGTGCAGAACTACATGCGCAGCTACATGCGCGTGCAGCACGACTACGAGACTACGTCGCCGCAACTGCTCGAGAAGTACCCGGAGCTTGCGCGCGTCATCGGCAAGGCGCTCTACCCTTACGAGAATGCGCAGAAACCGGACTATTCCCGTGTCGGGTCCTTCATGCGCGCCGGGACGGATCCCTTCGCTTAAGGCGCTCGCCCGCGCTGCTTCTCCAGATCGTTGCTCGGGCCGGCTAGGACTTGCGTTGGTCGAGTAGGACGTGGATGGCGAAAGGCGCGGCGGCGAGCTGCGGCTACAGCGTTGAAGCGCCTGATCACGTTCCCTACGCGGTCGATGTCCTTGACGACATCGGACTTGGTGAACTGCGCGTCGGGGTTGTAGTCAGCGGTGTGACGCTTGTGCTGCATTTCAACGAACAGATCACCAAAGTCTGGTATGGCATCGGGGAAGGTTTGCATGATGGCCTGTTGTTCACATCGATTCCTGACCGTCCCGTGTTGTAGGGCCCGATAGACTTGCCGCCATGCGCGCCGTCGACGTTGGCACTGGTTCCGGCAAGAAGGTCGGCGCAGGTCTTGCCCAGACAGTGGAACAGGGCGTAGTAGCTCGAACTCACGGCACGGCAAAGGTCAGTGCGCCGCGGCCGCCGCTCGTTAATGTTCGCAAGATCGTAGGCGATCTGGAGCAGGTCTTGCGGGTTCAAGCGGACTGTTCTTCATAGTCCGACCTAGCGACGTAGGAAATCACCGGGAAAGCGGCAACTTCGAGCTCGTCGAGTTTCGGTCGGAGCTCACGGACCATGGTCAGGGATTTGCGGGTATCGATAACGGTCGGCTCGCCGTCGTAAACGGCCTTCACCCAGAGAAACTCCTGGCCGTCCTCGTCGATGTCGGGCGATACGTCGATGACCACGAACGCAACATCGCGGTAGAAGTCGCGCATCGCACGGTCGATGACCTCGCGAGCGTTGGTGAGCGTCTTCGTGTTCATGAGGGTTCTCCTCCCCAAAGGGCGAGCGGTTCGACATTACCGGCCTGGCAGGGCCATCGCAATGGCGGGCGGAGCGGCGGTTCGTCGAGTGCGGCCGGTGTTGGCGCGGGTTGGGCGAGATCCGCGAGACCATCATGCACAGTTGACGATCCTCATTCGGCCCCATCCACGGCGATACGGGCCGCCTTGGCGTGGTCGTACCACCAACCGTCGGGAAACGCGGGCCAGTACTTGGGTTCGTATGCTGGGATACCGAACTTGTCCCAGTGCACCGTGCGCCGGCGGTCCACCGCGTAGAGAGGGATCTGGTAGTAGTTCCATAGCAGCACGCGGTCGATGGCCCGGCAGGTGGCGACCATGCCGTCGAGGGTGGTCACCAGGTTCGCCTCGGTGACCAGGAAGTCCAGGACGGGGTCGCTGATCCCGGCGACATTGCGCGACAGCGGCATATGCGCGGCGTCGGAGTGGTAGGTGGACTTCAACTCGATGACCGGCGGCATGAGGATGTCCTGGTTCTTGAGCATGGCGTCGAATTCGAACTTGCGCAGCAGGTTGATGTACTGGCTGGCCTCGACGACGCGCAGTTCGGCTTCGATCCCGAGCCGCTCGAGGTCCCGGAAGTACGGCAGCAGGACGCGAGCGTCGGCCGCGTTCTGCGACACGAACTTGAGCGGGAAGGTCTCCCCAGCCGCGTTTGTTAGCCTGCCGTCAACCGTCTGCCAGCCCGCCGCACGCAACAGGTCGCGCGCGCGGACGAGGTGGGCGCGACGTTCGTCGGCCGAGCGCGCTTCGGGGAATCGAAACGGCTGTTCGAAGAGGGTCGACGGCAACTGCTCCCGGAACGGCGCCAACAGCGCGAGTTCCGCTTCGTCGGGTAAGCCCGTGGCGGCGAGAATGGTGTCCGGCCAGTAGCTGTGCGCGCGCTTGTGGTAGCCGTGGTGAAGGGTGCGGTTCTGCCACTCGAAGTCCATCGCCAGCGTCAACGCCTCGCGCACACGCCGATCCTGGAACCGCCGCTGGCGGTTGTTGAGCGCGATGCTGCTGCGCACGCCCACCTCGATGCCGAATTGGCGGCGGATCTTCTTGATCCAGCCGCGCTCGAATGCCGGTGTGTCGTAGCTGCCGTGCCAGTAGCGGACGTCGGTCTCGGTCCAGATGTCGACCAGGCCCTTGCGGAAGCTCTCGCGGATCACCGTGGCGTCGCGGTAGACCTCGTAGCGCACGCGATCGAAGTTGTAGCGGCCGCGATTCACAGGGATGTCACGGCCCCAGTACTCGGGGTCGCGCTCGTACTCGATGAACCGGCCCGCCTTGAGCGCACGCACTCGGTAGGGTCCGCTCGACAGCGGCGGCTCCAGCGACACCACCGTCGGGTCGCGTTCGGTCCAGTAGTGCGCCGGCAGGATGGACGTGAACTGGACCATGATGATGTTGTTTACCGTCAAGGGCGTGTTCAAGTGGATGGCGACGTGGCGGTCGTCGATCTCCTCGACCGAGGCGATGAAGTCCAGGTACATGCGCCCGCCAACCTGACTAAGCTGGGCTTCGAACGTGAACGCGACGTCCGCGGAGGTGATCGGAACGCCGTCGCGCCACTTCGCATCCGGGTGGATTCTGAACACCATCGCCAAGCGGTCGTCGGTGACCGCGATGCCGTCCGCGAGCCGGCCGTAGAAGGCACTGACCTCGTCGCCCGCCCGCACGAGGAGCGTATCGGCGCTGAACCAGAAGCCCGCCGGGGCGCCGATGCCCCCTTCGGCCAGCGGCGCGAAGTTGTTGAACGCGCTCTGGGTGGCCTCCACCAAGAGCCCGCCCTTGGGCGCGTCGGGATTGAGATAGTCGAGATGGGTGAAGTCGGGTGGATACTTCAGTTCACCGAAGAAGGCGATGCCGTGCTTGAACTCGAGGTCGTCGAGGGTGGTCGCCGACAGCGCCGGGAACGCCAGCAGCACGCCCGCGAAGGCCGTGACCAGTCGCCAGCGCGCGGTCAAGGCCGGTGTGTCCGGTGCAGGTACGCGTCCCCCTGCATCTCGGTGATCCTGCTACGCGTGCGTTCGAACTCGGCGCGCAAGCGTTGGCCCTGGTACAGGTCGTCGACGGCTGCGGCGGCCGACAGCAGCACCTTCACGTTGCGGTCGTAGAACTCGTCGATCAGGCTGATGAACCGGCGCGCCTGGTCCTCCTTGCGGCTGTCGAAGACCGGGACGCCGTCGACCACTACGGTGGCGAACAGCCGCGCCAATTCGATGTAGTCCTCGGCGCTGCGCGGGCCGTCGCAGATGGCCGCGAAGTCGAACCACACCACGTCCTCGGAACAGTGCCGGGCCATGATCGGGCGGTCGTTGACGAGCAACTCCTGGTTCTCGACGATCGTGGCGTGGGCCAGCGCATGGAAGCTCGCGGCGAGCGCATCGGCGTCGCCATCGGTGCGATACAGGCCGTCGCGCCGCAGTACGCGCAGCCGATAGTCGGTGTCGCCGCCGACGTGGACGACGTCCGTGTGGCGCTCGATCAGCCCGATCGCGGGCCGGAATCGGCGCCGCTGGAGTCCGTTCTCGTAGAGTCTCTCCGGCGCGGTGTTGGATGTCGCCACCATCGTCACCCCGCGCGAGAACAGTCCCCGCAGAAGGCCCGCGAGGATCATTGCATCGCCGATGTCGGAGACGAAGAACTCGTCGAAGCAGAGTACGCGGGACTCCCCCGCGAAGCGGTCGGCGACGACCTCGAGCGGATCGGATCGCCCGGCCAGCTCACGCAGATCGCGGTGCACGCGCTGCATGAACCGGTGGAAGTGCAGGCGGGACTTGTCCGCGAAAGGCAGCGACTGGTGGAACACATCCATGAGGTAGGTCTTGCCGCGGCCCACGCCACCCCAAAGGTAAAGACCGGGGACCGGTTGCCGGCGCCGGAACAGCCGCGACAGGCGGCTCGGCACCTCGCCGGCTTCGATCAGGCGCGCCCGCAAGTCGGTTAGGCGTTGCGCCAACGCCGCCTGAACGGGGTCGCCGCTGAAACCCGTCTCGACATCGCGCGCGAGGGCCTCGACGGGCGTCAGGAGATCGGACATGGCGGCGAACTATAGCCAGCACCGTACAATGCGCCAATTGCGGTGCATACGCACACCGAGGGGAACCGAGGAAGAATGAAGCTGCTGGTAGCGAACCGGGGCGAGATCGCCATCCGCATCATGCGCGCGGCGGCGGAGCTCGGC
>JAPOYV010000039.1 GCA_026706385.1 Gammaproteobacteria bacterium
GCGCACCTGGGCGCCGATCGACTGCGCCTGCCGGTAGGTCATCCAGAACGGCGAGGCGTAGCCCGCCTCGATGGCCGCGCTCCACAGGATCAGGACGTTGATGCCCTGGTACGGGACGGCGTTCTCCCGGAGCGGCTTCGAGACGCGCGCGTTGGGGTCGACCGCCCACGGGCGGTGCCAGGGCAGGACGCCCTCGGCGAGCTGGGTGCGGATCTGCTCTGCGATCCGCTCGTAGAGTTCGTTGATGCGGGCCATTGGCGGTTCTCCTTCGATGCGAGCGAACGGCGCCGCGACGGGCCGCCGGGGTCCCTCCGGCCGAGGCAAGGCCGGACGCCGGACCGCCAGGGACGGCGGCCGCCCGGAGGGCGTGGCCTTGCCGCGGACGGCCCCGGCGCGTCCAGGCTGCGCTGCGCCGGTCGGCTCGACGGAGAACCGTTCTCTTTCTTCGGGTCTTTTCGGGCCGGAATCAGGCGTCCGGAGAGCGGTCCGGGCGGGGACCGTGGCGCAGGAAGCGCCAGGCGGACGCAGGACGTGCTTTGTCCATCTACTTGAAAATGATAGGATTTTCAGTGCTTTCAGCCGGACTCTCCGGCGTCGCCCGAGCGATCGGGCGTGGGCACTGGAGCCGCCCCCGGGCGGCGTTGCACAACCGGGCCGACCGGCCCATCGATCCCCCGCCGGGGCGGCTTCCCGGCAGGGAGGTCCGTCGCGCGGGATTCCCAGAAAGGAGGTCTCGTCATGACGGACCTGAGAGAGATCGTCGACGTGCGCGGCCCCGGACTCCCCTCCGAGTTCGCGTGCGCGGCGAGCGTCGCCGGCGAGGTGCTGGCGGCCTGCGGCCTGGCCGAGGAGGAGATCCTCGGCCGCGCCGCGCAGGCCGTCGAGATGGAGCTTGGCATGGCGGAGATCCATGCCGGCACCGCGGCCGGCGTCGACCGCGTGGTGTTCCCCCTCGCGGGGGGCGCCCTGGCGACGGCGCGGATCAACCGCGGCCTGTCGCCGTCGGTGGTCGTCGCGCTGGCGTAGGTCGCCTGCCGACGCGCCCGGGCCCGCCTTCCGAAGGGGGGCGGGCTCGCGCTCTCGACTCGGGTTGGCGGTCGCAAGGACGTAAAGGGAACAAATGGGCATCTTCACCCGAACGAAGGAAAGGCAGGAGCAGCCGGCGCCGGTGGCGGCCGACGCGCCGTTCACCGAGGCCGAGGTGGCGGCGGTGAAGGAACTGCTGCGGCTGACGGCCCTGCCCCCCGACGAATTCGACGCCACCTACGGGGCGCTGCTGCGCCGGTCCTGGGGCGTGATCGCCGCCCCGCGCGGCCCCGACTGGACGGCGGTCCGCGAGCGCACGCTCGCCTGCCTGGTGGCCGCGCTCAAGGTGCGCCGCGCACACGTGTTGCCGCGGTTCGCGGCCGCCGAGGACGCCTACCGGCTGACCGAGGCGATGAGCTTCGCGCTGGCCGCGTGCGTGGTCGCCGAGCGGTTGGCCCTGGTGCTCGGACGCGCGACGGGGCCCGGCTGGTGCCCGCTGACCGGCACAGTGCCGGCGGACATCGAACTTGCCGACGTGGCCGTGCCCCGCTCGTTCGGCGCGCTGCTGCTGCCCCGGCTGCTGGGCGAGACGGGCCGCCAGTGGCTCGGCGAGCAGCCCGAGGCGCTGCGCGAGGCGGCGGCCTATTTCGGCGGCGGACCGAGCCAGCTGCGTGACATCGCCGACGACGCGGCCGCGCGGATCGACATGTCGATCGACCCCGCGGGGTCCGCGGAAACGGCTGTTGAGGACGACTGCGCAGCGACGCCGCAGGCGGAAGGCGAGGCGTCGGGACCGGAACGCGGGCCGGAGAGCCCGCCGAGCGCGGAAACCGGCCCGGAGACGCCGGACCCGGACGGGGTACCGTCCGACATCGGCACTGGCCGCGTCGGCTGGCGGTGGTTCAACTGGGTGCGCGCGGGGCTGCGCGACGGCACCATCGCGGCCAACGCCGAGGGCGGCTGGCTGCACAACATCGAGGGTTCGGCGTACGTGGTCGATCCGGACTGCTTCGAGGCGCTGGCGGCCGCCGAGTCGATGCCGCCGAAGTCGATCCGCAACCGGGTTCTGAAGCTCGGCCGGCACCGGACCCGGCGCTCGGCGGGCGGCCGCGCGGACGCGTTTCCGGCGGAGCTCGCCGACGGGCGCCGCGTGTCGGGGATGCTCTTCGACGGCGAGCTGCTCTGGGACGAGGACGCCCCGCCGGCGTCGACGTCGGTGCTGCGCTGAATGCCGCTCGACGGATCAGTGCCGGACGCCGTTCTTCAAGGCGGACCGCGGCCGGCGGTGCGCCCGCGAGAGGGATGGAAGCCCGCATGGGCCGAGACCCGGCCTGCCGGGGCTCGGTGCGCAGCACGACAGCCCGGTCCCCGCAGGGGACTCGCCCATCCCCTACCGAACCGACGGTGGGACGCGAAGGGATCCACGCCGTCCCCGGGGCGCTGTCGCCGAATGCGCCATGAGGTGTGCCGGGTGCTTCTGAACCGTCGTCCCCGCCAGCCAGGACCGCGATTGCCGAACACGCGGCAACGGGATCGATCCCGAACGCCGGGACTTGCTCCGCATCGCATGGGGGTGGGCCGACGGCGAGAGGGGGGCGCGGCGCTTGAGGCGATGGAACCGGGGGAACGGAACCCGGCTCGGCGGCGACGGAGCGAAGCTGGAAGGCCCGGGCTAGGCGGGCGGCGCGAAACAGAACGCGCCAGCGAGAAGAGATGGCATTGGGAAAAGCTCCGGAGTGGGTGCGCGCTTGCCGAGGAGGTCGGCGGCATATACGCTCCCGGACGTTCGCCTGCGGTTCGGGCCGGGTGCATCTGCGGGAACGGGGCATTGCGGGCGCTTTGGTACAACTGGTAGGAATCGGCCTTCGTTGATGGCAGGAGAAATCGGTGGCTGCCGAAAGGGTGGCGAGGCCGTGCATCGGCCGATAGGACGAAAGGTGGGTGATGCGTGGCGGACGGGAGTGCGCGCCCGGGCCGCGGGCGAGAAAGATGACTGAAGCATCGCGCGCGCGCGTTTTGGACGATGCAAATCGGGACTGGTTGTGCGCGCAGAGGCTGGACTTGCCGGTGTCCTCCAACATGGGGTCGGGCGAGCTGCCCTTTCAGCGGTGGTTCCGTTTCAAGGAGGCGTACGCGCCCGCTTTCGTCAAGAACATGGTCGCCTCGTGCGACTACCCGGTTCGACACCTCCTGGATCCCTTCGGGGGTAGCGGAACGACGGCGCTCACGGCGAGGATGGAAGGACTGGACAGCACGTCGATCGAGATCAACCCGTTCCTGGCGGACGTGATCCGGGCCAAGGTGAGCCCCGTGTCCGTCGAGTCGTTCCGGGAGTCGTGTCAACGAATCGTGGGTGGGCTGAGGGTGGTCAAGGGCGACTACCAGGTGATCGAGGGCGCGCCCGTAACGCTGCTGGAACCCGGATTGAACGACCGTTTCGTGTATGGAAGGGAGGCGTACGGCGTGTTGCGCGCGCTGAACCGCCGGATCGGGAAGCTCGAGGAAGATGAAGGGCGGCTGGCGCGGGTTCTGCTGGGGAGCATACTGGTGGAATGCAGCAACGTGATCGTGAACGGAAAGGGGCGGCGGTACCGAAGGAACTGGGAGTCAAGACGGGTTTCCAGGGACGATGTGGTCCAGTGTTTCGAGGGTGCGGTCGAGAGGGCGGTCGAGGACCTGACCAAGTTCGATAGGGAAGACCGGACCGAGCATGCCGTATACACGGACGACGCTCGGTCGAAACTGTCGAGCGTACCGTCGGCCGACTTGGCCATCTTCTCGCCGCCCTACCCGAATTCGTTTGACTACACGGACGTGTACAACCTCGAACTTTGGATGTTGGGCTATTTCCGGACCGCAACGGACAATGCAAACCACCGCGCTCGTACGTTGAGGTCGCATGTGCAGATCAAATGGCCGGAAAGGCGGTTCGGGACGCCGACGCCGAAACTCGCGAGGGTGAAGAAGGCGTTGGAAGGACGTAGGGGGGAGCTGTGGAACCGCAACATCCCGGAGATGGTGGTGGGGTACTTCGATGATCTCGAGAAAGTGTTGACGTCTTTGAAGGGGTCCATCCGTGAAGGCGCGTTCGTGGTGGCGGCGGTCGGCGACAGCCAGTACGGGGGAGTCAAGATCGACACGGGCGGGATTCTGAGCGAGATCGGCGAGCGGTGCGGGTACGAGTTGGAAGACGCGATGGAGATTCGGTCGATGCGGGCGAGTTGGCAGCATGGCGGCGGGTTCGATCTCGCGGAAACGGCAATCCGACTGCGTCGGGGGGCGTAGGAAGCAGGCGATGGAAGCAGACCGGAGTCCGCGCTACTGTCTCCCCGCGATCGGTCGGGTGGAGTTGTCGGGTTTCGACCTATACCGGCGCAAGCCCGACGTGCGGATCAACATAGACCGTTCAGTGTTTTGCCTGATCGGGGCGAACGGACTCGGAAAGTCGACCTTTTTGACCACACTGCTGTACGGGTTGACAGGTGCCATCCCGAACCGCGAGGCGGGATTCCCGTCGCCAGGAGAGTATGCCGAGAACGCTACGCGGCAGCCGGAGCGAAGGGACTACTTCGGAGGACGCGTTAGCGAGGCGGCGACGGAGCACGCGTCGGTGAGGCTCGGGCTGCGCTGGCCGGATGCGAGAGCTACGGTGACCCGGCAGTTGTTCGGGACCGGGGCGGCGAGCGAAGTCGAGATAGAGAGGGAGGGGAACGGCGGTGCGGATGTGTTTACGGGCGACTCGGCGGAAGCCGCCTATCAGGAGTTCGTGGTCGAGAAAAGCCAGCTGCCCGGTTTTGATCAGTTCGTCTTTCTCGTGCACTACGTATGCGTCTTCGACGAGGAGCGTCATCTCCTTCTGTGGGACGGGACGGCTCTTACGAACGCACTTTACTTGGCATTTGGCTCGGACGCGGAGCAGGCGGCGACGGCGAACGAACTCAAACGGAAGGTCGAGCGCTTGGGTTCGCGGGCGCGGAACAGCCGCTATGCGGCCAGGCAGGCGCTCGATGCGGCGGCCAAGCTTCGAAGGGCGATGTCGGACGACGACGATACCGAGCCGGATGCCGCGACTCGCAGACGTTTCGAGCGGCTGAACGGACAGCTTGAGGAAGCGGGCGGAAGGGTGCGACGCAAGGATGCGGAGCTGCGCAAGTCCGAAGCGGTCGTGGTGGACCGCAGCGCGGCGCTCACGGGGTTGCAGTTGGAGTACGACGAGGCGTTCGCGGCCCGGACGGACGCGTCATCGATCGTGCTGCACCATCCGCTCGTGCGGTCGACGCTGCAAGGAGACCGCTGCGCGGTATGCGCCGCCGCAGGCGCGGCGGAGCGCGTGCGGTCGGCGCTCGATAAGGCCGCTTGCCCGCTGTGCGGCAGCGGAATCACGGCCGGCGCGGACGACGCGGCGAACATGGAGACGCTGAGGGACCTCGATGGCCGGATCGAGGCGGTGCGGGCGGATCTGCAAGAAGCGCACGAACGCCGGAAGCGGCTGCAGGACGACTACGACGCTTCGCTGCAGGCGGAGGCCGCGGCTCGGGAAACACGGGACGAGTTCCTGGCGGAGAACCCGGAGGCCGAACGCGAGCCCCGTACCGAGGCGGAGGCGGGCGCGGTCAACGCGGCGATCGAGCGGGCGCGGGCCGAAGCGAAACGGTTCGATCTGAAAAGCAAACAGGAGTACCGCGAGCGAGACGCCGTCAGGCGCGAGTTGCACGCGATCGAGCGACAGCTGCAGAGCAATTTCGACAGGCATTCGGATGAGTTGACGGGGCTCTTCCGGTCGTATGCGACAGCGTTCGTCGGGCTGGCGGTGGACATAGAGCTCGAGCATCGCAAAGGCAAGGTAGAGACCGGGTTCGACCTTCTGCTGAGCCTGGAGGATCAGGCGCGCGCGCGAGCCGAGGACGTTTCGGAGAGCCAGAGGTTTTTCCTCGACATCGCATTGCGTATGGCGCTCGCGGAGAGTATGAGCGCCAACGGCGCGACGCTGGTCGTCGACACGCCGGAAGGTTCGCTCGACATCACCTACGAGGCTCGCGCGGGGCAGATGTTCTCGGACTTCGCGACAGGTGGCAACGCGATCCTGATGACGGCGAACCTGCGGAGTTCGGAACTGGTTCTGCGGTTGGCCGAACTGCAGAAGCGGGCCGGGATGCAGGTCGAGCGGATGACCGACTGGGCGGAGCTCAGCGAGGTGCAGCAGGCGGAGGAAGGACTGTTCGACCAGGCGTACGCCGAGATCAATCGGGCACTGAAGTGACGGCGGCGGGCTGGAATCCGCTGCGATCGGCGGCGTTGACGGACGTGGTGTTCCTCGTGGAGATGGCGCCGTCCTCGTTGGCTCCTGTGACGATTCCCGAGATGCACCTTTACGCCTACCTGGGGAACCTGGTGGCTTTAAAAGGGGGGGTGCCCGTGGCGGATTGGGGCTACGGCTTCGCGGTTACGGCGGACGGGTTTCCGTTCGCGGACGCGCTGGACTTCGCAACGAGCAAGCTGATCCAGCGGTCGATCGTGGTGTCGGAGCACGGTGCCCTGCAGCGGGGAGAGGAGCTTTTCGCGGCGGAAGTCGAGGTGTTGAACGGGCTGGTGCAGAGCGCTCGCCGGAAGGAGTGGCTGCGTGGTTCGTTGGCGTGTGCGCTGCAGTTGCCGAACGGTGCAGTGCGCGATGCCATCAACCACTCGCCCGGCGTCGCGAACAACCTGCGTCACGGACGAGCGGCGGGCCTGCTTCGCAAGGCCGAGGTGGAGGAGATATACGACGAATTCGCACTGGTCGAAAAGCTGCTCGGTCCGGAAGCCGAGGAGCGCTTGCAGGCGATCGTGGTGTGGCTGTCGGCGCGTGTCGTTTCGGATGGCAGGCCGTGATGCTGCGCGAGTCTGGCGTCCAGGAAGTGACCTCGATGTTGTTTCGAACGGACGCGCTCAAGACGTTCGGGGAGCCGGGGGTCGCGTCGCTCGACAAGTTCATCAACTGTGTCCGCGAGTTCTTTCGGGCGGTACCGCCGGACGGCCTCTCCACGAGGTTCGTGTTCGTCTACCCCGTGGCGGGGAGCAGCGATACGCTGCACGGGATGCGGCGCATGTGCGAGGTCCCGGTCCGGCGCGAGGGGCTGGCCGGCTACCGCCGGCGCATCGAAGGTGCGGCGACGGTGGTGGTCGCGACGGGTCCCGATGAGACTTACGACCTTGCCACGCCGGTGGAGCCTTTGCCTCTTGCGGTGTGGTCCGAGACGGCACTGGTGTTTTGGAATGAGGCGGGCATTGACCGATTCGTGATTGGCGGCCAGGAGCGGAAGATGCCGCAGCTGGCGACGGGCGCTCGCAGCAATTACGCGGCCGCGACCATAGGCGATCTGGAAGAGGCGCTGGAGACCTACCGTCGCGAGGCGGAGCAGGTCTCGAGCGACATTCTGGAGAAGGTGTGGGTCGGTGGACGGAACGGTCCGCGTCTGGTGTTCGGGAACAGACCCGAGTCGACCATGCGCCGGTCGTTGGAACGCTTCCTGCAGACGAGGATGAGGGGCGACGTGTCGGTGCGGGCGGAGCACAACACGGACGAGACGCGCCCCGTCGATGTCGCGGTCAACTGGTTCGGAGCGAAGCTGCGCGCACTGATAGAGATCAAGTGGATGGGCGACTCGCTGAGGAAGGGGGCGACGGGCAAGCCGTTCACGCCGTACGGGCCCGCGCGGGTGGCAAGCGGCGCTGACCAACTGGCGGATTACCTGGATCGCGAGGCGTCGTCGGATTCGCAGGTATCGCTTCGAGGCTACATTGCCGTGTTCGACGGACGCCGTCGCCACGTCGTCGATCCGACGACGCCGATACCCCAGGGCGACGCGCTCTACTACCGGGACAAGGACGTCGCGCTCGCCGCGCAGCATGCATCGGGGCAAACGGGCATTGCGGCGCTGGTCCGCTATTTCCTCGAGCCTCGACCGTCGAGTTTCGCACCACCAGCGGAATCGGCGTAAGGGTGGGTACGGCGTTGTACCCATAGCCGTGCTCGGGTACGTAGTCCAGTAAAGCTAGCTGGAGTGGATTGGTCGGAGTTCATGTTGTTTGTCTTTGTCGTCACGGCCTTGCCGATTTGGGTGTGCGCGAGTCGGGCAAAGGCAGGAAGCATCCTGGTTGGAACACACTAGCCATGATCGGTCTGATCGGCTTGGTTGGGTTTTTCGTTGCGGCATTCCACGACTACGGCCGGGGTTGCCATGAAGTCAAGAGGGTGAGCCACGCAGGGTTCTCTACATCCGGAGGTGGGCGATTGAATGGCTCGGTCTATTGGCTGGTATCTGGACGGGGTGCAGGAGTCGGTGCGTACGCCCGAAGGGAGCCAGGTGAGCTAGTCGACGAGACGTCGAGTCGTGCCGAATAGGGACCATTTCCGGGCGTTCCGACGCGATGGTCGCCTCGTGCGCGATGGATCGGAACGGCCTACGATCCGGTTTCGTTGGGGGGTTGCGTGAATTCCGGTCGCGATGTCGCGGTGAATTGGCGTCCGGCGCGACACGATCCTTGGCGGTCGACTCGACGCACTACCGCCCCGGCACGCGATCAGGGACGGATGTTGTCGAAGGCGGGCAAGCCTACGAGGAACGTGTCAGCCAGGGGCGAATTGGATCCGCGTGAACTGCCGCATGCGTGGTCGGGCCGGCTTCAGGCGAGTGGACTTGCGGGTTGGTCTACGGGCGGCGAGGCGGCGAAGATCCTGCGGAGGCGATCTCTGCGAAGCCCTTGTCCGTCAAGGCGAGGCTGAATCCTGGTCGGCGCTCGAACCAACCCAGAGCCAGTCCGCGTTCGACGCCCGGGAAGACGTCGCTATGGTCGATGAAGGCACCAACGAGATCGGAAAAGAAGACGCGATCCTGAAGGACTCGACCGGGTTCGGGATCGTAGCGGGCGAAGATGCCGAGGACCTTCCGGGCATTGTCGTCTGCGGTTGGCATTTTCGGTAGGTCAAGTGTTGGTTGGACGGGCACGAAGTGTGCCGGATTCCGAGGACTTGGTCGACGGAGCCGCGGGTTGGCCCAAGAGCCGCCTTCAAGATACGAGTGACGACGGTGACCGACAGATGAAGACGACGCCCAAGTCGATCATCTGGCGTGTCTTGACCACGGGTACGAGGCTGGCTGGTATCTCGTCGAACTCCAGCCTGCCGTCTTGCTGGCGAAAGAACACGGAGGAGAGAACGCCCAGGAAAAGGAACCTCGTCCCTCCGATACTGGTGCCACCACTGCGGTCGATCCGCGGGCTTGTGCTGTAGATGAAGACAGGGCTGCCGCTGCTGCCCGGGAAGACCGAGGCGTCGATGAGGAAAACGGGCTGTCCCTCGTAGCCCACGTAGACGGGAGTCGCCTTGATTCCTCTGCGTAAGATCGGCAGGTTGTTGGTGCGATCGTAGACGTCGGGATAGCCAGCGAACGCGATTTCCTCGTAGGCCAACTGTTCCCCGGCAGCCGTCCGGGCGCGATGACGGGCAACACTGTGATGACGCAGGCGCGGCGCGCGGCGGGGGTTGGCGCGTGGGGCCACGGCTTTCGGTCGGAGCTTCAAGGACTGGGTGCGGCAGGACGACGTGGCGAACTGCTCTCCGAGTTCGCGCGGCCGCACGTCGAGGACCCGGCGACGGCGGCCGCCTACGCCCGCGACGACCTGCTGGAGAAACGGCGCCCGGTCATACAGATGTGGACGGACTGCATCTCGGAGAACGCCGCGGAGCCGTAGGGACCGGGTGCGCCGGGTCCGGTGCCGCCGGCCACATTGGCTGGCCGGTTGCATGTGCTCCCGTGCGCCCCTTGCAGCCACGGAACTCGGCGGCACGGAAACTGACGAGTTCGAATACCTGTGCTGGCCAACCGGACAGGCGTTGGCTATCGTGCGAATCTTGTCCGCCTCCCTTGACTGGAAGACGCAGACAAGCCATTGGGAGAACTCTATGTACATTGTGGTTTTCGGCACGGACAAGCCCGGGATGGTGGCCGTGCGCAGCAGTCGCTTCGACGACTACCGTGCGTACCTTCTCGATCATCCGGACCACCCGGACGTGGTCGTCCACCACTCCGGATCGACCCTGTCCGCGGGCGACCCGGCGAGCACCACGATTTCGACCGCGATCGATGCGTATTCGGGAGCGACCCCGTCCGAGGACGGCACGGTGAAGAACGGATCGCTGATCGTGCTCGATGCGCCTTCGGTGGAAGCGGCACGGGCGTTCGTCGCGGACAGCCCGTTCGGCCGCGTGGAGCTGTTCGGGGAGTTGCACATCCGGCCATTGGTCTGGGTAGTTGGCCGGCCCGACTAGCCGGCGGTGCCCGTACGTAGCCGGTGGCAATGCCCCGAAGAAGCGTGACGGGAGTCTGCGGGGCGTGACGGGCAGGAGGACGGCGCAAGGATCCCCGTCGGCTTGCGCCTTGGAAGTGCGGCCCGCCAAGGCGGCGCAACGAAGGCAATCGTGAAGCCCGACTATGTGGACGGCGGCCCGGACGCGCGGCTGCCCGCCGCCGTCATGGCCGGCCTTACGCTGCAGTTGCTTGGCCTCGTCGTGCCGGGCACCGTGGTCTATACCATGGTGGTGTTCCGGGCCGCCGGCCAGCCGGAGGCCGTGCTGCTATGGGCCTTGTTCGTGTCCGTCCTGGTGTGTGGCGCGGTCACCGCGCTGCACGCCGTGCGCGTCGGGCGTCTTGGCTCGGGCTACCTGATTCCCACGGGAACGTGGGGGCCGGCGGTCGCGGTCGCCATCGCCGCGCTCGAGGCGGGCGGTCCGGCGCTGCTGGCGACGCTGGTTGTCGTCCTGTCCGGTTTCCAGTTCGTCGTCTCCGCCCGCCTTGCGTGGTTCCGACACTTCCTCACGCCGACGGTGACGGGGACGGTCATCATGCTCGTGCCGGTCACCGTGATGCCGGTGATCCTCGAGCAGCTCGACAACGTGCCCGATGGCGCGCTGGACGCGGGGGCCCCCACGAGCGCGCTGGCGACCCTCGCCGTGGCCGTCGGGATCATGCTCAAGGCGCGCGGAGCGTTGCGCCTGTGGGCGCCGATCATCGGTATCGTCGCGGGATCGCTGGTCGCTGCAGGATTCGGGCTGTACGACACGGACCGCGTCGTCGCCGCCCCGTGGGTCGGATTCCCCCAAGCCCGGTGGCCCGGGATCGACCTCGGGTTCGAGGCTGCCTTCTGGGGGCTGCTGCCGGCGTTCGTGTTCATCGCCGCGGTGTGTACGGTCCAGGCGATCAGCGGGTCCGTGGCGATCCAGCGCGTGTCCTGGAAGCCGGCCAGGGCGGTCGACTTCCGCGCCGTGCAGGGCACGGTGGCTTCCGACGCGGCCGGCAACCTGGTGCTGGGGCTCGCCGGTGCGGCTCCCTTGGGATTCCGTCCGACCGGAATCGCGATGGCGGAGATCACGGGCGTCGCCTCCCGGTGGCTCGGCGTCGCGCTGGGCGCGGCGCTCGTGGTCTTCGCCTGCCTGCCGAAGGCGCTTGCCGTTGTGCTGGCCACGCCCGGCCCGGTCGTCGCGACGTTCATCGCCATCATGATGGCGACCCTCTTCATCGTGGGCGTGAAGGTAGTCCTGCAGGACGGCATCGACTACCGCAAGGGTGTGATCGTCGGCATCTCGTTCTGGATCGGCGTGGGAATCGAGCACGGCGACATATTTCCCGACCTCGTCGCCGGACTTGCCGGCGACATGCCGCTGAACGGGATGCTTGCCGGCGGCGTGTTCGCCATCGTCGCGACGCTGTTTTCCGAGTTGACGAAGGGGCGCCGCAGCAGGATCGAGGTTCCGTTCGACCGATCGGCGCTGGGCGCGATACGCGCTTTCGTAACCAGCTTCGCATTGCGGGCGGGCTGGGACGAGGCGATGGCGGCCCGCCTCGACGCGGTGACCGAAGAGGCCCTGCTCACGCTCCTGGGCGAAGGCGATCCGGCCCTCGCGACGAAGTCGAGACGCCTGCTTGTCACGGCGCGCCGGGAAGGCGGCGGGACGACGTTGGAATTCGTCGCCTCGCCAGGCGAGAGCAATCTGCAGGACCGGATCGCCGTCCTCGGCGAAGCCGGCGCCGCCGAGGCGTTCGAACAGGATGTGTCTTTGCGGCTGCTGCGACATCTCGCTCCCTCGGTGCGCCATCAGCAGTACCACGACACCGACATCGTGACGGTGCGCGTGGAACCGCCCCGGCCCGGTGCCGGGCAAAGCGGGTAGCGGCTCGGCGGAGATGGAAGTGTCGCCCGGACCGTACGCCATCGTGGAAGATGTCGCCGGTGCGGCCTGGAGAAGGCCGAAGTGCGCGAGACGCTCTTCGGTTGAGCCGGACCACGTGGCCCGTCCGACTAGGGGACGGACAACGGAGGTTTCCGGGACGCTTCGCGCGGTCGGCGACGCGGGACGCCCTGGAACCGGGGGAGCCGACGGCCCTGGTACGGCAACTCCGTCCGGCAATCAAAACGCGGTGCGGGCGTCTTCCGCACGGACCGCGACATGCCGCAGCCGATGCGTAAGCGAAGCGTATTGTGGATGCCGCGGCCGCGTATGGCTAGAGTAGGCGGCGGCGAACGGAATCGGAGGAACGGGATGGCGGAGCGCGATGGCGGCGAAGGAGCCCAGCGCGGGGACGGCGGCGACCGGGCGTCGGCGCTGGCGGCGGCGATCCTCGGGGTCAGCGCGAGCCTCGACCTCGACACGGTGCTGCGGGACGTGGTGGCGGGCGCCTGCGGCCTGACCGGCGCGCGGCACGGCATCGTCGCCACGGTGGACGAGTCCGGGGCGCCGCGTGACCGCGTCTTCCACGGCTACGCGCCCGAGCAGGAACGGGAACTGGTCGAGTGGCCGGACGGGCTGCGCCTGTTCGAGCACCTGCACGGGCTGCCGGCGCCGCTGCGGGTGGCGGATCTGGCGCCCTACGTGCGCGAGCTCGGGCTCGAGCCGCCGTCGTTCGCCCCCGGCGCCTTCCAGGGCACGCCGGTGCGCTGGCGGGGCGCAAGCGTGGGCTACCTGTTCGTGGCCGACAAGGCGGACGGCGCGGCGTTCAGCGCCGCCGACGAGGAGGTGCTGCTGCTGTTCGCGGCGCAGGCGGCGGCCGCCATCGGCAACGCCCGCGCGCACCGCGGCGAGCGCCGCGCGCGGCGGGACCTCGAGGCGCTGGTCGACACCTCGCCGGTGGGGGTGGTGGTGTTCGACGGGGGCAGCGGCGCCCTGGTGTCGTCGAACCGCGAGGCGCGGCGCATCGTGGAGAGCCTGCGCGCGCCCGGTCGGCCGCCGGAGGAGCTGCTGGAGACGGTGGCCGTGAAGCGCGCCGACGGCCGCGAGGCGTCGCTCGCCGAGTTCCCGCTGTCGGACCGGTTCGCGGACGGCGAGACCGTGCGCGCGGAGGAGGTGGCGCTGTCCGTTGCCGACGGCCGCAGCGTGCGCGCGCTACTCAACGCGACGCCGGTGCCGCGCGAGGGGTCGGAGGCCGGCTCGGTGGTGGTGACGCTGCAGGACCTCGCGCCGCTCGACGAGATCGAGCGGCTGCGCACCGAGTTCTTGGGGCTGGTGGGCCACGAGCTGCGCGCGCCGCTGACGTCGATCGTGGGCTCGGCGGTGACGCTGCTGGACGAGTCGGCGGCGCCCGGGCCGGCGGAGGCGCGCGAGTTCCTGCGCATCATCCTCGAGCAGGCCGGCCACATGCGGTCGCTGATCGCCGACCTGCTGGACGCCGGGCGCATCGACACGGGCACGCTGTCCGTCGCGCCGGAGCCGACGGCGGCGACGGACCTGGTGGCGCGGGCGCGGACGGCGTTCCTGACCGGCCAGCCCGGCCGCGCCGTCGCGGTCGACCTGGCCGCCGGCCTGCCGCCGGTGATGGCCGACCGGCGGCGCGTCGCGCAGGTGCTCGGCAACCTGCTCGGCAACGCCGCCCGGCACACGGCGGCGGCGTCGACGATCCGCGTGGCGGCCGTTCTCGACGGGCAGCACGTCGCGTTCTCCGTGGCCGACGACGGCGCGGGGGTCGCGCCCGAGCTGCTGCCGCACCTGTTCAACAAGCACGCCGGCGGCGGCGACGGCGGCGCGGGCCACGGCCTGGGGCTGTCGATCTGCAAGGGGCTGGTGGAGGCGCACGGCGGGCGCATCCGGGCGGAGAGCGAGGGGCCGGGGCGCGGCACGACGATCACCTTCACCCTGCCCGCGGCCACGCCCGGCGACACGGCCGTCGGCGGCGCCGCTCCGGCGGCGGCGGCCGCGGGCCCCGGCGGTCCGCGCGTGCTGGTGGTCGACGACGATCCGAACGCGCTGCGCTTCGCGCGCGACGCGCTGGCGAAGGCCGGCTACGCCACGCTCGCGACCGGCGAACCCGACGACGTCGCCGGGCTGATCCGCGCCGAGCGCCCGGCGCTGGCGCTGCTGGACCTGGTGCTGCCCGGCGGCCGGGACGGGCTGGAGCTGCTGGAGCGGGTCCCGGAACTGTCCGACCTGCCGGTCATCCTGGTGTCCGCGTACGGCCGCGACGAGACGGTGGCGAAGGCGTTCGAGCTGGGCGCCGACGACTACATCGTCAAGCCGTACTCGCCGACCGAGCTGGCGGCCCGGGTCGGGGCGGCGCTGCGCCGCCGGCGGGAGCCGGAGGCGTTCGCGTGGGACGGCCTGGAGATCCGCTACGGCAGCCGCGAGGTGGCGGTGCGCGGCGAGCCGGTCGAGCTGACGCCGAAGGAGTTCGAGCTGCTGCGGATCCTGTCGGTCAACGCGGGGCGCGTGGTGCACCGCGAGACGATCGAGCGGCGGCTGTGGGAGGAAGGCAAGGCGAAGCCGCACAAGCTGCGCCTGCTGGTGCGCGACCTGCGCCGCAAGCTCGGCGAAGACGCGGCGGACCCGGCCTGGATCTTCAACCTGCGCGGCGTCGGCTACCGCATCCCGGGACCCGCCGCGGACTGACGGCGCGGGGGCGCGGGATGGGGCCCCGCGCGGGGCGCCCCTCTTCCCGCCACGCTTGCGGGCGCGCGTTCGGACGTCCCGCCCCCGAGACGCCGCTTAGCCCGCTCAGGCGCCACGCGTCGTCCCCGCGCTGCCGGCGGGGCCGCGCCAGCCGGCCGCCGGATCGCCGCCGCGGCTGCCGCAACCCGGCCGGAGAGCCGCGCGCCCCGCCCCGTTTCGGCGCACGGAAGGCGCGCGAGCGCTCCGCCGACGTCGTCACTACTGAAAAACAACGAAAATAGTTTCAAAAACCTACTCCAATCCTACGTAACGGGGGTGCAAATTCGCGCCGCGCCGTGGCACAGTACGCGGCAACGGTTCCGGCGGAGCCGGGGTCCGTCACGGCCGCGCGCGGCGAACCGCGTGCCGAGGCCGGAGCGGACCGGCGAACGCCGGAGAGGCACCAGCGAGCGGCCGGGCGGCGCCCGGCGCGTCGGGAGTACGGGACATGCAGGAGAGCGGACCGGACGGAACGTCGACGGCGGTAGAAAAAACCAGAAATAACAGGCATTTGCGCTTCACGGGCGCCGCCGGACGGGGTATAATCCGGCCCAGCGGCCCAGCGGCCCAGCGGCCCAGCGGCCCAGCGGCCCAGCGGCCCAGCGGCCCAGCGGCCCAGCGGCCCAGCGGCCCAGCGGCCCA
>JAPOYV010000024.1 GCA_026706385.1 Gammaproteobacteria bacterium
TCAAGCCGAAGACCATGCTGCGCGAGAGCGCGGTGTGGGACATCCGCGCGCGGCGCACGCGGGGGCGGCGATGAGCCGCTACCGCAACGCGCTGGCAGGGCAGCGCGAGGCGATCCGGGCCCTGTGGGGCGCGGTGGGCGTCGCGCTCGCGTGCGCGCTGATCCTCGGCGTGGGCTGGATGACCGCGCCGAGCAGCCTGCGCATCCACATCCCGCCCGACCTGACGGCGGGCGCCACGGTGCGGCCCGATGCGCCGGCGCCGCCGCACATATACACGTTCGCGCTCTACATCTGGCAGCAGCTCTACCGCTGGCCGAGCGACGGGGCGCGCGAGTACCGCGCGAAGCTCGACGCGCTGGTCCACTTCCTCACCCCGGCGTGCCGCCAGGACCGCCTCGACGACTTCGCCGAGCGCAGCGCCCGGCGCGAACTCGCCGGACGTCAGCGCGCGGTGTGGGAGATCCCGGGGCGGGGCTACGCGGTGGCGCGCGTGTTCGACGAGGGCGGCGGCAGCTGGGTGGTCTCGCTCGACCTGATGATCGAGGAGACCGTGCTCGGCGAGCGTGTCAAGAGCCGCGCGGTCGCCTACCCGGTGCGGGTCGTGCGCTACGACGTGGACCGCGAACTCAACCCCTGGGGACTGGCGCTGGACTGCCTGGCGGGTGTGCCCCGGGCCATCGAACTCGTGGAGGACGCGAAGACATGAAAGGAGCGATGCAGTCGTCCGGCCTTTGGCTGTGCGCCCTGTGGGCGTGCGCGGGGTCCGCGGAGACCGTGGAGTGGGAGCGCACGCCGATCCAGGTGACGCTCGCGGTCGGCGCCGAGCGGGAGATCCGTTTCGAAGGGCCGGCCACGGTCGGCGTCCCGGCGGACCTGGTCGAGACCGGGCGCTTTCGCGCCGAGTTCGCCAACGACACCGCGTACTGGCTTGCGACGGAGCCGTTCGGCGCGCGCCGCGTGAAGGTGCGTCTGGAGCGGACGGGCGAGTTCGTGCTGTTCGACGTGCGCGCCGTGCCCGGCGCCGGCGGCACCGCGGAGCCGCTCGTTGTCACCGTCGCGCGCCCCGAACAGGGCGTGCCGGACGGCGGCGGCGGGTCCGAGGATCCGCGCAGCGCGCTGGTGGCCCTGGTGCGGCATGCGGCGCGGCTCGATCTCGCGCCGCCGCGGCTGGCCGCGGGCCCGGCGGACGTCGTGGCGGTGGAGACCGCGCGCGCCGACGCTACGGCGCTCTACCGGCATCCCGACGCCGCGCGGCTGCGCCTCGTCGTGCGCGGACAGGTTTCGCGCGGCGGACTGTTCGCGACGACGCTCGAGGCGGAGAACGTCTCCGGGTGGCCGCTGGAGTTCGACGTCCGGCATCTGCGGCAGGAGACCGGCCGGCGTCTCGGCACGGAGGCGGGGTTCGTGGCGGTGGCCTGGACCCGCTCGTCGCTGGCGCCGGCGGGCGAGCCCGGCGTCGCCGCGCGGCTCTACGTCGTCACCCGCGTCCCGTTCGACCTGGCGGTGGCCGAATGAGCGCGAACCTGCTGGTCAAGGCGGCGATCGGCGCAGTGCTGCTCGCGGCGCTGGCGGTGGTGGTGACGCGGTGCTCGCGCGACGAGGCGGCGTCGGTCGGCGTGGCGCCGACGGTGGGCGGCGAGCCGCTGGCCCCGGAGACCGCCGCGGCGCTCGGCATCGAGGGCGACACCCCCGACGACATCGTGCGCACGTTGATCGCGAACGTGCGCGAGACCAACGAGCGGCTGGCGACGCTGGAGGGCGCGAACAAGGACCTGCGGGAGGAGAACGCGGGTCTGCGGACCATGCGCGAGAGCGTCGTCGCCGAGGTGACGGGCGAGCTGTCCGACGAGGCGGCGCGGCTGCGCGAGGAGAACCGCGACGTGGTCGCCGACGCCCGGGACGAGTTCGCGGGGCTTAGGGACGAGATCGAACGGTTGCTCCGCAGCGCGCCGGCGGCCGCGGGCGGCGGGACCGACGGCGAGGCGCGCCCGGCCGACACGGTGTGGATCCGTCCTCTGGAGCACGAGGCGGCCGGCGGCGGCCTGCTGCCCTGGGGCGAGGGGCCGGCGGGCGCGATTCCGCTCAAGAAGGACGGCGAGCGCGAGGAGGCGCCGCCGGTGCGCCCGGTCTACACGATCCCGAAGAACGCGACGCTCATCGGGGCGCGCGCGTTCACGGCGCTGATCGGCCGCGTGCCGGTCGGCGAGGAGGCGCGCGTCACGGACCCCTACTTCTTCAAGCTGCTGATCGGTCGGGACAACCTCGCGGCCAACGGCCACGAGATCCCGGAGCTGGCCTACGCGGTCGCCAGCGGTGAGGCGGTCGGCGACTGGACGCTCGGCTGCGTGTCGGGCGACGTCAGCTCCCTCACCTTCGTGTTTGCCGACGGCCGGATCGCCACCGTGCCGGAGGCCAGGGACGTCTCCGAGGGCGGGGCCGGCACCCGCGCCGTGCGCCTGGGCGGCCTCTCCGACGACCACGGGAACCCGTGCGTCGCGGGCGAGCGGATCACCAACGCGGGCGCGTACCTCGGGCAGAGCGCCGCGGCGCTCACGCTCGGCGCGGCCGCGGAGGGGCTGGCGGCGGCGCAGACGACGAGCTACGCGGGAGGGGTCGCCGGGACGGCGGCCACTGTCGTGGACGGCGACCTCGGCCGCTACGCGGCGGGGCGCGGGCTGTCGGGCGCGGCGCAGGAGGTGGCGCGCTGGCTGCGGGCGCGCCAGGCCCAGGAGTACGACGCGGTGTACGTGGCGCCCGGGGCGCGCGTCGCCGTGCACGTCGACGAGGAACTCAGGATCGACTACGACCCGGCGGGGCGGCTGCTCCGCCACGAGGACGCCATGACGGCGGGGAGGCACCGTGCGCTGGACTAGATGGACAACCGTGCTGCTGGCCGCGGGCCTCGCCGGCTGCGCGTCGAACGCGCCCTCCTCCGCGCTGGCGGAGGGGCCGCGCATGATCGACCTGTTCCGGGGGACGGCTGCCACGGCGACGGAGCCGGGACCGGAGAATGAGCCGGAACCCGGCGGCTTCCGCTGCCGGTGGTGGGCGTTCACGTGGCCGTGCGCCGCCCCGGAAACGGGGAGCGAATCGTCCGGCGGGGGGGCCCCGGCCGGCGCCGAGACCTACGCGCGCACGGCGGCGAACGAGCTGGAGCTGTTGTTCCCGCGGCTGCCGAACCCGGACATCTACATCCACGTGCTGCCGCACCTCGCGACCGGGGAACGGGTGCCGGTGCCGGGCTACACGACGGCGGTGCCGCTCTACGAGCGCGTCGAGTACGCGCTGCCGGGCGAGCTGGAGCAGGCCGTGCGCCTGCTGCAACCAGGATCGGACGCGGGAGCGGCCGAGGCGGACGGCCCGCCGATGGGCGGGGTGTCCGCCGAAGGGATCGCGCCGGAGCGCGGCGGCGCGCCGTGAGTCTCAAGGACTTCCTCCGGAAGTCGGCCCGGCGGGCGACCGACGCGGCGGGGGAGCCCGCCGCGCGCGCCGACGCGGAAGCGAACGGCGCGGCGAAGCGTCCGTCGCCCCGCAAGGGCGTGCCGCCGTCGACCGTGGCGTCGATGTACCGTCCCGCGCGCTCGTTCGTGGACCACGTGCCGTGGGCCGAGGCCCTTCCGGACGGCACGATCCTGCTGGAGGACGGCAGGAGCGTCGGCGCGGTCTGGGAGATCGAGCCGCGCGGCACGGAGGGCCGCGGCGGCCCCTGGCTGGGGGACCTGCGCAACGGCTTGCACGACGTGCTGCAGGACAGCTTCGAGGAGTTCGACGCGTCGCCCTGGGTGCTGCAGACGTACACGTGGCGCGAGCCGGACCTGTCGGCCGCGGCCGCCGGGTTCCGGGACTACCTCGCCGAGCGGGCGCGGGGCACGGCGTTCTCCGAAGCGTACGCGGACATCCTCGCGGCGCACTACCGGGGCGTCGCGAAGCCCGGCGGGCTGTTCGCCGACCGGCTGTCGCAGACGCGCTGGGCCGGCGCGCGGCAGCGCACGCTGGTGGTGCTGTACCGCTGGCTGCGGGACGCGAAGGCCGCCGACGGGGCGGACGCGTCGGCCGGCGAGGCGCTGCTCGAGGCCGGCGGCAAGCTGACCGGGGCGTTGGAGGGGCTCGGCGTGAAGCAGCGGCGGCTGGACGCGGCCGAGTTCCACGCGTGGCTGACGCGCTGGTTCAACGCCTGGACGGACCTCACGCCGGACGACCCCGCGGCGTTCGCGCGGGATCTGGTCGGCGACGCGGAACTGCCGTACGGCGACGGCTTCGCCGAGACGCTCTTCTACTGCCACCCGCGCTCGGACGCGGCCAGCGGCGCCTGGATCTTCGACCGCACGGCCATGCGCGTGCTGACGGTCGAGGGACTGCGCCGTCCGCCGGCGATCGGGCACGTCACCGGCGAGACGCGCCACGGCGACGCGGTCAACGCGGTGCTGGACCAGCTGCCCGAGGGCACGGTGTACGTCACGACGCTCGTGCCCGTGCCGCAGGACACGGTGGACGCGCACGTGGACCGGATTGCCGCCTCCGCCACCGGCGAATCCGCCGACGCGATCCGGGCGCGCGCGGACTGCCGGGCGGCCAAAGAGATCATGGGCGAGCGCCACAAGCTCTACCGGCTGGGGGTCGCCTTCTACCTCCGCGCGCCGTCGACGGAGGAACTGGACCGGCGCACCGCGCGGGCGCGCACGGTGCTGCTGCGCCACGGCTTCCGGGCGGTCGCGCCGAAGGACGACGTGCGCGCACTCGACAGTTTCCTCCTGCACCTGCCGATGGCCTACGAGCCGGACGCGGACCGCGCGGCGGGGTGGCGGCAGACGCGCCTCGCCTGGGTGCAGCACGCGGCGAACGTGTGGCCGCTGTTCGGGCGCTCGACCGGCACGGGTCACCCGGGCCTGTCGTTCTTCAACCGCGGCGGCGAGCCGCTGTCGTTCGACCCGCTGAACAAGCTCGACCGTCTGAAGAACGCCCACGGGCTGCTGGTCGGGCCGACCGGCGCGGGCAAGAGCGCCACCCTGGGCGGCATGCTGGCGCAGCTCATGGCGGCGCACCGCCCGCGGCTGTTCGTCATCGAGGCCGGCAACTCGTTCGGGCTGCTGGCGGACTGGTTCGAGTCTTTGGGGTTGTCGGTCAACCGCGTGGCTCTCAAGCCCGGCAGCGGGGTATCTCTGCCGACGTTCGCGGACGCGGCGCTGCTGCGGGAGGCGGTGGAGGTGGCGCTCGACACGGAGACTCCCGAGGACGCCGAACTGCCGGAGCTCGGCGACGTGGAGGACGACGACGAGGACGAGCCGCGCGACATCCTGGGCGAACTCGAGACGGTGGCGACCTTGATGGTCACCGGCGGCGAGGCCAAGGAGGTCGAGCGGCTCAGGCGCGCCGACCGGCGCGTGATCCGCGACGCGGTGATCGAGGCGGCGAAGAACGCCCGGGCGGAAGGCGCCATGCCCCGCACAGAACACGTGCGCCGCGCGTTCCTCCTGCTCGCGGAGACCCGCGAAGGGCTGCTGGACGAGGCCCGCCAGCGCCTGCGCGACATGGGCGACGCGATCGGCCTGTTCTGCGACGGGTTCGCCGGGGAGGTGTTCAACCGCGACGGCGACATCTGGCCGGAGACCGACGTGACGCTGGTGGACCTCGCGCACTTCGCGCGCGAGGGCTACGAGGCGCACCTGGCCATCGCGCTGATCTCCCTGCTCAACGTGGTCAACAACATCGCCGAGCGTGACCAGCGCACGGGCCGCGAGATCGTGGTGGCGATCGACGAGGCGCACATCGTCACCACGCACCCGCTGGTCAGTCCGTATCTGGTCAAGATCGTGAAGATGTGGCGTCAGCGGGATGCGTCGAAAAAGATCAATGAATACAGTCGGTTGAAGGGATTTTCGGCGCGTGTTCCAACAAACCGGCGCCGACCCCTCAACAGGGCTTTTCGTGCCCCGAATCGCGACTCCGGCGACTCCGCGACCGGCGCGTCTCCGACTTCCTCCCTGACTTCCCGGCGCCGCCCCTCCCGCGGCGCCGCCGGTTCGGGACGGTCGGTTTCGGCTGACGCCGGTCGCTGATCGCCGGCGTCCTCCTCGCGGTCCGGCCGACCGCGCCGCACCCGGCCCGCTCGCACGCTCCGGCGACCGCCGTGTGATCCAGGGCCCGCCGCCGCCTGCCTTGAGGATGTCGGCACAGCGGCTCCAGCGGCGTCCATAGGCCCTTGTGGGCGATGCCGCCTGCGGCGGCCCGGGCTCTATCGCCTTCGGCGACCAAGCCCCCTGCGCGGTCTTGGCCCTGGCGGGTGACGATCCCTATCGCTTCCGCCCTCCGGGCGGTGGGACCGCGCCGACCGCTCCGAGAAGCCACCCGACCGCCAGACCGATCGGCCCCGTTACCCCAGCACACCTCGTAGACCACAACCGGCCGACCGCCGGTAGCGCTTCGGGTCGCCGCCCGCACGTTCCCCGAACCGCCTGCCCCGCTCGGGGCCGCCGCATCGACCGGCGCCGGCGATGTCAACGAACGGCATGTCGTCCGTCGGTTACCGGCCCAGGGTGTCACGCGTGCTCGGCCGGTCAACCCCGGGGGGTTCTCCGCTGGCGCTGCGACCTCGCTGGCGCGAGGTGACCGGCCTGCGCGCGCGTGCCGCCTGCCAGGCACCGACGCACTCCCGCGTCGCGAGTCTGAACAGGAGATCACCATGGACCTCGAAACCCTCATCGCCCAGTGGAGCGGGAAGGCCCCGCCGGGCTTCGTTCCCCAAGCCGTCCTCCGCGAGGACCCCGGCACGTGCGTGCAGACGCGGTGCAACAAGACGCGAGCCCTGAAGGCCAACGGGGAGTACGCCAAGTCGTGCTCCGGTTGCCTCGCCAGGCGTGCGCGCTCCTGCAAGCGTCGGAGGACTGCCTTGACGGCCGAAGGCGGCTGTCGGCGCTGCGCGTATCGGAAGCGGCTGGCGGGCGATTTCCTCTGCCAGCGGTGCCGCGACGACCGCGACGCGGAGCGCGCGCAGAAGCGCCGGGACGCCATCGACGCGGCGGCCATCGACGAGTTCGCGGCCAGGCCCGACAGGGCGCACGAGCCGTCGAACCTCGACTGCGGCGTCAGTCCCTGGAACGCCCGCAAGCCGCGAAAAGCGTCCGCAGCATACTGGTCGCCGCTGCCGGATCCGGAACCGCGACAAGAGCGCGAGTGGGCCCGCCCGCTGTTCGACGATGGCTGGAGATATAAGCGCTGCTAGCCGTCCCGAGGCGCGGCGGCTCCGGTCGCCGCGTCTCGATTCGCCCGACTCCTTGTCAACGCGCGGCCCTTCCGCCATGACGATGCCGCCATGCTCCAACGCCACGAAATCCCCAGGGGCGGGACGGCCGCGTCGATCGCGACTGGTGGATCGTCGCGACGCTGGTCGCCATGACCGTCGTGGCGCTGATCGCCGCCGGGGTGTTCGGCGTGCTCTGACAGGATCCCCGCAACTCGCCCTACGACCCGCAGTAAACCGATGATATTGCAGCTCTGCCATGGCCGAGTTCCCGGGCTATGGTCTGCCGCGCGTCCCTATCGATCCGCCGTTGCGCTCCGGTCAGCGACCGTTGCCGCGGCCCGCCCGCGGCCGGCGCCTTCCAGCCCGTGATCTCTTCGTAGCGGCGAGCGGCATAGCCGTGGCGCAGCCCATGCATCCGGTACAACCCCGCCGCCCGCGTCCGGTCCTCGTAGATCTTCAGTTGCTGTCTGTAGCTGCGGTCCGGCGGGATCAGCGAACCGCCTCCCGCCAGCTTCCGCGCCTCGTCGAGCAGCCGGCGCTGGCTGTCGTTCAGGACCGGCACCTCGCGCGGGCGGCCGCCCTTCGTCGTCGAGCCCTTCAGCCGCATACGGTCGCCCCGGTCGTCCCGCGACGGCGTGAACTTGATCGCCTCCTCGCGGCGCAGGCCGAACTCGGCCTCCATTCGCAGCGCCATGACGACGTGTTCGTCCTTCACCAGCGCCAGCTTCTCCGGGTCGAGGACCACGCTCCTGTCCTCGTTGGTCACGTACTCGCGGTTGGCGATGCCGAGCGCGCCGTTCGAGGGGACCACGGCCGGCCGTCCGATCCGCTCCGCCCACCAGCGCAGGTGCGCGGTCCTGTTCTTCATCGTGCCGATCGAGCGCCCTTGGCGCTTCCACTCGCGCACCAGCGCCACGGCGTGCTTGCGCCTCAGGCCCGTCGCCCGCAGGCCCTTGAAGCCGAGATCGTGCAGGGTGTTCGCGATCTGCGCGAGCGCGTAGGAGCGCGCCCTGCGCGTGCCGCGGGAGCCGTCGTCGCGCGCCGCCTGCAGGCGCTTCAGGTCGTAGTTCAGGTCGCGCATCCCGGACGCTATACGCGCGCCCGCGGCCCGGGTCTACGACCGCGTGCTTAGCAATCCGCTAAGCGGAAAACGGCAAGGAACGGCGTGCGCCGCAGCGACGCCGATTGCGCCTCGGCAAGTTTTTTCGGCGGATGCCGGAGGAAGCTGCCGCGCCCGGCGCCGCGTCAAGCGGCCCGGGCCGGCGTACGGGTTAGTGTTGCTGGGCGATCCGCCGTTCCTCGACGGGAACGATGCGGACCCGCATTGCTGCGCATGGCCCCAACGATGCAGTTGCCGTGCCGTCGCGTGCGGCGACCGCGGCGTGTCTCGCGACATGGGCCGGCGGCCTCTTGTCCGGCGACGATGGCGTCTCGGGTCTCCTTCCGGAAACGCCGGGAATGCCTCCCCGGCCCCGCGACCGCCTCGGTCGCCGCGACAGCGCCGGCTTCGATCAAGGACTCTGCTTTGTCCCGTCGCGCCCCGCGAGTCGTCAGAAGGTCTCGCGAGGCTGCCGCGCTGCCGCGTTCGATGTCCGTGCCGCCGGTGCTTACGGGCCGGCCCACGGCGCATCCGATCCGCCCCCGCACTCGTCGGTTCGAGCGCGTGGCGCATCCGTGCCTGATGCCGGCGCATCTCCCCGGCGACTCCGGAATGCGCTAGCATCCCGGAAACGGCACCTCGGCGTCGGCAGCCACAAGCGGCGGCATGCCGCGCCAACGCAGGACTCCAACCTGCCGTCCGGTCTCCCGGTCTGATCGGAATGGCTCCCGACCCACCGCCCCAGGGCGGCCCAAAACGGGAGCAGTATAAGGGCTGGCACCAAGGCGGCACCAGAACAGAACTCTTAGCAGCCTCGCCGCCGCTGCGCTCCAGACCGACTTAGCGCCCCGTCACTACCGGATTTCCGACAAGCTAACGGACACGCCGCGTGACGGTGCGACTATCTGCAACAGACCCTCGTAGTGACGTGCCGCAAAAAGGGGACGAACAGCTGAACAGACCCCGCTTTTGACATCCGCGCACCTGACAGCATAATTTGCTGGCGCGTGTCCGTTCCGTAGGCATGCACTTGGCCGGAGGAGGCATCGCCGTGAGCACAAGCATCACAGTCCGCGACATCGATCCCGCCGACAAGTCCTGGCTAAGACGCGAGGCCCGACAGGTCGGCGTCTCGATGGAGGAGTTCGTGCGCCGCATGATCCACGAGAAGCGCGAGAAGACCGAGAGCCGCCCAAGGCCGTCCGAAGCCTTCGCGCGCCACTTCGGAGAGCGGCACGGTGTCGAACTCCCCGCCCGCCCCCGTTCCGGCTACACGCCTTTGTCGTTCTCCACAGAGGATCGATAGTGACCGCCCCTCTCACGTGGTTGATCGACACGAACGTTGTCTCCGAAATGATGCGGCCCCGGCCGGAACCGGGCGTGGCAGCCTTTCTGGACTCGGTCGCGGACGAAGGTCTCGGGCTCTCCTCCATCAGCGTCTGGGAGATCCTCGACGGCATCGGCAGGCTACCTACCGGTCGACGCCGCGTCAGCCTCGCCGACCGTTTCCGCGATCTTCTCGACGAACTGTTCGAGGACAGGATCGTCGACTGGTCGCTGGACGACGCCCGGACGTGCGCACGGATCATGGAAGACAAGCGCCGTCGAGGGGAGCCGCTCGATGATCACCTGCCGGATGCCTTTCTCGCGGCCGCCGCAGCCACCCGTGGACTAGCCGTGCTGACCCGGAACACCAGCGAATTCCGCAACACAGGCGTCGACGCCGTAGACCCTTGGACCGCAGGACCCCGATGATCGCCGTTCTGGTCACGGGGGAGAGTCCGCATCTGCAAGCCCGGGTCACGGGCGTGCATGTCTGACGGTCGCGGCATGCCACACGATGTGAACCAGACTCCCGAGGAGGTTGCGCGCGACCGCATCGACGATCGCCTCCGGGCGGCGGGCTGGCACGTACAGGACAGGGATGCCATCGACTTCAGCGCCGGATCGGGCATCGCAGTGCGAGAATACCCCACCGACACTGGCCCCGCCGACTACGTGCTATTCTGCGAACGGCAGGCCGTCGGCGTCGTCGAAGCCAAACCGGACGCCTGGGGCGAGAGGATCACCACAGTCGAGGAGCAGTCGCAACGGTACGCCAACGCCGAACTCAAGTGGGTATCCAATTCAGAGCCACTGCCGTTTCTGTACGAGAGCACGGGAGAGATCACCCGGTTCACGAACGGCCGCGACCCCAATCCGCGATCCCGGGAGGTCTTCGCCTTCCACCGGCCGGCGACGCTCAAGGCCGGTACGCAGGCCCGGATGTCGTTTCGGTCGGGCATCGCTTCGCTCCCGCCTCTCAACCCCGCCGGCCTGCGCGACTGCCAGATCGAGGCGATCACCAATCTCGAGGCTTCGCTCAAGGCCGACAGGCCCCGCGCACTCGTCCAGATGGCGACGGGGTCCGGCAAGACCTTCACCGCGATCACCCAGGTCTACCGGCTGCTGAAGCACGCCGGTGCCGAGCGCGTTCTCTTTCTTGTCGATACCCGCAATCTCGGCGAACAGGCCGAGCAGGAGTTCATGGCCTTCCTCCCCAACGACGACAACCGCAAGTTCACCGAGCTCTACAACGTCCAGCGCCTCAAGTCCCCATCTATGGCCGACGACGTACAGGTCGTCATCTCCACCATCCAGCGCATGTACGCGACGCTCAAGCGGGAGGAGTTCGACGACGCGTTGGAAGAGGAACATCCCGAGGAGCGGCAGTGGCGCCCCAGGGAGCCGCTCCCCGTCGTTTACAACGCCGCCCTCCCGCCCGAGCACTTCGACGTGGTCGTCATCGACGAGTGCCACCGCTCGATCTACAACCTGTGGCGCCAGGTCGTCGAGTACTTCGATGCCTACCTGATCGGCCTCACCGCCACCCCGGACAACCGAACCTACGGTTTCTTCCGGAAGAACGTGGTCAGCGAGTACACCCACGAAGAGGCCGTGGCGGACAAGGTCAACGTTGGAAACGAGATCTACCTGATCGATACGCTGGTCACGCAGCGCGGTGGAACGATCGAGGACAAGCAACTCGTCGAGAAGCGGGAGCGCCAGACCCGCGCGCGACGGTGGGAAGTCCAGGACGAGCGGGCAGACTACACCGCATCCCAACTCGACCGCTCGGTCGTGAACCCCGACCAGATGCGCACCGTCATCCGTGCTTTCCGCGACAACTGGGGGACCATCTTCCCGGGCCGCGAGGAGCTTCCCAAGACGCTGATCTTCGCCAAGACCGACAGCCACGCAGACGACATTATCCAGACTGTCCGGCAGGAGTTCGGCGAGGGTAACCAGTTCTGCCGCAAGATCACCAACGCCGCCAAGAGTCCGAAGTCGTCGCTCACGGCCTTCCGCAACGACTACCACCCGCGCATCGCCGTCACCGTTGACATGATCGCCACCGGCACCGACGTCAAGCCGCTCGAATGCCTGCTGTTCATGCGCGACGTCAAGTCGCGCAGCTATTTCGAGCAGATGAAGGGGCGCGGCACGCGCGTTCTCACGCCGGACGACCTTCGGAAGGTGACGCCGTCCGCTCCCGCAAAGACCCACTACGTGATCGTCGATGCGGTGGGCGTCACGAAGTCGATCAAGACCGCGAGTCAGCCGCTCGACACCAAGCCGTCGGTCCCGTTCAAGGACCTCGCCACGGCGCTGATGATGGGCGACCGGTCCGAAGAGACGGTCAGCTCGCTGGCCGGGCGCCTCTCGCGCCTCGACAACAGGCTCGATACCGAGGACCAGGCGAAGATCGAACAGGCCGCAGGCAAGCCGCTTTCCGTCATCGTCCGCGACCTCTTCGACGCCATCGACGCCGACAAGGTCGAGGCGGACGCCATTGCCGCCGGCAATCCGGAACCCGACGAGTCCGCCATGCAGGCCGCGCGCGAAGCGCGGATCAGGCGGGTGGCCAACGTCTTCACCGGCCCGGTCATCAACCTGATGGATGCCATCCGCCGCGACACCGAGCAGATCATCGACCACGACAACCTGGACACGCTTCTGCGTGCCGAGTGGGATGGCGACCTGGCCACGAACGCTAATCAGATCGCGCAGGACTTCGAGGAATGCCTGAGCGACAACCGCGACGTGATCGACGCGCTTGCGATCTTCTTCACCCAGCCCGCGCGCCGGTCCGAGGTGACCTACGCGATGATCAAGGACTTGCTGGCGAAGCTCAGGGAAGACCATCCGCGTCTGGCGCCGCTCACCGTTTGGGCAGCCTACGCGCACCTCGACGACTACAAGGGCGGGAATCCGGTCAACGAACTGACCGCGCTTGTGGCCGTCATCCGGCGCGTGTGCGGCCTGGACGAGACGTTGATCCGCCACTCCGATCGGGTCAGACGGAACTTCCAGACCTGGATCCTGAATCGCCATGCTGGCGCCGGAGAGAAGTTCTCCGAGGAGCAGATGTCCTGGCTGCGCATGATCCGGGACCACCTCGAGACCTCGTTCACCATCGAGCGCGACGATCTGGAGCTGGCGCCTTTCGACGCGCACGGTGGCTTGGGACGGATGTACGTCCTGTTCGGCAACCGGATGAATGATGTCATGTCGGAAATTAACCGAGCGCTTGCAGCATGAGACACGTGCCACCCACCTGGTGCGCTACGACGGTTGCTGAGATTGTCGACCCGTTGCGCTACGGCTATACCGCCAGCGCGACTCCTGAAGCTACCGGACCGAGAATGCTCCGGATCACTGACATTCAGAACGGCCAGGTGGAATGGGCTCGCGTTCCACGATGCGAAATTGCACCTGACAAGCAAGGCCACTTCCTGCTGTCGCCCGGCGACATAGTCTTCGCGCGAACGGGCGGGACCGTCGGCAAGAGTTTCTTGATTCGAGAAGTCCCAGAGCCTGCCGTGTTCGCGTCATACTTGATCAAGGTTGCACCCACGCGAGGGGTGGAACCGCGCTACCTCTACTGGTTTTTCCAGTCGCTCGACTACTGGGAACAGATCGCGCTCAAGAAAGGCGGACTACAGGGGAACGTCAACGCGAAGACTCTCGGATCCATCGAACTTCCGATTGCGCCAACGAACGAGCAACGCCGGATTGTCGGGAGGGTCGAGGCGCTGTTCGACGAGATCGACAGGGGCGTCGAGAGCCTTCGGACCGCGCGAAGCATGATCGCTCTCTACCGCCAGTCCCTGCTCAAGTCCGCCTTCGAGGGCCGTCTCACCGCTGACTGGCGAGCAGAGAACCCTGGCCAGCTGGAGAGCCCGGCCGATCTCTTGGCACGGACTCGCGAGGAACGTGAACAGCGCCACAGCGATGCTCTCGACGAGTGGGATCGCGTGGTCGCCGAATGGGAACGAGACGGCGAGAACAGCCGGCAACCCGCGAAACCCAAGCCGCCTACGGTGAACGCCGCCACTGTGGACGTTCCAGAGGGCCTCGGGACTCCGCGCCACTGGCTCTGGCTGTCTATGTCGACCCTTGGCCGGGTCACCGGTGGACTCACCAAGAATCAGAAGCGCAGTGCACTGCCGCTCGAGGCCAAGTATCTCCGAGTTGCGAACGTCTACTCCAACCGTTTGGTGCTCGACGAGATCAAGGAGATTGGCATAACCGAAGATGAACTACGGAAGACACGCCTTGCCGAGGGGGACCTCCTGTTCGTCGAGGGGAACGGGTCTATCGAGCAGATCGGTCGTGTAGCGGTTTGGGACGGTAGCATCCCCGACATGACTCACCAGAATCACCTGATACGGTTTAGTCCCAACGGCCTCCTGTCGTCTCGTTTCGCGCTGTATTTCATGGTTTCGCCGATCGGACGGAGTCGCATCACGGCACAGGCAAGTTCGACATCTGGGCTGCACACACTAAGTATCTCCAAAGTTGGGAGCCTGCCGGTCCCCGTGTGCTCGCGTGCTGAGCAGGTGGAGCTAGTTCGGCGTCTAGATGTCCGCTTTGAGGCCGCGGATCTCCTAGTCGCCGAAATCGACGCGTCACTCGCCCGTGCTGAAGCGCTTCGCCAGTCCACTCTGAAGAAGGCTTTTTCCGGCCAGCTCGTTCCGCAGAAACCCACCGACGAACCCGCTTCCGCACTTCTGGCTCGCATCCGCCATGAACTCGCCGGAGAGCCGGCCAAGGGACATCGCACGCCGGCGGCGATCGCGCGGGCCTGAACGAGGACACAGGGGATGGACACGGCACCAATCGTCTCGAAGGTCTGGAGTTTCTGCACAACGCTACGCGATGACGGTGTGAGCTACGGGGACTATCTTGAGCAACTGACGTATCTGATCTTCCTCAAGATGGCGGACGAATACGGCAAGCCGCCGTACAGTCGTGACATCGGCATCCCAGAGGGCTTCGACTGGTCAACGCTGACCACCCGCCGCGGCGCGGAACTTGAGGCCCACTACGTCACCCTTCTTCGCACGCTCGGTGAGCAGCAAGGCATGCTGGGCCAAGTGTTTACCAAGGCGCAGAACAAGATCACGGATCCGGCCAAGCTCTTCCGCCTGATCGCGATGGTTGACGGCACCGACTGGGTGATGCTCGGCGCGGACGTGAAGGGCGACATCTACGAGGGGCTCCTGGAACGGAACGCCGAAGACACCAAATCCGGTGCGGGCCAGTACTTCACGCCCCGCGCCCTGATCCGCGCGATGGTCGCTTGCATCCGCCCGGCGCCCGGCAGGACGATCGCCGATCCGGCCTGCGGGACCGGCGGGTTCTTTCTCGCCGCCCACGCGTTCCTGGCGAACCCGGACAACTATGCGCTCGACAGGGAACAGAAGGCGTTCCTGAAGAACGCGACATTCCACGGCAATGAAATCGTCGCGGGCACCCGCCGTCTCTGTCTGATGAACATGCTCCTCCACGGGATCGGAGACATGACCGGGGCGACAGCGGTCTCGCCAACCGACGCGCTGATCTCGCCACCGTCGGAGACATTTGACTACGTCCTTGCCAATCCGCCCTTCGGCAAGAAGAGCTCGATGAGTTTCACCAACGCAGACGGCGAGCAGGAAACCGACGACCTGACCTACAACCGGCAGGACTTCTGGGCGACGACGTCGAACAAGCAACTGAACTTCGTCCAGCACATCCGCACCATGCTGAAGACTACGGGTCGCGCAGCGGTCGTCGTGCCCGACAACGTCCTGTTCGAAGGCGGCGCCGGTGAGACGATCCGGAGGAAACTGCTTCAGACCACAGACCTGCACACGATCCTGCGGCTCCCAACCGGCATCTTCTACGCCCAAGGCGTGAAGGCGAACGTCATCTTCTTCGACAACCGTCCGGC
>JAPOYV010000018.1 GCA_026706385.1 Gammaproteobacteria bacterium
TCCTGATCGGCGGCGCTTCGCCGGTCTACCAGAACGGCATGGGCGGCTTCCAGGAAGAGCGCCAGGTCGAACTCGCCGCGCCGTACTGCAAGTACGCACACGCCATCGAGCACGCCCATCGCATCCCCTACTACGTCAACCAGGCGGTCCGCCACGCCCTGTACGGTCGACCGGGTCCCGTCTACCTGGACTTCCCCGACGACATCATCCGGGGCGAGGTCGAGGAGGAAGAGGTGATCGAGGCAGCGGCCGTGCCGGAACCGCCGCGCACGCTCGCCGATCCGGATTCGGTGGAAGCCGCCCTGACGGCGTTGGAGTCCGCCGAACGCCCGCTGGTGGTCGTCGGCAAAGGCATGGCCTGGTCGCGCGCCGAGGACGAGATCCGCGAATTCATCGAGCGCACGCAACTGCCGTTCCTGAACTCGCCCATGGGCAAGGGCACGATGCCGGACGACGACAGCCTGTCCGTCGGCGCCGCGCGCAGCACCGCGCTACGCGAAGCGGACCTCGTGTTCCTGATGGGCGCACGTCTCAACTGGATCATGCACTACGGGCTGCCGCCGCGGTTCAACAAGGATGTGCGCATCATCCAGCTCGACATCGAGCCCGAAGAGATCGGCGCCAACGTGCCAACCGAAGTCGCCCTGGTCGGTGACGGCAAGGCCGTCGTTGGCCAGATCAACCGGGCACTGGACAATCGGCAGTGGTTCTATCCGTCCGAGACGCCGTGGCGTGCCACCTTGCAGGAGAAGGCGCAGGCGAACCTCGAAGCGGTGCAGCCAATGATCGATGACGACTCGGTGCCGACCAACTACTACCGGGCCTTCAAGGACATCGTCGATTGGCTGCCCCACGACGCCATCATCATCGGCGAGGGTGCCAATACGATGGACATCGGCCGCACGCAGATGCCGAATAGGCTGGCGCGCCACCGTCTCGATGCCGGTACTTACGGGACCATGGGCGTGGGCTTAGGCTTCGCCGTCGCGGCCGCCGTGACCAACCCCGACAAGGCCATCGTCTCCGTACAGGGCGATTCCGCCTTCGGTTTCACGGGCATGGAGCTCGAAACCATGGTGCGCTACAACCTGCCGGTGAAACTGATCGTGCTCAACAACGGCGGCATCGGCGGCGGCGTGCACCCGCTCAAGGAAGGTCAGACCCTGCCACCCGGCAACCTGACCTACGGCGCCCACTACGAGGGCATGCTCGAAGCCCTCGGCGGCAAGGGCTTCTACGTGGAGGATCCGAAGGATCTGCGCGCGGCCTTGGACGAGGCCATGGCGTTCAACGGACCGACGCTCATCAACGTGCCGCTGAATCCCAGGGCCGGGCGCAAGCCGCAGCAGTTCGGCTGGCTGACCACCTGAGCGATCCGCGGTGAAGCTCTTCGAAGCGGCGTACCCTTACCAGGACGATGTCCTCGCCCTCCCGGTCGAGGACATCGACGTCGCCGCGGGCTACTACGCCAAGGCCTTCGGGCTTGTCGAAGTGGAACGCCGAGACGAACCGGTGCCGACGGTCATCATGGAGCGGGACGGCACGCGCATCGGGTTCGCCATCAACGGCGGCGACGCGAGCAACGACGGTGCGGCCATCCTGGTGACGGACATCGGGCGTGCGCGCGAGGAACTCGAGGCCAACGGGGTGGCACCGGGCCCAGGCCGCGTCGACGAGCGCGACGGGAAGAGACTCCAGGTGTTCTTCGTCGTCGCGCCGGACGGGCTCTGCTACAACTTCTACCAGCCGATCGAGTAGGCCAGAAAACCAGGCAGCGCGTCGTGACGCCTCGGCGGCGCGCCGTTCCACGCGACCCTAGATCAGGTTCGGAGGCCCACTGAGCGAAGCCACCGTCATCCTGATCACGCTCGTCGCCTACAAGGTGGTGATGATCGCGGTCGGCTTGTGGGCCACGTCCCGCAACCGCAGCGAGGCGGACTTCTTCCTCGGTGGTCGCGGCCTCGGTCCTTTCGTCGCGGGACTGTCCTACGCGGCGAGCACGTCGTCGGCGTGGGTGATCCTCGGGTTCTCGGGGTTCGTGTTCACGATCGGGGTGAGTGCGGTGTGGATGGTGCCGGGCATCTGGGCCGGGTACGCCGTCGTGTGGCTCTATTTCGGCCGGCGGCTGCGCGAGGAGTCGCGGGCGCACCAGCAAGTCACGCTCACCGACTTCATGCTGCAGGACGCGCCCGCCAGGACGCGGACCAGGGGGCTCGCGACCGTTCTGGCTGCCACGCTCGTGGTGTTCTGCTTCATCTTCTACGTGGCCGCGCAACTCGACGCTGCCGGCAATGCGCTCGCCGAGAACTTCGACATGTCCGTCCCGGCGGCGATCATCCTCGGTGCCGTGATCGTGGTCTTCTATTCGTTGCTCGGCGGTTTCTGGGCCGTGTCCATCACCGACATGGTGCAGGCGGCGATCATGATGGTGGTGTCCGTGGGCGTGCCGGTTGCGGCGCTCGTTGCCGCCGGCGGACCCGTGGAGGTTTGGGCCACGCTCAGCGCCTCGATGCCGTCCGGCTACCTGCGTCTCGACGGCGGCCACGCGAGCCTCGTCTTCCTCGGTTTCGTCGTGGGTCTCGTCGGAATGTCGCTAGGCGCCCTGGGTCAGCCGCATCTGCTGAGCCGCCTCATGGCGGTCCGTGGCGAGGCCGAACGTCGCCAAGGCTACCTGATCACGTTCGCCTGGGGCATCGTCGTGTTTACCGGCATGGTGACACTGGGCCTCTCCGGTCGCGCGCTGATGCCGGAGCTGGCGCTCCCGGAGACGCTGTTCTATAGGGCGACGAGCGACTACCTGCCGGCCATCGTCGCCGGGATCGCGACCGCCGCCGTGCTGTCCGCCGTCATGTCGACCGTGGACTCGTTGCTGCTGGCCGCGTCCGCCGCGGTCGCTCACGACTTGGGCATCAACCGGCGGTTTCCCGGACGCGAGGCCATGGCGTCGCGGGCGTCGGTACTCGGCGTCGCGGTGTTCGCGGTGCTGCTGGCGCTCAGCCTCCCCGACACCATCTTCAACCGCGTCCTGTTCGCCTGGTCGGCACTCGGCGCCGCCTTCGGACCCGTCGTCCTGTTCCGGGTGGCGGGGCACCGGATCGGCGCGAATGCGGCGCTTGCGGTGATGGCCGCTGGCTTCGCGACCACGGTGGTGTTCTACACCTTCGGCGCGATGCCGCCCACCGATTCGATCCTCTCGGTCGTCGCGCACTTGCCCGGCGACCCGTTCGAGCGGGTAGTCCCGTGGCTGCCGGGCGTGGCGATACTGTTGCTAACGGGGCTACGGCGTAGGCAAGGCGCCATGGCGTAGCCCCGCTAGGCGACGCGCCTAGGCAGCCCCGTTCCTCAGTACCCGGCCGCCGTACTCGCCGGTCAACTCGTCGTCGCGCAGCACCACGGTGCCGTTGCAGACGGTGGCGTGGTAACCGGCGGCACGCTGGATGAAGCGCGGCGCGCCGAACGGGAAGTCGTGGACGATCTCCGGCATGCGCTCTTCCAAGCGGTCGATGTCGAAGACGTTGATGTCCGCACGTTTGCCGACGGCCAAGGTGCCCCGGTCATTCAATCCCAGCACGCCGGCCGGCACCGCGCTGACGCGACGCACGGCTTCGGGCAGGGAATACAGGCCGCTGTCCCGGTGCCAATGCGAAAGGATGAACGTCGACCAACCCGAGTCGATCATCTGGCTGACGTGCGCGCCGGCATCGCCAAGGCCGGGCATGGCCCAGTCCGTGGTGATCAGCTCGACGAGCGCATCGAGGTTCACATTGAACCCGCGCATGTGGAAAAGCGCCTTGCCGTCGGTCTCGTCCGAAATGCGCAACCACGTCTCCACGGGGTGCTCGCCGGCGGCTTCCGCCAGGGCGGCCAGGTTTTGCGACAGGTCCTGCGTATAGCACGGACGTGGGTCGCTCCCCATGTAGAACCAGCGCTTCATGCCTTCCACCGGGGCGGCGCCTTGCACCTTCACTTCCGCTACCAGCCGCTCGCGGGTGCCCGGGTCGCGGATTGCGCGGACGCGGCCAGCAAGGTCCAGCTTGCGCAGTTCGTTCCAGGCCTCGGTGCGGAAGAAATTGTCCGTCGACAAGCCACCCACACCACCACCGCTGCGCGGGACGGTGACGGAGGTCACGTTCAGGCCCTCGTTGCGCATTGCCATGACCCGCTCGTTCATCCGCTCGGTACCGACCTCGGCAGCCGAACTGAACAGGGCGCCGCGCGCCATGCGCGCCTCGTCCGCGATGAGGTCCATCTCGGCGTCGAAGTCCGAGAAGTCGGACACCGTCTGCATGATCCCGCCTTGCTTGCCGACCTCCTTCGCCACGGCCCGCAGTTCGTCGCGATCGGCGAACGTGCCCGGGATCGATCGGCCGTCGGGCAGCCGATGCGGCGGGAACCGGTTCGTCGAGAAGCCGACGGCACCTTCCTTCACGGACTGGCCTGCGAGTTGTGCGATCTGGCGAACCTCGTCGTCCGTGGCGGGCTCCTCGACGGCGCGTTCGCCCATCACGTAGAAGCGCGTCGCGCAGTGGCCCACCAAGCCGCAGATGTTGATCGCCGGACCCAGTGCGGCCAGCGCGTCGAGGTAGCCGCCGTAGGACTCCCAGTTCCACGGCAAGCCGTGCAGGATGGCCTTCTTCGGGATGTCCTCCACGGTCTCCATCATGCCGGCCAGGAACTCCCGGTCGGACGCTTTGCAGGGCGCGAAGGTGACGCCGCAGTTGCCGAACAGCGCCGTCGTCACCCCGTGCCAACTGACGGAAGTGACCTTGCGGTCCCAGCCGATCTGGGCGTCGAGGTGCGTATGCAGATCGATGAAGCCGGGCGATACCGACAGGCCGTCGGCGTCGATCTCCTGCTTGCCCTTGCCGGCCACCTGGCCGATTGCGGCGATCTGGTCGCCGTCTACGGCGATGTCCGCACTGAAGGGTTCAGAACCGGTGCCGTCGACGACGGTGCCGCCGCGGATGACGAGGTCGTGGCTCATGGGATTGTCCCGAGGGATGTGGTTGAAGCAGCCAACTATAACCAACGGGCGCGATTGGTGCCGAGGAGATTCGACACCGCCTGAAGTAAGTTCGCGCAAATCCGTGCACTAGCAATTGTTTTTCCTCAACATTTCCTAACTCGCCGCTGCGCCCTACTGCACTCTAAAACATACTAGTGCAGCACTTCAAAGTGCTACGTGGGATGCCACGCGAAAACCGCCTCAGGTTGGATTCCTAAGTTGGGAATTGAACTCACTGCCGCCTTCGTCCGTACCGTCAAACCGGACTCCCGAACCCGAACCTACGGCGACGGAAGGGGCGGTTTCGGCCTCACGCTCGTCGTCCAACCCAACGGTTTCAAGCGCTGGTACCAGCGCATTCGCATCAAAGGCAGACCGACCAATCGGCCTCGCCGGCTACCCCCTGGTCACGCATGCCGAAGCCCGAACGCTCGCTCTGGAAAACGCCCGCATGGCCTATGCCGGCGACGATCCTCGCAAGACGCGCCAACGCGACGTCCCGACCGTCGCCGACACGATGGAGTCCGTGATCGAGCGCGACTCGCCCACTTGGCGTGACGCCGCCCGCACCACTCGCGAGTGGCGCAACGGCCTCAACCGCCACGCCGCCCGCATCATAACTTTGCGCGTCGACGCGGTCACGAGCGCTGATTGCATCGCCGTGCTCCGCGAAATGTGGCAAACGAAGCGCGAAACCGCCGTGAAGATCAAGCACCGGCTTTCCGCCATCTTCAAGCTCGCCATCGCCGAGGGCCACCGGACCGACAATCCCCTCGACGCCGCCAGCGCCGCGCTCCCCAATCGACGCGGCGACGCTCAGCGCTCCCGACGTCAGGCTGCGCTACCACACCAGAAGGTAGCCAACGCGCTTGCCATCGTCCGCGACACCAACGCCTGGACCGGGACCAAGCTCGCATTCCGCTTTCTCGTGCTCACGGCGGCGCGCAGCGGCGAGGTGCGTGGCGCGACTTGGGACGAGATCGATCTTGCGCATGACGTCTGGATCATCCCCGACACGCGCATGAAGGCAGGTGCAGAGCACCGTGTCCCGCTGAGTTCCGCAGCCATGACCGTCCTCACGGAAGCACGCCACATCGCCGACCACACCGGGCTTCTCTTCCCCAGCGTCACCGGGAAGGCAATGAGTGACGCAACACTGAGCAAGCTCCTGAAGGAGGACCATGTGGGCGCCGTACCACACGGGTTCCGTTCCTCTTTCCGAGACTGGGCCGCCGAGAAAACCGGGTACCACCGCGACGTCATCGAAGCCGCCCTCGCCCACCAGGTCGCCAACAAAGTCGAGGCCGCCTATTTCCGCACCGACCTCCTCGAGAAGCGACGCGAACTCATGCAGGACTGGGCCGACTACCTCGGTCTCGGAGGACGCACGAACTCTGCGACCTAGCGTCAGCGTTAGACCGCGATTCCCGCGCGCTCGTTTCTCCTACTCGCCTCCAGGATCCGAATCGGCCCCGCCGACGGCTCGTACTACCGCCAGTTCCCACCCGTCGCGTTGTGTACGCAGGACTTCCGCGACGGCCGCGCACCGCCATTGGTCCCACTCCAGTCCGCTCGCGCGCGCTGCCGACCAAACGCAACCCTCAAGCCACGCACGGTCGGACTCCTTGGCGTCCTCCGGCGTCAGCGTCGCCGCGAGACGCCTCCCTAGACGGACTCCTGCGGCATCTGTCGTTTCCGCTGCGATCACGGCTTCCACCTGTTCCGCAAGTTCCGCTTGCTGCGCCGGCGACTGCTCGTGTGCGCGAACCATTACGGACCAGTTCCCGGCTTCGTCGCGATCAACCCTAGCCGCAACGACGCCGCTGCCAGCGCGACCCTTCCAGCGCACGAACACCGGCTTGCGGCGGTCAGGCCGGTCGGCTTCGGCGAAGAGACGCTTGTAGAGGTCGTCGGCGGTCGGTCGGGCAACCCTTGGACGTCGACGCACTGTTTCCCGCCAAGGCCGATGCGGCGCGCATCGACCCGGACGCCATTGCCGCCTGGATCGCGTTCCGCTAACACCTTGTCGAAGCGTTGCGTGCCGGCGCGCAGACCGCCAATGGCGAGCGCTCTCTCGTCCACCTGCTCGAGGTCGGGGTCTTCCTCGTCTGGCCCCAGGTCGCGCTGCCCTTCGCCGGCGAGCGCGATGTCGCTCCCGCCGCTGTCAAGTCCGCCATGCGCGCCGCCCACGTCCTCGCCGTCAACCGCGCCGACCGCCAGGAGGACCGGCACGCCTTTCCGGCGCTCACCGGCGATCCGAAGAAGGTCACGTCCCACGGCCTTGTCATCCTCCCTGAGTACCTCTGGCCGGACGCGTCGGTCCGCCCCATCGCGCCCTCGGCGTTCGTACGTCCGCCCGCCATCTACGGGCAAAGCTACCGCCGACCGAGCGGACGCTGCGCCGGGCTGCGCGGGTCTTCGCAGCCGTGCGCACGTTGGCCCAAAGATCCTAAAACGCTATAATTTTCAGCGTCTTAAACGACCGGTGCAGCCACCCCTACGGACGCCAAAGTGACCACCGACACGCCCCTCGACGTGCCGCCCGATGCCGTCGACCATGACGGCAACGAGATCTTCGAGTCGAACCAGGGAGTCCGCTTCCTGGCCTCCCCCGAAGCCAAGTTCGCGAACGTCCCCGCGTCCACTTCCGAAGAAATCGAGCGCGACTTCCGCAACGCCACCCCGACCCCGGACGCCCGCGTGTTCATCCTCCACACGATGCAGGCCCGCCAGCTCTGGCTCGGCCGCCTGCCGCCGACCCGCCCGGGCGACGGCGTCCGGATCCCGGCATTCCGTTCGCGCATTTCATCCTGACCGGCCTGTTGCGGCGCCGCGCCGGCACCCTGGACCTCTGCCTTGACAACCTCGCCCGCCACGCCGACGCGACCGTTCGCGGCATCAACGGCTGGCGTCGCAAGAACGACCGTTGGGTCCAACGCGCGATCCCAGACGGCGCGAAACCCCTCTCTGATCCCGCGACCACGGCCCGCTTCTTCCTGGAGACGCAGTTTCCCGCGCTGATGAAGCTCGGAACCGCGATCGCGCACTTCGACAGCGTCTTCGCCGAGGTAGCGGCCACCACAGAGGTCGCCAAAGACGTCCGTGCGTGGAACCCAAACCTCAGGTACTACCGCGTCCATTTCGGCGCAATCCGCACCGTACTCTACGCCATCCAGGCATCGCGCAAGATCGACCTCCCGCGTCCGGACGACGCTCCCGACCGTTTCGACCTTACCCACCCGGGCCCGCTGCCCATACCAGGCTCTGCGAGACTCCCCGACTCCCCGGCCCCTACACCTAATCGGCCCACGGGTTCACGCAGTGCCAGTCATTAGCAAGACCACCGTCCGCCTCTATCCGCCAGACATCGAGATCATCGATGCGTGGGCCGCAGCCAACCCCGACCCCGACACCGGGCTAACGCCATCGCGACCAACTGCCATTCGCCGCATGATTCGCTCCACCGTTCTAAACCGGATCGCGAGCGACCTAGACATCGCCCAGCAACCGGCCTCCCGCTCCGATCTCGATCACGCCGTTGCTCGCATCCTTGAGCGACTGCGACGTCTCTGACCCTCCCCGGACGCCTCCACCGGCCCCACCCTCGGCCTACCTCCCCAAGCTCCAGAAGCGTCACTCGGCCGATCAAGATGCTCCTCGAGCCTTCCCCTAGTTGAACACAGCGATCTGGCTCTCCAAACTCGCCCACACTCCTCCAATCCCCCATAATGGCGGTTCTACGAGCGCCTTCCACGCGTTTCCACGATGCGATACTGTATGCATATCCATGATCCAGCAGATGCACACCAGAGTACCTCCGGTCCTCACAAGCTCACGGCGTAGATCCCAACACGCGCCGCCTCATGCCTCGCGTGCCCTCCGGCCATCCAGGCAACCATCCGATTCCCATGCGAACGCGACGGATCCCTCGGCACCGTCCCTTCCCCGTAAGCCTCTGCGTCCCCAAACCACCCGCTCGCCAGTGTGGCCTCCTGTCTCCTGGAGACACCCGTTCGCCACGCAGAGGCCGTCCGCGACCACGGTCGTCTTCTTCGACACGCAATCACCACACGACTCTGTCCCGGCGGCTTGCATCGCACCCCTCCAATCTCCACGGGACCACTGACGGCCGGATGACCGCGCGCTACGCCAATGAACTGACCCGCCTGAGTCACACGCTCACTTGGGCGGCTACAACTGAATTGGACCCCCTCCGCCACGCGATCCGCGAGGCTTCCCACTCGTCACTGCGCGCAATAGGCTCCGGCGGTTCTCTAACGGCCGCCCACGTACTCGCCACCCTGCACAAGAGGTACTCCGGATACCTCGCTGCGGCAACAACACCCCTCGAAGCGATCAACCAACCGCTCGATCCCTCCGTCTCCTCGTGGCTCCTGACCGCCGGCGGCTCAAACGTGGACATACTCGCCGTCGCCAAGTCCCTGATTACAGGCGAACCACGACAACTCGCCGTACTCTGTGGTCGCAGCAATAGTCCCCTAGCCCGCCTCTGCGACCAACACCCTTTCATAGACCTATTACTCTACGCTCCCCACCGTGGCAAAGACGGCTTCCTCGCAACCAACTCGCTCCTCGGGTTCTCCGCCATACTCGCTCGCGCCTACGCGGCCGAGTACCACCGCGACGATGATTGGCATGACGCTCACGAACAGCTCGCCCACCTGGTACGCCCGGACTCGTCCCAGATTTCCGTCTGGCAAGACGCCACCCAGACCCTCTGGCAGCGAAGCACTACGCTCGTACTTCACGGGGCTTCCACCCAGACTGGCGCCATCGACCTCGAATCCAAGTTCACAGAGTCGGCATTAGGCAACGTCCAACTTGCCGACTACCGCAACTTCGCACATGGCCGCCACCACTGGCTTGCCAAGCACGCCGAAACGAGCGGCATCCTCGCTTTCGTCGCTGACGACGATAGTCGAGTCGCCGAACGAACCCTAAATCTGATACCCCCCGAGATACCTCAAGCTCGCATTCCTCTACCCGGCGGTCGCACTGCCACGGAACTCACGTCACTCACTGCCGCTCTTTGGGTCACGCACTGGGCAGCGACCGCACGCGGAGTCGACCCAGGGCGTCCCGGCGTCCCCGATTTCGGCCGCAAGATCTACCGTCTACGCTCACAAACTCACCGCCGCCCCCGCGTTCCATCGCCCCGCCAAACGGCTGCAATCAGACGCAAGATCGACGCCGCGAGCCCCCGTCGCGATGACCCTACCAACCTAGACCTGTGGCAAGACGCACTCGACGTCTTCCTCCTGAGGCTTCGCAGCAGTCGGTTCAATGCGGTCGTCTTCGATTACGACGGCACGCTCATGGACACGAGAAATCGATTCGACACGCCAACACCCGAGATCACCACCGCGCTCGTCCGCATCATCGAATCCAACACCCGGATCGGCATCGCCACCGGACGCGGCAAGTCCGTCCGAAACGACCTCCAAAGATCGGTGCCACAAGCCCTCTGGTCCCAAGTACTCGTCGGCTACTACAACGGAGCTCAGCTCGCTCCGCTCGACGACGACGACACCCCGGACGTCTCGCACCGCATAGACCCATCCCTTGAGCCTTTAGTCGACCTTCTACGCAATCACTCCGCGCTCGCCCGGATCGCTCACCAGCACACCCGACCCTGGCAAATCACGCTTAGCGCCATGAGCCACGTTCCTAATGCCTTGGTCTGGGAACTGTCGAGCGAGATCGTCCATGAAGCATGTCCGATTGGGGTCTCCGTCGTCCGATCTGCACACTCCGTCGATGTCCTCGCAGCCGGCGTCAACAAACTCAACGTCGTCAACCACCTGCGAGACACGGGCGACAACCGCGTGCTGACCATCGGCGACCGTGGACGGTGGCCCGGGAATGACCACAAACTCCTCCGCGAGCCCTGCTCACTCAGTGTCGACGAAGTCAGCACAGATCCCTCCACCTGCTGGCATCTCGGGCAACCCGGTCAACGCGGACTCGCGGTGACTCTCGACTATCTTGCCGCTCTGACGCCCTCAGCTGACCATCTCACTTTCGCTCCAGACGCCTTCGAATGAACCAAGAGGTCGCACTTAAGGTGCTAGGTACAATCATGCCGTGGTCAGACGATCAAGCCCGCGATGAATTCGCCTGGCTCAAGCTGATGGCACGGCTAAAATACGATGGCTATAGGGACTTCCGCGCCGGCATGCGATTCATCGAGAGCCTAGCCACATGGCTTCAACAGTTCGCAGCACACCATCGAGAGACTGCCTACCAATTCGTCCGCCACGCCCTCGTTTACATCGGTCCCGGTGAGATGCAAAAGCTCGTGGAGCAGTTCTTTCCGCACACTGTACGTTCCCACCTCAAGCAGCTAGTCGCTGACCAGCACCACGCACCCTCCTACCGCGTCCTGGTCGACCCAAAACTCCAGGACGCTCTCGAAGTGTTACAGCGCAAGACCCTGTTCATGGGGCTAAGCGATGGAGCACGCATCGACACCATCCGCCACGCTAATGCGAGACACTTAAACAACGAGCAGGTCGTTCAAGGCACACAAGTTGACGTCGACAAATGGCGCGATCTCCTGGACAACCTCCGCAAGGACCTATCCGATCCAAAGGCACGTTTCCAGCTCGTTTACCTCATTGACGATTTTACGGCCACCGGGACCTCCTTCCTCCGCTTCGATCTAAAGACAAAATCCTGGAAGGGCAAACTCTGTCGATTCAAAGACTCGGTCGACAACGCCAATCGTAGCCTCCAAGGCGACGCAGTCTTCGTCGACGACTGGCGCCTCTGCATTCACCACTACATCGCGTCCGCCAACGCGGCCCAAGCGATCAACCAACGACTGCCCAAGGCGATCCCGAGTTTCGGGCAAACTTGGGCAACCGACACGAGCGCTTCTTTCGGAACAATCCTTCCCCCGAATCTACCGATTGACCACACCAGCCACCCTGGTTTCGTCGCATTGACGAACACCTACTACGACCCGGTTCTCCGCACCAAACACACGGACATCGGCGGAGCCAAGCACCTCGGTCTCGGCTACGGAGCTTGTGCACTTCCGGTCGTGTTGGAACACAACACTCCCAACAACTCGGTCGCGTTGCTTTGGGCGGAAACCGACGGGGGATCGCGGGAAAACGGCGTCGCCCCACCCATGCGGCCACTCTTCCGCCGTCGTCACCGGCACACATAGGATCTGTGGCCAATGGCTAACCCTTTCGAGAAACGGGCGACCGAATACTTGAGGGACGAAGAGGCATTCCTTGCGGTGGTAACGCCTGAGCCCCTACTCACGTTCTTCAAAAAGCCGGCCGAGGAGGAGCGCCTTTTCGATCGTCTTGCCATGATCATCGGCACGCCCGGCAGCGGCAAGACGACGCTAGCCCGACTGTTCCAGTTCACTACCCTCACCACATTACTGCGCAACCGGGATATCACCAACCACAAGCCACTAGTCGACTCCTTGACCTCCTGCGGCGCCATCGTCGACAACCATCCCGCTATCGTTGGAGGCAGGCTCCCTCTTGAGACTGAGTACCGCGAGTTCTGGGAACTTCCGTATCCTGACGACTTGAAGACCGGGCTAATGACCGCCCTCCTACAAGCCCGCGCCGTCTTGACTTGGCTACGGAACCTCGAGGCCGCCGACGTTGCCCTTGAGCAGGTCGAGATCGTCCCCCGCGAAAACGCGCATGCCGCCCTTCGCGCTATCGGCGGTGATTCGGCTCCGCAACTCCTACGTCGGGCTCGTGAGGTCGAAGCCGCCATTTACGGCATTTCCGCCGCATTACTGCCACCCAAAATCGCCGATGTAGACCAACAAGCAACCGTCGCCTACCGACCCTTTGACGTAATCAGCGCACTCCGACTACACGACGGCCGCGTCAATCGGCAATACAGACCGCTCATCGTGTTCGACGATGCCCACAGTCTCCATCCCGACCAGCTGAGTTATCTCCGACACTGGCTGGCCCGGCGCGAGCTCGAGGTTGCCCGTTGGATACTTACCCGGCTCGATTCCTTGACGCCCGCCGAAGTCCTCTCCAGCCGAGTCCGCCCCGCCGAGCCTCCCGGACTCAACCACTCCCGAGAGATCACGGTCATCAAGTTGCAAAGCGGAGGCGACCGCGCGCGGGAGCGCAGAGCCTTTCGTAAGATGGCCAAGGACATGTCTGCCCGCTATTTGCGTCAAATGGAGGTGTTCAACCGCCGCGGTCTTCACAGCCTCGGAGACTTGCTGTCAACTAACCCCGACCCACTCTCACCGAGCAACCTCGACAACCTGACGAGACGTGTCGACACCCGCCAACGCCGTTACGGCCTCTCCCCGCGCCGCCGAAACGAACTTGAGGGGCAAATAGACAACTATCTCTCTGGTCGCCAAGAAGACACCGAGGACCTTCGAGCGGCCATCCTATACGTACTATTGGAACGCTACGCCAACCGCGTTCCCCAAAGGGACCTGCTCACCGACGTAATGGACGTTTCCGGCCCCAGTCCCAACCGCCCTCTCGCCGTCGACTCGGGCGTGGCCGACGGAGCCTGCATTCATCTCCTCCACCGATACCAGCGACCATACTTCTTCGGGATAGACACGCTCTGCGATGCGGCCTCCGAGAACGCCGAACAGTTCCTGCAACTCGCCGCCCGGGTCGTCTCCCAACTCGAAACCAGACTAATCCGCCGCGGTAGCGATGCCATGCTCACCGCAACCGCACAGCACAAGCTACTTCACTCGCGAGCGAGCGAAATCCTGAACGAGTGGGACTTCCCCGATTGCGACGCGGTCCGACGTCTTGCCGACGGCATCGCCGAGCAGTGCGTGTCGAAGAGCCTCGAAGGCAACGCCTCGCTCAAGGGAGGCGCCAATGCATTTGGCATTCCCCAGCACGAGTTCGACCAAATACCCGCGACCAATCAAGCGCTAGCCCGCACCCTCCAACTTGGCGTCGCATACAACGCCTTCGTGCTTGTTCCGAACTACCATGCCAAGAAACAGACCTGGTGCCTGATCGAACTTGGCGGAATCCTCCTGCTACACCATGGGCTCACACTGAAACGCGGCGGGTTCCTTGAGCGCCGTCCCGACGACCTCCTCGAGCTTCTCGACGCATGAACACTACCCCTGCGAGTCAACCGCCCGGGCGCCGCTGGGATCCCTGCATCGCGCACCGAGGAGCCGAAGTTCCCCACTTCATCGCCGACTACTTCACCCAATCTGACCGTATCCCCCTCCTCGTCGCCGGGGCCGGATTTGATCCTAGGGCCCGAGTCGTCGCCGAAGCACTTTGTAACGCAAACCCCAATACAAGCGCTTTGCTGATCAAGGAACTCCGACCCGGTGCCCCATCGGATCAATCCGATCGCGCTCGCGCCAACACGACGGCTTTAGCCAATCTCCTAGGCCAACACACTCTGCTGCGAATCAACGTATTCGGACCGGATGGCGCCGTCGTTGGAGGTCGGAACGCAGTCAGCGCCCTTAGCACGCCACCATTGGACGGTGTCACGGACGTCGTCGTCGATATCAGTGCCCTTTCGGTCGGAACCAGCTTCCCCATCATCCGCTACCTCTTCGAGCTCACCGTGTCCGATCACGGCCCTCCGAACCTCCACTTGTTCGTCACCCACGATCCCTCTCTCGACGACGGCATCCGCTCTGTCTCCAGCGACTCCCCCGACTTTATCCACGGCTTCAGAGGCAACTCGACGCTTTCGAGTGCCGCCGACTCCGCCCGCCTCTGGCTTCCTCAACTCTCAAGTGGGCGCCGCGCTGCTCTAGGGAAGGTCTGATCAAGTCGATTCTGCGACAATCGCCGAGACGGTCAAGGAT
>JAPOYV010000043.1 GCA_026706385.1 Gammaproteobacteria bacterium
GGCGGAAAGCGCGATCAACCGGGGCGCGGATCGGGGACATGAACCCGGACGACCTAGCTCCGCATCTACCTCCGGGTGCTACAGCGGAGTACGTAGAGCGGCTATGCGGGACGTTCGACTACGACGCGCTACTGGGCTAAGAACCTCGAAGCACGCCGACAGGCATGGACGACTTTCGCGGCGGGGGCTCTGCAAGGGCCCATTATGTCGCGGGGCGCGAAGTACGATCCAGCGTCTACTACGCACGCCACCAACACCGAGAGACTAGCCCGAAACTATCGGCCCGAAGGGGGAAGCGTCCGACGAGCGCATTGCCAACGCAGTGCTGGCCGGGAAGGCCGAAACGGGGCTTGCCCGCCAGGGTACGTCGCTGCTAAGCGCTGCTGGCAGGAGGGACAGCGGGGGCCAGTAAGCTAACGTCAGAGGAGCGCAGCGGGGCTCGCGTCCGGCCGACGAAGCGAGTGGGGCAAAGTGACAAGCAAGGAATCCGCCCCAAAAGGCTGCCATCGGGATTGCAAGCCGCGAGCTGGCGGCGAGTCGCGGGAGGCAGGTACCAGGCGATCGAACATGCTCCTCTGCGGCGAGAGGAGAACTTTCGCCAAGCGATTGTCGAAGACGTATGAAGGCCTGCTGTGCTGCTTGCGGACGCAATGCCTGAGCAGCCAACTCCAAGGTTTTGAGGACTTTCGCCTTCGCCGCTTTAAGGGCTGATCGAACTAGCGGGGACTACCACACTACGCGGCTAAGCCCTCGCATGGCGGTTGCGACGCGCTCGTCGGTGTTCCCGGTGGACACGTAGCCGCCTACGCGGACGACATCGGCGTGGGCGTCGGCATCCGCGAACCTGCTCAGATCGGAGAACGGCAACCCCTCGTACCCGCGGACCGCATCGTCGGCAATGCGGCAATGCGGTCCATCTCGGCCTGTGCCGGCCCGCGTTCACCTCGCCACCGCAGGATCGGAACGTGGGTCGTCGCGCATTGGGCCGTGGTGGTTGTGTTGCGTCGCCTAAGCACTCAGTCGCCGGCCAACCGTCCGACGAGTACGAAGTCGCACCAGGCCTGCATCACGGGCCGCCGCTTCTCAACTAGGTCGTCGCGCGCGTAGGCGGCCACTGTCCTCGAGCCCTCGACGTGGGCCAGCGCGAACTCCGAGAGCAGCTCGTCCACGCCCTCATGGCGCGCCCAGTCCTTGAAGCTCGAACGGAAGCCGTGGGCCGTCGCGGCCACGTCCGCCCGCGCCAGCGCCTTCGCCACCGTCGACTTGCCAAGCTCCCCGCCCCCGGGGCCGGGGAACGCGAGGCTGCGGGCGCCGGTCATTCCCCGCGCCTCGTCCAGCACCGCCAGCGCCCCCGTCGACAGCGGCACCTGGTGCGCCCGTCCGCGCTTCATGTGCGCCGCCGGGACGGTCCAAACCGCCTCGTCCAAGTCGAACTCCTCCCACTCGGCGCGGCGCACCTCCGCCTGCCGCGCCGCCGTCAACACGCCGAACCGGATCGCCAGCTGCACGATCCTCCCGATCCGCGGATGGCCGTCCACCCGGGCCAGGGCCGACGCCACGTCGGAGAAGTGCAGGGCCCGGTGGTGGCGCACCTCCGCCGCCTTCGGCAGGGAGCGCATCACCGTCTCGACCGCGGCCCGGCCGCTGCCCGCCGGCTCGCGCAGGTTCTCCACCTCCGCCCACTCCAGAACCGCCGCGATCCGTCCCGCCACCATGCGCGCGGTGGCGTGCTTGCCGGCGAGCGCCAGCGGCCGCAGCACGCGCTTGACGTCGGCGCTGGCGACCGCGCCCACGTGCATGCGTCCAAGCTTCGGGAGCACGTAGGCGGCCATGGAGGCGTTCCAGTCGCGCAGCGACCTCGACCCGTCCCGCCAGGTCTCCGCCTTCTCCGCCCTGGCCGGCTGCTCGGCCTCGGCGAAGGTGACCGTGCGCGCCCGCCGCGGATCCCCGCCGGTGCGCGCCACGGCGCGGTTGTCGGCCGCGACGCGACGCGCCTCGGCGAGGGGCACGAGGTCGGCGCTGCCGAGCCCGATGTCGACGCGGCGTCCGTGGACCATGAGGCGCTGGACCCAGGACCGCGCGCCGCCGGCGCGGACGCGCAGCATGAGCCCGTTGCCGTCGACGTGGCTTCCGGGACCGGCATGGCGCACCATGCGTGCGGAGAGGGCGTTGCGCTTGAGCCTGGGCATGCGCGGCATCCGTTCCGGCGGAGAGGACGCCAAGGCTACGCGAGTTGTGAGTCCACTACAACAAGTCCCACAATATGATCCAGCATCCGCTGGCACGGGATGACGCGGTAAGGCACCGCTCTGCACCCGTGGATGTGCCTTTATCACGCTGATAACACATGACTTAGTGAGATAACGTCGAGTGCAGGTGGGTGCAGGACGACGCAGGACAGGCCACCGGGTGATTGAACGCGCGCAAGCACTACCGGCAGCGTCGTCGTCGGGTTCCGCCGGTGGTCCTGGACGGCGCGAGTTCGGGGCTGTGGTTCGACGGCTGGAGGGGCCGCGGCCCGCCGCCGGGCCGCTACGCGGACGCGGACCGGTTGCCCGAGGTGGCGGCGCCGCGGACATGGCTGCTGTCGAAGGGCTGGCGGCGGATCGGGCTGGTGGACCCGGCCGAGGTGCCCGGGAGCTGACCTTCGCGAACTGTTGCGGTGGTCGCCGCGTGAGTGGCAACCGGAGACGGCACGCTTCCGGCAACTGAAAACTGCGAACGCTTCGGGCGACCCGCAAACTGCACACTTCGGGCGGCCAAATAGAGCGCACTTCGGCTGCCCGCCGAGAGGCATCCGCAGCACGGGCAGTCCGCACAGCTTTGGCGGGTTATCCACGCCTTGCCCATAGTGCCGATCCCTATCTCGATCCAAGGTGCAGGCGGGGTGGCTAATCCCTTCGACAACGGCCGCCACCAGCCAGCGCGCGTCAAATCGCCGCCTTCAGGTCTGTCAAGCGACATCGAAAACTGATGGGATGGTCCGCCCCGCTTCATTCGACACGGCCTCGGAGGCCAGAATGACGGGGTCTCATCAATCGACAACGGAGCGGACCATGGACAAGGTATCACGAGTCGGGATCGACCTCGCGAAGAAGGTGTTCCACGTGACTGCGGTGGACGCCGCCGGTGCGGCGGTGGAGCGCAAGCGGCTGCGCCGGGCGGGCCTGCAATCGTACCTGGCGCTGCTGCCGCCGGGATGCACGGTGGCGATGGAGGCCTGCGGCGGCGCGCACCACTGGGCGCGTCTTGCGGCGCGCCTCGGCCACCGCGCGGTTCTGATGAACCCGCAGTTCGTGGCCCCGTACGTGAAGTCGAACAAGAACGACGTCAACGACGCCGACGGGATCGCGGAGGCGTCCGCACGGCCGGGGATGCGGTTCGCGCCGGCGAAGGCGGCGGCGCAGGAGCACGTCCAGCAGGTGCACCGCGCGCGGCAGATGGCGGTGCGCAACCGCACGGCCCAAGGCAACCGGATCCACGGCTTTCTGCTGGAGTACGGCATCGAGTCGCCGCGCGGCAAGGGGGCCTTGCTGCGCCGGCTGGCTGAGGTTCTGGAGGACGCGGAAAACGAGTTGCCGGTCGAAGGCCGCGCGCTGCTGCGGGAACTGGGCGACGAGTTCCGGCGCCTGGACGAACGGGTGGCGATGTTCGATGCGCAGCTCGCGGGCTTGGCGCAGCGGATGCCGGCGTGCCGGCGGCTGCTGGAGATCCCGGGGATCGGCGTGCTGACCGCGACGGCGTTGGTGGCGGCCTTCGGCGACGCCGGGGAGTTCCGCAACGGCCGGGAGATGGCGGCGTGGCTCGGGCTGGTGCCGCGGCAGCGCTCGACGGGCGGACGGCCGACGCTGCTCGGCATCAGCAAGCGCGGCGACCGGTACCTGCGGACGCTGCTGATCCACGGCGCACGGGCCGCGCTGCGCACTGCGCCGCGGCATGCCGACCGGCGCAGCCGGTGGACGGTGGCGACACGGGACCGGCGGGGCGGGAACGTCGCGGCGGTGGCGCTGGCGAACAAGAACGCGCGCACCGCGTGGGCGGTGCTGGCCCGGGGAGCCGCGTTCGACGCCGACCACGCCGGGAGGGCCGCGTGAACCTCGGGCCGGGGACGTCATTGGCGGCGCCCTGTCAAGCCGCTCGCGCGGCTTCTCCGCTTCGCTGCGACCCTGCGGGTGACACGGCGCCGCCAATGACGAGGAGGTTGTCGATGGCCGGAAGCGAGCTTCCGGCCATCACTGGCCCGGCTCGGTAGAGCGGGGCATGCGCCAAGGCGGCCAAGGTCGCCGAAGTTGCACTGGGTGAGCCGAAGTGATGGCGGTACAGGTCGGACCGACACGCCGGGAGCCTGCAGTGGGTCTGGGTCTTCGAGACCGCAAAACTGATGAGGCGGGCGTGGGCGGAGTTCATCAGGGCCGGGGAGCCGACCGCTCCCGACGAGAGGCCGAATGTATGCCTGCAACCGAATCTACCGCATCGCGGAATCTCACTCGTTGCAATGCGGGGCGGACCATGTATGACCCGGTGGCGACACTGAAAACTGACCCCCCTGCGGGTCGTGTCGTTGACGGGTATTACGCGGGCCGGCGTCGGCGCGTGGCACGGCGCGGGCGGGGTTGTCCACGCCTTGTCCATGGCGCCGTTCCTCTTCGATCCAAGAGGCGCGGTGGACAATGGGTGGGCAACCCCAGGTCGACGTCGGCCCGTGGAACGTCCGGTCACGGTCGAGCATGGGTGCCGTCTCGCCGACTGTCCCGCCATCCGCCAAGGAAAAGGGCGATGTTCTGCTACGTCGAGCGAACCGTTCTTTCCCACGGACTACGAAGTCGGCACCGTGCCACAGATGTCTGAGCAGGAACGGACAACGGCGCGCTGCTCCACCTCGCGGGTGCTCGTGGGTTCGATGGGTGGCTCAGTGCGTCCGGTCACGTGGCCCGATCCCGTTGCCCGCCAGCCACTCCGCAAGGATCCGGCCGCCGCTGGCCGTGGCATTCGCCGCGAAGCGGCGGGCGTCGTCGCGCAGTTCGTCGACACCGATCCCGCTGTGGTCGAGTTCGTGGATGTGGCCGACGAGCCAGTGCTCGAGGTGGGCCGCCGAGACCTCGATGTGGAACTGCAGCGCCAGGGTGTGGTCTGCGGCCGCGAACGCCTGGTTGGGGCACGCCGCCGTCGATGCCAAACCCTCGGCACCCGGCGGCAGGTCGAAGGTCTCGCCGTGCCAGTGCAAAACCGGGGTGGTCAGATGCCTCAGCGGGCCGGCCTGGGCTCGCGTCGTCAAGTCAAGGGACTGCCAGCCGATCTCCGGGGCCACCATGGGGACGATGCGCGCGGCCATGGCACGGGCGATCAGTTGCGCACCCAGACAGATGCCCAGGGTCGGCAGCCGACCATCGATCCGGTGACGAATCGCCTCGATCTCGTCCCGGAGGAAGGGGAACCGGTCCGCGTCGTTCACGCTGATCGGTCCGCCCATGACGATGAGGACTTCGGCATCGCGCGCAGCCGCGACGCCATCACTTGGCGGGTCGAGGTAGTCGAAGGCGAGTCCCAGTCGGTCCAGTTCGTTCGCCAGCGTGCCGAGGCCCTCGAAACACAGGTGGCGGATCACCTGCACCGGCGCTGGCGGGTCGTTCACGGGTCGTCGGGGCACCTGCCGTAATATGCCCGATCCTTACGTGCTCGAGGTACCGCGTTTGAACCCCATCATCCTGTACGGCTCTCCGATGTCGCTCTACACCGGACGGGCGCGCAGCTACCTGATCAAGGCCGGCCTTGCGTATCGCGAAGTGCCGCCCACGTCGTCCCACTTCCTGGACACCGTGTTGCCGAAGGCCGGCGGCCGTCGCAGCCTGCCGACGATCGAACTGCCGGACGGCACGGTGATCCGCGACGGCGTGGCAATCGTTGATCATTTCGAGGCGGCACGGGGACATCCGTCGTCGCCGACCTCGCCGAAGCAGCGCATCGTCAGCCGCCTCTTCGATGCCATCGGCGCCGAGGGCCTGCTGCGCCCGGCGATGCACTACCGCTGGAACTTCGATGCCGAGAACTTCGAGTTCCTTCGCTTCCACTTCAAGACGGTGTTCCCCGAGGGCCGCGTACCCGCTGCGGACGACCGCATGCAGTTCATCCGCGACGTCGTCAATCCGTCGTGGGGCCTTTGGCCCGAGGCCATCGAGACGATCGAGGCGTTGTATACCCAACTGCTGGACAAGCTGAACGCCCACTTCGCCCAGCATCCCTACCTGCTCGGTGGCCGCCCGTCGGTCGGCGATTTCGGCATGATGGCGCCGTTGTACGGGCACCTCGGCCGGGATCCGGCACCCCGCCTCGTGATGCAGACGCGAGCGGTTCGGGTCTTCCGATGGGTCGAGCGCATGAACCGCCCGGAACCCGACATCGGCGAATTCGACGACTACGGCGACGCCTTTCTGGCGAACGACGAGATTCCGGCCACGCTCGTCGCCGTGCTCAAGCACCTCGCCATCGACTACGTTCCCGAGACCCGCGCGGCGTGCGCGTGCATCAATGCATGGCTCGCCGAGCAGGACGACCTTCCGGAGGGAACCACGGCGGCCCGCGGCGTCGGCGACGCGACCTTCGACCTCGAGGGCATCCCCGTCACCGCGATGGCGCAGCCGTTCCGCTTCCATGTGCTGAAGCGCGTCCAGGACGAGTTCGAAGCGTTGGCCGAACCCGAGCGCAGCGACGTGGCCGCGCTGCTCGACGCGTGCGACATGACCGCCGTCCTGGACTTGAAGCTGACTCGCGGCATCGGCCGCGCCAACAACCTCGAGGTGTGGCTCTAGGCGCGTCCCAAGGACGCGATCGAGAACGCTGCGCGTTCTCGCGCCGAGCCAGCAATGGCTTCCGGGGGTTCCGCGACCCCTCATTGGCTCGCCATCAGGGCCTCGAGCAAGGTCTCCTGATCGACCACCTCGGTCCCGTAGGCCTCGATCACGACGTCGACGATCCTGCCTTCGAAGGTGAACGGCGAGGCATAGGCCTCGTCCACGGGCGTCTGACTGTCCCGCCCCACCTCGAGTGGTTCGTTGACGAAGTTGTGGTAGCGGAACGGCGCCAGTACGCCGCCACCGGCCAGGGCGCCATCCACATAGAAGCGCGCCCGCCCCGCGTCGGATGCTGTCCTGACAACGTCGACGCGCAAGGTCACCGTCCCGGGCGGCAACGCCACGGGCGAAGACACCCGGCAGCGTTCGCCGAAGTTGTTCGTGGTGTAGTGCATGCGGTTGCCCTGCACGTAGATGCTGTAGCCGCCGAAGCGGCCGCCGTCGGAGAGGATGACGCCGCCGGCCTCCGTGGTCGATCGTTCGATGCGCGCCGTGATGCGGTGCGAAACGCCGCGTACGCGCGGGCCGGCCTTGAAGAAGTGGGGCAGGACCGCGTCCTGGTAGAGCACCCATCGATTCCCCGGCTCAGGCCACCAACCGGCGCCGCGGCGACCCGTCAGGTCGTCGAGCGGCAGGACTCCGTAGCGCTCGGCTTCACGCCACCACAGCTCGACGAGTGCCTTGAGTTTCTCCGGCTTGTCGGCGGCCAGGTCGTCGATCTCCGCAAGGTCCTCGTCCAAGTGGTAGAGCTCCCACACATCGTCGTCGAACGATGTGCCGCGGCGATGGAAGGTCACGGCTTTCCATCCCTCGTGCCAAATGCCGCGCTGGCCGATGGTCTCGAAGTACTGGGTCGTCTTGCGCGTGTCCGCGGTGTCGTCGTCCAGGGTGTGCGCCATCGAGACGCCGTGCAGCGGCATCTGTGCTACGCCGTTCACGTGGCCCGGCAACGGCGCGCCCAGGAGATCGAGCAGCGTCGGCGTGATGTCCACGACATGGTAGAACTGCCGTCGCGTCTCGCCCCGCGCGCGGATGCCGGTCGGCCAACGGATCAGGAGCGGCGCACGGACGCCGCCGGCGTACGTGTTGGCCTTGTAGCGCTTGAACGGCGTGTTGCCGGCCATGGCCCAACCGGCCGGATAGTGGTTGTAGGTCAGCGGGCCGCCCATGTCGTCGAGCCGTGCGAGATTGGCCTCGACGCTGCTGCCGAAACCGTTCCGTGCCCGTTGGTGGTCGTAGGTCCCGTGCGGACCCCCTTCGGCACTCGCGCCGTTATCCGAGATGGCCAGAACGATCGTGTCGTCGCGCTTGCCGAGCGCGTCGATCTGGTCGAGCAGCCGGCCGATCTGGACGTCGGTGTGGTCGAGGAATCCGGCGAACACCTCTTGCAGTCGGGCCGCCAGGTGTTGCTCGTCAGCGCCGAGTTGGTCCCAGACCTGGATGCCCGGGTTGCGTGGCGCGAGTCGCTGATCGTCCGGCAGCAGCCCGAGCGCCTTTTGGCACGCGAGGATCTCTTCCCGCGCCACGTCCCAGCCCGCGTCGTAACGGCCGCGGTACTTGTCGGCGAACGCCCGGGGCACGTGGTGGGGCGAGTGTCCGGCCGCGAATGCAACGTACAGGAAGAACGGCTTGTCGGGCGCGGCCGAGACAAGCTGACGCAACCAGGTGCATGCCTGGTCGACGATCCCTTCCGAGAGGTGGTAGTCGGCGTCAGGTGACGGCTCGATGCGCTCGTTTCCGAGGATGAGTTCCGGATTCCACTGGTTCGTCTCGCCGGCCAGGAAGCCGTAGAAGCGGTCGAAGCCGCGCTGCAGCGGCCAGTGGTCGTAAGGACCCGCGGGACTGGTCTCGTCGATGGCCGCCAGGTGCCACTTGCCCGAGGCCAGGGTCTGGTAGCCGTGCGGTCGGAGCATTTCGGCGAGGTTCGCGGCTTCCTTCGCGGCGAACCCGCGCGTATTCGGGAAGCCGTTGACCATCTCCGCGACCCGACCCATGCCGACGCTGTGGTGGTTGCGACCGGTCAAGAGGCAGGTGCGGGTCGGCGAGCACAGCGGCGTGACGTGGAAGTTCGCGTAGCGCAGGCCGTCGGCGGCGAGGCTGTCGAGGGCGGGCGTGTCGATCGCCGAGCCATAGCAGCCAAGCTGCGCATACCCGACGTCGTCGAGCACGATCATCACGATGTTTGGCCGGCGCTCGAGCGCAAGCTCCGGCGTCTTCCACGCCACCCTGGACTCGTCGACCGAGCGGTCGATTCGCCCGGCGAACAGGCGGTCATGCTCCATCTCGCACTCTCCGTGACTGACGTCCTGCATACGGTAACAGGCGCGACCGAACCCCCGGCGTTCGCGTCGCGGCATCCACGTATGGCATGCGCCGTACAGCGCGGGGTTACTGCGGCAACGGCTTGCGGGGCATCAGCCGTGCGCGTAGTGTTGTGCGCGAAATCTCATCTGCGCAGGTCGCCCGAGGCCGGGCCGCCTGCCGAATACGACAGTCTCGTAACGGTACGGGTAGCTCCCAACGCCGGAGATGAATAAGCAGGGCATCTTGCCATGTACTTGTGCAGATGGGATTTCGAGACCCGGCACCTGCGGTGCTGCAAAGGAAAGCAAACGATGCTCTCCCACGAAGCCCTCATCGACACCGTCCACGCGGGTGATTGTCTCGACGTCATGGCTGATTGGCCGGACGACCTGGCCGACCTGTGCTACGTCGCCCTGCCGCCCCTCGCCGAATGGCGTTGGGATCCCGCAGCCGCTCACCGGGTCGATCGCATCCAACGCCAAGCCGGCTACTTGGGCCACGACACCGTCCTCGGACTTCACATCGCGCTCGGCAACGTGGGCACGGTGGCCTACCTCGCCTTCATGGCCGAGCGCCTACCGGCGTTGAAACGGGTCCTCAAGTCCACCGGGAGCCTTTGCCTGGTCGCCGATGCGTACGCCGGGCACTACGCCAAAGTCCTCCTCGACGCCTTCTTCGATGCCTGGAACTTCCGGGGCGAGATCATCTGGGGCCCGCGCGGCGACGAACCGGGCCGGATTGAGAGTCACCGCTCGGCGACCTGGTACGCCAAGGACGATGCGGACCAAGCAGGCCCGCCCAAACCGGTCGTCACGTTGGTGGCCGATGAAACACGAGACGGTACCGGCGGCGCGCTCACGCTCGCCAAGCGCGTCGTCGCCGCGACAACGGACCGCGGCGATGTCGTGCTCGACCCCTTCTGCGGGAACGCCCTAGCGGTCGCTGCGGCCCAGGAACTCGGCCGCAGCGCAATCGCTATCGACGCTCACGCCGGAGGCAAACGCACCTAGCGTCGGCTACCAGGTGAACGCGGAGCGCAGGTACCACGAGCCGCCCTCGAAATTGGCAGCCGTGCGTCGGGCGTAGGGCAGACCCACGTTCAACCGGTTGGCAAACGGTTCCGCGATGGTGTCGATGTAGGTATCGAAGAGGTTGACGAACCCGAACGTGAAGCGGACGTTCTCGTTCATGTCGTAGCCGAGCTCCGCATCGATGAACGTCGTCGGGTCGAGTAGCTTGGTCGGCGCGCCGCCGTCGACGCCGCCGATGCGTCCGCGTTCGTCGTAGTGCTCGCCGTAGTAGTTGAGGCGCACCAGGAGATCCCAGCGCGGTCCCAACGCGGTGTCCGCCGTCACCGTCAAGCGGTTGTTCGGATAGCTCTCCTCGATGTCCTCCACGTCCGCCGCGCTCACCGGCATCAGGCCGTTGACCCGCGACTGGCTGACCACCTCGACCTGGTTGTGGTTGAACGCGACGCTCAAGTCCGTGCTCGTGCCCGTGTCGCCCCAGTCGATCTGGGTCGTCAACACGGCATCGAGACCGACCACCTCGAGGTCGAGCGCATTGGTGAAGAACTGGACGTTGGACCCGATGCCCGTGTCGGGGTCGGTGAACGGCAGGCTCCGGGTCTTGAAGATTCGTCCGTCGATGCGGATCAGGTAGCCGTCGACGGTGACCTGCACGCGCTCGCCGCCGCTCCACAGACCGATGCTGTAGTCGATCGACGTCTCTTCCTCCAGGGCCGCGCCGCCAGCCGCAAGCGCCGCCGGATGATCGGGACGGACGGTACCGGACTCGACCTGCAGGCCGGTATCGTTGTCGAACGTCGTGGTGATCTTCTGCAGGTTCGACTGGCCGGGTGTCGGCGCGTGGAAGCCGGTGTTCACCGAGCCCCGCAGGGTGACGGTTTCGTTCAGGTCATGGCGAAAAGCGAGTTTCCCGTTCAGCGTGTCGCCGAAATCGGAGAATTCCTCGTAGCGCAACGCATACTGGCCCATCGTCGCTTGCGAGATCTCATGCTCGATCTCGCCATAGACGGCGATGTTGTCGCGCGTGAATCGGCCGGCGTTCACCGGCTCCAAGCCTTTGAACCCGCTGGAGCCCGCCCCGCGATAGGAGTTTTTCTCGCCCGCGAAGACGCCGAAGATCTCTTCACGCCACTCGGCGCCGTAGGCGAATTGAACGGTGTCCGCGAGGCGCCTCGTGAAGTCGGCGTTGATGTTGACCTCCCGCTGCTTGAGCGCGCCGACATCGAAGTCCATCTGCCGGGGCAGACCATCGTTGCCGAGGCCGATGTCCGGGTTGATCGTGTTGTTGAGGACGAAGTCCAGGAAGTCCTCTCCGGCGCCGATGCTCAGGTCGAAGGTCGTACCGTTGCCCATCACGCCCTTGACGCCGGCGACCAGCGACTTGTCGTCGTGGTCGCCGTCGAAGAACGGGGTGAAGCCTTGCGGCAGCGCGTTCTCGATGCCGAGCGCCTGGATCGTCACATGCGCCTCGTTCGCATCCGTCTGCGGGTTGTCGCCCGACCGGTAGAAGAACCGGTAGCGGCCCTCCGTGCTGGTCACGTTGCTGTGCAGATACGCCTCGGCGTTGTCGCTGACCGGGAAACCCGCGTTGATGAAGAAACGCATGTCCGTGGTCTGCGGCCGTCCCCAGGTCTGCACGAAGGGCGAGTCCTCGAACGGCGAGTCGGCACCGACGCCGCGGACGCCCGCAGCGATCAACGCCTGCGCATTGGGCCGCTGTCGGCCCCTTGAGAGCGCTTCGTTGTCCACGTACTCGAAGCTCAAGTTCGCGAACCCTTCCGAACCGAGAGGCAGGCCCACGTTGGCGGCAAGCTTCGTGCTCTGCTCGCCCTCGTAGAACTGTCCGTAGTCGAGGCGCACCTCGCCACCTTGCGCCGCGTCTTTCATTTCGAGGTTGATGACACCCGCTATCGCGTCCGAGCCGTACTGCGCGACAGCGCCGTCGCGCAGGATCTGCACGTTCTTGACGGCGATGCCCGGGATCATGCCGATGTTGGGTCCGTGGGACCCCTTGCCGGCCGCGGGCACGAACTCCGCGATCAACGCCGCACGGTGGCGACGCTTGCCGTTGACCATGACCAGCGTCTGGTCGGGCGCCAAGCCGCGCAGCGACGTCGGCCGCACGAAGGTATCGCCGTCCCCGGAGGCCATGGGGGCGTTGTAGGACGGCGCCAGCGCCCGCAGGCTGTCGGTGAGATCCGCGTTGTTGCCGATCGCACCGATGTCTTCGGCCGAGAGGATGTCCACGGGTGCCGTCGCCTGGGAGTCGGAGCGCTCGGTCTGGAACCGGGAGCCGACGACGACCACGACCTCATCGGCCGCGGCTTCAGTCTCGGACGGCTCCTGGCCAACGGCGGGCACACCAAGGACGACGCCCATAGCGAGGAATGGCGCATACGCTGAACGTGAGCACAAGTACATGCTGTTCTCCCAGGATTCGACGGATTCGTGCCCATGCGTCCTGCAGCCGAACGGTCGCTCGGCAACTCCGCATGCGCTGCGGCGAATTCTAACTCAGCGGCAACCCGGTGAGCCAACTCTCGTCGAGGTGGCCGGCGCGGGCGCGCCACCTCGATCGAGCCAGCGCCTCGGCCGCGGCAGGGTCGCCGTCCAGCCGATAGGCCACGATCGCCAGATCGATGAACACATCGCGTTGTGCCCCGCTGCCCCCGAGTCGAGGCACGTCCAAAAGCACGCCTTCAAGGCTCATTGCGGCGTCGCGGAAGCGACCCTCAGCGAATGCCGACACGGCCTGGCATATGTCGGCGACCACGGGCCCTGACGCTTGACGCCCGAGGCCGAGGATCGCGTCCACGGCGGAGTTCCACGCCGCCAAGGCGCTGGAACGTCCGGCCACCGCCTGTGTCAGCGCTTGATGGACGTTGACGAACGGCACCCCGGGCTTCGGGAAGTGCCGTTCCGCGAAATCCGCTATGGCGCGCAGTTCGTCCGGCGGCAGCGGATGTCCGTAGAGCGCACAGCGCGTGGCGAACGCGGCGCAGTCGATCATCGTGAACATCGGCAGCGCTTGCGAGGCGTTTGGACTGACGCTTGCCAGGTAGATCGACACGGCCCGCTCGGCCGCGCCGCGCTGCAGGGCGAACAACGCCTGGTGCCAACCGAGGTGGCCGTGCAGCGGTGCTGAACGATCGTAGCGCGGCAGCCACGAGCCGATGAACGCCTCGCCCTCAGCAGCCGCGCCCTGCTCGTAGTAGCCGTGCGTCCGGCCGTGGACGGCATTGGCGTTGTCCGGCGTCAGTTCGAGCGCACGGTCGAGCATCGGGATGCCGACCTCGGCCCGACCGGCCTCGACCTGGGCCCAGCCCAAGGCGGCCAGGTACCACCAGTCGTCGCCCCACGCCGACGCGACGCCCTCCAACAGTGCGACCTGGCGGTCGACGAAATCGGCGAAGCCGCCGAATCCGAGCAAGCCGTAGACGCCCAGCGCGAAGGACAGCGGGACCGCGTCGCGGGGGTACGCCGCCGCGTGCTCGCGGACGGCCTCGAGCGACGCGGCCAGCGGTTCGCCGTTCAGGACCATCGATACGACACGGGCATGACCGCGCTCGCGAGGAGTCAGGCGTTCGGCCAGATCCCGCGCGCGGCGGGCGGTTGCGCGTCCGGCCCGCGCGTCGCCTGCGACCATCAACGTGCGCGCCTTGGCACAGTGGGCCAAGGCGAAATCGGGGTCGAGGGCAAGGGCCTCGTCAATCAGCGCATCGCCGCCCGGTTGCAGGACGAATAGACGATCGATGGTGTCGTCGTAGAGATCGAGCGCCTGCGGCGACGCGGTCGTGATCGGTAGGCCGAAACGGTCTGTAGGCAAGCCGAGTGTCAAGTCCGCGCGGTCGGTGGATTATGATACGGCTGGACGGACCCCGATACGTTGCGCCTATGCGTTTGAGCCTCCTCGTGCAAGGCGAGCCGTGTACATCCTCTGCCCCCGACAACGCGCTCGCGTTCGCGCGCGCGGCGGTTGCCGCGGGCCATGGGATCGGGCGCGTCTTCTTCTACAAGGACGCCGCCTTGCTTGGCAACCGGTTCACCGCCGACGAGCAGAAACTGCGCGATGGCTGGACCGCGCTGGCGGCCGAGGCGGGCTTCGAACTCGCCGTATGCATTTCCGCAGCCGCTCGCCGAGGCGTCGTCGAAGAGCATTCGCTGGCGGACGGATTCACCATCGTCGGACTCGGGCAGATGATCGAGGCCATGGAAGAGTCCGACCGGCTAGTGGCCTTCTAATGCGCCGAAAGGCCTCAAGATGAAGCGGGTCCTGTACCTGATTCGCCAGCCGCCGGGGATCGCCGCCGACGAGACGACCGACATGATGCTGGTCTCCGGCGTTTTCGAGCAGGCGACGAGCGTGCTGTTCATGGACGACGGCGTCTATCAGCTCCTGGGCCTCGAGACCCGCAAGTCGTCGCTGAAGGCCTTGCCGACGTACGAGGTCAGCGACCTTTACGTGGCCGCGTCAAGCCTTGCGAGCCGGGGGATCGCCCCCGAAGGCGTCGGCGCGCCGCTCCGCGTCGAAGTGCTGGACGAGGCCGCAGCGCGCGACCTCATCGGCCGCCACGACGTCGTCGTTCCGGACTGATCGTGGCCACCCTGCACCTGTTGTCGAACCCCGGCGCGGCCGCGTCCTGCCTCGCTGCAGTCGCCGACGACGACGCCGTGCTCTTCCTCGGTGACGGCGTATTCGCGCTGACCGCGCGCCCCAATTCGGCGGCGCCCATCGGCGTGTTGCGCGACGATGCGGAGAGTCGCGGCGTGGCCGTGCCGAGTCACGTCCGCCCCATGTCGCAGACGGACTTCGTCGACTGGGTCGTTGCCTTCGATACGAGCGTGACGTGGCGCTGAATGTCGACTCTTACGGCCACCTAGCCGACACCGAGGCCTGGTCGGAAGAGGTCGCAAGCGCCTTGGCCGGTGGCGCCGGGATCGACCTCGCCGCGGACCACTGGCGCGTACTCGCCGCCGTTCGCGACTTTCACCGCGACACCGGCGTCGCGCCCTCCATGCGGCCGCTGGTGAAACTCGTGCGCGAGCGCGTCGGCCCCGAAATCGGCTCCAGCATCGCGCTCATGCGGCTGTTTCCGCCGGACAAGATGCGCGGCGGCAGCGCTCGACTGGTCGCGCTGATCGCGGGACTGCCGGTGCCCGAGAACTGCCTTTAGCAGGTCTCGGGCTCGAATGCGGAGGCGGTCGCCCGAACCTTGGCCGTTTCAGTCCGGGACGCTGCCGAGGACCAGGTCGCGCAAGGTGACGATGCCGACGGCGTCACGCTTCTCGTCGACGACCACCGAGCGCGACAATCCCATTTCCGAGAGCAGGCGCATCGCGTAGCGGGCCAGCATGCCCGGTGGCAGCGTGACCACCGGCTTGTCCATCACCTCGTAGACGTGGACGCGGTCCGGCGGCCGGTCCTCGGCGAGCGGATCGGCCACATCGACCACCTCCACCAGGCCCACCTCGTCGTCCGCATCGCGGCGGGCGACGACCAGCGAACTGACGTCGTGCTCCTTCATCATCGCGATGGCTTCGCCGATCGTGGCCAGTCCATCGATGACGTGGAGTTCCCTCACCATCACGTCCTGGACGCGCAAGCGGTCCTGTGTTTTCCCCTCTTCGCTCACAACATGCTCTCCAGTTCTTCACGGATCACCGGCATCTGCGTGGTCAGTCCCACGGCGTCCTCGATCGCAATCTGAAACGCCATGCCGGCCCCGGCGTCCTCCTCGAACCGGCCGGCATCGCGGATGCGCTCGAGGATGTCGCGCGCCCGGGTCTCGACGACCACGAACAGTACCGCGTTGCCAAGGGCGTGCAGGTCGAGACCGAGGAAGGTCTTCCCGGGCTTCAGTCCCTCGCCGCGGGCACGGCCGATGACCGTGGCACCGGTCGCGCCGCCGGCGCGGGCCGCCTCGATGACCGCATCGGTACGGTCGTCGCCAACCAGGGCGACGATGAGTTTCATCCTCATGGTTCCACGTTTCTCCTTTGACTGCGTTGCATTGTCTCGCGTGCTGCGCCCGCCGGCTCGGCCTCGCTCTTCCCACGCCTGCGCCGCTGGCCGAGCCATTCCACCACCATCGCGTAGCCGAGGACCGTCATGATGGGGAACACGGCGGCAAAGGCGATCATGCCGAAGCCATCGATCAGCGGGTTGCGGCCCGGCACGCTGGCCGCGAGCCCCAAGCCGAGTGCGGCGACGACCGGGACGGTCACCGTGGACGTCGTCACCCCGCCGCTGTCGTAGGCCAGCGGCACGATGGTGCGGCCGGAGCGGAAGGTCTGGACGATCACCACGACGTAGACGGCGATGATGTACCACGGCAGCGGCGTCCCGGTGACGATCCGGAAACAGCCCAAGGAGACGCCGACCGCCGCGCCGACCGCCACGGCCAGGCGCAAGCCCCAAGCGTTGATGGCGTTCCCCGAGACCTCCTCCGCCTTCAGCGCCACCGCGATCAGCGACGGCTCGGCGATCGTGGTCGCGAAGCCGATGGCGGCTGCGAAGGCATAGACGAGCCAATAGTCGGTCCATGTCGCCTCTCGTCCGGTGACGCCGATCGCTTCGGGCGTCGTAAGCTGTCGGGCCATGGTCTCCCCGATCGGGAACAGCGCGTCCTGCAAGCCGATCAGGAACAGTGCGAGGCCGATCAGAACGCACACGAAGCCGCCGACGATGCGCCGCAGGTTCGGCAAACTGCGGCGCAGCACGGCGACCTGGAACAGCACCAGGATGACGACGATGGGCGCGACATCCAGGCTCGTCGAGGCGAGGGTTTGCGCGAAGTCGAGCGCGAACCCCATCAGACCCATCCCGCCAATGTGCCGTAGGCGAGCACGAACACGATCGGTGTCAAGCTCGCGAACGCGATCAGCCCGAACCCATCGAGCATCGGATTGCGGCCCTTGATCGCCGTCGCGAGGCCGACGCCGAGCGCGGTGACCAGCGGCACCGTGATGGTGCTCGTGGTCACGCCGCCGGAGTCGTACGCGACGCCAACAATCTCATCCGGTGCGAAAACGGTCATCACGGTCACCAGCACATAGCCGCCGATGATCAGCCGGTGGATCGGCCAGCCCTTGAGTATGCGCAGGACGCCGAGCACGATGGCGACGCCGACGGAGACCGCGACCACCATGCGCAGGTTGAACGCATAGCTCGACCGCGCTTGGTCATCGTCGCCAATCGCGCCTGCTTCCGACGCGACGGCGGCGGCTTCCGCAGCCACCGCGATCAGGGCGGGCTCGGCCACCGTGGTACCGAAGCCGAGGCAGAATGCGAACGCGAACAAGGCGGTGGCGCTGCCCTTGCGGGCAAACGCCTGCGCGAGCGCCTCGCCAAGCGGGAACAGGCCGCTCTCCAAGCCCTGGATGAAGAGCGCCAGTCCCACCACGACGCACAGCAAACCGCCGAGCACGGCCGCGAGATCCGGAAACGGCTGCTGCAGGACGACGATCTGGAAAAACGCGATGACCGCGACGATCGGCGCCAGGTCGCGCAACGCGGCGACGATCCGACCGCCGAACAAGACCAGGAGACTGCTCACGAGACCGCAAAAGCTGCTTAGGTTCTGCTACAGCATAATGACGGTCGGCTCGCGGCGGCACCGGTTTTAAGGTCGTAGAACCCGAAATCCAACAGACGGCTAGGCTTCATCGCGTCTCGTCGCGGTGAACCGATGGACATCCCCGTAGTTGCTTTCCGCGCGACCACGCATGGCCCCGCCGTCAACCGTTGCAGAGAACACGATCGGCGCGTCGGCCCGAAAGTAGACGGCGTTGCCGGCCACCGCCGCGGCCTCGAACTCACTGACGTGACCGTCGACAATCATGCGGCCACCCAAGGCGTCGCTGCCCACTTCGAACCGCACGGCGAATTCGGCGACCTCGACACCGGCCCTGTCGGCCGCATCGAAGACAAGCCACCAAGTGCCCGCAACATCGACGGGCGGACCGGTCGGCACGGGCGCATCGAGGAACAGCCAAGCCTGGGGCGCGCGCAACTGGGAGAGCATGGCGGCGTACACAAGCCCGTGCGACGTGTGCGATACGGTGCCACGAATGGCTCCGCCGCGGTCGCACTCCATGGCGAGCTTCAGCAGACGGCGAAAGCTACGGATGTACTCCTCGCTCAACGACGCCCGGAAGGCCGAACCAAAGAAGAACTCGCCGTCGGCGCCAATGCGCCCGAAGTTACCTTCGCGGAGCGCGTTGTCGCGCGCCACGAAGAGACGCGGAAAGCACTCGAAGTCGCCTGCGGCATGTGCCGTCCAGTATTGCTCCATCTGCTCTTCGCTGCGGACAAGGTCGTTGTCGCAGGACGCCAGCATCACGCCGAGGAGGTTGCCCGTCTGTCGGCGGACGCTGTCGGCGATGAGGAAGAAAGCCTGCTGACGCGACGTGAGTGCCGATGCCTCGATGGCGGTCGCCTGCTGTGCGGCGAGGACATTCGATTGGCGCATTTCATCCCGCGTGCGCGACAACTCCTTCTGCTGGATGAAGAGCCCCACGACCAGCCACAGAAACGCGAGCGGCGCGAAGAAGCCCTCGAAAAAGCCGCCAATGGCTGCCGCGCCTTCGCGCCAGAAGGTCCAGCCGGCACCGGTTGCGAGGTAGACGACGCCGACGCCGAGCCAGACGACGGTGACCAGCGCAGCCACCCAGATCCGCCAGTCCCAATCGGGCAGGTGTCTCATGCGCATGGCGGGGCTCGTCGACCGGTTCGGGACTATCCTATGCCAACGGCGGCATCGGTGTACGCCAGCGGACCCGACAACTGTGTAAAATATTGATTAAAAACAACTTTTACTCGCTTTGACGCGCAGCTCTACGGTAGTCCGCGATGTTCGCGACCTGTGCAGGTTTGGGCTTGTAGGTCACGTCGACGTTGGGGTCGATGCGCTCCACCGCCTCCACCGCGATCCGCGTCTCGATCTCCAACGTGTCCGTGTTGACGATGCAGTACCGGTCGCCAGCGAGTACCGCCACGCAATCCGGGAAGCGCAGCGCCTCGTCGCAGCGAAGGTGTACGATCATTTGACTTGGCGCGCCGGACACGGCGGTAAGGGTGGAGACCCCCGGCGCGGGCGCGATCCACGCGGCTGGCAGTTGTCGAGCATTGACCGCGGGACCGACTGAACGGGGGTGGCCGCCCCGCGCCGGGTGTCATTGGACCAATGAAAGTAGCTGCGTTCTGCTTTGCAGTATAGACCAATTCGCATCCGACGTGCGCGTACCTGCGGTCTGCCAAAGGACTGTGCCCGAGTTGGCGATGCGACGGGAATCGCCGCCTTGCGCCGAGACCTCGCGGTCGTTGGAGTTCGCGGGAGCGGCATGGCGCGCGAATGTAGGTTCGGTCGAAAGCCAGATCGAATCGCCCCGCATAACGACTGTCCCGTCAGTCAAATTACCCCCAGCAAGCCATCGTCGCGCGGTCCAAGACGCGGCAAGACCACGTGCTCCACGTGCACTCTTTGTCGTGCGTGCACGACAAAGCCCGGACCAGCCCGAGCTACGCGTGCTAGACCGTCTTGTTCAGGCGTAGGTGTTCACGGAAGCGGCCCAAAGGAATGCGATGCCGCCGTGACGAGTTTGCGCACTTGCCAGGCCGCTCGCCGCGACTCAGCGTGCGTCTCAAAGCGCTCACGAAGTACCGGGCCGCACCGTGAACTTACCGACAATTTACCAACGAAGACAGTGAATTTACCGTGAAGCCGGCCGGGACGACGGCCTAGCGCATCGCCGCGTCCCGCTTCGGTGCCACCGACGCGGGCCACCCCCATCGTTCGTTGAGGTAGGCCACCTTGCGGTTCACATACATGCCTACGACGCGATCCTTCTCCGCCGACGGCAGCGACAGCATCGACCAAGGCAGGAAAGCTTCCAACGCCCACCCATTGCCCGACGCCGCCGTGGCATAGCGCCACGCCGATCGCCCGTTGTCGCCTGCTCCGGCCGCCACCGCCGTCGTGCCCAACGCGATGTTGAACCAGAGTCCGTGACGCCCGTCGCCGGACGTGTCCAGGGTGATCCCCCACGCGTCGTGGTCAAACCCGTCCCGCGCGTCGGCGCGCGCGGCGAGCGTCCGGCGAGGTTGTTCGTTCCACACGCCTATGTAGAGCCCGTCCGCCGTGTGCAGGTAGCGTGTGATCGTCTTGTGGCGCGGCTTGGCCAACGTGCCCGGATCGACGAGCGCCATGTTGTCGTAACCGGCAACTTCCTCCCACAACGCCTCGTCCAGGCGACCGTCGAGGCGGATGTCCGCAGCATCGTAGCGCGGCACGGTAATGGTCTCGCTGCCGTCGGGCGTCAAGGCGAGTTTCAATGCTGGTGCACTTCGGGGCGTCGGCGGTTCGCCAGGCGGGCGTGCGAACTGCCTGGGCGTATCCACCGCCGGCGTCGCGCCGCGGGTCTCGTCCAGTAGCCCGCCTTCATTGCGTTCAGGCGACCGCGCAACCGGATCGCCAACGTACCAGGCATCACGATAGCCTTCGCGCCTGGCCTTCGCGATCAGCGACCGCGCACCCGCTTCGGTCTCGAGTCCCGCGGCCAGCACCCTGAGATAGCGTTTGTCCCCGACGCGGACTTCAACGATTTCGGCTTCCAGGTCCAGATCGCGCTCGACTCGGTCCCGAAACTCGTCAGCAGCGTCCCATCCCGCGAAGCTACCGAAAACCACTTCCGCGCCCGCAGCACCTTGCCATGCCAGCAATGTCCCGATGGCGAGACTCGCCGTCCACGAACGCCTGCGCGCTGCGCAGCCCGCCCGCGGTATCTCCGGCCTCATCCGGATCGCCCTCGTACGTTGGGTTCTTGTCGTCGCCATCGGTGCATGCAGACCACAGCCCCGGCGCGGGTCCGGCAGCATAGCACACGCCCTCGCAGAGTCATGCCGCTGGCTCTTCGGCGCGTTTGGCGTCCCCCGAACCTGCTACACTGCTCGCGAAACGCGGAGGCCCGCATGGATCTCGGCTTCGTTGCGCGTCTGGCAATACTGCTGTCCGTTCCGGCCTGCGGCGCGGCGGCCTACGCGGGTCCGTACGCCGAAATACGCGGCGGGGTGAGTCTCCTCGACGACATGTCGGGTTCCGGCGATGACTCGATCGCGTATTCCGCCGAACTCTCCTACGACCCGAAAAAGGTGCTTGGCGCCGAGGGTGGCATGCGCGGCATACTCGACACGCCGTTCGGCGTGGGCCTCGCGCTCGATGGATTCCGCGCGCGGCTGAAGGGGGCGACCATCGCGGGAACCGGAGCGCTGTCGCCTCCGCCCGAGGCTCCCGCCACCGAGGACGCGACCGCCGCGCCTGTCGGTCTCTCCCCCGATCAGGTGCGCGCCCTGGGCTTCGGCTTCGACGACCGGGTGACGGTTCTCAGCGCCAATGCGTTCTACGACATCGGCGACGAAGACGGGCTGATCATCTACCTGGGCGCCGGCTTCGGCCTCGCCGCCGTCGACAGCGACCTGCGGTCGGGACCGTTGCTGCACTTGGGAATGCGCTACCCCATCGACCCCTTGGGTGCGATCAGCCTCCGCGCCACGCGCTTTCAGACCAGCGGAACGCACGACGTGGCCACTGGCCTTGAGTTCGACAGGCTGGCCGTCAACGCGGTCACCTTGGCCTTCACCGTGGACTTCTGATGGCCGCCGGACCGACCCAACCGCAGGCGCAGGAGACCCCGCCGGCCGATACTGTGCTCGACCGCATGCTGGGGCGGCCGCCCGCGCGGGCGGCCACGGGCAGCCTCCTCGAAGACACCGTGGCCACCTGGAACGACACCGCCGGGACGCTGGTCGACGGTCGAGCCGCAGGACTCGCGGCCTCCTGCCTGGTCCGGCCCGCAGCCGGCGACCGCGTGCTGATCTGGTCAGGAGAAGGCGGCCGGCGCTGGATCCTGAACGTGCTGCACCGCGCGGACGAAACCCAAGCCGTGATTGCCCTCGGGGACGCAGCCACCATCACGGCGAAACGCATCGCTTTCGCGGCCGACGCCGTGCACATCCAAGCCGAGGACTTCCTCACCAGCGCGCGGAACCGGCATGCCGTCGAGGACGTGCGCACCGAGACGGTGAATACGCGCGTCGCGCAGATCGGCACCGACATCCGCCGCGCCAGCCACGCTACCGACCAGGTCGAGGGCACCTTTCTGCAGCGCGCAGGAACCTGGATATCCAACACCGTCAAGGAGGCCCGCCTGCACGCCCGCGCCTTCCTCTTCGACTGACCCGGCTAGGATCCAGCCCGAACGGTACCCTTGAAGTCCGCGCCGATCGTCTTGTCGGGCAGGAACTTCGTTCCCTCGAGATCCGCGTCCGCGAACACCGCCTCGGCCAATTCCGTGTCGCCGAAGTCGACGCCGCGCAGCAGCGAGGCGAAGAACCAGGCATTCGGCGCCTTCACGTTCGACCACTGGCTGCCGGTCATCGAACACTCGACGAAGCGGATCCCCTCCATGCCCACGTTGGCAAAGACCGCCCCCGAGAAGTCGCAACGGTCGAACCGGCTGCCCGGCGAAAACGACGTATCCGCGAAAACCGCGTTCGTGAAACCGGTCATCGCGAAGCGCACCCGGTCGAAGGTCGACTGGTCGAAGCGGACGTTGCCGATGAAGCCGCAAGTATCGCCTTCCACCTCCTTGAAGACACTCCCCGCCGGACCCTTTCCGGTCATCCAGACCTTCGTCATCGAGATCCTCTCGAACCGGTTTTGCGGCGCCATGACCTCGGTCAGCGTGACATCCTCCATTTCGAGGGACTGAAAGGTCATGTTCATGAGCAGCCCGTCGGCGATCACCACCGTGGTCCACGCGCCGCCGTCGAAGACGCTGTCGCGCATGGCCGCATCGGCAAGCGAGACGTCCTCGAAGATGCACCGTTCGAGACGAACGTCCGTCCAGGTCGGCTCGACCACGCGAAGGTCGGTGAATACGCAATCGAACAAGGTGCATTCGGCAAGCTCCGCCTTGGACAGATTGGATTCGGCGAACCGGCAGTCCCGGAACTCGCAACGGTTGAACTTCGCGCGGCAGAAACTCGACGCCATGAATTCACAGCCCGAGAACACGGTGTCGTCCCAGACCGTGTCCTCCGCGAAGAGTCCGTCGAACCGTCTCCCCGCTATCCGGCGCCGTTCGCCGCCGTGGGTTCCGCCAACGACGAATGCGCCGGAGATGTCGAGATGGCGCTGCGGGTCGCCGTCGCGCAGCCGCTCGTAGAACGCGGCGCCGAGACGGGGCGCTTCCTCGTCGTTCATGGCGGGCCAGACGACTGCGGGATCGGGACTGACCTGGCGCACATCGGCGAGCTTTGTCACCACGTCGTCCGGATCCACACCCTCCACATCGTGTGCGTGGACCGTGTCGACGATGTTCCGGTCCCGAGGCGACTGGTACGGACCCGAGAGGCGCCGCTCGATCTCGGCATCGAGCTGCGCGCCGCGGATCTCGGGCGCCGCCTGGCTCTCAGGCGATCTCTCCCCGAATCCCGCCTCCTCATGCCGCTTCCGGCTCGCCGCCAGCAGGCCACTAGCGATGTCGTCGATCTCGTTGGCGTCCGGCGGCGCATCGTCCTTCTCCGACGCATCGATCGCCTGTTCGGCTAGCGCCATCTCCTCCGACGGCGCCAGGTTCCCGAACGGGTTCTCGCCTTCCATCCCCACTTCGCTCTTCATCCAGTCCTCGGCCGCGTCGTGGCGCGCCTTCAGGGGGTCGTCCTCGGCCATGGTGAACGGCAGCACCACCGCCGCCGCCAGCGCCTTGGGCAGCAACGGCCGGTCGTCCATCGCCGCGTCGGGTTCCAGCCAGCGGTCGACGGCGATCCGTCCCCAGTGCTCGGCGTCGCGGGCCGGCTGGTCGACGTCCTCCAGCGCCGCGACCAGGGCCTGGATCGACTCGCCGAGGATGTCGTCGCCAACGTCGATCGCAGCGCGCCAGAACGTCGCGCCCATGTCCGCACTTGGGATGACCGCGACGCCGTGGATGCGCGCCGACTCGAGGAGAAACCGCCCGTCCTCGCGACCCGACGTGATCGTGATCCGATACGGTGGCAGTCGGCCGCTCAACGAGGCTTCGCTCAAGCCTTCGAAGGCGAACGGGTCTCCCGGCGAAAACGACCGGGTCCAAAGCGCCGGGTGGGCTTCGTAGAGCGCATCCGGCGAGGCGTCCGACGGCCAACCCGTCCCGGATGTCGCATCCGGCGTCCCCACGCATTGAAGGCGCAGCGGATGGTCGAACGGCGTGGCGCCGAACCAGACGGGCTGCACCGGGTCGTCAGTCGCCACGATCAGCGCCTCCCGATCGTCCTCGGGTCCGCCGCGGCCCTGGGGATTGTCATCACCGTGCCAGGCTGCAGCGCTCCAACCCGGAACAAACGGCTCGCCCGGGCGGTCGGGGTCGCGTCGCAGGACCACATCCAAAGCCAAGCCTCCGCAGCGAACGTGCGCCGGGCGCGTCCGATCCTCGACCGGCGGCACACCACCGAGCACGGTCAACTCGGAACCCGGCAACGGAACCATCGAGTCCGGCAACGCCTGCGCCCCGGCGTGGCTCGCCACCGTCTCGTACCAGGTCGCCGGCAGCACGGAAGCGCCGTCGGACAGGCGGAATGCGTAGAACGCGGAAACGACCATGACGGCGTTGCCGCCGGGCATCGTCAGGGGTCGTGCGCCGAGGCCGATCGCCCCCGGAAACACCAGCGAACGCGCTTCCGCCACGAACGGTATACCTTGGCTAGGCCATCACCGCCGCCGCGTCTAGCATGTCGAGCATCCTCGCAAGGGCGTCCCAGTCCGTCGTCTGCGGGGTCGCAACGCCGTCGCGGAGGGTGACGAACAGCTCCGCCATACTCCGCCACTGCTTGTCCTTGATCCAGTTGCCCGCAAGGGCGTCGTCGACAGTGGCGATAGGCGGCACCGCCGCGCCAAGCGTGCCCTCGAGAAGACGGATCTGATCGACATCCAGGCGCTGGCCCCGCATGAGTTCGAGGACAATCTGTTCGCGTGCTCTGAACGGGTAGCGGGTGGCCTCCCGGCCCACCGCATCCCCGCCCTGCGCCACCGGCAGGCGTACGGCCTCGTCCCGGTTGATCGCCTCGGTCGAATGGTTGATCCCGCTCCCTGACCACCAGGGCTCGGCAGCGTCGCGCTTGCGTCGGGTGGCCCTCTGGTTCTCGACCGCCAGCACATCCTCCGCATCGTAGCCGACCCCCACTACCTCAGCGTCCCCGAAACGAACCGTCTTGCGATTGGCGGCCGCGTCGTCCCAGCTCCTGACCCCTTCGCTGCCAGGTGCCGAGCCGGGCATAAACGGGTTCCACGCCTCGTTCGCCCCATCTAGCCGTTTGCGCGCGTAGATATTGGCGGTCATCAAGTCGTCGTCCGAATAGGGCCGCTGGGAAGCCCTTAGGTCCATGTAGTTGCCGATGTCGCCCTGGTGCGCGAGCGCCTCGTCCGTGCTCTCCGCCTGCGCTTGCTCTACCCAGACCCTCAACGTCCGCTCGTCGTCATCGGCGGGGTTCTGGTTGATGATCCGCCCCTCATCGAAATTGATCGGGCCCGGGTCGGCGTCCGGATTCTTGAGGATCCCGGCTGGCTGCTCGTCGGGTGCGCGGGCGAAGTCACCGTCGCCGACGCTGTCGTTGATGACGTCGCGGTTGCCCGGATAGTCGCCGTTGCTGAACTCGTCTTGGCCGTCGAGACCGTCCAGCGACGAGGTGAACGCCTGGCTGTCCATGCCGTCGCCGGCCGAGACCGGTGCCTCGCGGAGGTCCGGACGGGTAAAGTGCGAGGGCGCGAAGGTCGCGTCGCCCATTTCGGCGGCGGTCTTCTGGTAGGCCGGGTCGCTCATCACCTGGATCAGCTCGTCTTGGAACTGCGTATAGAGATCGGCCTGTTCGGGATTGGACATCCGCAAGTAGGCGATCTGGTCGCCGGACTCCTGGAGCGGATTCCGACCCTCCGTGAGCGCCAAGCGCATCTGCTGGTAGTAGATCATCTCCTGGCCGGCCGCGGTCATGGCCACATCGTCGCCTAAGTCCGCCGCCTCCGTCATACGGCGCGCCGCGTCGTGCCGCTGGGACTGCATCCAGTCGGCGAGCTTGGCCTGATTGACGTGGTCGTCGAGCGGCTGAACCGCTCCCGTGGGCACGGCGGCAAACTCGTCCGCACGCTCGCCCAGGTCGACAAACGCGTTGTAGGTCTGCCGGTCCAGCGACTCCAGGTAGTTGCCCACCAGTCTGACCTGCTCCGCGTCCCCAGCGTCGACCGCCTGGTCGAGCATGGTCTGCAGGCTCCGCCGAATGTCCTCGTGGAAATTGTTCGGGAGCTGGTCGGCATCGCCGCCGAAGCGCAGAAACGCCTCGTACATGTCGGTCCTCAGACCCTCGATGGCGTCCGTGTAGGCGATGGTTCCGCGCCAGTTCGACGCCCGGCGATGGTCCATGTACTGCTTTTCGAGCGCGTCCATCGTCTGCGACCAGTCGAAGTCCTCGGGCAACGCATCGAGCGGCATGTTCGTGACGACGGCTCGGGTGTCGTCCGAGGCGGTCGCCACGCCCGCACCCGCGTCGACATCGGCCGCCCCCTGCATCGCCTGGTAGTCGCCTGCCAAGCTCACCGTGGATGCACTCGCGCTCTCGTCAAGCGCGGCGGCCCCCCCGGTCCAGCCGGCGCCCGCGTCGTCCAACTGCGGCGTCACGAGATCGAGGACTTCGTCCAGCGCCGTCAGTTCATCGAGACGATCCCCCTGCCGGGCGTCGAAACCCAGCGGATTCAACGCCTCCATGTCCACGCCGTCCAAGTCCAGGACTTGGCGGAGATCGTCCATCAACGGCGGGCCGAGCGACGCTTCAAGGGGTTCGAACGCCAGACGGCCGGCGTCGGCGCGGAACGCCTCATCGACTTCGAGGTCGCCAAGGGCGTTGCCGCCGTCCCCGAGGACGTTCGCACCGTCCTCGGCAAAGCCCGGCGGCAGGGCCTCCGCACCCGCCAACTGCGAAACGGCGCCCGGGTTGGCGTCGTCCGCCACGGCCGCCCACTGGAAGTTCGACTCCAGGTAGCTCAGGGCCTCGGTCGCCTGGCGGTGTGCGTCCGAGCCGGGTTGGGCGGCACTCAGCATGTTCTGCAATGCGACGCGCGGATCCCGCCCCGCACGGATCTCCGAGCTCGCCAGCATGTAGAGATCGATGTCCTCCTCCAGCACATCGATGATGCCGTTGATCCGCTTGTAGTACGCCGCCGCGTCTTCGTAGGCGACCGTCCGCGGATCGCCGGCCCCGTAGAGTTCCTCGGCTTGCCGACCCATTTGGTTGAGGAACTCGATCGGGTCTTCGCCCATGTCCTCGGCGGCCTTGACCGCCACGAGAGCATCGATTTCGGCTTCCAGTTGGAGCATCCGGGCCTCTCCCCCTTCCGCGATCTGGCCAGGCCATCGGATCTTGGCCATCTCGGCTTCGAGATCGGCACGGCGCGCGTCGTCGATGCCCAGCGCACTCGGATTGTCGATGATCTCCCCCGTGGGCTTGAACGGAATCGACTCCTGCAGACCGGCGGTTTCGCCCATGCGCAAGAGCCCGGCATCGGACGCGGTGTCGAGGGTGTCGACGCCTTCGGCGGGTCGTCGCAGTTCCTCCAGTTCCTCGAGACGCCCGGCAATCGCTGCATTGACCCGGTCGATGGGCGACGTCGCGACACCTTCAAACGCCTCGATCCGGTCCATACGCGCCTCGATCAGGTCATCGAGTTCGCCAAGCGCCTTCGAAGACTCGAAACCGTCGGGCAGGCTCGCCGGCGGCAGATCGACCGCGCCCATGCCGCTGGGCGGCTGCGCCCCGTCCAGCCTGCCCGGCGACGGCAGGTCCAAACGGCCGACGGTCGTCAAGTCCTCCAGGTTCGACGCGGTGTCCTCGGCCCGGCGCAGGGCGGCGACGTTCTCCATTTCGTCCGCCGCGCCGGCGATGCGGCTCACGTCCTGGAAGTTGTCGACGCTCGCGCCGCTCCGAGCCATCGATCCGCCGACGCCCGTCACCAGCAGCACGCCCTCGCCAGCGGCCATCGGCGCCGCCGGCGGCACTGGGGGCGCGGGTTCGCCGCCGCCGCCGCCACCGCCCGGCACCAGGTTGCGTACTCCCAGCGCCGTCTTCATCAGCGGTCTGAAGCCGAGCCGCTGGGTCAGGCACACCACCCCCGACCACACCGCCACACCCGCCGCGTGCAGCCCGGCCCCGTACTCCCGCTCGAAAAGCGTGCCGGCGATGTCGACCATCACCCCGTCCACCGCCGCCGTGCCCGGACGCTCCTCCATTCCGCACAAGCCGTTCAGCCAGGCATCCACCGGCGCGGTGATGCGCGCCCCGGCGCCGATCACCAGGTCGTCGCTCATCGCCGCGCCGACCATGAGGCCGCCGGTCCAGATGTCGGTCAGCGCCCCGCCCATCATGATGCCGTCCTCGCCCATGGCGCCCCCGGCCGTAAGCGACATGCGACCGTGGACGGTCGTTTCAAGCCTGGTCGCGGAGAGGTGCGCGGCATCCCCCACCGACTCCACCAACGGTCCCCGGACGAGGGCCTTCTCCTCCCCGGCGACGCTGTCGAGGAACGCCCCCACTTCGCCCGCCTTGACGCGGTTCGTCTCTCCCCGACGGGCGGCGTCGCCGGCACCGATCAGTCGTGTCGACTCCGCCCGCGTCTCGATGGCGAAGCGTTCGTCGGACGCGACCGATGCGTCGAACGGCGACTCGTCCCAGTCGAGGGGCTGAGTCGCATCGAAGACGTCCGCTTCGGGCACCGAAGAGTCAACGGAATCCGTCATCGCTCCTCCTCATGGCCTACATCGCGCCGAGCACAGCGACATTGTTGCACGTCTGCCGATGCCGTGCCCGACCGCTATGCGGATTTCGACTCGATTTCGTCATCCAGGTCCTCGTCCGGGCGAAACAAGACGCCCCGCCACCCGACGTCCTGGCCTTCGCGCATCACGATGCCCACCGTCGCGCCGCGGACGGTCTCGCTGACGAACCGGTCGTCGCGGTGGCAGAAGCCGACCACCTCCGCGTACAGGGGATTGACGACCGCGACCCGGCACCAATCGCCCTGACGGTGATCCGCGACGAACCCGTGCAGATTGCCGGCCCCGGGCACCACGGGCGCGATGGGCACCGGAGGCGCGTCGGCCGCTGCACCCGGGTCGCCGTCGGCGCCTTTGTTGACGAAGGGAAACCGGACCGGAATCCGGCCCATCCGGTCACGCTCGATCAGCGTTTCCCGGCGGCGACACGCCGTCGTCCACGATCCCGGACACGATCGCCGCGCCCTCTTCGTCCGGCAGTGCCGGCCGCCACGCCAGCCCGGTCTTCTCGAGGCCCGCCCGATTCCAGTAGCGTCCGTGCAGGCAGGCGTGCGACACGTCCGCCACCTGCCACCGACTCGCGCCGAAGAGCGAGGCGTACGCCCTGTCGTCGGCTTGTTCTGCTTCGTCGTCCTCCGCCGTGGCACCATCGAGCCGGACGACGCGACCCGGCAGGAACCCGGGTTGACAGGACGTGACCGTAGCCTGCACCTGGCGAAGCTGACGGTTCGAGCGCCGGAATCCGCCGCGCCGTATGGCGTCGTCGAGGCTCGCCTGCGCCTCCGTCATCACCGACCCCAACGCGCCCCCCGATCCGAACCGTCTCGCCCCGCCCCCGCTCAGATTGTCGAGCAGACCGCCGCGGACCGTTGCCGGCCGCGAGTTCACACCTAGATCCGAAAGCACCAGGTTGGTCGCGCTCGGATCCCGGTCCGGGTCGAAGGTCATGTCGATTCCGCCGTCGCGGTTCAGGCTAGTCGTCGACGGCGCACCGTCGCGCAGCCACAGGTGGAAGTGTCCCGAAGCGTCCCCGACCATCTCGAAACGCACGCCAAGTCGTCCGCAAACCCGGTTGAGCCAGTAGCCCATCGGTTCGCCCGCCGCGACCGCGTAGGGGACGTTTGCGGTCTCGATGCCCAGTTCCTCGTGAATCCCCACGGCGGGCAACCCGGGCAGGACGGGGCTCCACGTCGGCTGGCCGTCGCCGCCCGAGGCCGCCGACAGAATGCCGCCCACGATCCCCGCGAGCGGCCGGTCGACGTAGGACGCCCAGACCGGGCGCATGCGCAGGAAGCTCAACGGATCGCGAAAGCTCACCACGCAGAGCGCGTCGTCCGCTCCGCCGATCTGCGCGGAACCGGTGGCGTTCACCGACGTGACCACGGAAGGCCAGCTCCGCACCGCAACCCCGGCGTGGTCCGGGTCCCCCGTGACCACGAGCTTCACCGTGATCGCCGTGCCCGGTACCAGGCCATCGTTCAAGACCGTCTGCAGAGCATCGCCGGGGTACACGACGCGCGGGTTGATCCGCACGGTCCCCAACCACCCGCCGCTGCGGTCTTCGCTCAGCATCAACGCTAGCGCGGGTATGGCGACGTCCGACCGCGACGTGGCCAGCACGACGTCGAACTGCGTCGGTGTATCGGTGTCGTCTTGTCCGGTGGCCATGGCGCTGCTCCCGAACGGGTCCCTCAGGCGTCCCTACCCTATTGCGGCGGCGGATCACCGCTCGGCGGACCGCTGCCGCTCGGCGGACCACCGCTGGGTGGATCATCGCTCGGCGGACCACCGCTGGGCGGATTACCGCTCTGCGGACCACCACTGGGTGGACCACCGCTGGGCGGACCACCGCTCGGCGGATCACCGCTGGGCGGACCACCGCTCGGCGGATCACCGCTCGGCGGGGGACTTCCCTGGGGCGGCTGGTCGGGCCGTCCGCCAATCGGCGCGGCGCCCGCGCTGCCCGGCGGCTGCTGGAGATCCTCCTGGCCAAGCCGCTCGCGGTCTTCGGCCGGTTGCCGGGGAGCATTCCCCGACTGCGTACTGCCCGGCGGCGGACTGCCTTGGGGCGCCTGGTCGGCCTGTCCGCCGATCGGCGGGCCGTCCTGGCTGCCCGGCCGCTGCTGGAGATCCTCGTGGCTAAGCCGCTCGCGGTCTTCGGCCGGTTGCTGGCGTACATTCCCCGACTGCGCGGACGGTCGCTGCGACGGCGTCTTCCCGGCCCCGTCGTCCGTCGTCTGCCCGGCCGCGGTCTGGTCATCGACGTCGGCGGTCTGACCTTCGGTCGCGTCGACGTCGTCATCGGCGTCGCCACCCGACCCGGTCGCCTGGTCGTCCATGTCCTCGGCCCGCCGGAACACGAAGCCGGACCACGCCTGCGCGTAGTTGTGCTCCACGACGAGACCCGCGACCGATCGGCTCAAATCGTCGTTGATCCTGCGGTCGTCCCGGTACTGGAAACCGACGATCTCCGCGTTGAAGGGCGAGTGCACCGCCACCCGGCATGTGTCGCCGTGCCGATGCGCGACGATGAAGCCGTGCAGCGCCCCCGCCATCGGCTTGACCACGGGCAGGGATATCCGCGGCGGCCACCGGTCGACTGCCTCCTCCGCATCCGCACGAGCGGCCAGCACGTCGTCCGAGACGTCTTCGCCGTCACCGAAGATCTGGCCGTACTCCTCCTCCAGACTGCCGGCTTCGATGGCGGTGTCGTGGCGGTCGTCCCAGGCCTCCTGCAGTTGCCGGCGTTGCTGTTCGTCACGCAACGCCGCGCGGAGGTCGTCCGAGACCAGCTCGTCGCGGGAGGAGACGACGCCGTCCCGGTCGGCGTCCTGCCCGTCGAAGGCGCTCGCTTTCTGGAATGCCCCGTAGGCGATGGCGTTGTCGCGCTTCTCCTTGAGTTCCAGGCGCCGGTCGTTCTCGTCGACCGTGAGTTCGGCGTCGGCCTTGCCCGGGTACGGATCGTTGTATTCGCCGGCGTCGTACTTCGCCCGCTCCTCCTCCCACTGGGCGGCGTTGTCGGTGAATTCCCGAACCTGCGCGTCGTCGAAGTCGGCGAGCGTCACGCGCCCGTCGGAGTCCGCATCGGCCACCGCGACCTCGTCGGCCTCTTCGCCGAGGGGCGTTGGCGTGAACGGAAAGACGACCTTGATCCGCCCGAGCCGGTCGCGCGGGACCGGCTGGTGGAAGTCGAAGTCGTCGCCGCCGTCGACCATGGCGGAGACGTAGACCGGTGGCCGGTAGAACGGCAGATCGGGATGCCACGCCATGTCGCCACGAATCATGGTGGCGTCGTTGTCGTAGGTCGATCCGCGCAGCCGGTGCGTGACCGACGTCACCTGCCAATCCGTGAGTCCGTGAGTGGGACGGCTCAGCCGCACCAGCTCGCCCGGTCGGATGCCCGGCTGCCGGGAGAACGCCGTCAGCATGAGCATCTCCGAGTAGGTCCCCCGGGCCGCCCGGATCAACCGGCCGGTGGCTTCGTCGACATCGACCTCGGAGTCCGTCACCACCGCGCCCACCGCGCCGTGGCGCAGCAGCGGGCGCGCCGATCCCTTGGTCGGATCGTCGAGGAGACCGCCTCGGACCGCGGCGCCGGGAAACGCTGAGTGCCCCTGGATCATGATGGGCCCCATGGTGTCGGAGCTCGGCGGGTCGACGCCGTCGGGCGTGACCAGGGCCATCTCAAGGGGCAGCCGGCGCGGCTTCGCGTCGTTTAGGGTCAGGGTCAACCGGCCGTCGCCATGGCCGCGCAACTCCGCCCTGAGGCCCAATGTCGCCAGCACCTCGGCCAGCCAGTCGCCGAGCGTCTGGCCAGTGGCCAGGACATAGGGCAGCTTGTTCAGGGCATGGCGGTACTCGGCATCGATGCGCACCTGCGGCAGCGCCGGCAGGATGGGCGCCGTCGACGGTTTCCCGTCGCCCCCGGCAGCCAGCGAGAGCGCACCGCCAACGGCCTCCGCGACGGAGACGCTGCGGTACGCGCCCCAGATGGGCTGCTCCGCGAGGTAGCTCACCGGGTCGAGAAGCCGGAGTTCGCATCCGGCACTGAACTCGTTGATCGGATACGGGCGCAGTCCGCTGACCACGCAAGGCCAGGTACGGACGTTCGTCCCGTGAAGCGTGCCGCCTTCGATCTCAAGGTCGACGGACATCGGCGCGCCGGCGACCACGCCACTCGCCATCACGGCGCTCATCATGCCGCCCGGCGTCAACGGCTTGTCGCCGTTGTTGCCGACGACAACTCCCGTCCCGCTCCATCCCGTGCTGTAGCCTTCCTGGATGCCGAACGCTGACAAGCGGATCTCGACGTCCTGAGCGCGCAGGTGGTTCAGCGTTCCTCGATACTGCACGGCCATCTCAACGCACCGCCCCGTCGAGAGAGAACGTCAGACCTGCTGGTTCGTCTCGCGCGCGTCGTGTCCGACCCGTTACGGACGACGCGGTCACGACGCGCCGGTCATCCGCGAAACGAGGCATCCGGTCACAGCGACCGCCCGGTACCTGCCCGACCGGGGCACAAGCCGCCCGGCCGGGCAAGTACACGCTCCCCGGCAGTGCCAGCCCGGTCGCCTCTAGGCGATGCTGACGTCCCTGGTCATGGTCGTCGTGTCGTAGCTCCCCGCAAGCGTGTCGGTCGCTACGCCGTTCGCGTAGACCTTGTGCTCCCACTTGATTTCCTCGTAGTCGAGAACGATGAACTCAACGGGTTGGTCGGACGGTTGGCCCGTCGCCGGATCCACCGGAGTGTCCAGAAACACCTGCACGACCTTGACGGTCTTGAGCTTGACGATGTCGGCAGGTTGGATCTGCGCGCCCACCATCTTGATCCGGGTGATGGTCACGTCCGCGATGTTCAGAGACCTCGCGCATGCTTCGCGCAACAACGGCGTGGCCGAGTCGATTTCGCGCTCGAGGACCACGCTGCCGTGCAGCGACGCACCGTCCGTCCGGTCCGTACCCTTGGCTACGACAGGAAGGTCGATGCCGTGCGACATTCCCTGGCAGGTGATCTGCCCGGCGAAGTCCGTCAACGTTTCCTCGCCCGGGATGTTGGTCATTTCTACTGCGAAGTGAGACACCTGATTGCTCCTTTTTAACCTGTGTCGTGTCTAGCCTTGGGCCCTAGAGAGCTACGCTCGTCTGCAGGTTCCAACCCTTCTCGATGGCGCCTCCCGCCGCGCCGAGGCCGTCGTAGGGTGTGTAGGTCCACGTGACGGTCGCGGCGTTGAGCCAGAGACGTTCCACCTCGTCGTTCGTTGTCGAACCGATCGGCAGCGGGTACAGCGGCACGGGATTGGCCCGGGCCCGCGCGTACCTTCGATCGGCGTTCTGGGTCAGCCCCGCCTGGTTCCACGCCGTCCGGTAGGAATGCCCGGCCAGGTTGCTGTAGCCCTGATGGGGCATGTAGGCGGTGCCGTTCGCCTCGGCGGTTTCGTGTTCGATCCGCGACACGAAGGTGTCGGTCAGCGTGTATTGCAGGTAGACCTTCGGCCCATCCTCCGTATTCTTGAACAGGAAAACCGTGGCGGTTCCGATGTTCTCGCCCAGCGAGCACGCCTCGGCCAGTTTCGGGCTGGCCTTGTCACGGTACCGCGTGAGGAAGATCTCCGAGAGGCGCGCCTTCGACGTCCCGGTCGGGGCCACGATCAGGTCGCGGACGGCGATGGCCTCGAGTTCGTCGACGTGGCCGTCCATGTTTGATTCGCCAGTGATCGAGATCGTTCCCGGGGACTGCTCGATCTTGACTGTGATGTCCGCCATAGCTAGCTCCTTCAGGGTCAGTGCGGTCGGTTGGGTTGTCGATTGAGCGCCGGGCGAGACTGGGTTGCAATACCTCTACCACGACTTACGGCGTCGTTTGATATCGAACAGTATCAAATAGACTCGCAACCCTCGGGTGGCTAGCGGATCGTGGCCTCGTCATTACGCTGGCCGCGCCTCCTTCTCGCGTTCCGCCCGCCAGTCGACCGTCGCTTGCGCACCGGTCACGTCGGCCCCGTCGAGCGAGGCTTCGACGCCGTGCAGGTCGGCTTCGACGAAACGCGCACCGTCCACCCGGGCCCCGGTCAGGACGCCGTTGCGGAACGCCGACCGGTACGCGTCGACCCGTTCGAAGCCCGCATCCGTAAGGTCGGCGCCGTTCCACACGCTCTGCACCGCGAACGCCCCGCTGAAGTCCGCGCCGACGAGCATCGACCCGGGAAACATCGCATTGCCGAGCCTCGCCCGGTCGAACCGGGCGTCCGGCGCTTCGACGTTGGCGAACAGGGCGCCCGTGAGCTCCGCTTCGACGAAGTCCGCTTCCGTGCAGTCCGATTCCGCAAAGATCGACCCCGGCGCCCGGCGTATGCGGGCTCCGCGGAAGTCTCCCTTGTAGAGGTTGCAAGCGTCGAAGCGCACGTCGGACAAATCGAGGCCCCGCGCCTTCGACTCCACGAAGACGCAGCGGTCGAAGACCGCTCCACGCATGGACCAAGCCGCGAAATCGACCCCGACCGCGGTCGCCGATACCCACCGCGCATCCTCGGCGTCCACGGCGGTGAGCGTGCAGCCGGAGATGGTCAGGCCGTGCTGGACGCACCCCTCCTCCAGGAACGCGAGGCTCGCCAGCCTGCACGAGTTGAGCACGTTGCGGTCGCCCGAGCGACCGAAGCTCAGTTGGTCGAAGTCGCACTCGGAGACCACCGCTTCCGCGAACTCGCCGCCGGCGATCCGAAAGCCCGCCCCGCGGCAGTTCACCCATTGCGTGCGGAATACGCGGCAGTCCACGAACTCGCAGTCGTCCAGACGGCTGTCCACGAACATGGTCTGCCAGAGCGAGGTCCCGGTCAGACGCACGCGCTCCAACGTGCAATCCTTGAGGACCATGCCCGCGATGTCGTCGCCGGCGATCTCCTGGTCCCGCCAGGTCACGCCGACCAGCGGGATTCCGGCCCGCCGGTGGGCACCGTGGGGATCCTTGAACGCCATCGCCTCAGCCCGGCGTTGCCACGCCCGTCCCGTGCAGCGACTCCCAGGCCGCGACGACCCGCTCCGCCGCACCCGCCCAGCCGCTCTGCGGATTTGCCCGAACGACCCGCACCGACGGCCAGACGCGCTCTGGCCAAGGACCCGCCCAGAACGGATCGCCGGGCGGCGCGACCACGACGAGCCGCCTGCCGGTCGCGACTTGGCCAAGGCGTCCTCGGCGTTGACGATCTCCACGGCGGCCGCGCCAGCCGCAGCGGGCAACGAGCCGCGCACCTCCGCGTCCTCGTCGTCCGGCCAGTCGAAGCCGACGCCCACGCCGCGGCAGAGGTTGGTTCCGACGCCGACGCCCTGCCCCGTCGGCGGCGCCATGCCCACCGGCACCGGCGCAAGCACCTCGACCAAGGCGCCGTCGTCCAGCACCGCCCAGGGCACCGAATCCGGCGCCGGCAACACTTGGGCCGCCAGATCGCAGACCAAGACGTCCGCAGGCGTCTGCAACGCGGCTTCGATCCACGGCGCCCAGCGGTGACGGTGCGTTCGCCATACGTGCACCGTCTTGCCCTCTGCGAACACCCGGCGGGCATCCTCGGTCAGGCGCCGGTCGGCGCCGGCATGGCCACTGGTGTCCGGAGCTCCCTGCAGGAGGTTCACCGCCGCCCTCGACGGTACGCCGAGCGGACCCGCCCGGGACAGGAGCTTCGCGGCCAGACCGGCATCCCCTGCCAGCACCGCTAGCTCCAGGCGCGCCGCGACGCACCATGGGTGGTCGGCGACATCGAATCGCTGCCATGCCTCCCGGGCGCGACCGCCGAACCAGGCCGCCCGCGCCACGGCGGGCATCATGTCCTCGGCCAGGTCGCCGGCCGGGAGGAGGCGGTCGACGAATCGCCGCAGCTCGCGGTACTCGCCCAACCTGGCGAGAGTCGCCGCCGTCGTCATGGCGAACGCCGCCGCGACGGCGGGCTCGGGCAGGGGCGCGTGGCCTTGCAGGTACGGCTCGACGAAGCGAAACGCCACCCCCGGCCGGCCCTGGGACAGCGCCGCGCGCGCCCCGGTCAACGCCGCGTGGGCGTGCCACGGCAGCGCCTTCGCCGCCTCCACGGCACCCGCATCGTCCCCGAGTTGGTGGCGGCGACGCGCCAGGGCCAGCGTCCCTACAGGATCACCGCGGCTGTGAAGCACCTCGAGTCGTTCCAGGCCGGCCACTACCGCTCCGGCCGCGAACAGACCTTCTGCGCGGGCGAAGGCCAACCCGGGCGACGTGTCCGCTTCCGACACGTCGTTCAGCACGGCCTTGACATCCCCGTCGAGCAGCTTGCGCCAGACCTCTCCCGCGTAGGATGCCGCGCGTGCCAGATCGCCCTGGGCTGCGGCCATAGCGGCACGCCGATCCGGCGGCGACCCCGACCAGGCGTCGAGCAGGATGTCCACGCCGTGGTCGCGTGCGGTGCGGGCGCGGATGGCCGCCGCCAAAGTACGATCCGCGTACATCAGTTCCCCGGCGGTTCAGGCGCTTCGCGTCGGCAGCATGGCGCGCAGGAACCGCGCCACCACGCCAGCCTCGGAGAGCCCGACTATCGCGTCAGGTCGGCAATTCGGCGACCAGCCGCAACGACGCCGTGAGCTCCTCGAGCTGGAAGTGCGGCCTCAAGTGGGCCACTGCCGTATAGGCCCCGGGCTTACCAGGGACGTCCTGCACCTCGATCCTTGCCTCGCGGAGCGGATAGCGCGCCTTGGTGGCGTGCGATGCCGAGTCGTCCGACGTCACGTACTGCGAAATCCAGGTGCTCAAGTACCGCTGGACCTCGTCGCGCGAGGTGAAGCCGCCGATCTTGTCGCGCATGATCGCTTTGAGGTAGTGCGCGAACCGGGCGCAAGCGAGGATGTAGGGCAGGCTCGCCGACAACCTGGCGTTGGCGTTGGCTTCTTCTTCGACGTACTTCTGCGGCCGATTGACGGTGGAGCCCGAGAAGATCACCGCGTAGTCCGTGTTGCGCGCGTGGCAGAGCGCGATGACGCCCTCGTCGGACAGCTCCTTCTCGCGCCGATCCGTGATGGTCGTCTCCGTCGGGCACTTGGTGATCTTGGCGCCGGACAGGGACGGGAACGCGTGCAGCGGCAGATTCGCCACCTTGCCGCCGGACTCGGTGCCTCGAATCGCCGACGGCCAGCCGTATTCCGAAAACGACTTCATGATCTGTCCCGCCAGGGCCCAGGATGCCGGACCCCACAGATACTTGCCGTGGTCTTCGCCGTCGACGTCCTCCACGAAGTCCATCGCCTCCACGGGCGCCGTGTCCGGGCCCCAGGGCAGGCGCACCAGCGTCCTCGGCGCGGTGAGCGCGAGATAGCGGGCGTCCGCACTCTCGCGCAGCGCGTTCCAGCTCGCCATTTCGCTGGTGTCGAAGATCTTCGCTATGTCGATGGGGCGGTCGAGCTCCGTGAAGCTGTCCAGATCGAGGAGGTTGGGGTCCGCACTGGCCAGGAAGGGCGCATGGGCCATCGAGGCGACGGCGGAGATGTCCTTCAGGAACTGGATGTCCATGGGCGAGCGCCCAAACTCCATGTCGCCGACCAGGAACGTGTACGGCGAGCCGCCGAGGGTTCCATATTCGCTCTCGTAGACGTGCTTGAAGAACACCGACTGGTCGAAACCGGGTGCCCTTCGAAAGTCGCGTTCGATTTCCGCGCGGTGGCAGTTGAACACCCGCACCTTCGAGGACGTCAGGTCGTTCTCGTCGACAAGCTTGTCCAGATTCCGCCAACTCGCTTCGAGGCGCTGGAATTTCTCGTCGTGCAGCACCTGGTTGACCTGCTCGGAGATCAGCTTGTCCAAAGCGACTATGCGGGTCGCGAGGGCCCGCTTCGCCGAGCCGTCCAACTGGACCCCGGCCTTAGTCGCCTCTTCGACGAACCCCTGCAACATGCGCCGGGCGCTGTCGACCTGGTGCTCGTCCCTGACCAAGCGTCCGTCCTCGAAAATCCGTTCGAGCACGGTGGGTGCCGCGGCGCCAGCCGCGCTGGCTTCGGTTCGCTCGTCCGCCATTGTGGATCCTCCCGGGTCGGTTCCTGGTTGTCGGGTCGGCGCGCCGACCCCTACTCGTCCGGTTCGCCGGCCTCCTCGTCCAATCCGAGTTCCGATCGGAGCTGCGCCTGCTTGTCGTCGTCTGCGAGGATTTCGCCAAGTATGCCGTCGAGTTTCTCGTTCGATTCGATCTTGCCGTAGAGGTCCGCCAGCCGGCGGCGCGCTTCGAGCAGTCTCGCTGTCTGCGGGATCTGTGCCGCGACCCCCATCGGCGAGAAGTCCTCGACGGACTCGAAATTGAGCTCGACGCCGATTTCGGCGTCCTCTGTGCCGGAGATCTTGTCCGGCACAGACATCTTGAGCTGCGGCCCGATGCGCTTCATGAGATTGTCCACGCCGCCCTGTTCGACCTCGACGAACTGCCGTTCGGCGTAATCGACGGGATCGTCCCCGTCACCCGACAGGTCGCTGACCACACCCGCGACCAGAGGCAGTTCGCGGCTGGTCGTCGCGCCGCCGTCCTCGACATCGTAGGTGATCTGGACACGGGGCGGGCGTACCCGTCCGATGCGCTGCTGACTCGAATCCGCCATCGCTAACTCCTAATACGCCGACAAGGACTCTAGGTGGGCCAAAAGCATAGACCTTCGCCGAAACGGGAGCAACGAGGGAGTCGTCCCTGCGCCAGCGAACCGACTCGAGCGGTGGCCGCGGTCCAGGTCCGGCGCCATCGTCGGGCTGCGTTCGCCTCCCGCAGCCAGCGGTCCTGGTTCCCTGCCCGCGTCACCGGCTAGGTCAGCACACATTTGACGGTCTGGCTCGGCACCATGGTCATCCCCGGCGCGTTGGTCAAGTTCTGAAGTGTCGGTGCCGTCAGCCGCCACACGGGCAGGCCAGCCACGAACATCACCTGCGAACCCATCAGCGGTCGACCGGGACCCATGAAGACACCCGACGCCACGCCACCCAGGGCGCCCCCCTCGTCGCCGTTCGTGATGGCGTACATCGCCGTGATGTTCAGTTCCGGCATGCCGTTGATCAGGATCGTGAAGTAGGTAGGGACCGCCATCGCGTTCTGGCCGAGGTTCGGAAACGGCGCCGGAATGGCCAAGGGCGGGGTCATGCAGACATCCGGCATCGCCTGCGACATGCCGATCCCAAACGTCGAAACGAACATGATTGCCTCCTTGTGCTAGCGCAGGCCCGCGACCGTGGCGCGCCCCTCACATCACAAGCATCGACGTACACGACTGCAGATTCACGCCGACGTTCTGGACACGCGTTCGGGGCGGTCCCGCGGGCGGAATGGGGTTCGGCCTCTTGACGATTCCCGCGATCAGGCCGTACAGGCCGTAGAGTCCCATCGGAACGAACGTCGCAACGCCGACGAAGATGTCCAGAGGGGGGCAGACCATCCGCGCCGCCGAGAGTACTTGGCCCATCCGCGCCAACTTCGCGGCCATTCTCGACGGCGGCGTGCCCGCTGACGGCGTGCCTATCAGCGGCTCGATCACGAAAGTGGCGTTGCGGACGTACACCCCGTTTGCCCAAGCGGCTGCCGCAGCCGCCCGGTAGTGGAGCACCGCCAAGTAGCAGCGCACCGCCGCGACGCGGGCACAGCCACCGTAGACGTCCCCGGTCATCATCCCCGAAAGAGTCACCGAAGGGCTGGCGATCAGCCGCAGGAACGCGCCGCCGCAGATGACGCCCTCCATCGATGCGAGGCGCATGACGCCGCCGTTCCAGTTGCGGGTGGCGAAGCCCGACAGCATGACCATCCTGCCACCGACCGTGATCTCCGCGTCGCCGTCCACCGTCAGCGAGTCACGGCCCCACGGTGCGTCGACGTCCGGCGCGGCATCGCCCTCCCCGACGCTGGTCGTGAGATCCGCAGTCGTCTCGAGGGTCTGACTGTCGGCGGCTAGCGTCCGACAGCCGCCGATCTGATTGTAGTATTCGCCGTGACCCAGAATCGTATAGCGGCGGCGTTCCTTGCTGACCAAACCGCCAAGTGCCTGGATGTGCAGCACATGCCCGGCCTGCCACGGGCGCCGGTCGGTCGCGGAGGGAACGTGGTCCAGCAGGGCGTTGAGTATCGGGGTTCCCGCGGTGCGCCACGGCGGCTCGCCGTTCGCGTCGAGCGTGACGGTCTGCGCGGATACCTGTGCGGGATCGCCTTGCGCTGACATCGACCTACGCCCTCCTCTATGCGCTCCGGTAGCGGGGCGAACGGGCTCTGCCGCCCCGTCTACGCTTCATTGGTGACGCCGCCCCCGGGGCCCCCCGCGATGTTGTGGACCGCCGTTGAGTCGGCCAGCATGCCGAAGGTCTCGGTGCGGCTTTGGAAGTCGTCCACCAGCCGGGACGCCAAGGTGAGCCTGACCCCAGCCGCATGGGCGTAGCCGACGTGGGACCGGATCATCAGCGCCGACAGCTCCGCGCGAACCACGTCGACTTCCGCCCACCCGCCCCAGACCAGGAAGTCCACCCACGCGGCGATGCGCAGGTACGGTCCGGCGACGATGTTGGTGTACGCGCCGCCCACCATGGCCTCGGACGCGAACCGGGCCTTGACGTGCACGCCACCGTGTACGGTCTCCTCGACGCTCTCGCCCAACGCCAGCATCTCCTCCCCGCCCACCTGCTTCTTGTAGGAGCCGACATGCCGCGTACGGGCCCCACGAACCACGGTGACGGAGGCGTCGACCTCGGTCTCGTCGACATCGACCTCGATATCGTCATCGCCGGCCACGTAGCGCAGGTAGTTGTCGGCGACATCGACCCTGAGGTCGACGTCGGAGACGAAGCCCTCGCTGCGGAACAGGTGCGAGTAGTCATCCGCACCCTGGTCCGGGGTAGGGTACGCGTCGACGCCGCTGTCGGTCGTGTCGGTTTCGGGCACGGGCCGGTCCTCCTTCCCGCTTGCCGCCTAGTCTACAAGCCCCCCGCGCGACGTGAAAGGCGCGTTCGAACCGCCGCAAAGCCGTCGTTGGGCAGCCTCGATCCTACTCTCCACCAAGACCTTGGCCGCACAAACTGGCATTGTCATTCCGTATGGAGCTGCTTCTTCACAGAGTCCATCAGTTGCTCCAGCGTGATGCCGGAGGCCTTCATGCGGTCGACGATGTCGATGATCCCGAGCGTACGCCACGACGACAGCAGGCGCAGCAGCGGGAGCGCCGGCGAATGGTGGTCCTGGTCGACGATCCTCTCGAGCGCCTGGTCGATAAGATCCCACGCGTCGAGAGCAGGCGGCGCACCGTGCTCGGCGCGCGTCTCGCCGTCGGGCTCTAGGTCCGCCGCGTCCACCGCGCCGACCAGCCGCTGTAGGCTGCGCCAGGCGTCGGTTGCCGACGGCGGGTCCGCCCCGAAGGCGTCTGCGACGCGGTCGGTCCAGGCGCCCAGCGACCCTCTCAGGACGGCTGCGCAGTTCACCCGGTCAGCGTCCCCCACATGACCGCCCCACCCGACGGTCGCCGCCAACGCGGGGATTCGGTTCAGAAGCCTGCCCGCCGCCGCCGTGCGTTCGCCCAAATCGCCGTCAAACTCGTCCGCGCGCGGGTGCAGCCCGTCGCCAGCACCCGGCCAAAGCGCCACAACTTCGATCAGATCCTCCAACGCGTCGGCGAACGCCACAAGGCCGCCGTGCCGCCAACTCGCCTCGGCGTAGATCGCGAGCACGCGCAGGTCCTTGGTCCGCGCCAAGAGTGCCGTCGCCGCGTCCACGATGTCGTCGTAGCCCCGCTCGGGGGCTGCGACGACCTCACCCTCGACCACCGCCGCGTCGTCCTGGACCGCAGCGGCGAACGCGTCGTCGAGGGCAACGAACTCGGAGTCCCAGCGGAGGTCCGTTCCGCACGGATCGGCCTCCGACACCGGTGCGAGCAGCGTTGGGCTTGGCATGCGGTTCTCCTCCTCAGCGCACCTGTTCGAGAGCCTGGGCGGACGCCGGGTAGGCATCGAAACGCGGCATCGTCAACGGTGCGCCCGACTCGTCGCCGACGCGGGCCGTCGCCACGAGAGGCCTGCGTCCGCCCTCGCCGTCGACGACTTCGGTGCGGATTTCGAACGTCCCGTTGGCAAGGCCGTCGAACAGACGCAGGATGGCGCCGTTGCCCTGTCCGGCCACGGCGAACTCCAGGCCCTCGGAATCCGCCGGAAACGCGAACCGGTAGGGCGAGTTCTTGGCGAGTCGCATGCGCAACGTCGCCGCCGTCCCGTAGCGCCAGGTGTAGATCCCGCCCTCGTCGCGCTCGACGCCTTCGAACTCGAAGACAATGACGTGCTCCGCAAGCCGCTCCTCCTCGGGCCGGGCCCGCCAATCGACGCGGAACCGAAGCACCGCCGCGCCGTCCTCGTCCCGGTCCCAGAAAGCAGCGTTGGCGCGGAAGGTTGGCGCAAACGCGCCGTCGAAACCCATCAACGCGTCGGCGGCGGCGTACAGGCGGGCCACGAACTCGCCCAGCGTCGAGTCGGGCACCTCGGGGGCCTTCGCATCCCTGGAGAACGGCCACATCCACGCCACGTTGCGGGTGAAGTACTCCGCCAGGCCGGCATACAGCCGCTCCGCCCGTTCGGCGGCGACACCCGCGCAGACGTCGTCCAACTGCACCCGGAATCGGGCGAGCGCGCTGGCGACATAATCGTCCCGCGCCTGCCCCTGCCCCGGACGCGGCGCCGCGCAGGCCGCTTCGGGATCGTCGGCGTAGGCGCGGATCATCCCTTCCAGACCAGCCAGCGCCGCACCGGCATCGCCCCGATCGAATCCCGCCAGGTCCTCGCCGATGTCGCGCCACCGGTACGCGGTCGCCTTGCCGCCGCGGGCCGCCGCGTCGATGTAGGGCTCACCGTAGATCTCGAAGAGCCTGCGCAGTCGTTCGACGCCTCGCCCGAACCGGCGTACCGTCGCGTTCGCGTCCGCGGACGGGTCGATGTAGACGCCCAGCGGATCCTCGGCGGCGAGCATCTGCCCCCCGACGGCAAGCACGTTCTCCGCAACGCGGGCGCGCACCGCCAGAACCCGATCGGCTTCCTCTTCGGCCTGTCGCTCGCGCAGCCACGACTCGATCTCCTGAAGACCTTCCAGGGCGGGCGTCACCCGGGACAACTGCGCGCCACCCTCGCTTCCCCAACCGGCGCCCGCAGCCGAACGCAGCGCGATTTCGACGCTTGCCGCCACACCGCCCACCAGTTCACTCGCCACCTCGAGCAGCAAGCCCCCCGCCACCGCGGGCGGCAGGTCGGCAGGCAGGTTGGCCGCGAACCGATCGAAGGTACGCAGCTTGCCGAGCGTTGCGGTCACCGCCGACGGATCGACCGTGACCGGTCCCGAAACGACCGCCAGCGGTCGCCGTGGCACGTCGGCGAATCCGGCGCTCACCAGTCGATCGAGGAACGCCAGCCACGCCTGCGCCTCGGGCGTGAGCGACAGCGACGGGCCCCCGCCGCCACCCGGGCTTCCGGTGCTCGAGCGGACCATAAGCGGACCGACCTCGGGAAGAATGAAATGTTCAGCCGCCTCCCGGGCGTCGATGCGGATGCGGCTGACCGCCGCCTTCGCTTCCAGGGCCGTGGTCTGGCCGAGCACAGTCAGCGCCAACGCGCGCCCGAGGATGCGCAACTCGTAGCCATAGTCCGGGGTGTCCTCGGCCGCTGTCAGCCAAACCTGTCCAGGATCCTGCAGCGCTGTTCTCAGGTCCGACAGCGCTTCTTGCTGCGCGTGCCAGACCGCGCTGCGATCCACCGCCCGGCGCGCGGCCAGCGCCACCGGGCCGTTGGTGTAGACGGATCCTGCCCAGCGCTGCATCGTCGCCACGAAGTTGCCCCGCGCCAGCTCGGCGAGGCCGTCCACATCGAGGCCACCGCGCATCGGTTCCGGCGGCGACGACGCCGTTTCCGCCAACGCCACGTCGAGCCCCTCCGGCCAGGCCTCCGGCTCGCCGCCGAAGGCATCGGCGAGCAGACGGCGCAGGTCCACTTCCGTCGGGTCGTCCCCCAGACCTTCCCAGGCCACCAACCACTCGTCCACGAGCTGCGCATCGCCGACCCACGCGACCGGATCGTCGGACGGCGCAAGAATCGTCCGCGCGCGGCGGTCTAGAGCCGAAGCCATCGGCCGCAGCACGTAGGCCTCCAGCAGCGACCCGCCGAGCCGCGCCGGTGCGTTGAAACCGGGTATCAGCACCGACAGCGGCGCGAGAAACGAGAACTCCGAGAACTCCGACAACGCCGCGCTCACGCCGGCCACGCGACGCACCTTGCTGCCGCTCGGCACGGCGTCGATCTCCTCCACCAGCCACGCCGCCGACGCCTCCCTGGCCGCGAGCGCCACGGTCGCCCGAAGATCCTCGGACTTGTCGAGTCCCGACACCGCAGCCAGGCCGGCGAGGCCCACACCGACGACTAGGCCGGCAAGGCCCAGCCACGCGGCGACGCCCGGCGTCTCCGCCGGTCGGGTCCGCGCCGCGGCATGTGCCACGGCCGAGCGAAGCCCGCGCCCGCCGATGCACACCGAGGCGATGTCCACCGACGACGAAGGCGCCGCCGCGATGGCGCGGTCGAGGGCGATCGACAGGTCGGCGGATTGCGCGTGCGACAGCTCGCCCAGTCCTTCCCGGTCGCCGCCGGCCAGCCAGATCCGCGTGGCGTCCTGGGCAAGCTGGGTACACAGGTCCGCGCCGTTGCGGTTGGCGGAGTCGACGATCCGCCATGCCGCCGTCATTGAACCCGTCGCCATCACGAGGTGCAGCGCGACGCGGAAACCGCTCGCGCGGGCGAAGGTTGCGGCCCGGACCAGCATATCCGGCGGCACTCCGTCGTTGCCGACGGCGGCGGCGACCCCGTCCACGGGACGCCGCCAGGGCAGCGCCGCGGCCAGCGAGCGGAGCATGCGTGTATCCGCCTTGGCAGCGTCGATGAAGATCACGTCGGTTCCCGCGGCGATACCGATCGAACCCACCGCGGGCGGAGTCACGCCGAAGCCCGAGCAGAGGTCGCTCGTGCCCTCGCCCGCGACGACCAGGATGACCAGCGCGTCGGGGCCGGCGCGCCGTCTCGCCTCCGCGATAGCCTTGCGCAGCCCGATGCGCGGCGACGAACCCCACGCCGTCGACACCCGAGGCGGCGCCGCCAGACGGGCGGCACGCTTCTCCGCCGACTGTCTCTTCGCGGCCTCCGAGCCCCATCTCACGAGCCAGACCAGTCCTTTGCCGAGCAGGACTAGCAGTTTCCACAACAGCCAGAGCGCGATCGCCAGGACGATCAGCGCGATGACGACCAGTACGACCAGCACGACGATCTCGAACGTCCCACCGGCGAGCAGCCCGGCGGCGAAACCTCCGATCCGCGAGAGGAACTCCGACATCAGGGCCCGGTCGCCTGGTCGTCGCCGACCGGTGGCAGTCCGGAGGGCCCGACGCTGCGCCGCAACGGATCAACGGTACCAGCGGCGGGCAGTCCGGCCGCGATTCGCTCCGCCATGCGGTCGCTTTCGCCCAACGACTCGGAAGACAGTGCGAACCAGACGAGGACGCCGGCGACCAGCCACGCGGCGACCCCCAGTGCCGCCAAGGGCAGCGGGGCCAGGAAGGCACGTCTCGGGCGCACGTCGGACGCGGCTTCGAGCGAGCCGCCCGAGCGCACGCCGACGGCTTCCTCCAGCGAGGCGACAAGGGACGCCAACCCCACCGTATCGGCGCGCAGCGAACCCTCGAAGCCCGCCCGAAACACGGCGAGATAGAACGGCGCGAGCGTCACCGGATCGCTCGCCGCCGGCGTCGCGCCTTCCGCGATGCCTTGCGCCGCCGCGCGCGCCTGCGCGACGACCTCCTGCCCGGCCAACGCCGAGCCGTAGAGTTCGAACTCCATCAGGCGGTCCCGCCAGCGGTCCAATCCCCCGGTCGGGTGGTGCAGCATGCGGCCGTCCACCAGCCCTACCAGCGCGTACGCGACGGCCCGCGAGGCGGTCAAGTCCGCGCGCACGGCCGCCGGCAGCGAACGGACGACCGCGTCGACCCCCTGCGCGAGCCGACGTCGGCTCGCATCCATCGCCGCGGTGACCGCCGACGGGTCGCCGGACTCGGCCACCTGTGCCGCCAGGGACTCCTCCTCCTGGTCCAGCAGCTCGAAGAACGGAATGGCGGCAACGGCGACCTGAAAGCCTATGCTCACGAGCGTTCGGCTCCGCCCGATCCGCCGGCCCAGGAGGCCGCCGGAAAGGCGCCGCGCGGCGACGCCAGGCGCCCAGCCCCCGCGACGTCGACCTGACCTTCGGGAACGAAGATCGAGAAGCTGGTGTTGGGCGGCGGCGGCGTTTTTGACCCCAGCGCCAAGGACGTGCTCTGGCCGCGCCACGCGGCGTCGCGCTCGACCTGGTAGAGCGCCAGCAGGGGACCGCTCGAGACGCCCAGCCGGGGATCCCGTTCGACAGGAAGGCGGCCGCAGCCCGCGACGCGGCGACCGAACGCTTCCTGGATGCGTTCCGGCGCAGCCAGCGCGGCGCCTTCGAGCCATGCCCGCGCCGCGATCAGGTCCGCCGGACGCGATGCTTCGACGGCGAGCAGCAGCACATCCTGCGGCATGCCCTCCACGAGCAGGATGTCGGGGTCGTCGGTGGCGCGGAACAGACTCGCCCGGAAGGGCAGGCCGATCCCCGCCGCCGTCGATTCGGCAGCGAAGAGCAGGCGCCGCATGGAGCCGCGCTGATCGGCCGGATCCCAGACCACATCGAGCTGCTCGAACTCGCCCGCCGCGGCGCGCACCCCCAGCGCCAGACGCAAGGCTTCGATCCCGAGCCGGCCCGGCGACACCGTCGGCGCCGCAAGCAGGGCTTCCATGACACCGACGCCCTGCGACAGCGCAGCGGCCACCTGCCCCAGCACCCGCGCCGCGGGCCGGTCCTCCGCACCCGGCAGCCTCAAGGTGGTCATGAAGCCGGCACCCAGAGCCGCCAACGCACCGAGCTGGTGCGCGATGTCCGTGCGCATGGGGTGCTGCGGACCGAGCAGGTACGCCGGCGGCGACCACTCGGACAACTCGGCCCACACGCCGCTCTGGAACACCAAGCGGGCAACCGGCAACGTCCGGTCCGCGGGCGCCTCGTCGCCCGCGGACAGGGTGAACGCGCCATTGTCGTCGACGGCGACGTGGTAGTTGCGCTGCGCTGCGTTCTCGGCAGGCGGTAGCGCCCGGGACAGCCCCCGTTCGGCGAACGCCACCCCGTTGGGGAGGATCCCCTCGCAACGGACGTGCAGCCGCGCCGAGGCCAAGGCGGTCTCGTCGACCGCCACGGAAACGAACCCCCAGGGCCAGGGCTCCGCCGCCAAGGCGGCGAGGTGGGAGAGGGTCGCGGCGCGGTCGTCGGTCTGCTGGAAGTGTGCGGGCCGCAGTACCAGGCCGTCGCGCCACGCCGCGGCTTGCGGAACGGACGGCAACTTCATTCCCACGCGCTCCAAGTCAGCGGATTCCACGACCGGCGGCTCGCATCCGTGCCGGCCAGCCTGCAGCCCCGGTCGCCGACTTCGACGTTCACCTCCGATTCCCACGGTACGCGCAGCGGCCTCCCCGCCGCCCCGCAGAACAACACCCCGTGCACGTTGTCGTTGACGCCAAGGCGGAACGGTCCATACGAACTCCCCGGCACCAGCTCCCAGTCGTCCATCAAGACCTCCGGATTGGTGCTCCTGAAGGCGGCGCGGGCTTGCCCGAACCACTGGGACCCGGACAGGCGGGCCAGCGTCGGCACGAGGTCGGGATCGTCTAGCCGAACCAGCTCCACCCGCACCGGGCGGTTGCCGTTGGCTTCGCCGGGCACGGCGAACGACAACTCCACGCGCTTCGAACGTCGCAGCCGGTCAAGTATCGACTGCCTCGGCCGACCGCCTTCGATCCGACAGCCGGAGTCGTCGATGACGACGGTCAGGTCGCCGTCGCGTTCCACCCGGAACGGCGGCGAACCGTGCCGGGTTTCGCAGAACAGGACCGCCGCGTACCTGCCCTCCGCCTTCACGCGGTGTGGCCCCGAGTCCACGCCCGGGACCGGTTCCCACGCATCGTAGAGCGCCGACGGGTGAGCGCTGCGAAACGCCTCGCCGGCGGGCCCGAACCACGCCCCCACGTCGGTACCGACGAGCTCGGCCACCAGCTTCTCGTCCGCCACCCGCACCAGTTCCAGGCGCCCCGGACTGTTGCCGTTGGCACCGGCCTGCATGCGTATGGACACGTTCCTGAGCTTGACCGGATCGTCCACTCCGTCCGCGCCCCGGCCCGCGCAGCCGGCCGCCAGGAGCAGCGAACACGGAACCAACAGGGTGGCGATCCGCCGCGCCGTCGCCGCAACCATCAGTCGACACCGTGGTCGGGGGCGTCCGTTCCTGTGCAACCGGTCGCGTCCGGCGCCGGCGCCGTGTCCGCAGTGTCGGTTGCATCCTCCTGGCTTTCGCCGGCCTGCTCGGCGAGGCCGGCCACCCCGCGGGCGACCGCGAACTCGCCGTTGCGGAGCCGTACCACCGCATCCCCCGGCGCCTCTTCGGCCGCGAGTCGATCAAGCACGTATTCGGCGATCGCCGGGCGGATGGACCGGGCGATGACGCCGTCGAGGAAGCGCGCACCCTGGGGCGTCGTCTTGACCCGCTCCGTGAGCCACGCGCTGACATCGTCGTCGAAACTCAGACGGGCGCGGTGCGAGGCCGCGTAGGCATCCGCCAGGCGATCGAGCCGCATCCCCGCGATCGTCGCCAGCGTGTCGTCGCCGAGGGGCCAGTACGGGACAAGCTGCAGCCTCCCGATGAAGGCAGCCGGAAACTGTCTGCCGAGCGCCGCGGACAAGGTCCGATGGAAGTCGTCCTCGAACGGCGGCGGATCGGCCATGGCCACCTGTTCGACGACCGTGTCCCCCGCGTTGGTGGTGAGTATGATGAGCGCGTTGGAGAAGTCCGCCTCGATGCCCTCGGCGTCCTCCATCCAGCCGCGGTCGAGCACCTGGTAGAGCATCTCGATGACGTCGCGGTGAGCCTTCTCGATCTCGTCGAGCAGCACCACGCAGTACGGCGTGCGCCGAATGCCCTCGGTGAGCACTCCGCCCTCGCCGTAGCCGACGTAGCCCGCCGGCGCGCCCTTGAGTGCCGAGACGGTGTGCGCTTCCTGGTATTCGGACATGTTGATGTTCAGCAGCCGGCCCCCGAAGAGCGCGTCGGCGATGGCATGGGCGGTTTCGGTCTTGCCGACGCCTGACGGCCCGCAGAACATCAAGGCGCCGACCGGGCGCCGCCGATCCGACAGGCCCGCGAGGTAGGCGCGCGCCTGCGATGCGCAGCGTGCCAAGGCGTCGTCCTGTCCCACGACTCGCTCGGACAGCACCTGTTCCAGCCGCCCGGCCATCCGGCTCACGTCGGAAAGCATGCTGCCGATGGGTACCCCGGTCAGGTCGGATACGACCGCCGCGACGTCGTCGTCCTCGACCTGCAGCACCGAACCCGCCCGTCCGTTCATGCGCGCCCGCGCGCACGCCGAGTCGAGCACGACGATCGCCTTGTCGGGCAGTTGCCGGCCGACGATGTAGCGCCGTGCCAGCGACACCGCCGACTCCAGCACGCTGTCGGCGAACTCGACATCGTGGTGTTCCGCCAGCACCGGCGCGATGCCTTCGACCACCGCCAGCGACTGGACGTCGTCGGGTTCCTGGATGCGCACCGGCGCGATGCGCCGCGCCAGCCCCGGATCGGGCTCGACGTGGCGACGCCACTCGCGCCAGCCGCAGGTGCCGAGGATGCGCACCGAACCACCACCCGAGAGCACGCTGCGGAGCGCGTCGCCGCCTTGGCTTTGATCCCCGAACAGCAGGTGCAGGTCGTCCATGAAGAGGATCATCCCCGAGGCGCTGATCTCCGCCATGATCGCCTGTAGGCGTTCTTCGAGAGCGCCGCGGACGACAGCCCCGGCACGCAGCGCGGAAATGTCGAGCGCCCAAACCGGCGTTTCGTGAAGCGCGCCGGCGACCTTGTCGGAGCCTTCCGCCAACGCCTGAACGAAACCGAGCGCGCAGGCCGACTTGCCGACGCCGGCCTCGCCGACCACGGCAACGGAATTCTGCCGGCGGCGCAGCAGTACCGACGAGATCGCCTGCATCTGCGACTCGAAACCCACCACCGGGTCGAAGCCGCCGTCGCGCGCCCGCGCCACCATGTCGTAGCCGTAGCGCGATAGTTCCGGGAACTGCTCGTCGGTCGCGCCCGGCGCGGCATCCACCTGCGCGCTCGCGCGCGCGCCCACCGCCGACGCCAGCCGGGCCGGGTCGATCCTATCGAAGCTCGGCAGCGTCGCCGCGAGGCGCGGCCAGGCGTCGCCGCGACGGGCGATGGTCTCGAAGAAGCGCACCGGCGACACCGACGCGTCGCCGTAGTCGTCGAACGACAGCGCCCAGGCTTCGCGGAGCAGGTGCGCCAGCGACTCGTCGAAGGACGGCAGAGCACCGGCCGCGCTGCGCGGTTCCTCCGCCACGAACCGGGCGAGCGCCGACTCTATGGCAGGGCCGTCCGCGCCAGCCTGTTCCAAGGCCGACATCAATGCCGCCCCGGAGCCGCGGTCGCGGAGCAGCGACAGCAGGAAGAACTCGAGGGAAATGCTCCTGCGGCCCTCCCGCGCCGCCGCGTCGGCCGCGTTGGAGAGGATCCGTCGCGAGTCCTGGTCCAAGTGTTCGTACAGCTTGCGAAGGTTCATAGCGTTCAACGTCCGTCGTCCACAACGCCCGCCCCAGACCACCGCTCGCGGTCGCGGCGCGGCCCGTAATCGTAGCAAGGAAACTCCGCTGTTTGACAACGTGTCGGCGGCACAGGCAGATTGGGCGGATTCCCAAACGCGGCGCAAATCGTGTACGCCAACCTCTTCGATCGATTCGGCCACGGCGACGATGCCGACCCGCGCCATCTGGCCGAGGACCTCGCCGACATGCTGAGCGGCAGGCAAACGGTCGCCGGGCGCGGCCTCGGGGTCCTGTCCTGGGGCCTGCCGTCGATGATGAACATGACGGCCACCTCCCCCGGCGACCGGCAGTACGTGGCCGAGTGCATTGCCGGCACCATCCGGCAGTTCGAACCCAAGCTCGAACAGGTCAAGGTGACGCCGGTGGACGGCGCGAAGGAGTTCGCGTTCACCATCGAGGCAACCATCGTGGAGGAGGCGTCGTCGATACAATTGCGCATATTGTCCCCCTACGTCGGCGGCAGCCTCGGCGCCAAGGTGGAAGTCGTGAGCATTCGCGAGGAACTCTAGAAGCGGGCCGCACGGTGATAGACACGAAGCTCCTCGACGCCTACGTCAGCGAACTGGAAGCGCTGCGCGTTCACGGGCGCGACCTCGCGCGGCTGTATCCGGACATCGCGGCCCGACTCGACATCGGTCCGCGAAGGTCCAGGGATCCCCATGTCGAGCGCGTCGTCGAGAGCGCGGCGTTCCTCGCCGCCCGGCTCAGGATGCAGGTCGAGAACCAATCCAACGAGCTGCCGATGGCCGTGCTCGGGATGCTCGCGCCAACGCTGCTCGAACCCGTGCCGGCGATGGCCACCGCAGGTTTCGTCGGCGGCTCCGAGCCGCAGCGGATTCCGCGCGGGACCCGGTTCGACCTGCAATTCGGCGGCCAGGCCCTGGTGTGCATGTCCACGACGATGCCCCTCGTCGCGACGCCGCACTCCGTACGTGCAGCCCAGCTGGGAGCCCAAGGGGTCCATGCCGACGGCATATCGATCAGACTCTCCGGCAGGCCTCCCCAGACGTTGCAGCTTTTCATCGGCAGCAATGCGATCAACGCCGCCCGGCTGATCGATGCGCTGTTCGAGGATCTCGCCGCCATCCAGGTGATCCGGCCCAACGACGGCGGATCGACGATGCTGCCGCCCAATCGTCTGCGGTCGCTCGGGTTCCGGCCGGACGATGCGGCCCTGCCGGTGCGCGCAACCGCGCACCCGGCGCACCGCCTAGTCGCGGAGTTCATCGCCTTCCCGGAGAAATTCCGTTTCGTGTCGCTCACCGGCGCACCGTTCGAGAACGGCACGGAAATCCGCTTCCTGTTCGCCAGGCCGCTGGCCTTCGACCGCGGCCTGCCGCACGACTTGTTCAGCGTGAACCGGGTTCCGGTCGTGAATCTCTGGCCGACCGCGGCGACGCCCTTCGACATCAACGGCAGGCAGCTCGAGTACCCGGTTCGCGTCGATGCACAGCGCTACCGCATCGTCGAATGCCACTCCGTCGAGCAGATGCACCTCTACGGACCCGACGGCGGTCAGCCGACCCGCCTCGATCCCATGCTCGCCGCCGGCGAGGTGCTCGACACGGCGATCCGCTGGGGTACTCGGCGTACGGTCTCACGGGCGGGCGGCGAAGTCATGGTCCACTTCCAGGGCCTGGACTACCGCGACCTCGGTCAACAGAACTTCCTCGCGGCGCCGCGCGTGCTGGCGAGCAACGGCGACCTGCCGAGGCGCGCCCGCATCGGCGAGCCGCTGTATCCGGTGGAGGGACTCGGCGACTGGCGCGCCGTGCTGTCCAGCGTGCCGACCGCCTACCACCCGGCACTGGTGGACTCGCAGGCCATGCGCACGCTCATCAGCTACATTCAAAGCTCCATGACGAGCCTCGCATCCGCCGACCAGCGCGGTTCGCTGCGCCACTACCTTCGCCAGTTCCCCGGCAGCGACGCGGCGACCTGGATCGACGCCATCGGGCGCGTCGCGGTGCGGCCCTTGGCAACCACCCGCGACGGCGTCCCGCAATCCGGACTGCGCGTGTTCGTCCAGTTCGACTCCTCCAGGTCCCGAACGACCAGCAGAACGTTGGCGAAACGGGTGCTGGCCGAGCTGCTCGACAGTCAGCGGAGCCTCAATCGAGTCGAGGATGTCGTTGTCGTCACCACCTGAGCCAAAGGCCCCCGACCGGACCGCGGCGAACGATGCCATGGACGGGACCGACGACGGGGGCATGCGTACGGCGGCTGTGGCCCGGGACGGCGACGTGCCGTCGCCCGCCGAGCCCCCAGGCACCCCTCCGGCCGCCGCGGTGACCGGCGCAACAGCAGCGCCGCCCGATCAGCATCCTTTGGTCCAGGATCTGATGCTGAACCCTTCGCGCTGGCGCATATGGCCCGCGGTCGCCGTTCTGCGCTGGCTGCAGCGGCTCATGCGGAAGACGACGGTGCCGAGAATGGTCTTCCGATCCCACCCGTCGCTCGGGTTCGCGACGTCCGAGGTCAAGGACATCCTTCTCAAGGAAGACCACATCGACATCGTCCTCAACGCGCCTGGGCTCGCGGCCGCCGGCTCTCCGCTGCCGGCTTCGGACATAGCGCGCATCATTGCCGACAACCAGGGCGCGGGCGCGCTCGGACCCTGGCTCGATGGCCCCTGCGACCGATTCATGCACATCCTCGAAGACGTGCAGATGCGCAGCGATCCGGCCTACGCCCTGCTGGCGGGCGGGCGAATCGAAGCCTTCGAACTGGCCCGGGATCTCGTCGGCCGGTCGGCACCGCTGAACGCCAAGCGCAACGGCGAACTGTACGACGCGGACACGCAGCCGCAAGGCGCCGTGGCGCTGGCCGCCCTGTTCGTCGGCCCTACGAGCGCATCCGGGTTGCGCGGGCTGATCCACGCACTGACGGGGCTGAACGTGCGGATCGACGAGTTCGCAGGCGCCGAGGTCGACATCGCGCGACCGGCGCGGATCGGCGAGCCGGCGGGATTGATGCTCGGCACGAGGTGCCGCCTGCCCGCGGCCGGCGTCGAAATCCACATCGAAGGCGGCGACCGGCCAGAGTCCCGGGCGTGGGCCACGGACGCGCCACGTCGCGCCTCCCTCTACCTGCTCGCAACATCCTATATCGGCGCGCCGTCGCCCGCCGCGCGCGTATACCTGTGGCTCGACGGCGACAATACGCCGCCGGCGGCACTGGACGACGCGACGGCTCTCGGCGGCTTGGCGGTGCTGGGCGGCAGCGACAAGCCGGTCCGCTTGCCGCTTGCCGGCCCTGGGGCGGACCGGTGACGACGGCGCGCGTATCTTGCCTCCGGCTGGGCGCGGGGCCGCGGCCGAGGACCTGAGGTGTCCATGAAGGACAGCGACAGCATTTCGACGCTGAAGAGCCGCGGCCTTCGGCGCATCCGCCTTTCCCAATGGGCGGAAGAGGAAGGCGTTTCCAGGATCACCGCCTACCGGATGCTGCGCAAGGGCATTCTGCCGGTGCCCGTGGATCGCTCCCCCACCGGCCGCTGGTACGTCCTCGTCCAGGAGGCCCGCACCGAGCGAGTCGCGTTCTACACCCGGGCGACGCGCAGCCCCGATCAGGCATTGGTCATCAACAATCAGATCGCCGCCCTGTCGGAATGGGCCGCATCCAGACGCCAGCGCGTACACGTCGTTGCCCGCGAAATCGCCACGCCGTTCGTCGACCGGATGCCGAAGCTCGCCGAGCTGCTGGCCGACGAACACATCACAGAGATCATCGTGGAGAACCCCGCCGTCCTCGGGGAGGCCCACTACCAGCTTCTGGTCGCGGCACTCGCCCCGCAAGGTCGGACGATCACCGTCGCCCACGACGATGGGCGGGTTCGTTCGCCGCGCCGGGACGATCTGCACGCGATGATCACCCGCCTGTGCGAGCACGCCTTCGGCCGCGCCAAGGGCGCGGTCGCGGCGCAACGCGCCTTGGGCCACGACTCGTAGCCGGCGGCTGGCCGGCGTGGATGGAGCAGCTCAGCGCGGCACGATGCAACGAGGCCGGCGTGCCGGACCCGAGGCGCCCGCACCGCCAAGGACCCGCTACCGTGGCAGACGGGTTAGGTTCGCGGGGCTCGGCCAGTCCCGAAACGTCGCTGCTCGGCCATTGCCGGAAACCCCGCGAAAGCCGTGCCGGACCCGCTCCAGGACGTAGCCACCAGGGTGCCCGAGCTACTCGACCACGAGAGTTTCGCCTATTGCACACTCGCCAAACACGCGCGTCAAGCCGCCTTCGAGTCGCGCACGAGTGGATTCGGTCAACCGCCTTGACACCCGCGCCGAACTGGCGACTGTCCCGTCAGTCAAATGGCTTCGACGGTTCTGGCCCGTGGGTTCCGACGCGTCGTACGACCGCCTTTGCCTTTTGTCGTGCATGCACGACAAAAGGCCGAGCCGGGCCGATCGGAACGGTCGCCAACTCCGAAATAACGCAATCGTTTTCACAGGAAAATCCGACACATGCGTACGCGATGACCGCTCCCAAGCAGCGCCGGGGTCTGCTCGGTTGACGTGCGGCACCATCGAAGCGAGACGGCTTGGGCAGACATCTCCACCCGGCAAATCATGGCCACCCGACTCGGAACGGCGTGGGGCGTTGGATGATATGATGTCGTCTACCTGATCGACGCGTTCGCACCTTGGCTGGAACACCGTTAGCCGACGCTCGATTCCTCGCAAACAGGGAGACCGACGACTTGGCCACCACCGACCAACCGGATGCGAGAACGCAACCGGACGAATCCAGCACGACCGACGTTGTCCATGTCGAAGCCTTCGAACCGGACCAAGTCCGGCCGTGGCAATACCACAACCGCGCCGGATCCGGCATGGACGACGAGTCGCTCGATGCGCTCGCTGCCTCGATTCGCCGGGACGGCCAGCAGCAACTCGGCCTTGCACGCCGGCTGCCGGCTGGCGATACCCACCTGGTCGAGGCCATCTTCGGCGTCCGGCGCCTCGAAGCGTGCCGCCGCGCCGATGTCCCCTGGCGTGCCGAAGTTCGTGACGCGTCGACGCCCGACTCCGTGTGCGCCGTCCTCATGCACGGCGAGAACGAATGGTCCGAGGGCGTGTCGCCGCTTGAGAACGCGGCGCAGTGGAAAGCGATGCTCGACGCCGGCGTGTTCGCCAACCAGTCCGCCCTCGCCGTGGATCTCGGCTGCCACCGCGGCACGGTCTCGCGCGCGATCCGCACGGTCACCGCGCTGTTCGACGAAGAATGGCTCGAACGCCTCGTACGCCCGGTGATGCACGAGTTCACCCAGCGGTCAGCCGACCGCCTTGCCGACGCCAGCGCGGACGCGACCCAACGCCGGCGTGCACGGCGACGTGCCCGCGACCTGACCCCAGGATTGGTCCCGGCGCACGGCCTCTACGAAGCGCTGTTCGGCAAGGACCGCCCCACCCGGTCTCGCGAGACGGTTTTCCTGCGCCGCCGGGGCCGCGCTGGCGGCGGCGTGATCACGGCGAAGATCGAGCGTGACGGAACCGGTGGCTTCAACGTCGCGGTCCGCCCGCACGAGCAGAGCCTCGCCGACCTCGCCGAGCTGGCCGAACAAATCGAAGCCTTGCTGAGCGCGGAGACCGCGGCGGCCGCTGGCGTCCGCCTCGGGCGCCGACTGGTCGCATCGCTGACGCCCGACGAGGCCAAGAGTGCCGACCGCTCCTGGCTCGAGGGCTGCGTCTGGTCCGCAGCCCGGGCCAGCGGCCTCGAGTGGGACCGCTGGCGCTGCGCCGCGGTTGCCGAAGTTCTGCGCGCGCAGCCGGACGGCTGGGAGCGAGCCGTTGCACGCGCGATCGGCAGTCGCCAGGTCGGAGCAGAATAGCCCCGGAACGGGGCAGGTCTTAACTGACCACGCAGTCAGATACGCGCCAACGGGACGCAACGCGGTCTGGTATAAGCCCCCGGGTGTGACGCGCGCGGGCTCGGCAATGCACGAGCCAGGGCCAGCCAAGCACCCCAAAGAGTGGTGGTCCAGCCGGGCCCGCGCCGTCCACTTACCTGACCGCGCCCCGGCTCGGGATGCTGGCTTTGCCTGTGGTCCGGGATTCCATGCCGACGTTCTTCCGCTCGATCCGGGACTCGACGAGCCCCGCAAAGTCCAAGAGGACATCGCGGACGTCGACATCGGCATCGATGAAACGCGTCGCGAAGAGTCCGGATACGGTCGACGCGATCAACCGTGCCAGGTTGGTGTTGGCTGCGACGGCTGCGCCAGCGTTGGCGGCGATCCAACGCCGCCAGATGTCGACGATCCGGTCGTCCATCCGGCGCGTTGCCTCGCGTACGACCGACCGCGGATGTTCGCCGCGCAATGCCGACATCAGTCCGTTGATGTCCGGGTTCTTCGCCAGGAAGTCGATCTCGCCGTCAATCACCTGCATGAAGCTAGTGCCCGGCTTCTCCACAACCGGCAGCATACCGCGATGGAACTCGTCAGCCGCCCACCACACGACCTCGATGTAGAGCCGCCATTTGCTCTTGAAGTGCCAGAACACGGTCCCGTTGGCGACGCCGGCCCGTTCGCTGATTGTCTTGACCGACGCCCCATCTAGCCCTTGGCGCGAAAACTCGCCCAACGCGGCCTGCAGAATTCGGCGCCGCGTGACGGGCTTGCGAGCATCTCGAGCCCGCGCAGGACGGCCGCTGCGACTCTCCTGCGTCTCTACAGCGAGCGAAGAGTCCAGTTCCACTGCGTTTGCGCTCATGCACGTCCTGCTCGGGCGATCAGCCCCGATCGACCGCCTGCCGGATGAACGCCACCCAAAGACGGCCGACGAACGCCGACCACGCCGCATCAACGAACACCGCCAAGAGTACGTGCCGTACCGTGTACTTATCGCGAATTCGCTACCGATAAGCATGAATTCGCAGTGAAAAACCGGGCTGTCCCTGGGCGCCCCGCCCGTGTCACAGTCAATGGCAGCCGCGACGTCTCGCCAAGGCCCGTCAGCGGCGGGACAGGCTCAGGCAGCCATCCGCATGGGCCAGAGGCGGACGGGCACGTCCGCCTACATCGGCGTTCCAGCGCTTCAGCGCGGTCGTACAATGTCCAACCCCTGACGAAATCGACCGCTACCAGGTTGGGCAGGATGGCAGCACCGGAGACGTCGACGGCGCGTGCGCAAAACTGGCTGCTATGCGGCATTCCCCGTGCCGGCAGTTCGCTGTGCTGCCGGCTGGCTGGGAAGGTGCCGAACCTCGTTGCGCTGTCGGAACCCATTGCGCGGGACCGGTCGCAATCGGCCCACGGCGCCGATGCCGCTGTTGGCCTCATCGAGAGCTTCGTGGCCGAAACGCGCACGCGCGCCCTCGCCTCGGGGCGGGTTCCGACCATTCATGTCGAAGGTCGCCTCGACGACGACCTCGTCGAGCCGGCCTCGCCCGGCCTTGCGCGGCTGCGCAGATCGCGTGGTACGCAGGGCGAGATCCGGGTATCGAGCCCGTTGGCGGCCGGTTTCACGCTGCTCGTCAAGCACAACGCGTTGTTCGCCGCGCTCCTGTCGTCGTTGACAGGCCGGTTCGAATGCCTCGCGCTGATCAGGAACCCCGTCGCGGTACTTGCGTCTTGGCAGACCGTGGACCTGCCCATTGGCCGGGGCCGCATTCCGGCCGCGGAGCAGTTCGACAAGCAACTCAAGGCGCATCTAGACAGGGAACGCGACGTCCTGCGGCGCCAAATGACCGTGCTGAACTGGTTCTTCGGCCAGTTCCGGGCACACCTTCCCGCACATCGCGTGATCCGGTACGAGGACGTCGTGCAGAGCGGTGGCGCGGTCCTGTTCCAGGCGCTCGGAAGCCGGGAGATGCCGACCGAGCGGCTCGCGAATCGCAACGACGGCGCGGCCTACTCGGCCGCCGACCCGCCCCGGCTGTTGGCGGCGCTGCTGGACGAGCCCGGGGCGTGGCGACGCTTCTACACGTCGACGGACTGCATGGCCGTCGCCGACGCCATCGGGTCCAAGGCGTGAGTGCGCGCGCAGTCTGGTTCCATCGCGATTACCGGCGCTTCACCGGCGGGCATCTGAAGCATGCGCACTATTTCGACCATGTTCGTCGCGTTCACGGGTTCGAGCCACGTATGACGTTCACGGGTGTACCGGCTACCAGGGCCTTGGCCGCGCAACGCATGCGCCTGTGGCACGCGGAGGACGACCACGTCCCGGACTGGCGACCCGCCGCGGACGACATCCTGTTTGTCGCCGGCACCGACTGGCGCTACCTCAACGCACGTGACCTCGGGGGCTTGAGGAATCCGCGCATCAACCTTGTCCAGGGCGTGCGCCACGCGCACGCCGCGACCGAACTATACGGCTACCTGGCGCGGCGCGCCGTACGCATCTGTGTGAGCGAGGAAGTGGCTGACGCCATCCGGAGGACCGGCCGCGTGAACGGTCCCGTGCTCACCATTCCCAACGGCATCGATACCCCGGCATGCCTGCGCCGTCGGGGCCTTGCCAAGCCGCGGACGCACGCCGTCGTGATCATCGGCTACAAGAACGTCGCCGTGGCCCGCGCCTTGTCCGCGCGGCTTGCGGCTCGTGGAATCGGCCACGAGGCGGTACTCGGCTTCATGGACCGCGACGCCTTTCTCGACTTGCTCGGCGATACCGAAACCGCCGTTTGCCTACCCAGGGCCGAGGAGGGCTTCTACCTGCCGGCGCTTGAAGCCATGGCGGCTGGCTGCATGGTGATCACGATGGACTGCGTCGGCAACCGGGGCTTCTGTCAGCATGGCGAGAACTGCCTTGTCGGCAACGATGCGGAGTCGCTGACCCGCGCGGTCGAATGGGCCCGAGACATGCCGGCGGCGACACGGCGCCGGATGCATGCGTCCGGCGAGGAGACCGTCGCGAGGCATGCGTTGTCGGTCGAACGGGGCCGGTTCCAAGCCGTGCTGCGTGAGATCGACCAGCTTTGGCGTATGGACGGCGCGTAGCCCTTGATGCCGGCCGGCCAACCGCGGGAAAAAACGCCGCTCGTGGACTTCGTGATCGTCGGCGCGCAGAAATGTGGCACCACGGCCCTCGGCCAGTTCCTGGCCCGACACCCCGAGATCGGCATGTCGTCCCAAAAGGAGGTGCACCTCTTCGATCAGCCGGACTACGCGCCTGGTACCACGGCGGCGGAAATCGACGCGCGCTATCGACGCTATTTCGCGCATGTCAGCGAGGCCAAAGTGCGGGGCGAGGCGACGCCGATCTACATGTATCTCCCGGGCGTGGCGGCGGAACTGAAACGCTACAACCCCGACATCAAGCTGATCGTGCTCCTGCGCGATCCGGTCGAAAGGGCGCTGTCGGCCTACTACATGCAGAGAGCGAGGGCGCGCGAGACGAAGCCGCTGTGGCTCGCGCTGCTGCTCGAGCCTTGGCGGCTTCGGCGCGATCGCGACGTCCGACGTTGGCGCTCGGCAGCGCGAGAACACGGTTACCGAAGCCGCGGGCTCTACAGTCTGCAGTTGCGCGAGCTCTACCGCCATTTCGAGCAGCGCCGGATCCTAATCGTGCGCTGCGACGATCTGCGCGACGACCACGACGCCACCCTGCGCCGCGTTCTTGCCTTCCTCGACGTGTCGACGGCCGTTCGGATCCCTCCGGAGATCGTGTTCGGCGGCCAGGCGGGTCGCCGGCCGCACCGATCGTGTCGGGCGATTCTCAAGCTGTCGTACGCGGTGGAGTACCGTCGCCAGCGCCGCCTCGGCGTCGGCTGACGACCAGGTCCACCACGCCGGTGGAAACGACAGCAGCCACGGCTGGCTATCGTGCCGTCCAGAGCTTCTTCAACGTGCGGCCGGACTCTCCTCTCGGCAACGATGTGACCGGCGGCACTGATCCGCAAGGAGAACGACTGACTCTCCAAGCGCTCCCGCGACGTGCCAAGCCGGTGTTGACATACTCGAGACGTTCGGCATAATGCCCGGCTCACCGACGCAGTCTGCACCGTGTCAGCGGTGCCGGGCGAGATGCGAGCCGCAGCGTTTGTTCATGCCCGCGGACTCGGGTCTCGGTCGTACCAGACTCGGTCGGCAGTCCCGATAGGGCTCTCGAAGGTCGGTTCAAAGTCTGCCCGGTGGCGATCACCGGGCCCTTGGCGGTTGTCGTATGTGCGTGGTGGTGCGGAGGAGCGCGCCACAAGTCGGACGAATGCGCCATATTGGGTTACAACGCGATTGCGCTTCGTCGACGGGCGGCTCGGCCGAGTCCCGTTGTTGCGGGTACGTGGCCGTGAACCGTCGTCCCAAGGCCCCTCGGACGACCATCGGGACCCTTGCATCCACGCTCGGACTTCGAGGCTGGCTGGTGACAGCCGCCATGATCGGACTCGCGGGTGCCGGCGCTGCGGCCCAAGGCGAGGAGACTGCGCACCCGGTTCCATACTTCCCGGCGGCGTCGGACAGCACGCTGCAGGGCTTCGTACGCGTGATCAACCACTCGGCTGACGCGGGTGTTGTGCTCGTCGACGCCTACGACGATACCGGCCGGCATTTCGGCCCCTTGACGCTGTCCTTGAATGGCGGCGAGACAAGCCACTTCAACTCTGACGACTTAGAGGCGGGGAACGCCGACAAGAGCCTCCCCGCGGGAACGGGGCCTGGTCACGGCGACTGGCGGCTTGCGCTGACCAGCGACCTCGACATCGAGGTGCTGTCCTACATCCGCACGACCGATGGGTTCCTTAGCGCCATGCACGACGTGGCGCCGATTGTGGGCGGCTACCACTGGATTGCGACCTTCAACCCGGGCCGCAACCACAATCAGGTCAGCCTGCTGCGACTGGTCAACACGAGCGACGAAAGGGCCGAGGTGTGGGTGACAGGCATCGACGATGCGGGCGCCTCGCCCGGCCACGGCGTCACCTTGTCCATCCCTGCCAGCGCCTCGCGCACCATCACGGCATCCGAGCTGGAATCCGGCGTCGCCCCCGGTCTGAGCGGAGCGCTGGGCAATGGCCAAGGGAAATGGCAGTTGATCGTCGAGTCGGACCGGGAACTGGCTGTGATGAGCCTGCTCTCGAATCCGACGGGGCACGTGACCAACCTGTCGAGCGTACCCGACGACCCCGGCGAGTCGTACGTGGTGGGCCTGTTTCCCGCTGCGGCCAATCCCAATGGATGGCAGGGCTTCGTACGCGTGATCAATTCCTCCGAACAAGCGGGCGAGGTGACGATCCAGCCCGCGGACGACAGCGACTGGGCATACGATCCATTGACCCTCGCCATCGGCGCGAAGGCGACCGCGCACTTCAACTCCGACGATCTGGAGCTAGGCAACGCCGCGAAGGGTCTGTCCGGCGGCATAGGCCCCGGCAAGGGCCACTGGTGCCTGGAAATCTCGAGCGACCTCGACATCCGCGTACTCGCCTACATCCGAACCGAGGATGGATTCGTGACGGGAATGCACGACAAGGCCCCCGACGCCGACGGGAGTCACCGGGTGGCGACCTTCAACCCGGGCAGCAACCGGAACCAGCGGAGCTTCGTGCGACTCGTCAACATGGGAGCCGAGGACGCCATTGTGGAGATCTCGGGTCTCGACGGCGCGGGCAAGTCGCCCGGCCGCGCGGTCCGCCTGTCCGTCGGCAGTGGCACGGCCACGTCGCTCTCCGCAATGGCACTGGAGGCGGGCGACGCGTCCATGGAAGGAGCCCTGGGTGACGGCACAGGCAAGTGGCAACTCTCGGTCAAGTCGGAACAGCCCCTCATCGTCATGAGCCTGCTGTCCAATCCCACGGGACACCTGACGAACCTCTCCACCACGCCGCGCGGGCCATCGGCGGGAACACGATCATCGAATCTGGTCACCGAGATGCCAGCCGTCAGCGATGCGAACCCGAACCCGGGGGACCGGCTCACGCTATCGGCGACCGTGAGAAACGTCGGCGTTTTCACGTCGGAGGCAACAACGCTCCGCTACTACCGCTCCGACAACGCAAAGATCTCCAGTGCCGATACGTTGGTGGGGACAGACGCGGTCGACCAGTTGGCACCCGCCACGGAGACCTTCGTTGCCACCGGTCTGAACGCGCCCTCAGAGAGTAGGCCCCACTACTACGGGGCATGCGTGGACGCTGTCCCAGGCGAGTCGGACACCAGGGACAACTGCTCCGAGTCGGTGCGAGTCGATATCGCCGATTCAGGTCTCCCCGACCTCCGGGTCCGCGCGCCGACAGTCAGCGACTCCTCGCCCGAGGCCGGCAAGGCGTTCACGCTGTACGCGACCGTGCGCAACGCGGGTGACGGATACGCCCGGTCGACGACCCTGCGCTACTACCGTTCGACCGACTCGACCATCACGGTGGGGGATACGCAGGTCGGAGTCGACGCGGTGGGCGAGCTGCCCGCTGGCGAAACCAGCGCCGAGTCGATCTCGCTCACCGCCCCGGTGGTGGCAGGCACCGTCTACTACGGCGCCTGCGTGGACGCCGTACCGGCCGAGTCCGACACGGAGGACAACTGCTCAACAGCGGTGCAGATCAAGGTTGAGGACCCGGACTCCACGCCCTTGCCGGACCTCGAGCCGTCAACGCCGACCGTCAGCAATACCACGCCGGGACCGGGTGCCACGTTCACGCTGTCGACGACCGTGAGGAACGCCGGCGAGTCGGCCTCGTTGACGACAACGCTGCGCTACTACCGCTCGGCGGACGCGACCGCCGGGTCGGACTGGTCCGAGGTCGGCAGCGAGGCCGTGGCATCCCTCCCCGCCGGCGGGGTCAGCGCGAAGTCGATCACGCTCTCGGCACCGGTGGCGCCGGGCACCTTCTACTACAGCGCTTGCGTGGACCCCGTGGCCGACGAGTCCAACACGACCAACAACTGTTCGGCGTCGGTACGCATCGACGTCGACGCGCCTCCGGTGCCCGATCTGCAAGTGGGCACGCCGTCGGTGAGCGACAGCAACCCGTCGCCCGGCGCGACGTTCACCCTGTCGGCCACCGTGACCAACGCCGGCACCGCAGCGGCGTCGGCCACCACGGTGCGCTACTACCGCTCGACGGACGCCACGATCACGCCTTCGGACGCCCTCGAGGGAAGCGGTGCGGTGCCCGCATTGTCCGCGGGTGACGACAGTACAGGGTCGATCTCGGTGACCGCACCCTCGACGTCCGGCACTGTGTACTATGGCGCGTGCGCGGTGGCCGTGGCAGACGAGTACGCTGCGAACAACTGCTCGACGAGCGTGAGCGTCGACGTCCAGGCGCCGGACGCGCCCGATCTCACGGTGAGCGCACCGACCTCGAGCGACACCGCTCCGCAGACCGGTGGGTCGATCACGCTATCGGCCACCGTGGCCAACGCTGGGAACGCCGAGGCCGCGGCCACGACGCTGCGCTTCCACAGATCCGCGGACACGGCCATCACCACCGACGACGAGCAAGTCGGCACAGCCGACATCCGCGCCCTGGCCGCTGGCGCCGACAGCGCCGGATCGGTCTCCGCGCAGGTGCCGGATGCGGCCGGTACCGCCTACTACGGCGTTTGCGTCGACTCCGTTGCGAGCGAAACAGACACTGCAGACAACTGCTCCGGGGCCCTGCGCGTCGACATCCAGCCGAAGCGACCGGACCTCACCGTCGGCACGCCGACGGCGAGCGACACCGCTCCGGTGGCGGCCGACTCGATCACCCTCTCGGCGACCGTGGCCAACGACGGCGAGGCGGCGGCGGCCGCCACGACACTCCGCTTCTACAGATCCGCGGACCCGACCATCGCCACAGACGACGCCCAAGTCGGCACGACCGCCATCGGCGCCCTGACCGTCGGCACCGCCAGCGACGGATCGGTCTCCGTGCAGGTGCCGGACGCGGCCGGGACCGTCTACTACGGCGCCTGCGTCGACGCCGTTGCCGGCGAGGCCGACACCGCGGACAACTGCTCCACAGCGGTGCAGGTCGACGTCCAGGCGGCCGACGCGCCCGACGCACCCGACCTCGCGGCGGGCGTGCCGACGGCGAGCGACGCCGCTCCCGTGGCGGGCGACTCGATCACCCTCTCGGCGACCGTGGCCAACGAAGGCGAGGCGGGGGCGGCCGCGACGACGCTCCGCTTCTACAGCTCCCTGGACGCGACGATCGCCACCGGCGACGCGCAAGTCGGCACGACCGACATCAGCGCGCTGGGCGCCGGCGCCGACAGCAGCGGGTCGATCACCGTGCAGGTGCCGGATACGGCGGGGACCGTCTACTACGGCGTATGCGTGGACGCGGTCGCCGACGAGTCCCACACGGCGAACAACTGCTCCGCCACGCTGCAAGTCGACGTCCAAGCGCCGTCCGCGCCCGATCTCGCGGTGGGCAACCCCACCGCGAGCGACACCGCGCCGGAGACGGGTGCATCGATCTCCCTCTCGGCGACGGTGGCCAACGGCGGCAACGCGAACGCGGCCGCGACGACGCTCCGCTTCTTCAGCTCCGCGGACGCCACGATCGCCACCGGCGACGCGCAAGTCGGCACGGCCGACGTCGGCACCCTGGCCCCCGGCACCAACAGCAGCGGCTCGATCGCCGTGGCGGTGCCGGACGCGGCCGGGACCGTCTACTACGGCGCCTGCGTCGACGCCGTTGCCGGCGAGTCCGACACCGCGGACAACTGCTCCGCCGCGGTGCAGGTCGACGTCCAGGCAGCCGATGCGCCCGACGCGCCCGACCTCGCGGTGAGCACGCCGACCGCGAGCGACGGCACTCCGGAGGCAGGCGCGTCGATCACGCTCTCGTCGACCGTGACCAACGACGGCGACGCGGACGCGCCGGCGACGACGCTGCGCTTCTACAGTTCCGCGGACGCGACGATTGACTCCGACGATACGCAAGTCGGCACGGTCGGCATCGACGCGCTGGCCGCAGACGCCGACGGCAGCGGAGCGGTCTCCGTGCAGGCGCCGGATGCGCCCGGCACCGTCTACTACGGCGTGTGCGTGGACGCGGTCGCCGGCGAGTCCCACACCGCGAACAACTGCTCCGCGGCGGTGCACGTCGACGTCCAGGCGCCGCCCGCGCCCGACCTCGCCGTGGGCGCGCCGACCGCAAGCGACACCGCTCCGGAGGTAGGCACGTCGATCAACCTCTCCGCGACCGTGACCAACGCCGGCGACGACGACGCGGCCGCCACCACGCTGCGCTTCTACCGCTCGCAGGATGCCACGATCACCACCACGGACGCGGAGGTCGACACGGCCTCAGTCGGCAAGTTGTCCGCAGGCACCAACGACCCCGCGACGATCTCCGTGCAGGTGCCGGACACGGCCGGCACCGTGTACTACGGCGCCTGCGTCGACGCCGTGGCCGGCGAGTCCGACACCGCGAACAACTGCTCGGCGGCCGTGAGCGTCGATGTCCAGCCGCAGCGGCCGGACCTCGCAGTGGGCGCTTCAGTGGACGACGCGAGTCCGCAAGCCGAGACCGCCATCACCATCTCGGCGACGGTGACGAACGCCGGCACCGCCGATGCGGCGGCCACGACCCTGACCTACTACCGGTCGGCGGACGACACGATCTCCGCCGCGGACACGGCGCTGGACACCGACGCCGTGAGCGTCCTGGCACCATCGGGAACCAGCCAGCAGTCGGCCTCGGTCACCGTGCCGTCGGCGACCGGGATCGTGTACTACGGCGCCTGCGTCGGCGCGGTCGCCAGCGAGTCTGCCACCGCGAACAACTGCTCGGCGGCCGTGAGCGTCGACGTCCAGCCGAAGCGGCCGGACCTGACGGTGGGCACGCCGACGGCGAGCGACGCCGCTCCGGAGGCGGGCACGTCCATCACCCTGTCGGCAACCGTTGCCAACGACGGCCAGGCGGACGCGGCCGCGACCACGCTCCGCTTCTACAGATCCGCGGACGCGACCATCACCGCCGACGACGCCCAAGTCGACACGACCGACATCGGCATCCTGGGTGCCGGCACCGACAGCAGCGGGTCGATCAACGTGGAGGTGCCGGACGCGGCCGGGACCGTCTACTACGGCGCCTGCGTCGACGCCGTGGCAGACGAGTCCGACACCGCGAACAACTGCTCGGCGGCCGTGACCGTCGATGTCCAGCCGAAGCGGCCCAACCTCGCCGTGGGCGCATCGGTGGACGAGGCGAGCCCGCAGGCCGAGACCGCCATCAACCTCTCCGCGACTGTAACCAACGCCGGCGCCGCCGAGGCGGCCGCCACGACCCTGACCTACTACCGGTCGGCCGACGACACGATCTCCGCCGCGGACACGGCGCTGGGCACCGCCGCCGTGGGCGCCCTGACCCCTGCCGGGACCAGCCAGCAGTCCACCTCGGTGACAGTGCCGTCGGCGACCGGGACCGTGTACTACGGCGCCTGCGTCGCCGCGGTCGCCGACGAGTCCGACACCGCGGACAACTGCTCGGCGGCCGTGGCCGTCGACGTCCAGCCGAAGCGGCCCGACCTCGCCGTGGTCGCATCGGTGGACGATGCGAGCCCGCAGGTGGAAACCTCGATCACCCTCTCGGCCACTGTGACCAACGCCGGCGCCGCCGACGCGGTCGCCACGACCCTGACCTACTACCGGTCGGCCGACGACACGATCTCCGCCGCGGACACGGCGCTGGGCACCGCCGCCGTGGGCGCCCTGACCCCTGCCGGGACCAGCCAGCAGTCCACCTCGGTGACAGTGCCGTCGGCGACCGGGACCGTGTACTACGGCGCCTGCGTCGCCGCGGTCGCCGACGAGTCCGACACCGCGGACAACTGCTCGGCGGCCGTGGCCGTCGACGTGCAGCCGAAGCGGCCGGACCTCACCGTGGGCACGCCGACGGCGAGCGAAGGCGCGCCGGAGGCGGGCACGTCCATCACCCTGTCGGCAACCGTCGCCAACGACGGCGAGGCGGATGCGCTCGCGACGACGCTCCGTTTCTACAAGTCCGCGGACACCACGGTCAGCATCGACGACACGCAAGTCGGCACGGCCAATTTCCCCGCCCTGGCCGCCGGTGTCAACGGTAGCGGTTCGGTCTCCGTACAGCTACCGGATGCGGCCGGCACCGTCCACTACGGCGCTTGCGTCGACGCGGTCGCCGGCGAATCCGACACCGCGAACAACTGCTCGGCGGCCGTGAGCGTCGACGTGCAGCCGAAGCGGCCCAACCTCGCCGTGGATGCATCGGTGGACGACGAGAGCCCGCAAGCAGGGACCTCCATCACCCTCTCGGCCACGGTGGCCAACGCCGGCACCGCCAGCGCCGCGACCACCACCCTGACCTACTACCGGTCGGCGGACGACACGATCTCCGCCACGGACACGTCGCTCGGCACCGACGCCGTGGGCATCCTGGCGTCGTCGGGGACCAGCCACCAGTCCATCTCGGTGACGGTGCCCTCGGCGACCGGGATCGTGTACTACGGAGCCTGCGTCGGCGCGGTCGCCGACGAGTCCGACACTGCGGACAACTGCTCCGAAGCGGTGTCGGTCGACGTCCAGGCGCGCGCGCCCGACCTCGCGGTGGACACGCCAATGGCGAGCGACACGGCGCCGACGGCGGGCACGTCGATCACCCTTTCGGCGACCGTCGCCAACGACGGCGCGGTGGACGCGCCCGCAACGACGCTGCGCTTCTACAGCTCCACGGACGCCACCATCTCCGACGATGACGCACAAGTCGGCACGGTCGCCATCGGCGCCCTGACCGCCGGCGCCGACAGTAACGAGTCGATATCCGTGCAGGTGCCGGACACGGCCGGCACCGTCTACTACGGCGTATGCGTCGACGCCGTGGCCGACGAGTCCGCCACCGCCGACAACTGCTCGGCGGCCGTGAGCGTCGACGTCCAGCCCAAGCAACCGGACCTCACAGTGGGCACGCCGACGACCCCGGAAGGCACCAGTCCGGAGGCAAGTGCGAGGATCACCCTGTCGGCCACGGTGACCAACGCCGGGAATGCCGATGCGGCGGCGACGCTCGTGACGTTCTACCGGTCGGCGGACAACACGATCTCGACCGCGGACACGGCGATCACTGCTGTCAACTTGGAGGTGTTGGCGCCGTCCGCGAGCGCCGATCCGTTTACTGCCGTGAACGTGCCGTCGTCGGCCGGGACGGTCTACTACGGCGTCTGCGTGGACCCCGTCGCCGACGAGTCGGACACCACGAACAACTGCTCGGCGGCGTTGCAGGTCGACGTCCAGGAACCGGAAGGGCAACCCGACCTCGTGCTGGGTCCACCGACAGTGAGCAATGACAGTCCGAGAACAGGGGCGCTGTTCACGCTGCACGTGACCGTCACCAACGACGGCGACGCACCCGCCGCAGCGACGACGCTCCGCTACTACCAATCCACGGATGCCACGATCACCACCAACGACGTGAAACTCGCCCACGAACCAACAGACGCAATGAGTGCGGGCCAGTCCTGGAACAGGTCGACCCTAGCCAGTGCGCCAGCTCAGGTCGGCACGTTCTACTATGGCGCATGCATCGACGCGGTGCCGTACGAGTCCGACACCTCGAACAACTGCTCCGAGGCAGTGGAGGTCGACGTCCAGCCTGTGCCGGACCTCGCAGTAGACGCGCCGACAGCGAGCGACACCAGTCCCGAGGCGGGAACATCGATCACGCTGTCCGCGACAGTGACCAACGAAGGGAGTGCCGAGGCCGCGGCAACGACGCTCCGCTTCTACAGCTCCACGGACGACACGATCACCTCCGCCGACGCGGGAGTCGGCACGGCCGATGTCGGCGCCCTGGCCGCCGACGCCGACAGCAGCGGGTCGGTCTCCGTGCAGGTGCCGGACGCTGCCGGAACCGTCTACTACGGCGCCTGCGTCGACGCCGTGGCCGGCGAGTACGACACCGTGAACAACTGCTCGGTCGCGGTGCAGGTCGACGTCCAGGCGCCCTGATCAGTGCTGCAGCACAGCACGATGGACATCCACAATCATGACGATGAGTCAGTCACAGTCGCTGGTCGAGGCTTGTCGTGCGTGCACGACGGGACCGCGGGCCGGTCGTCGCCACTGTCACACTACTTATTGTTTTAATTGGCATATTCCTTACACGACATCCGAGCGTCACCCATACATGAACGGCCTGGTCGCCGCCCAGGCGCCGGGCTGTGGTGGAACCAATGTCCGCGAGCAGGCGGAGGTCGATCGCAGCGTAGCGCGGCTCGAAGGGGCGGCGCTGGCACCCTGCGGAGCCGCAACTCGTCTGGTGCGCCGACTGCCGCTGCGGCCGGGTCGGCTACGCCTTACTACGGATCGATCGTGTTGGCGAGGAACTCCGTTGGTCACGTGTTGCCGAGTGCCCGGGTAGACGTACCGTGCGCATTTCGCCGGGCGGAAGGGGCTCGTGCGGACCACGGCCTGTGGCCCACAGGCACGTTGCCGTCGAGGAACGAGCGAACCTGATCACGTCGTTCGACAAGATTCCCACACGCCCAGTTCGGTGTGCTCCTTGTCTCGCGGAAACGGCCTCCACGTTCAGCTCATTGTTCCCCGGCAAACAAGGCCAAACCGTGAACTGACGTACACGTTGCGCTATGATGCATCGACTTGCACAGCGCGCACCTGCAGTCCGCGAATCGCTGTCGCGGAGTCGCGCTGCCGACAACCGAGGTGTAGCCCGTGGATGTTGACGGACTCGCGCGAGAGAATGCCGCACTGAAGGAACGTGTCGCTGCCTTGTGCGCGGCGGCGCTGCACATCACGGCGACTTTGGACGTGAACACCGTCCTGCAGGAGGTGGTCGAAAGCGCACGGTCGCTGTCCGGCGCCCGATGGGGTGTCATCGCCACGTTCGGTGGGGCCGGTCCTCCTTTGGACTACGTGGCCGCGGGCTTGACACCGGAGGAGTTGCTCCGACTGCGCCAGTTGCCGGACGGCGTACGGATCTTCCAGCACCTGTGCAACCTGCCGGATCCGTTGCGGGCCGACGACATGACCGCCTACATGCGCGATGTCGGACTGCCGGACGCGCCCCAGCTATCGGGCCCGATGCTGGTCGTCCCGATGCGCCACCGAGGCGTACTGGTCGGTGGCTTCCTCCTGGCCGAGAAGCACGGCGCGGTCGGCTTCACCGACAGCGACGAAGAACTGTTGGTCCTGTTCGGCGCGCAGGCTGCCGCTGCCGTCGCCAATGCCCGTGCCCATCGCAACGAACAGCGCGCCCGCGCCGACCTCGAGGCGCTGGTCGAGACATCGCCGGTCGGCGTCGTGGTATTCGACGCACGCACGGGCATACCGAAATCGTTCAACGGCGAAGCCGCACGGATCGTCGAGAGCTTGCGCATTCCCGGAGTACCTCTCGAAAGGCTCCCCGACACGATAGTCTGCCGCCGCGCCGACGGTCGCGAGATCGTGTTCGCGGAGTTTCCGATCGCGGCTTCGCTCGGCTCCGGCGAAACCGTGCGCGCCGAGGAGATCGTACTCGCCCTGCCCGATGGCCGGAGCGTTACGGCCCTTGTGAACTCGACGCCGATTCATGCGGAGGACGGCACCGTCGCCTCGGTGGTGGTGACCATGCAGGATCTCGCCCCCCTCCAAGAGATGGAGCGCCAGCGCGCCGAGTTCCTGAGCCTCGTCAGCCACGAGTTGCGGGCGCCCTTGAGCGCCATCAAGGGCGCTGCCGCGACCGTGCTCGGTTCCGGCCCGCAGGATCCGATCGAAATGCGCGAGTTCTTCCGTATCGTCGATGAGCAGGCCGATCACATGCGTGCACTGATCGCCGACCTGCTCGATGCCGGGCGGGTCGAGACCGGGACGTTGTCGGTCGCGGCCGAGCCTACCGGCGTCGCCGATCTCGTCGACCGCGCCCGCAAAACCTTCATGAACGCAGGCGGGCGGCATGCGCTGCAGATCGACCTGCCGCCGGACATACCCGCCGTCATGGCCGACCGAGGGCGGATCCTGCAGGTGCTCAACAACCTGTTGGCAAACGCCGCGCGCCACTCGCCCGCGTCGTCGACGCTCCGAGTCGCCGCGGCCCTCGAAGGCGCGTTGGTCGCGATCACGGTCAGCGACGAAGGCGTCGGCTTACCGCCGGACGGCTTAGCACAGCTGTTTCGCAAGCACGCTCCCGCGCCCGACGCCGGGCCCAAGGGCGGTACCGGCCTGGGGCTCGTCATCTGCAAGGGCCTCGTCGAAGCGCACGGCGGACGAATCCGGGCGGAGAGCGCCGGCGTCGGCCAAGGCACACGCGTCACGTTCACGCTACCAGCCGTCGAGGACCATCCAGCGATCGCGACCGCTCCCGCTATGGCGAACGCCGCGCAGCGGGCGCCGCAGGGCGAGCGCATCCTTGTCGCCGACGACGACCCCAACGCGCTGCGCCTAGTACGCAGCGCGCTCACCGACGCCGGCTACACCCCCATCGCCACCGCCGATCCAGGCGAGATCGAGCGCCTGGTCAGGACGGAGCGACCGCATTTGGTGCTCTTGGATCTGCTCTTCCCAGGCGCCGATGGGAACGAACTGATGGCGCGCATACCAAACCTCTCGGACGTCCCCGTGATCTTCATCTCGGCCTACGCCCGCGACGAGACCATCGCCCGTGCGCTAGAGGCCGGTGCCGCAGACTACCTTGTCAAGCCGTTTTCGGCGACGGAATTGATCGCGCGCATTCGCGCCGCGCTGCGACTGCGACTCGAGCCCGAGCCATTCCGGTGCCGGGATCTCGCCATCTACTATAGCGAGCGTCGAGCGACGATGGCCGGCAAGCCACTCGCGCTAACCGCGAAGGAGTTCGAAATTCTCCGTGTGTTATCGGAGAACGCCGGCCGGGTGGCAACCTACGATGCCCTCCGACGCCAAGTGTGGGACGGCCGCGGACACGCCCAGCCCCCGCTTGTACGGACCTTCGTGAAGAAACTGCGTTACAAGCTGGGCGACAACCCCCGCCAACCTGTCTACATCAAGAACGAGCGCGGCGTCGGCTACCGCATGCCAAGGCATGACGAGGCCGGAACCGAGGTGCGCGGCGGGTCCAACGGTTTGAGTCCCAGCGACCTCGGCAATGCCTAAAGAGTGAACCCCGGCGGACGTATGCCCGCCGGGGTTCTGACCGCGCAAAAAGGTGGGGGATGCGCGGGCTAGTCCTGATCCTAGCAGTTCGGGACAGGCTGGAGCGGCACAAAACTGACTGACTAGACAGTCTTCTTTGTCGTGCATGCACGACAATCTCGGATCTCAGAACAAATCTAAAAAAACGATTTAAAACAAGAGTTTACAAATCAATAGGGCGCGGTTATACCGCCCACAACCGCCGATGTACCGGAAAACGCGCACGCGGAACGTCCGCGCACCGTTGTTCTCTAGCGCAGGTCGACTCTCGCGACACCGCCGGCGGATAGCCAACCCTGGGTGCCGTCTGCGAGTGCCACACGTAGCCAGGTGGCGCGATCCTCGACGACCATCACTTCGGTCCCCGCCGGTAACGGGTTTGGATAAGTCGGCGATGCCCCGACGCTGTCGGCCGAGCGCAAAGTCGCGCCATCGAGGACGACCACGGCAGCGTCACCGTCGTCCACTGCCAGCAAGGCCGAACCGGTCGCCCCAAGCCACACCGCCGCTGCCACGACGGCGAGCACTCGACGCCACGGTTGCGGCGCCCTTCGCCAAGGCACGAGGAGGAGTACGGCCAGCGCAAAGCCGACACCGCCGACGACCAGCAGTTGCGCGGCAGTCAGGCGGTCGCGCCAGAACATCAGCGAGTCCAGTGCGCCAGCCGATGCCGGCCGCGGCAGCCAAACCGGAAGCCGCTCGCGCACCCACTTGAGGTTCCGGGACGCGCGTTCGTTGGCTGGATCCGCCCGCAAGGCACGACGCCAGGCAAGCACCGCCCAGCCGCGGTCTTGCGCGCCGAGGGCGGCATTCCCCCAGTCGACCTGCAGTTCCGCCGCGGCCGGGTTGGCGAGCGCCGCGGGGCGCAGCGCGTCCGCCGCCTGTTCGAACAACCGCACCCGGCGCAGCCGGTCCGTCTCCGCAAGGCCCTCGCGGTAGGCGTCGCGTGCGCTGGTCAGATCCTCGCCCGCGTCCGCCGTTCCCGCTGCCAACGCCAAGGCGACGAGCAGCCCGGCGACAGCCGCCGACGGGCTCGCCGCGCCA
>JAPOYV010000122.1 GCA_026706385.1 Gammaproteobacteria bacterium
CGAACATCCTCGCCATCGCCAGATGGACATCCAACGCCGGTCGCTTCACGGATCGACCCGTTTCACCCTCACAATCTCATTGGACAACGGTCCCCCATTGCCGATGCGCAACCCCCCCACCCCGGCGGAGTCGCGAGACAGCAGTGTCTCGCGCCGCGGAGTGTGGAAACGATAAGTACGGCGGTTGCACGCCGCAGTTGAACCTACGCCTGTCCCCCGCCGGAGTCCAACCCCTTCCGGATCTCCCGGTACGCCGCCTCGTCCAGCTTGAACCGCGAGAACAGCGCCGCGCCGACCGAGTAGCAGATCAGCGGGAACATCCCGTAGAGCCCCACCATCCACACCTGCGTGGCCATCGTCTGCTCCTGGTTCGGCACGAACCCGGACAGATCGAGCACGAAGCCGGTCAGCGCCAGCATGATCCCGAAGGCGCTTTTGTAGACGAAGTTCCAGGCCGCGAAGTACGAGCCTTCCTTGCGCTCGCCGGTGCGGTGCTCGTCGTAGTCGATGACGTCGCCCTGCACGGACGGGCCGATGGTGCCGCCGCAGCCCGCGGCGAGACCCGCGAACACCGCCAGGATGAACATCAAGCCCAGGCGGAGGTCCGGGTCGATGAACGGCAGCGCGAACATGCCGCCGAAGGAGAACCCGGTGAGCAGCATGGAGAACATCCACAGCCGGACCTTGCCGAGCCGCCGCGACAGCGGCAGCCACAGCGGCACGGAGATGGCCGACGGGATCATGTAGGCGAGGATCACCAAGGGCGCCATGGCCGGAGCGCCGACCACGTACTGGGCGACGTACAGGGTCAAGACCCCGATGGCCGCCGAACCGATGTTCTCGATCAGCGTGACGATGATGAGCAGCCGCGCATGCTCGTTGCGCCAGACGTCGGCGAACGCCCGCAAGGGGTTGTCGGTCACGCGGCCCTGGAACTCCGGGCGCTCGCGCAGGCGCACGACGGCGAACAGGATCATCGCCCCCATCAAGATCGCGGCCGGCAGCGATAGGTCGAGCGCCCGCTCGCGCGCCGCGGCCGGGCCTTCCGCCTCGGCACCGATCAGGAGTTGCATGGTGGCCAGGCAGAGGATCGAGCCCGCCGTGTAGAAGCCGTGCCGGTAGCCGAAAAGCCGGCTGCGCTCGTGGTAGTTGGTGGAGAGTTCGGCGCCGAGCGACAGGTGCGGCACGAAGAAGGCGGTCATCACCGAGTACCAGCCGATGATCGCGACGGCCATCCAGACGACGAGGCCAGTGCCTTCGAGACCCTGCGGCGGCGCGAAGATCATCAGGAAGACGCCCGCGATCGGCACGACGCTGGCCGCCATCCACGTCCGGCGACGACCGAAGCGGGACCGCGTGCGGTCGGAGAGATAGCCGACCAGCGGGTCCGACACGGCGTCCCAGATGCGCGACGCGCTGAAGATGAGCCCCATGACCAGCGGCGAGATCAGCAGCACGTCCGTGGAGAACTTCATCACGTACAGGCCGATCAGGAGGTACATGTAGCCCGCGCCGATGCCGGGCAGCCCGTAGGCGAAGACGGTGGTGCGCGGCAGGCGCTCCAGCGTTCCTAGCCCCGCCGCTGGGGCCGTGGTTGCGCTCGCCTCGCTCAACGGAATCCGTACGCCTGGGCCGGCAGCCAGGTGGCGAGCGCCTCCCAGTTGAAGATGATGGCGAGCCCCACGAGCTGGATGACGATGAACGGCACCACGCCCTTGTAGATCACCTCGAGGTCGACGCCCGGCGGCGCGATGCCGCGCAGGTAGAAGAGCGCGCCGCCCACGGGCGGGGTGAGGAAGCTCGTCTGCAGGCACACGGCGAACATCACCGTGAACCACACCGGGTCGAATTCCAGTGCCGCCACCACGGGGCCGACCAGCGGCAGGATGATGAGCGTGAGTTCCAGCCAGTCGAGGAAGAAACCGAGCAGGAAGGTGGCGATCAGGATGCAGATCACGATGCCCGTGGGCCCGAACGGCAGGCCCAGCAAGGCGCGTTCGATCAGTTCGTCGCCGCCCAGGCCCCGCAGGACGAGGGTGAAGCAGACAGCGCCGAGGATCGCGGCGAAGATGAATGCCGTCGTGCGCGAGGTCTCCTCCACCACTTCCGCCATCACCTTGCGGTTCAGCGAGCCCTTCACGGCGGCGAGCAGCAAGGCGCCCGCGGCACCGACACCGGCGGCTTCCGTGGGCGTCGCGAGGCCGAAGAAGATGCTGCCGAGGACGGCGAGGATCAAAAGTGCCGCCGGCACCACGGCGAGGAACAACTCCCAGGCCGCGCGCAGGTCCATCGGTTCCGAGGGCACGGCGGGCGCGTTGTCCGGTTTCAGCCAGCCGACGCCGAGCAGGTAGACGATGTAGAGGCCGCCGAGCAACATTCCCGGAAACAGGGCGCCGAGGAACAGATCACCGACGCTCATGGCCATGCGATCCGCCATGACGACCAGCATGATGCTCGGCGGGATGAGGATGCCGAGGGTGCCGACCGCGCACACAGTGCCCGACGCCAGGTGCTTGTCGTAGCGGTTCTCCAGCATCACCGGCAGGCCGAGCAGGCCGAGCAGCACGACGGACGCCCCGATGATGCCTGTGGACGCGGCGAGCAGGACGCCGATGATGGTCACCGTGATCGCGAGGCCGCCGCGCACCGGTCCGAGCAGGCGCGCGAAGCCGGTCAGCAGGCTGCGGGCGATGCCGGAGCGGTCGAGCAGCACGCCCATGAAGATGAACATGGGCAGCGCCACCATCACCCAGTTCTCCATCACGTCCCAGATGCGGTCCACGGTCATCGACGTGTAGAACCAGTCGATGCTGGTGGGGATCGCGAAGTCGACCTCGAAGATGATGGCGAGCGCGGTGAAGACGATGGCCAGCCCGCCCAGGATCCACGCGATGGGGTAGCCGGTGAAGACCAGCACGATGAAGCCGACGATCATCGTCAGCGCCAGGGCTTCGGCGCCGGTCACTCGGACTTACCAATGAGGAAGGCCCACATGCGGCTGAGGCGCGACACCACCGCGACCAGAAGCAGGACGAAGGCGATCGGCAGCACGGCTTTCAACAGCCAGCGGAAAGGCAGCCCACCGGGCGACGGGGAAATCTCCGAGACGGCGAAGCTGTGCGCGACGAAGGGCCAGCCGAACCAAACCACGACGGCGATGAACGGGAGGAGGAGCAAGAGCGTGCCGTAGAACTCGATCCACACCTGCAGGCGGGGGCGCAGCTTGGTCGACACGAGATCGATGCGAATGTGCGCGTCCACGCGGTAGGCGTAGGCGATGGCGAGCATGAAGGCCAGGGCGTTGATGTGCCACTGCAGCTCCTCGAACTCGATTCGCCCCTCGCCGAAGACGTAGCGCAGCATCACGTTGAAGACGATGACGACGAGGAGCACGACCCAGAGCCAGCTTGCGGCCTTGCCGATCGTGGAGAGGACACCGTCCACGGCGCGCGAAAAGCGGGTCTCCGGGAGAGCGAGGCCCGTGGTGGGCATCCCTTCCGCAGAGGAGAGCGCGTGAGCTACCTCGTCGGCATCCTTCGCGTCCGCGGGCTCCGTCACTTGAAGTCCTTCGGGAGGTACGCGAGGCGCCGCCACTCGCGGTTCAACGCCTGGAACGCCCGTTGGGAGTCCAGCACCGTCTTGAAGTCCGCGTCCTTCGCCGCCTCGTCGTCGAGGACGGCAATGGCAGCTTCCTTGAGTGTTTGCAGAAGGTCGTCGGACATGTAGCTCGCCGTGACGCCGATGTCGTCGAAGCTGGCGACCACGGGCCCTTGCAGGTATTCGGAAAGACCGAGGCTTCGTGCGACGGAGGCCATGCAGACGGATCGGATCAGCTCCTGGTCCACCACCGCGAGATCGTTCCAGAGTTCCAAGTTGACAATGAGATGGGTGGCGCTGAACGGCTGGTGCCACCCGGGGAAGTAGTTGTACTTGGCGATCCGATTGAAGCCGAGCGCCTGGTCGGTGATCGGCTGCGCGAATTCGGTGGCGTCGATCACGCCGGTCTCGAGCGCCTGGAAGATCTCGCCGGCCGGTAGCATGGTGATCGACGCGCCGACGCGCTCCATCACCCGGCCGCCCAAGCCCGCGAAGCGGATCTTGAGGCCGTCCAGGTCGTCGCTCGAGGTCAAGGGCTCGCGGAACCAGCCAGCGGTCTCCGGTCCCGAGATGCCGCAGAACACCGGCATGGTGTTGTGTCCGGCGTAGATCGCCTCGGCGAGCTGTTGGCCCGTCGTCTCGCCGTCGCCGAAGAACCACCAGCCGATGTAGGCCCACGGGTCGAGGCCGAACGGGGTCGCGCCGAAGAGGGGCGACGACGGGATCTTGCCCTGGTCGTAGCCGAGCCAGGTGTAGCCGGCCTGGACCTTGCGATCTCGCACGGCGTCGCCGATGGCGAATGCCGGCGCCAACTCGCCGGGGTCGTAGAGATCGAAGCGGATGCCGCCGCCGGTGGCGTCCAGCATCGCCTCGGCCATCCAGACCGGCGTCTCGCCGCTGCCAGGTAGGTTGCGCGGCGCGCTCAAGGGCACGCGCCAGCGGATTCGCTCCGTTACGCCGGAGTCGGACAGCGCGGCCTCGACTTGCGGCGATGCCGAGCCCGGCGGACGGATCGCCAGGGTGACGATCGCGCCCGCGATGAAGGCGACCGCGCCGAGGACGATCGTCGCGCGATTGGAAAACATGTCGGCGCGGTAAGTTAGAGGATCGCGATCGGGTTGATGATCATCTGCACCGCACCCCTGACCTTGGCGTGGCCGAGCACGAACAGGAACTCGAACGCGCCATCGCGCACCAGCGGGCCGGTGTTCATCGTCTCCAGGATGTAGATGCCGTTTTCCTTCAACAGCGTGACGTGGCCCTGGAACGGCCTGGTCGGATCCGGCGGCGGGACGACGTCCAGGCCCCAGGTGTCGGCGCCGGCAGCAAGGATGTCCTTGCCGGCGAGATACTTGGCGACATCCTCGTGCTGGCCCGGCTCCGCCGCCACCCACTCGTCCGGGGCATCGATGAGCTTGGCGTCGGTCCAGCCGGTGTGGAAGAGGACGACGCTGCCGGCCTCGACCGGCGTGCCCTGCTTGGCTTCAACCGCCTGGACGTCCTCGACGGTGAAGAACTGACCGGCCTCCATGTTCTCCACGCCGAAGTGGCCGGCCATGTCGAGCACGATGCCGCGGGCGACCAGCGGCGGGATCTTCTCGATGCCGAGCTTGGTGAGCCCGGTGATGCCCGCGAAGTCCACCGCGTGGTTGCAGTTGTAGTACATGCCGTCGGGTCCGCCGATGTGGCCGAGCCCGTCGATCTGCGGACCGATGCCGAACCAGCCCTGGAACACGTCGTCGTTGTAGACCGCGTTCGGGAACGGTCGCGCCGATTCCTGCTGGTTCGGCTGCACCACCTGCAGGCTCAAGCCACGCGGCGGGAAGGCGGGCGTCGTGCTGTCGATGGTGATGCCGAGGCTGTAGACCTTGCCTTGCGTCACGAGCTTCGATGCTGCCAGGACGGAGGCCGCAGAGATCAGATTGGCGGAGCCGATCTCGTCCTCGCCACCCCAGCGAGACGGTTGGCAGTCCTCGTCGGCGACGGCGCCCACGGCTAAGGCCGACAGCGCGAGGGCACCGCCGATCCGGGTGATCGTGTGGTTCATGTGGGTCTCCCCTACCCCGTCTTTGTCGCGGCATCGTGGCACATCACGCACGGAAAGTCGCGCAACAGGCTCACACGACGTCGCGCCGATCTCCTACGAGCGGCCGGGCCGATGTCTCTAACGCCTCCGGTTTGCCGTGGTTGATGCTAGGTGCCCACGACCCCGATTCGGCACGCGTTATGCTAGGTTCTACGTATGCAAGACACCCGCGCACGCACTCAAAACCGGACACGCGGACATCGCGAGGCCACGCCGTTGTCCGTCATCCACGCAGAGGCACTTTGGCGTCCGCTGCCGCCCGTCGGCTATGACGACGAAGGGTATCCGTGCGAAAGCCGCAACGTGACGGAGAGCTCCTCACATGACGACGTCCTGAACTATTTCAGGAACAGCGCCTTCGCCTTGCTCGCCGATCAGGACGAGGCCATGGTGCAGGAGCGCTTACTGATCCTCTTCGAACAAGTCAACCCCAGGGCGGCGGTCGAACCGGATATCACCATCGCGCTCGGCGTTGGCCGGCACCACCGGAACTCCTACAAGATCTGGATCGAAGGACAACCGCCGGACCTGGTGGTCGAAGGGTTGTCGGAGAAGACCTGGCGTCGGGACGTCGACATCAAGCCCGCGCTCTACGGCGATCTGGGAATCCGCGAGTTCTGGCAGATCGACCCCTTGGGCCGACTACCGGAACCAGTCACCGGATACCGCCTCCACCACGGGGTCTATCAGCCGATCTCGCCGACCTCCTCGGGGGCCTATCCAAGCGATGTGCTCAACGCCGAACTCTCCTACGACCGTGTCGAGATGAGCATCCGCAACAAGGCCAACGGCGAGCGTATCCCACCGCTCCACAAAGTCATGCGTCAACGCGACGAGGCTATCGCCCGGATCGCCGAACTCGAAGCCCGCCTGAAGCGTTAACGCGGCCGGCGCGCGCGGACCGGTCGGTCCGCCACGTCCACGAACGGGTACTCCCGTTCGCGTTCGCCGTTCCAATGACCGAGGTTCAATAGCGGGCCAGGAGGTCCGCGCACCACAGCGCCCACGCTCTCGATCCGGTCGCGCCGCCACCCGATCTGTGGAATGCTTGCGCGCTTGCCGTAGTGCCGGGGCACAAGCGCAGGCACATGCTCGCCGAGGACTTCCTAGCCGCCATTGCCAAGGCGGATCGCGCCGACGCACCGTCGATGAGCGCGCGGCGGTTCGTCGAGCTCATTCTTCGCGCCTGGCCGTTCATCCGGCCGATGCTCAAGCACATCGTGACGCTGCTGGCGATCAGTGCGGCGTCGGCTGTGTTCATAGTCGTCCTGTGGGCGGTCGCCAGCGACCTCTTGATGAACAAGGTGCTCGTCGGCGACCGGCTGCAGCCGCTGCAAGCTGTGCTGCTTGGGGCCGGCGAAGAATACGTCACCACCGAGGTTGCCGACGAAGACCCCATGACGGTCGAACAGCGCAGGATCGTGCGCGACCGCCTGCTCATCTGGTTCGGGGTCGGCGGCTTGGTGTTTCTTGGCGGCCTCGCGACGCTGCCCTACTACGGGACGTGGATCCGGCACAACATCAACCAGAGCCTGCGCGTGGCGATGATCGAGCGCGCCGAGCACCTGTCGCTCAAGTACCACAGCCACGCGCGGGTGGGCGATGCGGTGTTCCGGGTCTATCAGGACAGCGCGATGATCGTGAACCTCTTGGAGGAAGCCCTGGTCGGGCCCGTCACCGTTGTGTTCTGGATGACCCTCGCTCTCTTCCTCCTGTTCTTCCTAAGCCCCGAGGTGGCCGTCGCGGTGGTCGCCGTCGGCATCCCCGTCGTCTGGCTGACGGTGAAATACACGCCACGCATCCGGCGGCGGGCGCGCGAGAACCGCATGGCGAACAGCGACCTGACATCGCGCCTGCAGGAGTCGTTCGCCGCGATCAAGGTGGTCAAGGCCAACCGCGCGGAGGCGCGCATCCTGGAACGCTTCGATGCCGACTCGCACCGGGCGCTGAACGCCGCGTTCTACCTGCGCCTCGAAATCGTGCTGCTGAGCGCGATCGCGATGACCGCCGGCGGCGCCGTGGCGATCGCTGCGGAATACGTGCTCGCCGGCTGGGTCATCGAAGACCGCGAGACCTATCTCGGCGCCGCGGTGGCGGCGCTGATCGGCTACACCGTCTGGAACCTCGGTGCCTTCAACTACGCCCGCGACCAGGTCGAGGAGGTCCGCGGCAACGGCTTCTGGCTCATCCGCCTGTGGTGCATGGTGCAGGATCTCTTCATCGGGCTCGAGCGCGCGTTCTTCCTGCTCGACCTCGAGCCGGACATCGTCGACGGCGACGACCCTTCCGCGTTCCCCGTGCCGTTGCACAGTGTCGCCTGCCGCGATGTGCACTTCTCCTACGAGCTGCCGGATGCCTCAACGCTCCCCGTGTTGCAGGGCGTCGACCTCGTGGCCCGAGCCGGCAGCGTGACCGCGATCGTCGGCGCGACCGGCTCGGGCAAGTCGACGCTGATGTCGATGATCCTTCGGCTCTACGACCCGGAGCGCGGTAGGGTCGCCTTCAACGACATCGACATCCGCGACCTGCGCGTCGACGACATCCGGGCCAACACGGCCATCGCGCTGCAGAAGAACGTGCTGTTCGCCGGCACCGTCGCCGACAACATCGGCTACGCGGCCGACGGCAAGACGCTTGCCGAAGTCGAGGCCGCCGCCAAGGTCGCCTGCGCCGACGAGTTCATCTTGGGCCTGGACAAGGGCTACAAGACCGAACTCGGCGAGCGCGGCGGCAAGCTGTCCACGGGCCAGCGGCAGCGCCTGTCCATCGCCCGGGCCGTGCTGCGCGATACTCCCATCCTGATCCTCGACGAGCCGACCGCGTCGCTCGATGCCGTCACCGAGCGCCAACTGCTCGCCAACCTCGGCGAGTGGGGCAAGGACAAGGTCGTGTTCCTCATCACCCACCGGCTGTCGACGATTCGCGATGCCGACCAGATCGCCTTCCTCGAGGACGGCCGGATCGTCGAGATCGGTCCCCACGACGAACTGATGGCGCGTCCGAACGGGCGCTATCGCGGCTTCGTGGAAGCCGAGACGGTCGGACTGCAGGCCGCCGGATGAGCGAAACCACGCCGCTCGAGGCACCCGGCAACCAGTCTCGGCGCGAGGAGCGGGCCGAGCGTCTCCGCTACGACGACCGCATCGACCTCGACACCAAGGTGTCGTCGCGCCAAGCCGCCGTCCTCATGGGCCGGTCGCTCAAGCTCCTCGCCCAGGCGCGCGGACTGTTCGCCGCCAAGTTCGCGTTCAGCTTCGGATTCATGGCGAGCGCCCTGCTGTTGCCGTGGATCGGCAAGATCATCACCGACAACGTGCTCCTCCAGGAACCGTTCGGCGAGACCGACGTGCCCTACCCGCCGTTCATGCAGCCCCTCGTCGTTTTCGTCGACGGCATGGCCCCGATGGAGATCATGCTCGTGGTCGCCGCCCTGCTCATGCTGATGCTCCTGGTGTTCGGTACGCGCAGCGGCAGTTTCGAGGAGGTGGGACTGTTCGAGGGCGCCGACGCCGCAACGCAGGGCGAAAACGCGATCAGCGCCGGCGGCAGCGGCGCCGGCGGCCTCTGGGGCGTCGCGGAATACATGGTCCACGTCCGCTTGACGCAGCGCCTCGCGAACACGCTGCGCACAAGGCTTTTCGCACGCCTAACGCACCTGCCGATGACCACGCTCGACGACCAGCGCATCGGCGATTCGATCTACCGCGTGCTCTACGACACGCCCCAAGTGCCGGGCATCTGCTACCAGTTGACCATCGAGCCCGCGCTGACGCTGATCTGGGGTGCAGTCAATCTCTACCTGATCCAGTACACCTACAGCGACGTCGCGCCCGAACTCGTGTGGATCGCCTGGTCGGCGTTCCCGCTGGCCTTCATCGTCACCTTCCCGGCATCCGCCTTGGTGCGGCGGACCAACCAGGCCAAGCGCGCAGCGGGCGCGGCGACCACCAACGCCATTGAAGAGACGATGGACAACGTCTACGCGGTGCAGAGCCTCGGCGGCATGCGACGCGATGCGGAGCGCTTCGCCGAGCGCAGCCGCGAGTCCTTCCTGCGCGAGCGGTTCGCACTGGCGGTGGGCATCGCGCTCCTGGTCGTCGTCCTCGGCTTGATGGTCGTCGCGGCGATCTACATCACCCTGCTGGTCACCGACCAGATCATCGAGGGCGTGATGTCGCCGGGCGACTTTTTCGTCATCTTCGGCCTCATCTGGGGCATCCTGGAGACGGCCACCGACATCGGTTCGTTCTGGATCAAGCTGCAAGGCCCGGTGGCCGCCGTGCGGCGCGTCTTCTTCTTCATGGACTACCCGGTGGACGAGGACCGGGTGCATGGACCAAGGCTCGGTCCGATCAGCCAGGGCATCGAGTTTCGCGACGTCGCGTTCAGCTATCCCGACGGTCGCCGAACGCTATCCGCCGTGAACCTGGAACTAAAGATGGGCGAGGTCGTCGCCATTGTCGGACCCACGGGCTCCGGGAAGACCAGCCTCGCCTACCTGGTGCCCGCATTCCTCCAGGCCACGGCGGGCCGCGTGCTCGTCGACGGCCGCGACCTGGCCGACGTCGACCTCGACTCGCTGCGCAGCCAAGTCGCCTATGTCTTCCAAGAACACGTCCTGCTTTCGGCGTCGATCCGCGACAACCTGCTGCTCGCAAAACCCGATGCCAGGGATGACGAGGTTCTTCGCGCGCTCGAGGGCGCTGCGTGCATGGACTTCGTCGGCGAACTGCCGGACGGCATCGACACCGTGCTCGGGCAGTCGGGCGACACGCTGTCCGTCGGCCAACAGCAGCGGCTGTGTATCGCGCGCGGGCTGATCCGGGACACGCGCGTCCTGATCCTCGACGAGCCGACCGCCGCGTTGGACCCGAAGACCGAGAACGAACTTCTGGAGGCCCTGCGAAGCGGCGCGAAGGACCGGCTCATCATCGTGATCGCGCACCGGCTGTCCACGATCCGCAACGCCGACCGGATCGTCTTCCTGGAGGACGGCCGCATTCGCGACGTCGGCGACCACGACAGCTTGATGGAAAAGGCCGGCGGGCCGTACCGGCGATTCGTGGCTCTGCAGGGCGGGTGAACCGGTGATGTTGCTATAGTCGGCGGATGACTGATGCGTCACTGACTGGGCCCGCCCCCGTCGCGCCGTCGGTACGCATCGAGTCCATCGATGTCGTACGCGGCTTCGCGCTACTCGGCATCCTCCTGCTCAACATCCTCGGCTTCGCGCTGCCGTTCCGCGCCTACTTCGACCCGTCGGTGGACGGCGCCGTGGCCGGCATCGACTTCGGGGTCTATGCGGGCGTCGAACTCTTCGCCGAGGGCGCCATGCGGGCCTTGTTCTCCATGCTGTTCGGGGCTGGGGTCGCCATTCTCGCGACCGGCGTGCGCGCCAAGAGCGCCGGCATCTACTACCGCCGCCAAGTCCTGCTGCTGGCAATCGGCCTGTTCGATGCGTTCGTCCTGCTTTGGGTCGGGGACATCCTCGTAGCCTACGCCCTCGCGGGGTTGGTGCTGTACCTGTGCCGCAATTGGCGGCCGCGGGCGCTCGTGGCGACGGCCGCTCTGGTGTACCTCTATCTTGCTACGGCCTCCGGCAGCATGTTCGCCGTCCTGTCCATCCCGGCGTTCACCGACGACCCGGCCGCACTCGAGGCGTGGCGCCAAACCAAGGCGGCGTTCACGCCGACCGAGGCCGCGCTCGCCGCGGAACGGATCAAGTTTGAGGGCGCTTACCCGGAGGCCTTCGTCGCCAATGCGCGCGCCGTGCTCACGACGTATGCCCAGGGCTTGCCGCTGTTCATTTTCTGGGACGCGATGGCGTGCATGCTGCTCGGCATGGCGCTGTACAAGACCGGCGTCCTGCAGGGACAGCGCTCGCTCCGCTTCTACGTCGTGCTCGCCATCTGCGGCTTCGGTGTCGGACTTGCCGTCAACGCCTTCGAAGTCACCATGAAGGTCACCAGCGGATTCGATCTGAAATGGGTCTCCGGGGCATCCGTCCCCACCAACGACCTCGGCCGCGTCAGCATGGGCTTGGGCTACGCGTCGCTGGTGATGATCGTCTGCGCGCGCGGCTGGCTCGCGCGCGTCCGCTATGGCCTCGCGGCCGCCGGGCGCATGGCGCTCAGCAACTACATTCTTCAGAGCCTCTTCGGCCTGGTGCTGTTCCACGACTTCGGGCTAGGCCTTTGGAACGAGCTGGCGCGCAGCGAGCTCTACATCATCGTCCTCGCGCAGTGGGCCGTGATGATCGAGTTCAGCATCTGGTGGCTGCGCCGCTTCCGCTTCGGGCCGCTGGAGTGGCTGTGGCGGTCGCTGACCTACGGACGGTTCCAGCCCATGGCTGTCCGATGAAGGCGGAACGGCGTAGCGTCGCCGTTCGCGGAATCGACCTGGCCTACACGGAGTGGGGCGGTGAGCACGCGACCACGGTCCTGCTCGCCCACGCCACGGGCTTCCACGGGCGCTGCTGGGACGGCGTGGTCCGCGAACTCGGCGACGGCGTGCGCGTTCTCGCGCCCGACTTGCGCGGCCACGGGCGGACCACCAAGCGCGGCCCCTACGACTGGCACCAATTCGGTGCCGACGTCACGGCCTTCGCTGAAGCCCTGGATCTCACCGGCCTCGTCGCCGCCGGGCATTCGATGGGCGGGCACTCCATCGTGCAGGCGGCTGGCCGCCAACCGGACCGCTTCCGCAAGCTGCTGCTCGTCGACCCGGTCATCATGGACCCCGATCAGTACGCCGGCCGGAACCCGCGCTTCACGGCCGCCTCGGCGGCGGAACATCCCGTCGCGCGGCGGCGAAACAACTGGGCATCCGTCGACGCGATGTTTGATCGGTTCGCGGACCGCCAGCCGTTCCGCCTCTGGCGGCGCGACGTGCTGATGGACTACTGCCGGCACGGCCTGGTCGCGGACGGCGATGCCTTTGTCCTCGCGTGCCCGCCGCTGGTCGAGGCGTCGATCTACATGGGCAGCGCCGGTCGCGACATTAGCGGGACCATCGCCACGCTGCCCCATCCCACGGTCGTGTTGCGCGGACATCGCAAGTCCGAGCGGGACGGCGAGATGGACTTCACGCAGTCGCCGACCTGGCCGGGGCTGGCGGCGGCGCTGCCGAACGGGCGCGACGTCTACCTGCCCGAGTTGACCCACTTCATCCCCATGCAGCGCCCAGACTTGGTCGCGGCTCACATCCGCGAGTTGCTCTAGATCAGCCAACCCACCGCGAGCCTTCACCGACAGCGTCCGCGCCCGTATCGCCGCCGCCGCGGTCCGTGTCGTATCGCCGCCGCCGCGGTCCGTGTCCTATGGCCACCGGCGGCCGTCCGGGGGTACGTGCCCGGGAACGCACGACACAGCGCCGCGGCCAAACTGTGAACCACCCCCGAGATCCGTCAACGGTTGTTCCGCCTCACGCCTCCGCCCTCAAACAGAACATCGCCCATTTCAAACCGCATGTCGACCGTACGGCTGCCGGCCGGTTGGCTACGCCCTGACAGGTCGAGGCGGAGCCGCGGGATCGAATAGGGCGATGTTCGCGGGCGTCGGGTTGCAGTGCACGGGCTCTAACTGCTGTTGCCGCAGAGGGTAGGCAGGGACCTGTGCGGGCGATCTGCGCTTGAAGGCACCAGGGCAATAACCGAGCCGCGCGAGGCTGGCGCGGGCGACGTCCGGCGTGTGCAGTTCAGTTGGCCGGCAGTGCGCAGCTTTCAATTGCCCGCAGTGTGCAGTCCTCGGTTGCCAGCAGCGAGCGGTTTCCGTTGCCGGAAGCGTGCAGCCTTGGGTTGCCTTTCCCAGACGGAACCCCAGTGGCCTGCGAGGGTCAGCTCCCCGGCACCTCGGCCGGATCCACCAGCCCGATGCGCCGCCAGCCCTTGGACAGCAGCCACGTCCGCGGCGCCGCCACCTCCGGCGAACGGTCCGCGTCCGCGTAGCGGCCCGGCGGCGGACCGCGCCCCTTCCAGCCGTCGAACCACAGACCCGAACTCGCGCCGTCCAGCACCACCGGTGGAATCCGGCGGCGGCGCTGCCGGTAGTGCTTGCGCGCGTTCAGAAGGACGTACGCCAGCGCACGCCGCACCTCCGTCGGCGTCCGCTTCAGCACGTGGTAGAAGCGGCCCGCCAGAACGCGCCCCTTGCGGCCGAAGACGCGGTTCACGCAGCGCGCGAAACGCGCCGCCAGGCTCTTCATGCCGTTCGCCAGGCGCCGCGCCCCCGCCGCCTCGATCAGGAAGTGCGCGTGGTCGTCCTGGATCGAGTAGTGCGCCACCCGGAACCCTGGGC
>JAPOYV010000011.1 GCA_026706385.1 Gammaproteobacteria bacterium
GCTCGGTGGGCCCGCCGGACGCATGGATCGGCAGCGGCGCGATTCGAAACGCCGGATGGGACGCGTTGCCCGGCTACGCAACGCCGTCGTGTCGCGCGGATGTGGACGGGCCCGACTTCGACCCGAATGACCTCGCGGAAGCCACCGAGAAACGGTACGCGGAGCAACTGAAGGAACTCAGGCCCGAGGTGGCCTGGGACGTCAAGAACCAGGCCGCCGTACATCTGTGGTTCCACAAGGTGTTCGGCCACGAAGTCGAGCCCCTCCACTCGATGAGAGACGCCGCCGCGACCTGGCCCGAGACGGCACTGGCCGTGGCCGTCTCGCTCCGGCCAGACGACGGCATCGCGGTGACCGCCCCGCTAGGGCTGGAGGATCTGTTCTCGATGGTGGTCCGCCGGAATCCCAGGCGGGTGAGCTTAGAAACCTACCGGAAACGAATCGCCGAGAAGATGTACGCGAAAAGGTGGCCAAGGGTTCAGGTCTTCGACGAGTGACGCACGGCGGCGCTCATCGGCAGGTCAGTCCTGCGTCGGCACCCGGATATGCTCGTTCGCGTCCGCCACCTTGTCGGCGTGCTTCTCGAGTTGCTCGAACCCGTAGCGGTTTCGACGAGCCGCGGCGGCAGCGCGGTCCAGCACGGCCGGGTGCAGCGTGTCGTGAACGTCGGGGCAGACGTGGCGGAAGAACGGCTGCACGTCTTCGGGCAGGGCGCTGTACTCGGCTAGCGACAGAGGGCGGCAGACGGTGTTGAAGACGCCGCCGGGCGCGTAGTCGTCCACGGACAGCCACCACGGACACCAGCGGTTGACCACCGCGACGCGCTTGCGACCGGACGTGTTGTGCATGGCCGAGGCATGCCAAGTGCGCGAGTCCTGGATGAAGACGGAGCCGGCCTTGGCGGTGACCTGCATGTCGCCCGGGATCGGTGCCGTGACGGTGATGCCGTCGCTCGGCCCGCGCGGATTGCGGGGATCGCGATGGGAGCCCGGGACGACCCATGTGGCTGCCGAGTCCTCGTCCACATCCGTGAGGTACCAGATCATCACCAGGCACATGGTGACGTCGGGGAACGGTTGGCGGATGCAGCCGGCGTTCTGAAGCGGCTGGTCCGAACCATAGGCGGACAGGTCGTGGGGCCAGTCCGTGTGCCACTCCCGCGTGTCCGCCCGCCCGCGGTACCTCGCCCGGCCGAAACCGCCGGGTGCTGCGTCCGAGCCCGCCGCGATCGGGCGCAGATGGAGCTGCGCGATCTTGAGGTGGTCGTCGAGCACGCGGCGCGCCACGCCAGTGATGGCGGGGTGGGCGAGATACGGCGCATAGCGTGGTAGCCAGATGATGTCATTCGGCGGCTTGGGCGGGCGCCCCATGCGGCCCACGGGGCGCAGTTCGACTCCCGGCGGCGCCTCTTCGAGTACGGCTTTCATGGTCTCAACGGAAGGACTCCCGTCCACGGCCGCGTCAAGGACTTCCCGGATGGCAGCCATGTTGCGCGAGATGGACGCTTCCGCGGCATCGACCTCGTCGTGTATCAGCGGCACATCGTCGGGCGCGATAACGTCGTCGAGCACGCAGAAGCCGTACCGGGCTAGCGCTTCCGCACAGCCAGCAATGGGGTCGGTGGCGGTCTCATGGGCGCTGAACGCATACCCGCGCGTCCGCACGAGTTCGGCGGTGGCAGTGACCGGATCCCCGGAGGCCGACTTACGCCGGGTCATCGTGCTCGTCCGGTTGACCGGAGATGTCCTGGGCCCACGAGCGTGGTGAAATCACCGAATGGTGTGCCGGTGGCTTTTCACGCAAGACCATGTCTCCCGTGATGAGGATGCTCCCGCGGTAGGTCTCGAGCAACGTCCAGAGATGGTCGTCACCGGCATCGGGCGCGGCCGTCGCGCCATCGTCAGGCTCTCGCCACATGGCGTTGGCCGCAAGCTCCGCCAACACGGCGTCGACCTCGTTTTGGCTCAAGTGATGTCGTTTGGCCAGCTTCGGTCGCATGAGCACGGTCTGGTACTCGGCGAGCAACTCAGGGGAAAGAAGATAGACCAACTCTCCCGAGAGCATCGCGTCCAGGATCCGCACCACGGGGCTATCCGTCGCCCGAGTCAAGAGACCTGCCACCACGACGTTCGTGTCGACGACAAATACTTGTGGCGTCATCCCTCACGTGCGGCCCGCGTTTCCTCCACCGCGAGCTTCTGCGCATCTGCCGGGTCCAGTCGGGCATGGTTGCGGGCTGCCGCAACCAAGGAGCGAGCACTGGCCTGGTCCCTGATCCCGCGCAGGCGCAAACTCTCGTCGATGATGGAACCGATCGAACGCCTTTGCCGCACTGCCGTCTCTTTGAGCGCGCGATGCAAATCGTCGTCAAGCCTGATCGTTAGTCTGCCCACGGATGCTCCTTCGCTCACACCTGCAACACAGTAGCACGGAAGCACAAACGCACCAAATCATATCGTCGTCTCCGGCTTCTCGGCGACCACCCCGAAACCGGTCGCCGAACCCCCTTCACTCTCCGTCCGGCGCCATGCCTTTCGTGGCCAATTCGGCGAGCGCTTCGTCGGTCTTCTCGAGGTGCGCGAGCCCCATGCCGCGCAGCACGTGGTCGGCCTTCGTGAACTGGATCTTGGTATAGGTCGTGATCTCGACGCGGTTGCCCCAGGGATCGAGGAAGTCCATGAAGCGACCGTCGAGGAACTCAACGCCCAGTTCCTCGAGACGCGTGCGCGCGAGTTCCTTGTCGTCCACGGCGATCCCGAAGTGGCGGCGGTCGTCCGGTCCTTGCCGGCGCCCGCGAGCGAAGTTGATGAACTGGTCGCCGAAATAGACGAATGCCGCGGTGTCGCTGCGTCTGGCGATCTCGAAGGTAAGGAACGCGCCGTAGAAGTCCAGGGCGGCATCGATGTCGCCCACCTCCAACGCGATGTGATTGATGCCCACGGCGCGCGCTCGCCGCGGTGCCGCGTCGTCGTTCATGACTCCTCCTTTCATGGAACATCCGCCATAGGGAGCGCAGCGTCCGTCGGCGGATGTTCCATGATCGACGGCGCTGGGCCGAAGGCGGACCTGCGCACAGCGGAGCGAAGCGCAGGGCCAGCCGTGGGGCGCTCAATCCGGTCGAATCGGTGCAACTGGCGCCTGGGTACGAGCAGCGCGCTACCGAGCATCTGGTTTTCGCGACCGGCCCGCCCCTGGCAGTGCTTGCGGACTTCGTTGAGCACGCGGGCCGCCACGGTTTCGCCCCAGAACCACTCCTCCAGCCGGACCGGGTCCGTGGTCCCACCGGGCTGCGCCGTTATGGCCTCGTTGTAGTAGGCCTTCAAGTCCTCGCTCGCCATTTTCAGTGCGGCACCCAACGAGACGTCGGTCAGCGGATTATCCGGCTCGTCGCCGCGCGCGAACCCGGCGATGAAGTCGGCCACGGCCTCGGGGGCCAGACCCGTCGTGTCGGCCGTGGTGCGCCGCCTGCGCCGCACCGCCTCGTCGTACCAGTTGCGCAATCCGTCTACCTCGGCGCGAAAGGCGCGGACGAGCTGGTCTTCGGCGTCCATTTCAGCGTCCGGGAAGGAAACGGGGCAAGCCAGCGGCGCCTCAGGCGCGGCTCCCGCAGGTTCGTCGTCCGGAAAGTCCTCAAGCACCGGGCCTTCGGGGCGTTCCAGCAAGCCAAGAACCGCCTGCAATACGCGGGTCTGGAACGCCCGGTTGCCGGGCGGACCGAGCGGTCGTCCCAGTTCGAACGGCACCCACAACGCGCGCGGCGGCGCGATCCGTTCGGTATGAAGTCGGATCAGGCTAATCTGGGTGGTCGCGATGCCTTCCCGCTCCAGGTAGTGGCCGAGCGCGCCGACGGCACGCGTGCAGTTGGGTCAGACAGGAACCAGCAAGGCGGCATCGACGCCGTCCGCGCGCATGATCCGCGCCAAGTCGCGGGCTTGCGGCTCCAGGGCCAGAACGTCGGTCGCCCCCATGAACGAGTAGTGGTGGCGGGCCAAGCTGCCGATGTCGCCCGCCGCACACATGTCACGCAACCTGTCGAGCGGAAACACGACGTTCCAATCCTGCTGAAAGCCGGTGCGGTCGTAGTTGGTCGACATGTGGCTCATCACCAGATCGGCGGACGGCGTGTCGTCCGGGATCAGCCGGTAGTCCGAGGCACGCAGGACGAAGGGCTTGTCGTCCCGCCGATGGAGACCGGCCGTCGAGATCAAAGCGACCTTCCGACGGGCCAGCGGCACAGCGTCCACCCAGGGCGAGGAGTCGAACTTCGGACATGCCATGTCGACATAGTGTTTGCGCAATGCGGGCGTCATGCTGTCGAGGCGGGCCACGTCCGATACTCCCAACGGTTTGTGGAGCAATGCTACTTGTCTCCGGGGCCGGTGCCCACGATGCTATGCACCAACATCACCGACCCGCCGAGACAGGCTGCCTTAGCACATGAACGACCACGAGAAGTACCTCTTCGACCTTCGCGGCTACATCGTCGTGAGGGACGCGCTCACGACCGAACAGGTCGAGGACCTGTCCGAGCGACTTGAGGCGCGCCGCAAGGCCAAGGGCCGCCTGGGGTCCGACCGGACCATCTTCGGGGCGGACGCGAGCCCGGCCTGGTCGGCGCCGTCGCTGCTGGAATGGGGTGGGACCTATATCGATCTCATTGACCTGCCCGTCATCGCGCCGTATCTCGAGGCGCTGCTCGGGGTCGGCTACCGGTTGGACCACGACTACATCAACGTCGTGAACGCCGAGCATCCGAGCAAGCTCTATCTGCACGGTGGGGGTCAAGGTGCGGGAGGGCCGAGGGACGTGGTCGGGCCGACAGACGGCGGCCAGTGCTACTACCGCTACAACAACGGCCAGTTCTTCAACGGCTTGCTCACCGTCGCGTTCGAGCTCAATGACGTGACCCCGTCAAGCGGAGGCTTTGCGTGCGTCGCCGGCAGCCACAAGGGGAACTTCGCGCTTCCGGACGAGTGGCGGATCAGCGCGAAGCAGGCCGACATCCCAGCCTGCGTGGATCGAGTTACCGCGCGGTCGGGTGACGCGATCATCTTCACGGAGGCGTGCGCCCACGGCACGGTTCCGTGGGGTGGAGGCGGCGAGCGGCGGACGATCTTCTACAAGTACTGCCCGCACGCCGTGGCCTGGGGGCCGTGCTACTACAACGCCGACCAATACGGCGACCTGACGGAAAACCAACGTGCGATTCTGACCCCGCCTAGCGCTTTCGGACCGGCACCGCGCACGGCGGTGATCTGGGAGAGGGCCCAAGCGGAACAGGCCGAGCTGGTCCGGCTGCGCAAGGAAGTGGCGGAACTGAAGGGAGCCTAAGCTGGGTGCGCGGGCCTCCCGGGCCCGCATAGACGAGGCGATGATGCGGACGAGGACGCCCGCGCACCAAAGCGGACGGGGACGCCCGCGCACCATCAGCTCGCCGCGGCTTCGAATTCCTCCGAGAACAGCGATGGGAAATGCGTGAGCGGCTCTCCGGGATCCGCAAGAAGCTGGCGCTGCCGCGGGCTCAGTTCGACCCCTTCCGGCGGCGTTACCCGGGTGCTGCCCCAGCTCATGCTGGACACGCAGTACTTGTAGAGCAGCGTGCGGCGTTCGTAGTCGCCGTCCCATCGCGCGGTGCCGTGGGTGAGCGCCTCGGTGAAGACCAGCAGGCTGCCCGCCGGCGCTTCGACGATCCGCACCCAGGGACTGTCCTGGTGCGCCGCGTGGATGCCGCGCGGGATGCGGTACGAACTCTTGTGGCTGCCGGGGATGCAGCAGAAGCCGCCCACGTCAGGCCCGGTGTCGCGAAGGTTCCATGCGCCGACCATGAACCCGGCCATCATGCGGTTGTCGCGGAAGGCGAAGAACTCGCCCGGTCCGGTGGTGGCATTCGGCGAACTTGCCCCGTAGTCCGCGTGCAGACGTCCCGCAGGCGATCCCTTGCGCATGTACATGCCGTAGAGGCGTTCGAGCCGGAAGGCTTCGCCAAGGCGGAAACGCAGGATCGGCAGCAGGGCTGGGTGGTCCATCAAGCGAGCGAACGGTTCGCCCCACTGCAGGAAGCCCGGCCCGGTCTGCCGAACTGCACCGGCGGCGGAACCGAAGCGTGGGAAGTTGTCCGCCGGTGCGGGCAGTTCCTGGGCGTCGATTAAGGCGTTGAGTTCGGCGACTTCGGCTGCGCTCAACACGTCCTCGATCACCAGGTAGCCGTTCAGATCGAAAAGGTACTGCAGTTCCTCGAGTTCCGCGTCCACGATCCCTCCTTCAGCCCGCGTCCTGGGCCATCTGAAATCCCGGCCGCGAGCTCAGTCGGCCGAAATAGGCTTGCGTCCGCGGGTAGTCGTCCGTCAGCAGGCCGAAGTTCGACGCCAGTAGCAACGAGTATCCGGTCATGATGTCGGCATAGGTGAACGAATCGCCCACGAGATAAGGCGAGTCGGCGAGGGCATCCTCGATCGCGGCGATGCAGATGCGCGCGCGATCCTTGCAGTCCTCGATGACGAACTCGACCACACCGCCTTCCGGCGCCACCCGGTTGTGGTTGACGATCTCGCCCACGGGTCGCGCAAAGGTGGCTTCCGCGAACCAGGACCATTGCCGGCAGAGGGCGCTTTCCGGCGTGCCGGGCTCGGGCGCCAGCCGACCTTCGCCGTAGCGTTCGAGCAGGAAGTCCACCATGGCCCCGGACTCGAACATGGTCACCTCGTCGTGGACCATGACGGGGACCTTGCCCGTCGGGCTCTTGCTGCGCCACTCGGCACTGGTCCGGAAGGCCGGCGAGAAGTCGATCACCTCCACGCGATACGGCAGGTCGAGTTCCTCGCAGAGCCAGATCGCACGGAAACCGCGCGTCCCCTTGACATGGTAAATCGTCGGCGTCGTCATCGTCGAAGTCCCTACTGGTTGAAGTTCGGTTCGCGCTTGGCCAGGAACGCCGACACGGCCTCGGCATGGTCCGGCAGCCGACGGGCGATCTGGTCGCGCAAGCCTTCCCGCTCCATGACCGCGTCGAGGTCGTCCTCCATCGGGTTCTTGCGCAGCAGTTCCTTGATCATCATCACCGCGCGCGTCGGATTGTTGGCGATCTCGTCGGCCTTGGCGAGCGCCGTCGGCATCAACTCGTCGGGCTCCGTCACCGCGGTCACCAAGCCCATGCGGTGCGCTTCGTCGGCGGGCACCATGCGACCGGTCAGGCACATGTCCGTCGCGTTGCCGAGGCCGATGAGCTGCGCGAGCAGGTGCGTCGAGCCGAGTTCCGGCATCAGGCCCATCTTGATGAAGCGGATGCTCAAGTTGGCGTTGGTCGAGGCGATGCGGACGTCGCAGGGCAGGATCATGGTCAGCCCGACACCCACGGCGTAGCCGTTGATCGCGGCGATCGTCGGCTTGGAGCTGCGGATCGTGTGGGTCATGTTGTGGCCGCCGCGGGCGAGCGACTCTCCCTCGCCCTTCTTGTTGGTCTCGACGCGTTCCGCGAAGTTGCCGATGTCGGCACCGGCGCAAAAGGCCCGGCCTTCACCGGTGAAGACGATCGCACCGATGGCGTCGTCCGCGTTCCACGCCGCAAGCTGGTCGACGATCTCCCTCGACATCGTGTCGGTCCACGCGTTCAGCCGGTGCGGCCGGTTCAGGCGGATGATGCCGACCCGGCCCTGGGTTTCAGTCAGAATCTCTTCGTAAGCCATGTCGTCTCCTTGTCAACGGTTCGACGGTTCGTTCAGATCGTGCCCTGTTCCCGCAAGGCGGCTATTTCGTCAGCGCCGATGCCAATTTCGTGCAGCACGTCCTCCGTGTGCTCGCCGAGGGTCGGCGCCCCGACGCCGGGGGACAGCGGCGTCGCACCCATGCGAATCGGCGTACCGACGACGCGCTGCGGCTGCCCGGCCTCGTCGGCCACCTCCGCCAGGTAGCCGTTCTCCCAAATGCCGGGATCGGTAGCGGCCGCGGCGTAGTCCTGAACCGGCGCATAGCGCACACCCGCCGCGCCGAGTATGTCACCCCACGCCGCTGTCGTTCGGGTCTTGAAGGTCGCGGCGAGTTCTCTCTTGAACCAGGCGAGATCCTCCGGCGGCATCCCCGCGCCCTGCAAGCGTTCATCGAGGGCGAGGTCGGGGCGCTCGATGGCAATGTAGAACCCGTCGCGGGCTTGCGGCGGCACGCCGACCAGGCCGATCCAGCCATCGGCCGTCTCGAAGATGCCGTAGGCCGCCTTGATCAACGGGTGGCCGAAATTGGCGCGCCCCGGCACCCGGTCGGTGAGCAGGTAGTGGGTGTACTCGGTCGCCTGCGCCCAGATCTGGCCGCCGAGCAACGAGACATCGACGCGTTGACCCCGGCCGCTCGCCGATCTGGCGTGCAGCGCCGCCAGGATGCCGGCCACCATGTTGAGCGAGCCGATGTGGTCGGCGATGAACACGCCCACCGGCGTCGGCGGATCGCCGTCCCGCCCCGTCGTGCTGATGAGTCCCCCGGCGGCCTGCCCTGCCAGGTCGGCGCCTTTGCGTTCGGCGTCCGGACCGAGGGGACCGAAGGTGCTGCCCTGCGCGCAGATAATCCCCTCGTTGACCGCGGCCAGGTCCTCGTAGGCCAGCCCCCAATTCTCGAGCGTCCCGGGCATGAAGTTGCTGACGAAGACATCGGCCGTACGAACCAGCGCCTTGAAAAGGTCGGCGCCGCGAGCTTGGCGGAGATCCAGGGAGATGCTGCGCTTGCCGCGGTTGCAGGCGGTGAATACGGCACTGCGCGGGTCGTCCGGTGCGACGGTGATGTAACGGCTCTGGTCGCCGACCCCGGGCAACTCGATCTTGATCACGTCCGCGCCCATGTCGCCGAGCAATGCCGCAGCCTGCGGCCCCTGGATCAAGAGGCCAGCCTCCAACACACGGATGCCGTCGAGTGGACCCGGCATGGCGTTCCTACGACGGTTAAATCCGGTACACGCGCGCCGCCGTGCCGTAGAACATGGCGTCCTTCTCGTCATCGGAGAAGTCGGCCACGATCTTCTTCATGCCGTTCCACATCACATGGTAGGAAATCGACAGGCGGTCGACCGGGAAGTTGCTCTCGAACATGCAACGGTCGGGGCCGAAGCACTCGATCGTGTGCAGGTAGTAGCGCCGCTGCGCGTCGACGAACTCGTCCGACGTCGGCGGCTGGTCACGCCGCTCCCAACCGAAACCGTTGTCGGGCATGGCGAGGCCGCCGAGCTTGGCGACGACGTTCGGGCACCCGGCGATGGCCGCGATGTCGTCCTTCCACTGCGCAAAGATCTCCTCCTGCCGCCCGGCGTAGGCGCCGACGCCGAGCGGCGTGCCGAAGTGGTCGAGGATCATGGTCGTCTCCGGCACGGCTTGGGCCAGCGCGAGATAGTCCCGGTTCTGGTGGAAGAAGTGCCACGTGTCGTAGGTGTAGCCAAGACGCCCTAGCGTCCGCACGCCGGTGCGGAACTTGCCCTCGCCGTACGGGCACGGTCGACCACGGCCCGCGTTGGTCAACGTTCCCGTCGTGTCGTAGGGCCCCGCGTGCCGAATGCCCCGGAACAGACCCTGCCCGGCCGCTTCGTGTGCCTCGAGCACCTCCTGGACATCCTCGCCGAGGAGCATGTCGGCATGGCTCACGATTCCTGCGATGGTGGCCGCCCCCTCCCGCTTCGCGCTCATCGCGGCGACCCCCGCGACGAACTCGGTTTCGCCGACGGGCTTGAGGTGCTCCGGTCCTTCCTGCCGATAGCCGGACCGGCAATCGATGAACACGGTCTTCTCGATGTTGTGGCCGGACTCGGTGTCCGCCCACAGGTCCTCGAGCACGTAGGTTCCCCACATGGACGTGGTTTCCCAGAGGTGATGGTGGGGATCGATGATGGGACGTTCGGGATCGATGATCTCTTCGCGGACGGCGGCGTACCATTCCTCGGTGTTTGGCGTTGGCATCGGCATCCCTTAAGCGTAACCGTGCCATTGTCGCCCATCCTCGTGGCCCGCACAAAGCGCAGCTCCGCAGCGTCGCCCGCGCGTCGCGCAAAGCGTTAGACTCCTCCTGCGTCGGAGTGGGCCTTTTCAAAAAAGACCATGCGTATAAGCCGCTTCCATACGACAGCCGCCGGCGGTTCCGCTTTCGACGACGTCGAAATCTCCGTCGGCGTGGCGGCGACGGATGCGTGGGGCAACGAACTCAAGCACAGCACCGTCTTCGCCTCGCCAGCCGTGCGGGTATTCGAAGCGCCCGTCGGTGCCTTCCAGGACTGGCACAATGCGCCGCGGCGGCAGCTCTGCGTCATGTTGAACGGCATCTGGGAGGTCGGCACCACCGATGGCGAAAAGCGCCGCTGGGGGCCTGGCGAGATGTTCCTGCCCGACGACGTCGACGGACGCGGCCACACGAGCGAAGTGATCGAGGGCCCGGTTCGCATCCTGTTCGTGCCACTGCCCGACGAACTCGACCTGGACGACTTAGGCTGAGCCGTGTTCGACCCGATCACCTCGCGCATCGACCTGGTCCTGGCGGCGATGAATTCGTCCCTGCCGACGGACACGCCGGAACTCGATCTCCTGTTCGAGCGGTTGCGCACAACCACCGACAAGCAGGCGCGTGGCGAAGTCGAACAGCGCATCTGGGCGATCTGGTGCTCGCACGAGGACACCGTCGCCGCCACGTCGATGAAGAACGTGATGGACTCCTTCGAAGCCGGCGACCTGGAGGATGCCGGCCAGACCCTCGATGGGCTCATCGACCGTTGGCCCGGCTGGGCGGAGGCCTGGAACAAGCGCGCCACACTCCGCTTCGCCCAGGAACATGACGCCGAGAGCCTGGACGACATCGCTCGCACACTCGAAATCGAGCCGCGCCATTTCGGCGCGCTGAGCGGCTTCGGCCAGATCTGCCTGCGTGCGGGCGACTACACGTCGGCCCTACTCGCCTTCGAACGCGTGCTCGTCATCGATCCCAACCTGCCCGAGGTGCACAAGGCCGTCGAACTGCTGCGCAAGCAGGCCCAGCCGACGATCCACTGACCGGAGGTTTGGCGCACCGCTTCGACGTGCCGTTGCCGTCACGTACCCGTATTGTCCGCGAGGAACGCGAGGATTCGCTGATACAGGTCCTCGTTGACCTCGTCGCCGATGAAGCCGTGGCCCTGGTCGTGGTCGAAGTGCCAAGCCACCTCGTGGCCGGCACGCTCCAATGCCTCGCGCATGCGCCGCGCATGCATGGGCGGCGCACGGCGGTCGATCCCGCCGTGGACCAGCATCACCTTGGCGCGGATACGGTCGGCCAGGTGCGTCGGCGAGCGGGTGTCCAAGTCCACGTCGCCGAGGATCTGGCGGATGTAGTGGATTCCGGACAGACGCTCGCGGACATCGCCCGCGCGTTCCATGATGGTGAGATCGTAGATGCCCGCACTTCCGACGGCGCACCGATAGAGCCCCGGCTCGCGCGCGACACCCATGAGCGCCGCATAGGCGCCGTAGCTCGCGCCCATGATGCACACGCGCTCCGCATCCGCCAGTCCCGTCCTGATGGCCCACCGCGTGGCGTCGGTAACGTCGTCCTGCATCAGGCCACCCCACTCGCCGAAGCCGCGGCTCATGTAGGCGTGACCGTAACCCCCCGATCCGCGAAAGTTCACCTGCAGGACGTGATAGCCGCGGCTCGCGAGGAGCTGGACGATGGGGTCGAAACCCCAGTAGTCGCGAACCCCGTGCGGTCCACCGTGCACGAACACGACCATGGGGCCCGGTCGCGGTGTCTTCGCGGCACTGGTCACGTAGCCGTACACCGTTGCGCCGTCCCGGACCTGGAACTCCACCGGCGCCATCGGGGCCAGACGCTCGGCCGGCAGACTCGGGTAGCGCGAGGCCAGGTGCTCGACGTTGCGGTCGTCGACGTTCAGTAGGACGAAACGGCCGGGCTGGCGGTCTCCCAACACCAGCGCCACGCTGACCTTGTAGTCGCTGGTCGAACTGGTGATGGTCACAGTGTCGTCGGGATACATCTTGGCGAGCACCGCATGCTGCTGGGCCAGCGGGTGTACCGCGTTGAGGTACTGGTACGCCGGGAAGTGGTGGTCGAAGCGTACTGCCCAGGGCCTGTTGTCGTCGTCGATCTGCACGCCCGTGATGTCGACGTTGGGATGCCGGATCACGATGTCGTGGGTCGCTTCGTCGGTGTTGTAGACGCCGAAACCCGTCGTTGCCGCGTCGCGGCTGTCCAGGGTGTACCAGAGCTCGGGGCTCGGACCGAAAACCAGCGGTGTCCACGCCTCGCCGCCGTAGCGCGACGTGCCGAGCACGCGCCAGTCGTCGCCCCTTGGACGGTGGCGGACCTCCCGGACGAACTCGTCGTTGGTGCCCATGCTGAATTCCAGTTCGCCCTCGGCGTTCGCCAGCAGGTTGCCGCCACGCGTCGCGGAACGGGCGATGCGCCGCAGATGGCCATTTTTGACGTTCATCCGATGCGCTTCCGCGAAGCGATTCTCATAGCGCAGGATGAGGACGTGGTCGGGGTCGTCCGGCAACTGGTGCATGAGCGCGCCGCCGCGAACGAGCAGGTCCATCTTGCCGGACTCCACCTCCACCACGTGGAGTTCGCCGGTGGGAACGCGCAGATCCAGCACCGGAAGGAACCGCACGCCGGTGATCAGCAGCCGGTCGTCGCCGATCCAAGTCATGTCGCCCACCTCTGTGTGGCGACCAAGACCGTAGTTGATCTTCACTTCGCGTCCCGGGTAGGTCACAACCTGGAACGTGCCGAACTCGCCGTCGCGTTTCGAGCGGGCCAGGTAGTCGCCGTTCGGCGAGATGGAGATCAATCCGAGTTCGGGGTCATTGGTGAATGCGGACACGGGTAGGTCGTTGGCGGAGGCCGCGAGACCGGCCACCACGGAAAACGAACCGAGCAGCCCTATCAGCCCCAACCGGCAGGCACACTTCCCCGGATCAACCACGGCTCACTCCGCTCCCCTGGTCAGAATCGTCCGCATCCGCATGGCGCGCGTCAAGCCAACGTCGCGTCGCGCCTGCGACCCGCATAGACTGTGGCCCTTGAACCTCGCTCACGGGAGTAGGCAATGGCGGCAGCGGACTTGATCAAGACCATCGACGAATTCGAGGCGGAGTACAGGAAAGGCATCGGTACGGTGCTGCCCCAACGGCCGAGCAAGGAGGCCAACCTCGACAATATCCGGCGCTTTGGCGACGGCGTTGGCGACTACAACCCGCTGTGGCGCGACGAAGCACACGCCGCGAACAGTCGTTTCGGCATGATCACGGCGCCGCCGCCGTTCCTCTACGGCGTCACCCTCGGGGTCGTCGCCGGCGAGACCGGCGCCATCGATCGCCGCCGCGTGTCCACGCAGTACCTGCCCGTGAACTACGCGGGCGCCGAGATCGACTTCGTCCGGCCGATCTGGCTTGACGACCGCATCACCGCCTCCGAGCAGGTGGGCGAGACCATCCGCAAGCGCAGCCGCCGCATCGGTCCCATCAACTTCAACACGGGTCTCGTGACCTTCACCAACCAGCGGCAAGAGGTGGTCGCCACGATCAAGACGACGATGGTGCGCTACGAGAACACGGGCCACACCCTGGATTACGACCGCACGGCCAAGGGTGAGGGCGGCGAATCGGTCGACCCCGTGCTCGAGCCGGCCGATCCCCTGGTCTGGGAGCGGGAACGTCGAGGTGCCGAGACGCGTTACTTCGAGGATGTCGCCGAAGGCGACGCGATCCCGTCACTGCCGAAGGGGACGTACTCCGTGACCGAGCTTTTCCTGTTCACCCACGGCGTACTCGGCACGGGCCGCAGTCCGCGAGCCGCGCTGGCAGCGGAAGGTTCCGCCGACCTAGGGGGCGGCGGGCGTTTCGACTCGGAACACGCTCAGAAGCGCCGCAACATGCCCGGCCAGTTCGACTACGGGCCGCAGCGGGTCTGCTGGCTCTCGCAGATCGTGACCGACTGGATGGGGGACGACGGGGTGCTGAAGACCTTGAATGCGTCGATTCGCCACCCCAACGTCGTCGGCGACACCAACACCGTGCATGGCGAGGTCTCGGGTAAGTCCGTGGTGGACGGCGAGCATCTCGTCGAAGTGCAGGTGCGCAACGTCAACCAGTCTGGGCTGGCCACGGCGCTGGGCTCTGCGGTGGTTGCACTGCCGTCGCGGGGCAGCGCCTAGGGCGAGAGCTAGGCCGCCTTTTCTTCGGGCAGCTTGGGCTTGTCCTGTGCGGCCGCCTCCTCGCGCTCGAAGTAGCGGCCTGACAGCGTGCGCTGGTTCTCGTAGATCGAGCCCTGATAAGGCGCGCGCGGCAATGGCATGCGAACCGGCACCTCCTCGAGGCGCGGCTGCGTGGTGGGTTCGCCGTGGACCATGCGGCCGTTGAAATCGTCGAGGTCGTTGAGGTTCTCGATCCCGGCCAGCGGCCATGCGTCGGCGGCGGCGTACTCGTAGAAGAGCACGCGGCGCTGGCGATTCGACGTGTTCAAGGCGGAACCATGCACCAGCCGCACATGGTGGATGCTGATGTCGCCGGCGCGCCCGCGGAGCTCGCGCGGACTCGAGACGTCGAGGCCGCATTTGTCGACGTCGATGGCGCCGCAGAAGGCCCCGTAGCTGTGGTGGTCGTACACCGGCCCCTTGTGCGAACCCGGCAGGACCATGAGCGGACCGTTGTCGGCGTCCATGTCGTCGAGGAGGATGCCGACGGCGAGCACGTCCTGGTTGGTATGGGGGTAGAAGGCCCAATCCTGGTGCCATTCCACGGGCGAGCCGTACTCGGCGGCTTTCATGTTCATCTTTCCGCCAGCTCGCAGGCGGATGTTCTCTCCGATGAGCGGCGAAAGCGCAGCCATGATCCGCGGATACGCCGCCAAGTCGCGGTAGAACGGGTGTGCGAGGTGGGGCTGCTTGATGCGGCGCACGCGAGGCGCCTCGGGCGTATGCGATGCCTCCAAGTCCAGGACGGGGGTGTGCTCGGTGAGGCCGGCGGCACTGGCCACGACCTCGGCCGTAACGGCACGAAGTTCGTCAAGGGTCTCCGGCAGGAGCGCGCCTTCGACCACGACATAGCCATCGGTGTCGTACTGGGCGATCTGGGCTTCGGTCAGCATGGGCTCCCCTCGACAGGGCGATGCAGCGTATAGACTTGCCCCAATAGCTTACATCAAGGGAAGTCCATGACGCGCTGGGGAATCCTCGCGACGGGCCGTATCGCCCGCAAGCTGGCCGATGCCGTGGTCGAGTCGGAAACGTCCGAACTGGTGGCGGTCGGTAGCCGCACGCAAGCCTCCGCCGACGCCTTCGCGAACGAATACGGGAGCATCACGGCGCACGGCAGCTACGACGCACTGCTCGCCGACGCGGAGGTGGACGCGATCTACGTCTCCACGCCCCATCCGCAACATGCCGAGTGGACGATCAAGGCCCTCGAGGCGGGCAAGGCCGTCCTGTGCGAGAAGCCCATGGGCGTCAACCACGCCGAAGTGATGGCGATGGTGGAAACGGCGGCCTTCCACGACACCTTCCTCATGGAAGCGTTCATGTACCGAACGCATCCGCAGACCGCAAAGATCGTCGAGCTGATCCGCGACGGCGCCATCGGCGAGGTGCGCCAGGTCAACGCCAGTCACGGCTTCGCGTCGCCCTTCAACCCGGCAAGCCGCCTGCACAACAACGACCTCGCGGGTGGCGGGATCATGGACGTCGGCTGCTATCCCGTGTCCATGGTGCGCCTCATCGCGGGCGAAGAGCCGGAATCCGTCGCCGGCTTCGCCGCACTTGGCGAGACCGGCGTGGACCAGTGGGCGTCGGGCCTCCTCCAGTTCCCAAGCGGCCTGATCGCCCGCGTGTCCACGGCGGTATCGGTCTCGCTGGACAATGCCGTGCAAGTCTTCGGTTCCGAGGGCTCGATGCACATTGTCGCGCCCTGGTTCGGCGACCGCGGCGACGGCAACTGGCACTTCGATCTCGTCCGCCGTGGGAAGCGTGAAGTCGTCGGCGGCAAGGCCAAGCCGACCTATGTCCTCGAAGTCGACGAGGTCGCGCGGGCCTTGGCGGCCGCAGAGAAGGCATCGCCAACCATGGACTGGCAAGACAGCCTCGGCAACGCCAAGGCGCTCGACCGTTGGCGTGCGGAAGTCGGCCTGCTGTTCGACCTCGAGAAGCCGGAACGCCAGACGAGGCCGGTCCACGGCCGGCCGCTCTCGGTGCGGCGCCGGACCATGCGCCACGGGGAGATCGCCGGCATCGGGAAACCCGTCTCGCGGCTGGTGATGGGCTGCGACAACCAGCCGAACGCTCCGCACGCCGCGGTCATGTTCGACAACTACTTCGAGCACGGCGGCAACACGTTCGACACCGCGCACATCTACGGCGGCGGCCGTCAGGAGGCGCTCCTCGGCGGGTGGCTCGCGAACCGCGGGGTCCGCGACGACGTGGTCGTCATCGGCAAGGGCGCGCACACGCCGGCGAACTTCCCCGACCGGGTGGCGCCGCAGCTCGACATCACGCTGGAGAGGTTGCAAACCGACTACGTCGATCTCTACTTCCTGCACCGCGACAACGTCGACGTGCCCGTGGACGAGTGGCTCGACGTGCTGAACGCGGAGCAGGCCGCCGGCCGCATCCGCGTCTTCGGCGCATCGAACTGGTCGCTGGCCCGTGTCCAGGAAGCCAACGCCCACGCCGCCGCCAACGGGCTGACGCCTTTCGGCGCCGTCTCCAACAATTTCAGCCTGGCCCGGATGGTGGATCCGGTATGGCCCGGCTGCATCGCGGCATCCGACGCCGACTGGCGTGCCTGGCTGACAGCGGAGCAGATGCCGCTGTTGCCTTGGTCGAGCCAGGCGCGCGGCTTCTTCACGCCGCGTTTCGACGCGGTTGCAGCGCAGGCCACCTCGACCGTCGACGCCGGTTTCGGCAATCAGCCGAGCGACGCCGAAATGCGCCGGTGCTGGTTCGCCGAGGACAACTTCAAGCGTCGGCAACGGGCCGTGGAACTTGCCAACGAGAAAGGCGTGGCGCCGATCAATATCGCGCTCGCCTACGTCCTCAGCCAACCGTTCCCGTGTTTCGCCCTTTTCGGCCCGAGGACGCTCGCGGAGACGCGCAGTTCGCTAGCCGCTCTCGATGTCACATTGAACGAGCGCGAGTGCGCGTGGCTCAATCTCGAGGAGGCTTAGATTCCAGACCGTATCGTCGCCTACGAACGGACGGAGCCGCGCGGCCGGGCCTCGCCCACCAGCTTGTCGATGAAGTCTTGGGCGGACTCGTCTCCCCAGGCGGCGCTGCCGATGTGCGTGTACACCACGCGCCGGTCCCCATCCAGGATGAACGTCGACGGGATGGCCCTGGTCTGGAACATCGGCGGGCGCTTCTTGGTCACGTAGACCGGCAGTTCCCAGCCCTTGTCCTCGACGAAGGCCTGGACCTTCTCGAGCCCCTCGTCGGAGACGATGACGAACGCCACGTCCTGCCCCTCGTAGGCGGCGACGAGACTCTCGATGTCCGGCATCTCGCGAATGCAGGGGCCGCACCAGGTCGCCCAGTTGTTGACGAAGAGCACGGTGTGGTCCAGGTGGGCCACGTTGGCCGTGCGCCCGTCCATGCCGCGGACTTCCCAATCGAGCGCGGGCCCAACCGCGCTCGGGAATTCGAGCGGCTGCAATCCAACAGAGGGCTGCCCGGCATCGCTGGAGCTACCCACCACCAGCGTGAACACGCCGAACCCCAAGAGCGGCACGCCCACGGCAAGCATCGCGCCAGCCAAAACGCCGACGAAAAAGTAACGGTTCAAGAACTTCATCGAAAAAACCTCAGAACAGTTGCCCGGGCACGGGCGGTAGCGGCTCATCGGCCAGCCGGATCGGATTCCCCACCGGCTCGATGCAACGGCCTTCCTTGTTGCGCGGGTTGCCCACGTAGGAAGACACCGGCACGGCCAGCAGATCGTCCGGAAGCCGCGGTTCGAACAACGTATCGAGATCGTCAGCCGATGCATCACGGTCCATCCAGGTCCGGGCACCTTCCAGCGACAAGTACACCGGCTGGCGGTTGTGGATCGGTTCGAAACGGGCGTGCGCGGCGGTGGTCACGATGGAAAACGAATCCACCTTCTCCGAGCGGTCAGCGCTCCGCCAGCGATCCCAGATCCCCGCCAGCAGCAGGCCACCCGCGGCGGGCTGGATGTAGAACGGTCGACGGATGCCGGCGACCTTCTGCCATTCGTAGAAGCCACTGATCGGCACCAGGCAGCGCCGCCGGCGGAACGGCTCGCGGAAGGTGCTGGAATCTCTAAGCGTCTCGCACTTGGCGTTGAACGTAGCGTAGTTCCTGCGCACGCGCGTCTTCGACCAGTAGGGCGTCAGCCACCAATCCGCCTCGGCCGCCTCCAGATCCGAGCTGTCGCGGCCATCGTGGCGGATGATCCACGCGGGCTCGGTGGGCGCCACGTTGTAACTGCCCTCCCCCGGAACCGGCTTGCCGATCAACGCCAGGTAGAGCTTCTCCAGCCGTTCCTGGTCGGTGGCAAACCGGCCGCACATGTCTTTACGACTCCGCGGCCTCGAGCCGCGCCACGACGTCGCGCATCTCGGCTTCGTCGAGGCGCATGGTCGACCCGGCCACGTTGGCGCGCACCTGTTCCGGCGACGTCGCCCCGGCGATCACCGACGACACCGCAGGCGTCGACAGCAGCCAACCAAAGGCCAACTCCAGGAGCGAGCGACCACGCTCCTCGGCAAAGGCGGTGAGCGCCTCGACGCGGTCGAAGTTGCGCTCGCTCAAGGCCCTCGCAGAGCGCGCAGCGCCGAGCCGCGTGCCTTCGGGCGGCGCCTCGCCCCGGCGGTACTTGCCGGTGAGCAAGCCGCTCGCCAGCGGGAAGTAAGGCAGCATGCCCAGCCCGAAGTGGTCGCATGCCGGGATCACCTCGCGCAGCACGTCGCGTTCGAGCAGGCTCATCAGGTTCTGCGCGGAGACGAACGGGTTCAAGTGGTCGCGAGCCGCCGTCCAGTGGGCATCGGCGATCTGCCAACCAGAGAAGTTGGAGCACCCGATATAGCGCACCTTGCCGGCGCGCACGCAGTCGTCCAGGGCGCGCAGCGTCTCGTCGATCGGCGTATGCGGATCGGGGAAGTGGAGCTGATAGAGGTCGATGTAGTCGGTATCGAGGCGGCGCAGGCTCGCTTCCAGGGCGCTCACGATGTAGCGCCGCGAGGCACCGCGTCGGTGCGGGCCCTCGCCCATCGCGAAGCCGAACTTCGTGGCGAGCACGACGTCGTCGCGGCGGCCGGCTAGCGCGCGCCCGAGGTACTCCTCGGAGAGGGAACCGCCGTACATGTCCGCCGTGTCGAGAAGGTTGATGCCGGCCTCGAGCGCGGCATCGACGACGGCGCGCGTGCCCGCTTCGTCCATGCGCCCGCCGAAGTTGTTGCAGCCGAGCCCCACTTCGGACACGAAAAGTCCGCTGTTGCCGAGTCGTCGTTGCTCCATGTCCTGCTTAAGGCCTGCCGAGTCGAACGCAAGCTTACGACATGCACGGACCGCGGTGCGCGCGGACCGGTAGGTCCGCCGCGTTCCCGCGGATTCCCCTATACCTTGGCGGCCCGCGCACCACTCAGACCTCCGCCGGATCAACCCCCGATTCCAGGGGCGATGCTCGATAGTTCGGATTCGGTTTCGGCATCAGGGCCTCGATCTCCCGTCGCCAGGACGTGAGCAGCCCGTGGAGTTCCCGCACAAGGGCGGGTTCGGCCGATGCCCGGTTGGTCTTCTCGCTCTCGTCGTTGGCCAAGTTGAAGAGCTCCAGCCGGCCGTCCTCGAAGTGCTCGATCAGCTTCCAGTCGCCGCGCCGCACTGCGCCCGCGGGGCGGCTGCCCTGGTTCGCGTAGTGCGGGTAGTGCCAATAGATGGCCTCGCGCGACAGCGAAGCCTCGCCGCGGAGCAGCGGCAGGAGGCTCGTGCCGTCGCGGTGCTGGTCCGGGTGCGGCGGGCAGCCGGCGATTTCCAGGAAGGTCGGGTAGAGGTCCGTGCTGGTCACGGGGACGCGGCAAACGCTGCCCGCCGCGATTACCCCTGGCAGGCGCGCCATCTGGCAGACCCGGGTGCCACCCTCGTACATCCAACCCTTGCCCTCGGCGAGTGGTGCGTTGCTAGTGGGCACGCCTTCCCGGCGATTCGATGTCGCAAGCCCGCCGTTGTCCGACGTGAACAACACCAGCGTGTCGCCGTCCAGGCCTTGCTCTGCCAGGCAGTCCAAGACGCGACCGACATTGGTATCGAGGTTTTCGACCATGGCCGCGTACGCGGCGTCGCTCTGGCGGACCCGCCTCAGCACGCGCTCGCCGCGCAGGTGCTGGCAGCCGAACGGTTCGCCCTCGACGATGACATCCTGCTTGTCGAGGCCCATGTCGACCGCGCGGCGCCGGTACTTTTCGACGAGCCCTGGCGGCGGCTGGATCGGGATGTGCACGGCGTAGTGGGCGAGATGCAGGAAAAAGGGTCGGTCCCGGTCCCGCGCCTCGATCAGGCGGATGGCCTCATCGGTCAGACGGTCCGTCAGGTACTCGCCGTCCTCGCCGTCCGGGAGGTTGGCCATGCCGTAGGGACTGAAGTAGCCGTTCTGCGGCATGCCCCAGCCGAGGCCTGCGACATTGACATCGAAACCGTGCCGCTCCGGCGTGGTCTGCGCGCCGCCCAAGTGCCACTTGCCGACGTGCCAGGTCTGGTAGCCCGTGTCGCGCAGGGCGCTCGCGACGCTGTACTCGCTCATCGGCAAGGCATGGAAGTAGGGAACATCCTGCAACCGGCCAACGGTGTGGCCAGGGATGTACTGGGTGACGCCGACGCGCGCTGGATACTTGCCGCTCATGATGCTGGCCCGCGTAGGGGAACACACCGGGCATGAGGAGTAGGCGTCGGTGAAGAGCAGGCCTTCACCGGCCAGGCGGTCGAGGTTCGGGGTGTCGTAGAAGGCGCTGCCGTAGCACGCGAGATCCGTCCACCCGAGGTCGTCGATCAGGATCAGCAGGATGTTCGCGGGCACGGTTACTCCGTTGTCTCAAGTTGAGTTTTACCACGGCTTCGTTGATGCTTGGTAAGTCAACGCCTGACGGAGATTTGACGCATGCCCGCCATCGAAGACTTCCGCGCCGAAACCCGCGACTGGCTGGACGAATTCTGTCCGCCCGGCGCACGCGCCGGCGGCGGCGGGGACCGCAACGACATGCAGACCTGGCGCGAGCGGCTGATCGAGAAAGGCTGGTCCGCCCCGACCTGGCCCACGCAGTACGGCGGCGGTGGCCTCGACAACGAGCAGTACATGGTCCTGATCCAGGAGTTGCGGCGCGTCCGGGCGGGCGTCCCCTTCGGCGGCATGGGCCTGTCCCTCATCGGCCCGACCCTGCTCGAACTCGGAACGGAGGACCAGAAGGAGCGCCACATCCCGCCGATCGTGCGCGGCGAAGTGGCGTGGTGCCAGGGCTACAGCGAACCGAGCTCCGGTTCCGACCTCGCGAGCCTGCGGACGCGGGCGGTCGACAACGGCGACCATTTCGTCATCAACGGCCAAAAGATCTGGACCTCCGGGGCGCAGGTCGCGGACTGGATCTTCGCGCTCGTGCGCACCGACCCCGACGTTCCCAAGCACGAAGGCATCAGTTTCGTCCTGATGACCATGCATCAGCCCGGCGTCACCGTGAAGCCCATCCGCTTGATCAGCGGCAGTTCGCCGTTCTGCGAGACCTTCTTCGACGACGCCATCGCCAGGAAGGAGGACCTGGTCGGCGAGATCAACAAGGGCTGGACGATCGGCAAGCGGTTGCTGCAGTTCGAACGCGGCAGCATGGCGAGCCTGGTGGGCGGCGCGGCCGTCAAGGAAGCCGGGCCGACTTTGGAAGGCGAAGCCAAGAAGTATGCCGGCGAAGCCGACGGGCGGATTGCCGATGGCGATCTGCGCGAGCGCATCCTGACCCACAACATCAACAACCAGGCGTACCGTCTCACCCAGCGGCGCACCGTCGAAGAAGCCCGGGACGGGCGCACGCCGGGCCCCGCGACCTCGATCTTCAAGATGTACGGGACCGAGTTGCAGCAGGACAAGTCGTCGCTGTTGGTGGAGATGCGCGGCACCCAAGGCCTCGGCTGGGACGGTGACGGTTTCAGCCGGCGCGAGATCGAGGACACGCGGACCTTCCTCGCCAACCGCGCCGCGTCGATTTACAGCGGCAGCAACGAGATCCAGCGCAATATCATCGCCAAGCGCGTGCTCGGCTTGCCCGATTGAGCCTTAGCCGCTCGTTCCCAGTGGCGGCGTTTGCCGCCAGCGTACTCGGCTGCCAAGGAGAGCAACCCGTGCCATCGCCTGACCTGGAGGCGCCGCCGGTCGCGGACGTCCGTCCGACGTCGTTCACCATGCACGGCATCACGGTGGAAGACCCGTATCGCTGGCTGAAGGACGAGAGCTATCCGACGGTGGACGATGCGGACGTGCTCGCCTACCTCAACGCCGAGAACGCCTACTTCGAGGCCGTCATGGCGCCGCACGAGCCCCGCGTCGAGAAGATCTTCGAGGAGATCAAGGCCCGTCAGCAACCGGACGACGCCAACGTGCCGGTCAAGGACGGCGACTACTACTACCAGTGGCGGTTCGAAGACGGCGGCCAGTACCGGATCTGGTCGCGCTGGCCCGCCGACGGCGATGCCGCCGACGACGGTCCGACATCGGATGCGCAGGTGATCCTCGACGAACCCGCGCTGGCGAAGGAGGTGGAGTACTTTCGCCTGGGCGCCTTGTCGGTGTCCAACGACGATGCCCTGCTGGCCTACAGCACGGACACCTCCGGCGCAGAGCGCTTTGCGCTCCGCATCAAGCGCCTGGCGGATGGCGAACACCTGGGCGACGTGATCGAGAACACCACCGGCAGCCCGGTTTGGACAGGCGACGACACCGCCTTTTTCTACACCGTCGTGGACGACCAGTGGCGACCGTACCAGGTCAAGTTGCACGTCCTCGGCGACTCGCCGACCGACGATGTCGTGATCTACGAGGAAGAGGACTCGGGTTTCTTCGTCGGCATCTCGCGCACGGCGTCGAGGGACTACATCGTCATCAGTACGGGCGACCACGTGACCAGCGAAGTGCGCCTAATCCCTGCAGACGACCCGGGGGCCCCGCCGCTCCTCGTGGCCCCCCGCCGAACCGAGCACGAATACAGCATCGACCACCAGCGTGACCGGTTCGTCATCAAGACCAACGACACGCACAAGAACGCCCGCCTCGCCACGGCCCCGAACGACGATCCCACGGAATCCGCTTGGGAGACCCTGGTCGCGGGCTCGGACGAGCACTACATCCGCGACTTCGAAGTCTTCGCCGACTTCATCGCCGTCGAGGAGCGCATCGAGGGCCTCGACCAGATCCGCCTGATCGACCGTGCCGATGCGAGCTCCTACGTCGCGTTCCCGGAGTCCGCCTACAGCGTGGGCATCGGCGCCAACGAGGAGTTCGACACGCGCAAGCTCCGCCTTGGCTACACATCGATGGTGACGCCAAGCACCGTGTTCGACTACGACCTCGATGCCGACTCGCTGCGCACGCGGAAGGTCCAGAAGATCCCGAGCGGCTACGACGCCGGTGCCTATGTCACGGAACGCCGCATGGCACCTGCGCGCGACGGTGTACGCGTGCCTGTTTCGCTCGTCTACCGGCAAGGCACGCCGCTCGATGGCAGCGCGCCGCTGTACCTCTACGGCTACGGCGCCTACGGGAGCGCGATGACACCCGCGTTCTCGACCACGCGGCTGTCGCTCCTCGACCGCGGCTTCGTCTACGCCATCGCCCACATCCGGGGCGGGGACGAACTCGGCTATCACTGGTACGAGGCCGGCAAGCTCGAGAGGCGGACAAACACGTTCAACGATTTCGTCGACGTGGCGCGCTTCCTCATCGCCGAGAAGGTCACCGCCACCGGCCGCATCGCGATCGCCGGGGGCAGTGCCGGCGGCGAACTGATGGGCGCCGTCGTCAACCAGGCCCCGGAACTCTGGGGTGCCGTTGCCGCGCACGTGCCGTTCGTCGATGTGCTGAACACGATGCTCGACACGTCGCTGCCGCTGACGCCCATCGAGTGGCCGGAGTGGGGCAACCCGATCGAGGACAAGGCGGCATTCGAGTTGATCCGGTCCTACTCGCCCTACGACCAGCTCGGGCCCGGCGCTTACCCACCCATGCTGGTGACGGCCGGCCTCAACGACCCGCGCGTCACCTACTGGGAACCCGCCAAGTACGTCGCCAAGCTGCGCACGCTGAAGACCGACGCCAACCCGCTCGTGCTGAAGACCAACATGGGTGCCGGCCACGGTGGCAAGTCGGGCCGTTTCGACTCGCTCTACGAGGTCGCCGAGGAGTACGCCTTCATCCTCTGGTCGCTGGGTCTCTAAGCGCACTCGGTGCGCGCCATCCCGGCGTGGATCGCGCACGCGGAGTTCCGCGCACTAACAAGGCCGCTATACTCGTCCGCGCGAGCAGTCCCGCAACCATTCGTTACAAACAGAAGGAACCCTACCCGTGCTGAGATTCGCCGAGGAAGTCATGCTGCTCCTGCTCCACGATGAGAACGGGCGCTTCGAGCGCGTGCCGGACTGGTCGCTGGGCTACGCGCTGGGCGGGGGTGTGTTGATGGACCTCGCGCTCGAAAACCGCATCGACACGGACCTCGACAACCTGATCCTCGTCGACGACACGCCGCTCGGCGACAGCCTGCTCGACCCGACCCTTGCCGACATCGCCGCCGCCGAGGACAAGCGCGACGCGCGGTTCTGGGTCGAGCGTACCGCCGGCCGCGCCGACGAGATCCGCGAGGAGGCGTTGGCGCGCCTGGTCAAGAGCGGCATCCTGGAAGAGCAGGAAGACCGCTTCCTCTGGGTGTTCCGTTCCCGCCGCTACCCGGTCGTCGACGGCAGGGCCGAACGCGAGGTGAAGCTGCGCATCATGGAGGTCTTGTTCAGCGACGAGATCCCCGATCCGCGTGACGTGGTGATCATCTGCCTCGCCGACGCCTGCGCCCTGTTCCGGCAACTTCTGTCCAAGCAGGAACTCGACCGCGCGTCGAAGCGCATCGAGCAGGTTACGCGACTTGATCTCATCGGCCAGGCGATGTCGCAGGCGATCCGGGACATCCAGCTCTCGATCGCGCTGCTGTCGCAGCCGCATACGTACTAGGGGGTACGCGGGCCTCCCGGCCCGCATGGGACCTTGTACCAAGCCACCATGACGGACGCGAACGCGAGTACCCGTTCGTGGACGTCGGCACACCGCTCAACGCTCATCGCGATACTCGCGACCGCTGCGGCCTGGGCGGGTGCCGCGACCAACGGCGAGCGCTGGGGCCAGACTTTGGCCGAGATCCGCGCCGCGTTCCCGAGCGTTGTGCACCTGACAACCCAGCAACTCGCGGACAAGCTCAGCGCCGCCGAACCGGTTCTGCTCCTCGATGCGCGCGAACCCGAAGAGTACGAGGTGAGCCACATCGACGGCGCCGTGCGTGTCACGACTGCAAGCGCGGCGCTGAATGCGATCCGGGCCGACAGCCGGGAACCAACCGTGGTCGTGTACTGCTCCGTGGGCTACCGGTCGTCGCGGCTCGTCTCATGGCTCAAGGCACGCGGTGTCAAGAACGTGTTTAACCTCGAAGGCTCGCTGTTCCTGTGGGCCAACGAAGGACGACCGCTCGCACGCGGTGATGAGCCGGCTAGGCGCGTTCATCCCTACGATGACGATTGGGGGGAGTTCCTGAACGAGGCGCTGCGGGCCGAGTAACGAGGCGGCGCACCGTCCGCGCACCTCGAGGGAGCCCGCTAGAGACCTTGATGCCTTTGCGTCCGTTGCGCACAATCGCGTCATCACCGGGGGTGGCCGATTCGGCCTGAGACGCTCCTTGCGGGCGGACCCTTCGAACCTGATCCGAGTCATGTCGGCGGAGGGATGTGTGACCTTGACGGGCGCCTCCTTCCGCAGACCAGGGAGGGAGAGATGCCAATCAGACTATTGAAGCCGTCGGCCATCGGGGGCCTTGCCTTAGCGGTCGTCCCGTTGCATGCGGCGGATTCCGATGAGCCCCCGACGGCGATCGAGGAGATCGTCGTCACCGCGACGCTGCGCGAGGACACCCTGGGCGCCACGGCGTCGAGCGTCGGCGTGGTCACGGCCGACGACATCTCGGCCCGCGGCGCCGCCCACCTCGAGGAGATCCTCTCCGCGGTGCCGAACGTGAACTACGCCAGCGGGGCGTCCCGGGCGCGCTACTACCAGATCCGCGGCATCGGCGAGCGCGGTCAGTTCGACGAGCCCCTGAACTCGTCCGTGGGCCTCGTGGTCGATGGTGTCGACCTGTCCGGGATCGGTACCGTGGCGACGCTCACGGACGTCGAACAGGTCGAGATTCTGCGCGGACCCCGGGGCACTCTCTACGGCGCCAACGCCCTGGCCGGGCTGATCAACGTGGTGACGCGCGCGCCGACGGCGGAGCCGGAGGGGCGCCTTGAACTGTCTGTCGCGAACTACGGTGGGATGGGCGTCACCGGCGTCGTCTCGGGGCCCGTCCGCGAGTCGGCACGGGGCCGACTGGTCGCCCGCACCGGACGCGACAACGGCTTCGTCGAGAACGCCCACGTCGGGGTCGACGACACCGATGGTCACCAGGAGACGGCCGTCCGCGGTCGGCTCTCTTTCGATACGGCCGACGACGCGAGCATCGACCTGGCCGCCGGATTCCTGGACGCCGACAACGGCTACGACGCCTTCTCGCTGGACAACGTACGTACCACGCTGTCCGACCAGCCCGGCCACGACCGGCAAACGACAAGCTACGGTTCCATCACGGCGCGCTGGCAACGCGGCGGCGTCGACGGCCTGGCGCAGGCCGGGCTGGCCGCCTCCGACATCGCCTACGGCTACGACGAGGACTGGGTCTACGAGGGCTTCCACCCGTGGGGATACACGTCCACCGACGAGTACCTGCGCGACCGCGTGACCGCGACCGCGGAGTTTCGGCTTGCGTCGACGGATGCGAGCCGCATCGGCGACGCGACGGATTGGGTGGTCGGTGCCTATACGCTGCGCCAGGAGGTCGACCTTAGGCGCATCTACACCTTCGCGGACGCCGATTTCACAAGCGCCTTCGACATTTCGCGCATCGCCGTCTACGGACAGTCGGACACACCCATCAGCGACCGTACGACGCTGACCTTTGGCGGCCGCCTCGAACGCCACACGGCGTCCTACGACGACAGTGCCGGCGTCGGCTTCGACCCCGAAGACGGTCTCGTCGGCGGCCGCGTTGCCGTCAGCCGCGAGTTCGGCGGTGGTGCCTCGGCCTACTTAAGCGTGGCGCGCGGCTACAAGGCTGGCGGCTTCAACGCCAGCGGCACCCTCGATGCGGACCTGCGCGAGTTCGGGCCGGAGACGCTGTGGAACGCCGAAGCCGGCATCACCGCCACGGGCCCCCGCTACAGCTTGCGGGCGGCCGTGTTCCACATGCAGCGGGACGACGTGCAGATCTCGAGTTCAGTGGTGCGTGTGCGCGGCGACGGCAGTGCGGAGTTCATCCAGTACACCGGCAACGCCGCCGAGGGTTTCAACCAGGGGCTTGAACTCGACCTCGAGTGGAATGCCGGCGACCGGGCCCGCGCCTTCGTGCGCCTCGGTCTGCTGCGCACGGCCTACATCGACTTCGTGAGCGCCCGCGGCGAAGACCTCGACGGCCGCGACCAGGCCCAAGCGCCGCGCTACCAAGCGCTTGCGGGCGCCGACGTTGACCTCCTCCCGGGCCTCGCACTGCGCATCGAGGCGGGGGCACGCGACGACTACCTGTTCTCCGACAGCCACGCGGTGAAATCGGTGGCTTACCAGGTGCTCAACGCGTCCCTCCACTACGCCAGCGGCCCCTGGTCGGCACGTGTGTGGGGCCGCAACCTGCTCGACGAGGACTACTACGTGCGCGGCTTCTCGTTCGGCAACGATCCCCGCGACGGCTACGTCGAACACGGCTACTTCCAGCACGGCGAACCGCGGCGCGTGGGGGTCTCGGTATCGCGGTCCTGGTAGCTCGACGACGCCGACAGCGTCGTTCGACGACGAGTGGAGAGAGTTGCCGAACGCACCGTGGCGCGCGCAACGACGAGACCGGCGCTGGAACCAACTCGACTTATGCGCCGAGCGCGTCGAGCACCTGCGCCATGCCCTTCTCGGCATCGATGCGGTAACCCACGCGCGCATTGGGCGGGTTGCGACGCCGCGTCACGCGCTGGTCCACCACCGTCATCCCGCGCGTGAGCGTCCCGTCCACCTCGACCGCGACAGCTCTGGGCTCGGTCTCGATCAACTCCGGATGGGTCACCGCGAGCACCGCACACGGATCGTGCAGGGCCGCCGTGCGGTGACCCGTCAGCGACTCCATGCGGCCGTGGATGTCGTCGCAGATCTGTGCGGCGAACCGGGCGGTGGGCGCGTCCGCGGCGCGCAACCGTTCGGCGATGCCGTCGTCGGTGCGGAACTGGTGGGTCAGGTTGAGGCCGCACATGACAACTTCGACGCCCGATTCGAAGACAGCGGCGGCGGCCTCGGGGTCCGCGTAGATGTTGAACTCCGCCACGGGTGTTGCGTTGCCGGCGTCCGCACTGCCGCCCATGATGGCGATACCGGCGATGCGCTGCGTCCAGGTTGGGTCGCGCTCGATCGCGAGTGCTAAGTTGGTCAACGGCCCGATGGCCACGATCCAGATGTCCTTGGCTGCGGCCTCGAGCAGGTAGCCGACGGCGTCGTCGCTGGCGACTCTCCGCGAGTGCGGAATGCGGTCCACCGTGCCGAGGCCCGACTCGCCATGCACCATGGCGGCGTGCACGGGTTCGCCGACCAGGGGCCCGGCGGCGCCGGCATGGACCGGGGTGTCGACCTCGAGCAGGGCCGTCAACATGAGCGCGTTTTCCGTGGTCGCCGACAGCGGCGCGTTGCCGCTCACCGTCGTGATGCCGACCACGTCCGCGACGTCGTGCGCGAGGATCAGTGCGATCGCGTCGTCGTGGCCGGGGTCGCAGTCGATGATCATGCGTTTCATGGCGTGACTATACTAAGCTCCATGCGTACCTACCCCGTCGAAGCGCGCCGGCACAACGTCGGTCGGCCGAACGTCCCCTTGAGCGACAGCCAGTTGCAGGCGTTTGTCGCCAACGGCTTCCTGACCCTCAAGTCCTCGCTGCCCGAGACCTACCACCGGCTGATCTTCGAACGCTTCGACGAGGTGGCGACCGGCATCGGCCACTTCGGCAACAACCTGCTGCCGCTCATTCCCGAACTCGTCGAGTTCTTCGACGACCCGGTCGTCAAGGGCGCGCTGGCAAGCGTTCTCGGCCGCGACTACTCGATGCATCCGCACCGCGCGCTGCACAAGAACCCGCCCGGCAGCGACGAGCAGCAGTTCCACAAGGACAGCTACTGGGGCTACACCCGGCGCGTTCGCAACCACCGCCCCTGGTGGGTGATGATCATGTACTTCCCGCAGGACACCGAGTTGGAGAAGGGCCCGACCGCGGTCATGGCGGGCAGCCAGCATCTGAATCAACGGCCGGAGGGGTATTGCAACGAGGTGCCGATCGCGGGCGATGCCGGTTCGTTCGTGCTGATCCACTACGACATCTGGCACCGCAAGATGAAGAACCTGACCGACCTCAACCGGTACATGTTCAAGTTCGAATTCGCGCGCCTGGCACCGCCTGACGCCCGCTCGGTGTCCAAGTCGTGGGAAAGGCCCGCAAGCGCACCGACGCCGGACCTCTCCCCCGCCTGGCAGGCGACTTGGGACTGGTTGACCGGCCAGCAACCGGAGCCAGCGCGCCACCAGGCCCACGTCGACGAACTCGGAGCCGACGACGAGGCGATCGGCATCAACGCGGGCTACGCGCTCGGCTGCGATGCCACCAACACCACACCCCTGCTCGAAGCTCTCGACAGCAATCCGGCGGCGCACGAGAACGAACGCCGGTACTCGGACAACGGGCAGATCTGGCGCGAGGACGCCGTGGTCCGCAACGCCGCCCACGGGTTGGTGCGGACCGGGGATTGCGCCTTGTCGGGACTGCTCGACGTGCTCCGCGCGGGCACAGCGCGAGGGCGCAAGCATGCGGCATTCGCGCTCGGCGAGATGGGCATGACGGCCGCGCATCCGGCGCTCTGCGACGCGCTCGGCGACGACGACGTGCATGTCCGCATCGCCGCCGCCGAAGCCTTGGGGCTGGCAACGCCATGCGGCGACACCCGTGATGCCCTGGTCGCCGCGATGCACGACGACCCGGCTTCCGAAGTGCGTTTCGACGCCGCACTGTCGCTGGTGCGCGCCGCCGTGCAAGGCGATTCGGCGTTGATGGCCGAGGCGGTTGACCCGCTCGCGGACGCCCTCTACGACACCAACCGCTACGTCAGCGGCTACGCGGCCGAGGCCCTCGAGCGCATCGCCACGCCGGATGCGTTCGACGCGCTGGTGCCGTTCCTGCGCACCGCGCGGTGGTGCCCGCACACCGACAACCGCAGGCCGTTCTGAACCCGGTAAGAGGGACTCCGCCATGACAAAGGCCGGACTCCTACCCCCCATCGCGCTCGCCGTAGTGCTCGCCGCCTCGGTTCCGGTACACACGGGCGAAACGCGAGTCGAGTTCGAGAATCGCGCGTTCCAGAAGATGGGCATCACCCCGGTGGGCCGCAAAACGCGCGGACTGACGTTCGAACACACCGCACGCCGGGACACCGCCGGTACCCCGGACCTGCTCAGCGTCGAAACGATGACCGTGGTCGGCGGCGTCATCTTCGTCGAGGTGGCCCGCCCGGCCGAGCCGGAGTACGCCTGCCCGACCCCCGATATCGACCTCGCCGCAGCAACCGGCCAACGTCTGCGCGTCGCCTTCGGCGCATCGTCCGTGGCGGCGGATCTGCACGACTGGGAACTCGTCCCGCTCGCGGCATTCGTCGACAGCGGTTCCGACGCCCTGTTCACGTACATGGGCGTGCACGGCGAATACCACGAGGCGTTCGCCGGGAACCTCGCCGGATTCAATCTCTTCCTGCTCGACACCTTCCGGTCGCTGAACAAGCCGGGCGACGCGCACCGGATGGTGAAGACCGTGGTAGCGGGGTATACGCACGGTGTTGCGGAGCCGAGCGCCACGGCGACCCGTCGACTGACGCGCTGGATGCGTCGGAGCCACCTGATGTTCACGGATTTCGAAGTCGATTTCGCGTTCCGCCCGGCCGGCGGCCAACTGGCCGTCGACGGCGAGCCCTACTGGATGGCCGTCAGCGGCATGGGCGCATCGGCGCGCATCGACCGCCGCTTCGCCGACGCGGAGACGACCCTGGCGGCGAACCCGGCCGTGTTCGGCAGCGGCTTTCGCCTCGCCAAGCACGCCGCGGTCTTTCGCTACCTGAAGGCGGACTGCCCAGCCGAGTGGCGGCTCCTCAACGAGCGACTGCGCGCCAGCCGGCCCGCGTTGGACCTGTACACGATTCCACTGCGCCGCATGCCCTACGCCGTGCGGTCGTAAAGGGGGAACCCATGGACCTCAACGACCTAGCCATCGACCACGCGGCCCTCGACGAACACCAGTCCCGGTTCGACGAACTCGGCTACACGATCATCAAGGGCGCCCTGCCGCCAGCTAAGGTCGAGGAACTCCTCACGGTCATCGACGAGATGCGCGCCGCATTCCATGACCACGACCACCGCAATCCCAGCGAGCGCGGGCTCAACATCCGGCCGGTGATCGACAAGCACCCGGCGTTCCGCACCCTCCTGATGTGGCCCGCCGCCTTCCCCGTCGTGGTGAAGCTGCTCGGCCACTACAACATTCAGCTCATGCAGTCGCACCTGTTCGAGGCTGACCCGGGACATATGCAGCGCGTGACGGGATGGCACAACGACGGCGGTATCCCCGCCATCGAGGTCAATGGCATCCGCGCGTTCGGTAGCCTCAAGGTCGGCTACTCCCTGCGCACGATCGATCGGGAGAACATGGGCGGACTGATGGTCGTCCCGGGCAGCCACCGGATCCAAGGCGCCCCACCGTTCCGGCACGGCGAGACGGATCCGGTCGGCGCGATCCAGGTTCGCCTCGAGGCCGGCGACGCGATCGTGTTCCAGCAGGGCCTTTGGCACGCGGCGGCACCGAACCTGTCGAACCAAAGACGCACCGCCTTGTACTACGGCTACGGCTACAGGGTGTTTCGGCCCGTGGATTACCAGGCTATGCCCGCCGAACTGCTGGAGCCCTGTTCGCCGATCGAGCGCCAACTGCTCGGCGAGACCGTGAACCACCAGGGCTACTATCTGCCGACGGTCGAGGACACGCCGCTCAAGCCCTGGTTCGACGAGCACTTCGAACCGGTCAACGGTGGCAATCTCGGCCTGATCTCGCGTTGACACAAGGAGGCGTTTTGAGCGCACCCGTTCTGGATCAAATCAACCTTGTCGTTGCCGACGTGGAGCGGTCCATCGACTTCTACAGCGCCATCGGCCTCGACATTCCCGAAGACGCCGTGTGGCGTACCGACACAGGCGCCCACCACGTCGTGATGAAGATGCCCGACGGCTTCGAGCTCGCCCTCGACAGCTACGCGCTGGCCGAGACCTACAACGCGGGCTGGCGGGCATTCGACGGCAAGGGCAACCGAACCGTCATCAGTTTCCGCTACGCCGATGCGGCCGAGGTCGATGCCGTCTACGAGCGCGCCGTCGCGCTAGGGCACGAGAGTGCGCAACCGCCCTACTACACGTTCTGGGGCTCGCGCTACGCGATCGTCGCCGATCCCGACGGCAACCACGTCGGGTTGATGAGCCCGCCGGACCGGGCGCATCGCGGCGCTCCGCCGAGTATCTAGATGTCTTGAGAGCACCTGGTGTTTACGACTGGGTCAAGTTCTGTGACGCCGGTGGGAGAACGCGCCAGCGTTCTCGATCGAGTCGCCGTCAGGCGACTCGCCTAGGCGTTACGCCAACGCGGCACGAATCTTCGCTGCGTTCGCCGCGAGTTCGTCGGCATCCGCCATCGACCGAGCGTGCAGGGTCAGCCCCTCGCCCGGATACCGCGGAATGACGTGGAAGTGGATGTGGAAGACGCTTTGGCCGGCGTCGCGCCCGTTCAACTGCAGGATCATCACTCCGGCCGGCTGCATCGCCGCCTTCACCGCGACCGCGACACGCTGCGTGGTCGCCATGAGTCGACCCAGGCTCTCGCTCGAGAGGTCGAACAGGTTCTCCGCCGGCTCCTTCGGGATCACAAGCGTGTGACCAGGGCTCTGCGGCATCAGGTCCATGAAGGCCAGGCAGTAGTCCTCGTCGAGGACCACGTGGGCGTTCGCTTCGCCCCGCAGGATCTTGGCGAAGATGTTCTCGGGGTCGTAGGCCATGCCGGGCATGCTATCAAACCCAAGACGCATACAATCCACGCTCCACGCCACCCGGAGCAGGCATGCGTCTACGCAACACGGAGTACCGCCTCGTCGGCCGCTGGCCCGTGCGGCTCGCGCATGCGAGCGGGCGCAGCCTCGATGGCGAACGCGGCTTGCTGCTGGTGCCGTCGTGCCGCAAACATGACGAGAGTCCGGCTATCGCGTTGTCTTTCATACGCGTACCCGCGCGGCGGGACAACGGCCCTGCACCCCTCGTCGTGCTGGCCGGCGGGCCGGGCGCGCCTGCCATCGGCTCGTTCGAGACCGGTTTCTTCGAGCACGTCGAGCGGTTCTCCGAGATCTGCGACGTGGTCACCTTCGACCAGCGCGGCGCCAACAGTGCGCTGCCCAACCTCGTCAACCCGGCACCCCCGCGCTACGACTTTGACGCCGTTCTCACCCGCGAGGCCTCCCTCGATGTCCAGCGTGCAAGTGCGCGCGCCCTGGCGACCCATTGGCGCGAACAGGGCGTCGATCCGAACGACTACAACACCATCGAAAGCGCCCACGACGTCAACGACCTGCGCCGGGCTCTGGGCGTTGCCAAGATCAACCTGCACGGCGCGAGCTACGGCTCCCACCTCGGACTGACCGTCCTCAAGCAGCACGGCGAACACGTCGACCGGGCGATCCTGTGCATCGTCGAGGGACTCGACGACACCCACAAGCTGCCGGGCAACACCGACCGGCACTTCCGCCACTTGAGCGACTTGGCGCGTACCGATCGCAACCTCAAGGGCGAGTTCCCCGACCTCTTCGGCGAGATCGCCGAGGTCCTCGACGCCTTCGAACACAAGCCTCGGACCGTGAAGTTCGCCAACACGGATGCGCGCGCGCACGTCGGCAAGTTCGCGCTGCAGCTCGTGCTCGGCAATGCGCTCGGCAGCATCCGCGCCATTCGCGAACTCCCGGGGTTCATCCGCGAACTGGCCAGGGGAGATCTGGCCACGTTGGCTCGCCGCGTCGAGCGCCTAATGACCGGTGCCGGCATCCACGGCATGCAATTGGCCATGGACTACGCCTCCGGGGCAAGTGCCGAGCGATCGCGGCTGATCGAAGCGCAACGCATCGATGCGCTCCTGGGCGACAGCTTCAACCTGCCGTTTCCGTTCGTCGGCGATGCCCTCGGGGTGAACGACCTAGGCGACGACTTCCGCGCTCCCGTGCAAAGCGACGTACCGACCTTTTTCTGCGCCGGCACGCTCGATGGGCGCACACCGATCGCCAATGCCGAAGCCGCGCGGCGCGGGTTCCCGCAATCGCACCTCGTGGTGGTGGAAGGCGCAACCCACGAGACGCCCACGTTGCTGCTTGATGTCCAAGCCGCGTTCCTGCAAGGCGAGGATCCGGAGATCGGTCGGCTTGCGCGGCCATTCGCATTCAATCCGTACCGCGCGGCGTGAACGCGCGCAAAGAGGCCGCCGCACTCGTCGCGCGCATGTCCCTGGCCGAGAAGGCGGACTATTGTTCGGGGGCGGACTTCTGGAATCTGCCGGCGAACGAGCGCCTCGGATTGCCGGCGATCATGCTCACGGACGGCCCGCACGGCCTGCGCAAGTCTGCCCGGGAAGGCGAGACTGCCGGCCTGGGGCGAAGCGTGCCGGCAACCTGCTTCCCGACGGCCGCCGCGTTGGCCAGCACGTGGGATCCGGATCTGCTGCGCGAGATCGGCACGGCGCTCGGCGCCGAATGCCGCGCCAACGACGTGGCGGTGATCCTCGGGCCCGGGATCAACGTCAAACGACACCCGTCAAGTGGCCGCAATTTCGAGTACTTCTCGGAGGATCCGCTGCTCTCCGGCGAACTGGCCGCGGCGATGATCGACGGCATCCAGTCGCAAGGCGTGGGGGCCTGCGTCAAGCACTTCGCGGCCAACGACCAGGAGACGAGGCGCATGGTGGTCGACGCCATCGTCGACGAACGGACGCTGCGCGAAATCCACCTGCGGAGCTTCGAGATCGCCGTCCGGAAGGCCGAGCCGTGGATGGTGATGTGCGCCTACAACCGGCTGAACGGGACGTATTGCGGCGAGCACGACTGGCTGCAGAACCGCGTACTCCGCGACGAGTGGGGTTTCGAGGGCGCCGTCGTCACGGATTGGGGTGCCGCCAATGATCGCGTGCGCGGCATCGCGGCGGGTCTTGATCTCGAGATGCCGGCTAGCGGCGGCGTCAACGATCGCAGGATCGTCGCGGCGGTGGAGGCTGGCGGGCTCGATGAGGCCGTGCTGGACCGGGCTGTTGAGAGAGTGATCGCGGTCGTACTGAAGAGTCGTCGCGCCTCGGCCGTCGCGCCGGCTGACACAGCGGGACATCACGCCCTCGCCCGCCGGGCGGCGGCCGAGGGTAGCGTCCTCTTGAAGAATGACGACGGGCTGCTACCGCTCGCGGCCACCACCCGGATCGCCGTGATCGGTGCGTTCGCCAAGCATCCGCGTTACCAGGGCACGGGCAGTTCGCGTGTCACGCCGACTCGCCTCGACTGCGCATTCGACGCCATCGAGGCCATCGCCGAGGGGGACGTCACCTTCGCCCGCGGCTACGACACCGAGACCAGTCCGCCGGATGCCGGGCTGATCGACGACGCCGTGCGGATCGCCCAGGAGGCCGATGTCGCGGTGGTCTTCGCGGGTCTCCCCGAGGTGGTCGAGTCCGAGGGGTTCGATCGCGCCGATCTCGGGCTTCCCCGGCAGCATGACGGCCTGATCGAGGCGGTGTCCGCCGCCAATCCCAACACGGCCGTTGTGCTCGCCAACGGCGCGCCCGTGGAGATGCCGTGGGTGGCCGCGCCCAAGGCCGTGGTGGAGGCGTATCTCGGTGGCCAGGCCGGGGGTTCGGCCATCGCGGACGTGCTCTTCGGACGCTGCAATCCGAGTGGCAAGCTGACCGAGACGTTCGTTGAACGGCTGGCGGACAGTCCAGCCGATCCGTGGTTTCCGGGAACGGGCCGGCAGGTGCAGTACCGAGAAGGCCTGTTCGTGGGCTATCGCCACTTCGACACCTTCGAGCGACGGGTGTTGTTCCCGTTCGGACACGGCCACAGCTACACGGCGTTCGGCTATGAGGATCTCGCCGTCACGGTGCGATACGACGGGGCAGTCGAGGTGGGCTTCACGCTGATCAACGTCGGCGGCATGGACGGGGCCGAGGTCGCGCAGGTGTACGTTCATCATCCACGGCCCGCAGTCTACCGACCCAGCCAGGAACTGAAGGCGTTCCGGAAGGTCAGGCTCGCGGCGGGAGAACGGCAGCGCGTGACGCTCAGCCTCGAGCAGGCCGCCTTCGCGTACTTCAGCACGACGAACGGCAACTGGGTCGTGGAGACCGGCGAGTACGAGATCCGCGTCGGCGCCTCGAGCCGGGACATACGCCTGCGCCAGAGGATCGTCTTAGACGGCGACCCGGCTCGCGATCGCAGCACCGCGACGCCGACGCTGGTCGATGGCCGTCTTGCCGTCGACGACGACACGTTCACGGCGATGCTCGGCAAGCCGATTCCGCCGGTCGAGACCGTACGACCGTTCCACCTCAACTCCACGTTCGCCGACATCTCGACGACATGGCTCGGCCGCAAGGTGGCGACCGCGGTGAAGGCGCAGTTCGCGCGGCGGATGGGCGGCGAGGTGGACGCCGCGACCCGGCGCATGATCGACGCCATGGCCAACGACATGCCGCTGCGTCAGCTCGTACTGTTCTCCGGCGGCGCCGTCGGCTTCGCGCAGATCGAGGCGTTCGTCGCCGTGCTCAATGGACGCTACCTGAGGGCTTTGAGGCTACTGATCACAGCTCCAGCCCGCGAGGCACACCCGGATTCTGAAGCGCCTGCACGCGTTTCCTCACGTCCTGGAACCGCTCCTCCTGCTCCGGCGTCTCGCGCGGCATGCCGAGACCCGTCCGCGTCGCATACTCCCGGTGCTCGGCCATGAACTCGGGCAGGGCGTCGTAGGTCGACGTCTGCGCCAGGTTCAGGATGTCGTCCACTTTGACCGTGTCGCGCATCTCGTCCCACTTTCCCTGCAGCGACAGCCGGTGGAGTTGCATGCCGAGATCTTCGAGGCCGTGCAGCGCCAGCACCTTGTGGTAGGTCCGCGTCGAGCCATAGAACGACAGAGCCCGGCGCATGCCAAGAGCCTTCTGTTCGATCTCGCTCGTCGTCTCGCCAACGATCAGGTAGCCGCTTTCAGCGATCTCGAGATCCGCCCATGTGCGCCCGGACCGCTCGAGTCCGGTTCGGATCGCCGGCAGCAGCACCTCGCGCATGTACTTGTCGGACATGATCCCGCCGTGCGGCATGACCACATCGGCGACGTCGCCGGCCACGCGCGCCATGCCCGGACCGACCATGGCGAGACCGACCCGGGGGCGCTCGTACGGGATCGGTCCCGGATTGAAGTTGGGCGTCATCAGCGTGTAGGTGTAGTGCTTGCCTAGGAATTCCGGCCGTTTGCCGTAAGCCCAAGAGTCCCAGACCGCGTGCATCATGCGGATGTACTCGCGCATCCTCGGCGCCGGTGGCGACCACGTCCCGCCGAAGCGCCGCTCGTTGTGGCCCTTCACCTGGCTGCCGAGACCCAATGTGAAGCGCCCCTTGGATAGGTGCTGCAGGTCCCAGGCTTCCATCGCGAGCACCATGGGACTGCGCGGGAATGCGATTGTCACGGACGTCTGCAGCCCGATGGACTCGGTCGCGGTGGCCGCGACCGTCATGGTCAGCATGGAGTCGTGCGACAACTCGCCGCAGGTGATGCAGTCGAAGCCATCCGCCTCCGCCCGCTGCGCCTGGGGGCCGATGGCACCTGGCCAGCCGCCAACACCGGTGATCACTTTCATGCGCTTGCTCGTCCTCGATGAACCTGAACGAATGATACCCATCGAACGGTGGCGGTAACGCAAGTAGAATCGATCGGACTCAACGTCAAGACGGGACCCATCCATGGCCAAGCGAGCACACCTGATCGTCGGGGGATTCCCCATCGGCTCCACCGCCGGGCACGACATGGACTTCGCGCGCATCGAACTCTTGCGCAAGCTCTACGAAGGCGGATACACCACGACGGTCGCCAACGACTTCAGCGACGTCGGCGAGCGCCTTCACGGCTGCGACTTCCTGGTGACCTACGTCGCGGGGCCGTACCCGGACGACGAGCAAGGCCGCGTCATCGACGAGTGGCTCTCGCAAGGCGGCAAGTGGTTCGCGCTGCACGGCACGAGCGGCGGGCGCGCCAAACGCGTGGAGGGCAGCAACCGCCGGAAGATGGTGCGTCTCTCGCACCACGACCTTCTGGGCGCGTTCTTCCTCAACCATCCTCCGCTCAGCCGCTTCGACGTAGCGGTCAAGGAACCGGATCACCCGCTGCTCGCCGGGCTGCCCGAGTCGTTCGAGACCTCTGACGAGCTCTACCTGATCGAGCCCGTCGGCGAGAGCACCGTGCTGCTGACCACGGACTTGCCCGAGGATCCGTCCCCGGAGGGCTTCGGCTTCATCTACGACGAGGACACGTCCGTCCGTGTCGACGGCAAGACGCGCGTGCTGGGACTGGAGCGCCGCGTGGGCGATGGCGCCGTGGCCTACGTCGCGCTAGGCCACTGCCACTCGCGCTCGACCAACGCCCAGCCGTTCGTCGACGAAAGCGTGACCGCCGACGGGACGACGCCGATGAGGTTCCGCGGGTCCTGGGAGACGGCCGCGTTCGGGCAGATCCTGGACAACGCCGTGCAGTGGGGGGCCGCAGCCTAGACCGGCGTCCTAGTCACCTGGCCCTCAGCGAGGGTGTGCGGGCTGTGGCCGGAGAGCCAGCCACCTTCATCTTCAGGTTCGGATAGCCGGGTTTTCGGGGCGTCAACGTCCGGTTCGTGCAATCCGCGACCATGTCCATGGCTTCAAGCACCAGTTGGCCGATCAGGACCTCGCACCTCGGCGGACCGATCACACACTGCGTCTGCGTCATGCGATCCCCGATCTTGACGGTAACCGGGCCCGCGACCGGGCGTTCCTCGGAACGCTCGTCGGCGTAGGAGACGGTCACGGTCTGGCCGGCTGCCAGCCCCAACCGCTCGACGAGATCCTCCGGCAGCATCAACATGACGGCACCCGTGTCGACAACGCCTTCGATACTCGCACGGCGGACACGGAACCCCGCGACCAAGCCGCGATCCGCGATGGCCCGGTCGACGGTGTTCTCCACCTCGCACTGGACGACGATCTCTCCCATGCCGTGACGCTACCTTGGAGACGACGCTGACGAGGACGCATTGTGCGCCGAATCGCCGCGCAAACGAAGCGGTGCAGTGGGGCGCGGCGACCTGGCCCGCTTGGCGGCCCTATCACTCGGCTCCAACCCGTAGCGGTTGGTCCACGCATCGAGTTCATCGATCTGGGGCGGTCTCTCGAAGTAGGCGAGCACAAAGGAACGCAGGTCCTCGCTCCCATGCGCCATCGCCTTCCGTAGTGGCGGCGGCAGCGGCGTGTCGAGCGCCTCCAGGACGCTTTCCAGCCACGCCCTGATTTCGCCCAGCAAGTGGTCGAGCATGGCAACCAGGATGTCCCTGCCCTCGCCGCCGCGCCGGTCCGTACGCCAGCCGAGCACCTTGCCGCGCCGGATGAGCAATGCCGTGACATGCCCCTCGATCCGGCGCATGGCCGTCGCCGCCTGCATGTCGCCGAGTTCACCGTCGTGACGGAAGTTCACTTCCGTCGTGTCGTTGTCCAACGCCTGCATGCGCACGACGTAGTCGTCAACGACAGAGGCCGCAGCCTTGAAGACAGCGCGCGCATCCCTTTTCACGCCGCGTCGCCGCGCGGGGGTGTCGGGGCGCGATACGATCCTAGCGATCAGCGTTTCCGCCAAGCGTCGCATCTCACCTGCCACGCCCGTCTGCGGGTTGAGTGGAGAAACATCTGCGGACATCGCCAAGTCCATCCGAGGAGTCAGGCATGATTGGACTGCCCGCTACGGCCCCGGCACAATACCAGGAGCCGATGTCCTACGTCACGTCGCTGTCAATGTCCTAGGTCGCCATCACCGTGCCATCATTGGCACTTCTCGCCGTGTTCCCCATTTGAAACGAAAAGGGCCACCGTCTGGTGGCCCTTTCGCAACGCACGGGTCGTGCGTGAGGCACGACCCGTTCGCACGTTGGCTACTGCGCGTCGATCGCCTCGAGCACCCGCGGCGGCGACAACGGCAGGTCGTCGATGCGGAAGCCCAGTTGGTCGCGCACCGCGTTCGACACGGCGGCCAGCGGAGCCACGATCGGCGTCTCGCCGACACCGCGCACGCCGTACGGGTGCGAGGGGTTCGGCACCTCGATGATCTGGGTGTCGATCATCGGCATGTCGGACGCCACCGGGACGCGGTAGTCGAGGAAGCCCGGGTTCTCCATGACACCGTTGGCGTCGTAGATGTACTCCTCGTTGAGTGCCCAGCCGATGCCTTGCACGGCACCGCCCTGCATCTGGCCTTCGACGTAGGACGGGTGAATCGCCCGACCGGCGTCCTGGATGGCCGTGAAGCTCAGAACATCGGACTTGCCGGTCTCGGTGTCGACCCGGACATCTGTCATGTTGACCGAGAACGACGCACCGGCGCCTTGAGCGTTCAGGCTCGCGCGACCGAGCAGCGGCCCACCGGTGCGGCCTGCTCCGCGCGCGATATCCGCGAGCGACAGCGGGTTCACGTCGGCGTTGACGCCCGGCTTCGGCACTGCCTCGCCGTCGACCCAGTCCACCTGCTCCTCGTCGAGGTCCCAGGTGAGCGCCGCACGTTGCTTGCACTGCGCGATGATGTCCTCGCAGGCCTGGATCACGGCCATGCCGGTGGCGAACGTCGTGCGGCTGCCGCCGGTGACGTTGCAAAAGCCGGTGGACTCGGTGTCGCCGACGTGGGCCTTGATCTGCTCGTACGGAACGCCCAGGGTCTCCGCAGCCATCAACGCCATGCCGGCGCGGCTGCCGCCGATGTCGGGACTGCCTTCCATCACGGTCACCATGCCGTCCTCGGCGATACGGACCTCGGCGCTCGACTGCATGCCGATGTTGAACCAGAAGCCGACGGCCAGGCCGCGCCCGGCGCCTTCCGGCACGGGACTCGTGTAGTTCGGGTGTTCCTTGGCTGCCTTCAGGCACTCCTTGAGGCCGATCGGCGGGAATGTCGGGCCGTACGGCGCCTGCGTGCCTTCATCCGCGGCGTTCTTCATCCGCAGGTCGATGGGGTCCATGTCGAGCTTGCGGGCCAGTTCGTCGATGGCGCACTCCATGGCGTGCATCGATTGCGGCGCGCCCGGTGCGCGATAGGCGCAGACCTTCGGCTTGTTGACCAAGACGTCGTTGCCCTCGATCACGAGGTTCGGCACCTCGTAGGGGGCCAGCACCGACATGCAGCCCGGACCGATCGGCGAGCCGGGGAAAGCGCCGGCTTCGTAGGCGAGCCACGCGGTCGCGGCCGTAAACGTGCCGTCTTTCTTGGCGCCGACCTTGGCCCTGCACCAGGTCGCCGAGGTCGGTCCCGTGGCGATGAAGACCTCCTCGCGCGTCATGGTCATCTTGACCGGACGCCCGGACATCTGCGCCATCTTCACGGCCAAGGGCTCGAGGTAGATGATGGTTTTGCCACCGAAGCCGCCGCCGATCTCGGACGGGATGACCTTGATGTTGCCGACCTTCTCGCCGAGCACGGCCGCGGTCAGCGAGCGCACCTCGAAGTGGCCCTGCGTGCAGCACCAGACGGTGGCCTTGCCGTCCTCGTTGACGGTTGCCGTGCAGGCATGCGGTTCGATGTAGCCCTGGTGCGCGGTGGGTACGCGGTGCTCGCTCTCGACGATGATGTCGGCTTCGGCGAATCCGGCGTCGATGTCGCCGCGCTCGAAACGTTGCGTTGCGGCGATGTTGCTCGCGGGCTTCGACGTGTCGCCGTTCGTATGCTGCGACTCGTTCACCAGGGTCGCGCCTTCCGCGATCGCGTCGTCGATCGAGAGCACGGGATCGAGCACCTCGTAGTCGACCTCGATGAGGTCGAGGGCCGCTTCCGCCTGGGCGGCGGTCTTGGCCGCCACCGCCGCGACGGCGTGGCCGTGGTAGAGGACCTTGTCGCGGGCGAGCACGTTGCGGCCCAAGTCGTTGTCGACGCCGCCGAGATCGCTGCCTGCGATGGCTGCCATGACGCCGTCGGCTTCGCGGGCACGGCTGAGATCGATGCTCTTGATTCGGGCGTGGGCGTGCGGGCTGCGCAGCACCTTGCCTTGCAGCATGTTCGGCAAGTTCAGATCCGCGCCGAACGCCGCCCGGCCGGTCACCTTGTCGATGCCGTCGGGACGCACCGGGCGGGTGCCGATTGCCTTGAGATCTACCGCTTCTGCCACTGTGGTCTCCTTAAATGTCCTGTGTGAGGGATCGCCTCTCGTCTGTGTTTTGGTTTGCTTGCGAGGGGCAAGCCCCTCGCGCTCCCCGGCTGAGGGCTCTTAGGCCTCGTAAGCCAGTTCTTCCGCTGAAGCCTGCACGGCGCGGACGATCTTGTCGTAGCCCGTGCAGCGGCACAGGTTGCCGGCCAGCCAGTAGCGGATGGTGGTCTCGTCCGGGTTCTTGTGCTTGTCGAGCAGCGCCTTGGTGGCGACGATGAAGCCGGGAGTGCAGATGCCGCACTGCAGAGCGGCGTGCTCCAGGTACTTCTCCTGGATGACGTGCAGCCCGTCCGGACCTGCGATGCCCTCGATGGTGGTCACCTCCTGGCCATCGACCTCGACGCCGAGGCAAAGGCAGGAGCACACCAGCCGGCCGTTGATCATGACCGAGCAGGCGCCGCAATCGCCCGTCGCGCAGCCTTCCTTGGTGCCGGTGAGCGCGAGTTCGTCGCGCAGCACGTCAAGGAGCGATTGCTGGGGCTCGCAGAGGAATTCCGTCGCGTCCCCGTTGATGGAGGTGGATACGTGTACTTTGCTCATGGATGTTCCTTAGCTCAAATCTTGCGGTCAAAGGGCGGCGGCACGGTCGCGGGCGATCGCGCCGGCGCGCTTGGTCAGCACGCCGACCACCTTCTTGCGGTACTCGATGGTGCCGCGCTTGTCCGTGATGGGTTTCGCCAGCGCGCTCGATGCCGCGGCCGCGGCGGCAAGGGCATCGTCGTCGACCTTCGTGCCGACCAGGGCGGCGGCGGCATCCGGGACCGGCAAGGCGGTGATCGCCACCGCGCCGATCGCGACCTTGGCCGCCGTGCATGTTCCGCTGTCGTCCAGCGAGAGCGCCACGCCAGCACCGCATACCGCAATGTCCATCTCCGTGCGCGGGATGAAACGCAGGTAGGCGTCGGACGTCTTGCCCTTGGGTCGGGGAATCTTGAAGCCGACGAGGAATTCTCGCTCGGTGAGGATGTTGGTACCGACGCCGGTAACGAAATCCTCCACCGGCACTTCCTTGTTGCCGCCGGGCGAAGCGACGACGCACACCGCGCCGCAGGCGATGAGCGCCGGGATGGTGTCACCAGCCGGGGATGAGTTGCACAGGTTACCGCCGATGGTCGCGCGGCCCTGGATCTGCGTGGAGCCGATCAGGTCGGCGGCTTCGATGAGGCCCGGAAGAAGGGCCTTGAGTTCGTCGTTTTCGTTGAGTTTCGCGGATACGATCGCCGCGCCCATGTAGATCTCGTCGGCGCCGATGTCGAGTTCGTTCGCCTCGGCGACGGTCTTGACGTCGACGAACGTCCGCGGGCCCTTGTCGATGGACCGCATCTGCACCAGGACATCCGTGCCCCCCGCAAGCATCTGCGTGCGCGTGCCGGCATCCGCTGCCGCGCCGAGTTGCGCCAGCGCATCGGCGACGTTCGTCGGCGCGTGGTAGGCGTAAGCCCCCATATTCACTCCCTTCCCAACATACGAAAGCGGGTAAGTTTATATCAGAATGCCTCCGGCGTAGGCCACGGTGCCAGCGTGGATTTCCGGCAGCGACGGCGCGGGGCAGCGCGTGTCGTGGGCACGGCTACAATGGACCCGTTCACATCGACCGGAACGTCCCTTGTCATTCGAGAAACCCGAGTTCGCCGCTCACCTGGGATGCGTCGCCAGCCACTGGGGAGAGGCGCTGGCAGAGAACCGCTACGACGCCGCGGTGGTTCCCGCGGGGGCGCCCGCGATGTACTACCAGGACGACCAGTCCCCGCCGTTCCATCCCAATCCGCACTTCGCGCGCTTATATCCGGACGACAATTGCGCGGGGTCGGTTCTCCTGGTCCGCCCCGGCGCCATTCCGAAGCTCTACTTCTCCCAGCCGAGCGGTTATTGGCATGTGTCGCCGTCCCTCCCCCACTGGGCCGACGCCTTTGACGTGGAGACCCATGACGACGACGAGACCCTGTTGCGATCCCTCGTACAGGATCTTGCGCGCTGCTCCCGGGTTGCGCTCGTTGGGCCCGACGAGACGTTCAGCGCCAACCTACCTCTCGCCGCGGTCAACCCGGAGCGGCTGGTCAACCAACTGGTGTTCGCGCGGGCCACCAAAACGTCGTTCGAATTGGCGCGGATGCGCGAAGCCACCGCCATCGGCGTCCGCGGCCATTTGGCCGCGCGCGATGCGTTTCGCTCGGGCGGCAGCGAATTCGACATCCACATGGCCTACCTCGGGGCAAGCGGGCAAGAGGAGAGCAAGCTGCCGTACCCGAACATCATCGCGCTCAACGAGCACGCCGGCATCCTTCACTACCAGCACTACGACCGGGAGCCGCCAGCGCGCGGGCACAGCTTCCTGATCGACGCTGGTGGACGTTCTGGGGGCTACCACTCGGACATCACGCGCACCTACAGCGCCAATCCCGGGGACGACTTCGACGCCCTCGTGACCGCCCTCGACGAGAAACAGCAGGCGCTCGTCGGCGAGATCCGCGCCGGACTCTCCTACGTCGACCTGCATACGCGCATGCACCACGAGACGGCCGATCTCCTTGTGCGCTTCGGCCTGATCCGGTGCAGCGCAGAAAGCGCCTTCGACCGCAAGATCACCGATGCGTTTTTCCCCCACGGCCTCGGCCACCTGCTGGGGCTGCAGACCCACGATGTCGGCGGCAAGCTCGCCAACGCCGACGGTGACGAGGTGGAATCCCCGGAGCGCTTTCCGTCCCTGCGCTACACGCGCGCGATCGACCTGGGCCACGTGTTCACGGTCGAGCCCGGGTTGTATTTCGTCCCCATGCTGCTCGAGGCGTTGCAGGGCTCCGCGGCTGGCGCGGACGTGGACTGGGCCAAGGTCGACGCGCTGCGGCCGTGCGGCGGCATCCGAATCGAGGACAACGTCGTCGTGACCAGCGACGGCGCCGACAACCTGACCCGGCCCGCGTTCGCGCAGCTCGATCAACCGGGGGAGACCTAGCAGGCCGTGCGCCTAACCCTCGGGGCGCTGTTCGGCCCCACGCCTCTCGTCGGCCCGACGCCAACGCAGGTCAAGCTGTCGCCGGACGGCCGGTTCGCCAGCTTCCTGCGTCCGGCCGCGGACGACCGCGAGCGTCTGGAGCTGTGGTTGATGGACCTGCGCCACGGCCACGCCAAAGCGCTGTCACCAGATCTCGCGGCGCCCGCAGGGGGAGAGATGACAGCCGAGGAGCGGGCCGAACGCGAGCGCCGCCGCTCGTTCGCCGGCGGGATCACTTCGCATCAATGGCATCCCGATGGCGAGCACATCCTGCTCGTCGCACACGGTGCCGCCTACCTGGCCCGGATCGCGGATGGCAAAGTAACCGCGGTGACCCCCACGCTAAGCCGGCAGACCGGCATCCGCCTATCCCCTCACGGCACCTACTTGAGCTACGTGCGCGATGGCGACCTCTATTCCAGCGCGCTCGACAACGGTGTGGAGCACCGCTTGACCACCGACGGCGGCGGCACCGTTAGCAACGGCTTGCCCGAGTTCATCGCCCAGGAGGAAATGCACCGCTTCGACGGCCACTGGTGGTCGCCGGACGAGCGAACACTCGCGTTCACCCGAGTCGACACCGCGCCGATTGCCGTGAGCTACCGGCACGAGGTGCTTAGCGGGTCGATCGACGTGATCCCGCAGCGCTATCCCTTCGCGGGCGCGGCCAACGCCGAGGTAGGACTCGCGCTCACCGATCTCGGCTCCGGCGAGACGCGCTGGCTGGACTGGCGGCTTGCCGACGACGACTACCTGGCGCGCGTACGCTTCGGCCCGGACGGTGCCTTGTACGTTCAGGCCCAGTCCCGCGACCAGAAGCGGCTCACGCTGCGCCGGTGGATCGGTGGCCAGTGGAGCGATGTCTTGACGGAAGACGCCGCAACCTGGGTGAACCTGCACGACAATCTCAAGTTCGCCGGCAAGGCCCTGCTATGGACCTCCGAGCGCGACGGCACCGCCCGCCTGTACGCCGCCAACGGCAAAGGGGACGTGGACTGCGTCACCCCTGATCTCGGCCGCGTCAACGCCATCCTCGGCGCCGACGCGACGCGCGCCTGGGTCACGGCCTACCGAGACGACCCGACCGGGCAGGATGTATTCGAGGTGAGTCTTCGCGACCGTAGCAGCCGCGCGTTGACACCCGGAGACGCCTGGCACGATGGTGTTGTCAACGGGCGCGCCGGGGTCGCCTTGATCACCCGGTCTTCTCCGACGGAGCCTGGATCGGTGCGGCTCATCGACCTGCACAAGCGCCGCGCCGGGCGCCTGGTCTCGGGCGGCCCGGTGAACGGTAGTCATCCCTATTTCGCGTACCTCGACGCGCATGTGGCGCCCGAATTCGGCCAAATCGACACGGCCGGCGAGACCCTGCACTTCCGGCTCACCAAGCCGTCCCCGTTCGATCCCGCGCGGCGCTACCCGGCACTCGTGCACGTCTACGGCGGGCCGGGCGTGCAACGCGTCAGGCGAGACTTCCCGCCGCTCATCCAGCAGTTCCTGGCGCAGGCCGGGTTCGCGGTTTTCGAGCTCGACAACCGCGGCGGGAGCAACCGCCACAAGGACTTCGAAGACGCCATTCACGGCGAGCTGGGGCGCATCGAGGTGGACGACCAACTCGTCGGCGTCGACCACCTGCGCTCGCTGGCCTGGGTGGACCGCGAGCGCATCGGCGTATTCGGCCACTCCTACGGCGGCTACATGGTCTTGAAGTGCTTGGGCCGGACGGCCGCGACGGGTACGTTCGCCGCGGGGGTCAGCATCGCGCCGGTCACGCGCTGGGAGCTCTACGATACGCACTACACCGAACGTTACCTCGGCACGCCCGCCGACAACCTGGCGGGGTACGCCCGGAGTTCGGTGTTTCCTGCGGTCGAGGCCATCGATGTGCCCCTGCTCCTGATGCATGGCATGGCCGACGACAACGTCCTGTTCAGCCACTCCACCGAACTGATGCGGGTCCTGCAGGACGCGGGGGTGCCTTTCGAACTGATGACCTATCCGGGCTCCAAGCACGCCCTACAGGAGCGGAGCGTCGCCATTCACCGCTACCGCTACCTGCTGGAGTTTTTCGGGCGCAACCTCTGAGCAGCGCAACGACGTCGTCAGGACCTCGGGGGAAAACCCTCGTGGCGCCACAACTCCGCCCACAGCAGGAACAGCCGGTGCAACTGCATGACCCGGTTGAGGCCGGTGTTGGCAACCGCCATGGCGCGCAAGCGCTGCAGTTCGTCGGCGAAGTCGAGCAGGTGCCCCGGATTCTCGAGCCTATGGCGCATTGCCCAGTGCACGATGCGCAGCCAGCGCGCGGTCAGATCGGCGAGGCTCGCCTCGCGGTGCCGTTCCGCCACTTCGAGAGCCCTGTCCGGGTGCTGGGGCGCCTCGACGAGAGCGGACATGAGGGGTTCTTCGCCGCGCTCGACCGCGTCACGCACCGTGAACGGAGCCGATCCGTACTCGATAGCCAAGTGTTGGGCGCGCTCCCGATCGACACCGGCTTCGGCGAGCCACGCCATCACCACGTCATCGCTCGCCGGGTGCACCTCCAGGCGCTGGCAACGGCTGCACACGGTGGGTAGCAAGCGCTCCGGGGCACCGGTCACCAGTACGGCGAAGCTGTTGTCGGGCGGCTCCTCCAAGGACTTCAGCAAGGCGTTGGCGGCGTTCTGGTTCATACAGTCCGCAGCGACGATGACGGCCGCCTTGCGGCCCGCGAAGCGCGGCGTCTGATGCAGGAACTCGATGGTCGCGCGCATCTGGTCCACCTTGATGGTGCCCGCCTCGGGTTCCACCCAACGCAGGTCCGGATGCGCCACCTCCCGCGGATTCTGCGCGGGGTCCAAACGCAGCAGTCGCGTGACGAGGGTCGCCGCGACGGTCTCTTCGCCCCATCCGCCCGGCCCCTGGATGAGAAGCCCGTGTGGAAGGCGGTCGTAGATGGCGTCTAGGCGCTCAAGCGGGGCCGCCAGCCAGGGCGGTGTCATGCCGAGCACGCAACGCCTGCCAGGAATCGTTCCACGGCAGCCGTCACGTCTGCGCTGACGTCGGCAAGGGGTCGGCTTGCGTCGATCTCGACCACCCGGGCCTCGCTTCGGGCACGCTCGCGGTACGCCGCACGCACCCGGTCGAAGAACGCCTTCGGCTCGCCCTCGAAGCGGTCGTGGTCGCGGTCGGCGATGCGCGCCATCGCCGTGCCGGCGGGCGCATCGAGATACAGCGTCATATCCGGCCATCGGGTGCCGTGCACCCAAGCCGCGAGTTGCTCGACGATGGCGACGTCCAGGCCGCGACCGCCGGACTGGTAGGCGAAGGTGGAGTCGGTGAACCGGTCGCACAGCACCCATCGACCCTCGGCCAGTGCAGGCTCGATTACGGTGTGGACATGCTGAGCGCGGGCGGCGAAAACGAGCAGCGCCTCGGCCAACGGCGTCACCCGTTCGTCTCGGCGCGCAAGCAGGACCTCCCGAATCTCCTCCGCCAGCGTCGTGCCACCGGGTTCCCGGGTGACGAGCACGTCGTAGCCCCGACGCGCGAGGATGTCCCCGATCAGCCTCAGGTTGGTCGTCTTGCCGACGCCCTCCCCGCCTTCCAGCGTGATGAAACGGCCGCGCTGTTCAACACGCCGCTTCACAGCGTCTGCCGCAATTGGTAGCGACGCACCGCGGCGTTGTGCTGCTCGAGGTCGGCGGAGAACTCGCTGGTGCCATCGCCGCGCGCGACGAAGTACAGATCGTCGTCCTCGGACGGGTGCAATGCCGCCTCGATGGACGCCCGCCCCGGCAACGAGATGGGCGTCGGCGGCAACCCGCGATGGCGGTAGGTGTTGTACGGATGGTCGGCAGCGAGATCCGCGCGCTTCAGATCGCCGTCGAAAGCCGCGCCGAGGCCGTAGATCACGGTCGGGTCCGACTGCAGCCGCATATTGCTCGCCAACCGGTTGAGGAAAACGCTGGCGATTCGTGGCCGGTCGACGTCCAGTCCGGTCTCCTTCTCGATCATCGAAGCCAGAATGAGCGCTTGGCGCTGGTTCTCGTAGGTCACGCGCGGATCCCGTTGCGCCCAAGCGCCGGTGAGGATCTCCTGCATCCGCAGGTGGGCGCGACGCAGCAGCTCCGATGCCGTGTCGTCGCGCTCGAAAAGGTACGTATCGGGGAAGAAGGCACCTTCCGCATTGCCCTCAAGACCGAGCCGTGCCATCAAGTCCGCAGTGGTTGCGCCGTCGAGGTCAAAGTCCACGCGCTCGTCCGCCGCCAGGGCGGCGACGGCTTCCGCCGCCGTCCCTCCCTCGGTGATTCGGAAACGGTGCTGCACGACGTCGCCGCTCACCAGCCGGTCGAGCAACTCGTCGGCCGTTTCGCCCGGACCAACCGCGTACTCGCCGCGCCGCAACGACGAGGCCAGGTTGCGGTGCCGGGCGCGCAGCGAGAACCAGGTCGGGTCGACGACCCCGGACGCGCCTAGCGAGCCGGCCACGGTGCCGAGCGTCGCGCCCGCCGGAACGATGAACACCGTTTCGGAGGCCAGCGGCAACGGTTGGCTCGCCCACCGCCCTAGGAAGACGTTGACCGAGGCGAGCACCGCGACACCCGCCACGATGACCGCGGCGGGGACCAGCAGCACGCCCTTGTTCATGGATTCACACGGCGGTGAAGATCAACGTGCCGTTGGTACCCCCGAATCCGAACGAATTGGACAGCACGGCCGAGATCGGCATGTCGCGTGCATCGTGCGGGATGTAGTCCAGGTCGCACTCCGGATCGGGATTGTCCAGGTTGATCGTGGGCGGCGCGACGTCGTTCGCGACCGCTAGCACAGAGAAGATGCCCTCCACGGCACCCGCGGCCCCCAGCAGGTGGCCGATCATCGACTTGCTCGAGCTGATCGGCACATTGGTATCGGCGCCGAATACCGACTTGATCGACAGCGTCTCGGCGATGTCGCCCTGCGGCGTCGACGTGCCGTGGGCGTTGATGTAGTCGATCTGCTCCGGGTTGAGGCTCGCATCCGTCAAGGCGTTGCGCATGGCCGACACGGCGCCTCGACCGTCGTCCGGTGGGCTGGTGATGTGGAACGCATCGGCACTCATGCCGAAGCCGGCCACCTCGCAATAGATCGTCGCCCCGCGCGCCTTGGCGCGTTCGTATTCCTCGAGGACGAGGACGCCGGCGCCGTCGCCGAGGACGAAACCGTCACGGTCCCGGTCCCAGGGCCGGCTGGCCTTCTCTGGCTCGTCGTTGCGGGTGGACAAGGCGCGCATGGAGGAGAAGCCGGCCACGGTGACCGGCGAAGTGGCCTGCTCGGATCCGCCGACGACCATGGCGTCGGCCTCGCCGTACTGGATCATGCGCATGCCGAAGCCGATGTTGTGCGTGCCGGTGGTGCAGGCGGTCACCACGGCGATGTTCGGGCCGCGGAAGCCGTAGCGAATGGAAAGCTGCCCCGAGATCATGTTGATGACGCTCGACGGCACGAAGAAGGGGGAGACGCGGCCCGGGCCGCGATTCACGCAGGTGGTGTGGGTGGCTTCGATCGTATTGATGCCGCCGATGCCGGAGCCTATGGCCACGCCAATGCGCTCGCCGTCGCCGTTCGCATCCTCGAGTCCGGCGTCGCGTACCGCCTGGATCCCGGCGATCATCCCGTATTGTATGAAGGGGTCGATCCGACGCGCTTCCTTGCGGTCGATGTAATCGGCGACGTCGAGGTTCTTCACCGCCGCGCCGATGGTTACGCTGTGCTCGCTGACGTCGAAGGCGTCGATCGGCGCAGCCCCGCTGACGCCGGCCAACGAGTTCGCCCAGCCCTCCTCGACCGTGTTGCCTATCGGCGACAGCAGGCCCAAGCCGGTAACGACGACTCGTCTTTTACCCCCCATGGCAGCGAGTTGCCCTACTTGTGCGCCTGAATGTAGTCGATGGCCTCTTTCACGGTCGTGATGTTCTCCGCTTCCTCATCGGGAATCTCGGTCTCGAACTCCTCCTCCAAGGCCATGACGAGTTCGACGGTGTCCAGCGAGTCCGCGCCGAGGTCGTCCACGAACGATGCTTCTTCCTTGACCTCTTCTTCCTTGACGCCCAACTGTTCGCAGATGAGTCTTTTGACTCGTTCCTCAACGCTGCTCATGTTCAAGACTCCTTAAAAGATCCGAAGTGTTCGATTCGAAGCGGGCGCGTATTGTAGCCGCATTTCAGGAGGCCTTGAGGACGCGAATCGCCTATCGGCGATTCGATTCGAGGACGCTACGCGTTCTCTCGGCGGCAGTCGGCACGGCGCTCGAACCAGGTCAACGGGACGCGATCGGCGGCGTGGAACCGGGGGCAAGCCGGCCCTTAGGCGGCATAGAGCCCGCCGTTGACATGTAAGGTTTCGCCGGTGATGTAGCCGGCCGAATCGCTCGCTAGGAACGACACCGCGGCAGCAACGTCCTCCACTGAGCCCATGCGGCGCACGGCCGTTCGGTCCACCATGGCCTGGCGCTGCTCCTCGGCGAGATCGCGGGTCATGTCCGTGTCGATGAAGCCAGGAGCCACGGCGTTGACGGTAATACCGCGCGAGCCGACCTCCTGGGCCAATGCACGGGTGAACCCTTCGATCCCCGCCTTGGTCGCCGCGTAGTTGGTCTGCCCTGGATTGCCCATGCGCGCGACGACCGAGCTCAAGTTGACGATCCGCCCAAAGCGTTGCCGCATCATCGCGCGCAGGAGCGGCCGGGTGACGCGGTACAGGCCCGAGAGGTTGGCCTCCACCACGGACGACCACTGCACGCCGGTCATCCGCATGAGCAGGTTGTCACGCGTGATGCCGGCATTGTTGACCAGCACCGACGGGGCGCCGAACCGTTCCAGGAGGTCCCCGATACCCTGCTCCGCCGTCTCGTCGCCATCGACGCGCAGAACGATGCCGCCACCGAGGTCACCGAGATCCGCATCAATCCGCTGCGCGCCGTCGTCGCTGGTCGCGGATCCCACCACGAAGTAGCCATCGCGTAGCAGTCGCGCCGCGATCGCGCGGCCGATGCCGCGACTCGCGCCCGTGACGAGTGCAATACGTCTGTCCGTGTCGGCCATCGTCCAACTCAAGCGACGGTGGCCAGCGTCCGCTCGAGCCCGTCGAGGGTGCCAGCACCGTGGAAGGTCAGCGACCGGTCGATGCGCCGGGCAAGGCCTGCCAGTACGTTGCCTGGACCACACTCGACGAAGACGCGTGCACCGCCTTCGGCCATCGTCCGCACGGACGCCGCCCACTGTACCGGCGACACCAGTTGGCGCAGCAGGTTGGCGCGGATGGTCGCCACATCGTTGGCAGCCTCGGCGCTGAAGTTCTGCACGACGGGAATCGATGGATCGCGCAACTCGACGGCATCCAGCAGCGCGGCAAGCGCGTCGCCTGCCGGTGCCATCAGTACGCAGTGCGAAGGAACGCTGACGTCCAAGAGCACAGCCCGCCGCGCCCCCTGGGACTTGCAGGCATCCGCGGCCCGTTGCACCGCGTCCGCCGCCCCCGCGATGACCACCTGACCGGGCGAGTTGTAGTTGGCGGGCGCACAGACGCCTTCGACCTCGGCACAGCACGCCGCCACGGCGTCGTCGTCCAGGCCGAGGATGGCTGCCATCGCGCCCTCGCCCGCCGGCACCGCTTGCTGCATCAGCTTGCCGCGCTCGTGCACCAGGCGAATCGCGGCCGCGAAGTCGAGCGTACCCGCGACGGTCAGGGCCGAGTATTCGCCGAGACTGTGTCCCGCCACGACAGTCGGTGCGGGGCCACCGCGCGACGTCCAGGCGTCGAACAACGCCACGCTCGCGAGGAGCATGGCGGGCTGCGTGATCTCGGTGCTGTTGAGGCGTTCGGCCGGTCCCTCGCGCACCACGCCGGCCAAGTCGAAACCGAGCGCGTCGGAGGCTTCTTCGAAGCGTGCTGCCGCGGCCGGTTCGACCGCTGTCACATCGCCAACCATGCCGACTTCCTGGGCGCCTTGGCCCGGGAATACGAAACCTAGACTCATTGAATCTCCACCATTCGCACGCTGGCCGTGTTCAGATCCCTGCGGCGAGCTTGCCGATCAGACCGCTGTCGAGTGCCCTGTGCGCCTGCGCCACGGCACTGCGGAAACCGTCCCGATCAGCCCCCCCATGGCTTTTGACGACGACACCGGCCAAGCCGAGGAGCACGGCACCGTTGTACAACTGCGGATTGTACGCTTGCTGCACGCGCCTCAATCGCCTGCCCACCAACGCCTTGGCCAACGCGAACCTGGGCGAAGGGTCGGCGAGTTCCCGCTCGAGCATGAAACGCGCCATGCGGGCCGCGCCTTCCGCGGACTTAAGTGCGATGTTGCCGGCGAAGCCGTCGGCCACGACGATGTCGGCGCCAGCGCGGAACAACCGATCCGGTTCGACGAAGCCGACGTAGCGTAATCGTTCGTCCGCATCCACAAGACGCGCCGCGGCGCGCACCTCGGCCGGACCCTTGTTCACTTCCGAGCCGATGTTGAGCAACGCGACGGTCGGCTCGGTCAACTGGTCGACCGTGGTGGCCGCCACCTGCCCCATGCGTGCGAACTGGTGGAGATGGACCGGCTGCGTACCGATGTTGGCGCCGAGGTCGAGCATGCGGAACTCGCGCTGCTCGCCAGCCAGCGTCTTGACGACGGCCGGGCGCCGGACGCCCGGCAGCATGCCGAGCAGGTGTCGAGACAGCGCCATCAGCGCGCCGGTGCTGCCGGCACTCACCACCGCATCGGCCGCGCCGTCGGCAACCGCCATGATGGCGGAACGCATTGACGACGGCCGGTCGCCCCGCAACGTCTCCCGCAACGGGTCATCCACCGCGAGGCAACGGGGCTCCTGAACCGTCTCGTGGTGAGTGCCGACGAGCAGCGGCGCGATGTGCCCGGCATCACCGAAGAAGACCAGCACGGGCTCTTCCGTTGCGGGGGCGGGCCCCACGCGCTCCCCATCCCGCTCCACACCATGATCCCGGGCCCAGTCGAGCGCGCCGCGCACGAGCGATTCCGGCTCGGCGTCGCCGCCTAGCGTGTCGATGGCGATTCGAATGTCTAGCGTACCCCCGGCGACCTCACCGGGAGCAAGAATACCGGTTTGACCAGCCGCAGGCCTGCCGCTAGTGTGCCGTCCGCAAGTTGCGCTTACGTTGCTCCTCACCCACCGGTGAACCAGGCGTGTACGCAAGTGCCTGTTTTATTGACGGCACATCCTCCCGTTGGCAACCATCCGGGTGGTCCAACCCCCGTGCGATCTGCCTATGTAGTCCGGGACGCTACGCTAGCGGCGCGTCTCCAACACCTTGCGGCCTCGATAGAAGCCGTCTTCGGTGACGTGGTGACGACGGTGCGTCTCGCCGGTCGTCTCGTCCTCGGCCAGTGTTGGCGCGGCCAAGGCGTGATGAGAACGACGTTTGTCGCGCTTCGAGCGCGTCACTTTGTTTTGCTGGACGGCCATTGGCCTCCTCCGTGCAACTCGTCAGTTGTCTCGTTCCTGCGGCTTCCAGTTGCCTAGCACCGCGAACGGGCTTGTCCGCTCCGGCTCACGGGAAGCGACATCAGGCCGCTCCTCGGCCCAGTTCTCGCATTCGTCCCGATCGTCGCAGCCGGCCTCGGGTAGGTTCAGGAGCAGATCGTCCTCCACCAAGGCCACGACCGATACCCGTTCCTCGGTCGCCACGACCGTCTCCAAGTCCGGCATCAACGTCTGCGCCTGCGCCTCGCTCGCCACCAGGCGGAAATCGAGGGCGCATTCAACCGGCACCTCCACTTCGCAACCGCAGAGTGAGCACACGATCTCAGCGCGCAGGCCACAAGACCCCGTCACCCGCGCCCGTCCCAGATCGTCCGGCTCGAGACGCACGGCGACCTCGACATCACCGCCGCTGGCCACCGTTGCCGCGAATCGCTCGAAAGCCTCAAGCGGCAACGTGCCTCGCCAGGTGCCTCCGGATTGCAGGCGCTCGGCAATGTCCAGCGACGCGCCAGGTCGCTCTGCTCCCCGACGCGCTTGTTCCGTGCAAGGCCCCGTCGACATAGCGGCGGCGGATGATAGGGTTGGGTCTTCGATGTGTCAAAGCGAGCCCGCATGACCGCAACCGCGCCTGGGCTCGAGGTGGTGCTCGCTTCCTCGTCGCGATACCGCCGCGAACTGCTCGAACGCTTCGGCATCCCGTTCATGGTCGACTCGCCCGAGATCGACGAGACGCCTTTGCCCGACGAGCCGGTCGACGCCCTCGTACGCCGGCTCGCCGTCGCCAAGGCCCGAGCTGTCGCGGCCCGTTGGCCACGCGCGGTCGTGATCGGCTCCGACCAGGCGGCGAGCTTCGCAGGCCGCATCCTCGGCAAACCCGGTACGGCGCAAGCGGCGGTCGCCCAACTCATGGCGTTCTCGGGCCAACGTGTGGACTTCCTCACTGGCGTGGCCGTCCTGCACGGTCCGAGCGACCGGGTTGCCACGCATATCGATCGGACGCACGCGCATTTTCGCCAGCTCCGCACCGACGAGGTCGAGCGCTATGTGCAACGCGACCAGCCCCTCGACTGTGCCGGCGGCATCCGATTCGAGGGCACCGGCGCTCTCCTCCTCACGGCCGTCGAGACCCGGGATCCGAGCGCCGCGATCGGCTTGCCGCTGATCGAACTGGGGGCGATGTTGCGCGCCGCGGGCGTCAACCCGCTGCGCTGATCGGGCTACGTGCGGCCCCATGGCAGGCGAGCGAACTCGTCGGGCAGCGGCGCGGCGGCTCGAACGACCTGATCGGCGATGGGCAAAGTCAGTTCGGTTGCGTGAAGCATGAGTCTGCCCCGGCTGTGGGGCGCGTACTTGTCGTCCCCCCAGATGGGATGCCCCGCGGCTGCCGCGTGGACGCGGATCTGGTGCGTGCGACCGGTTCTCGGCGTCGCGGCGAGCCAAGTCGCGGGGTCCGCGGACGCGTCGTCTCGCCTGGCAACCACCGCGAAGTCCGTTCGCGCCGGGTCGCCACCGCGAGCAACGCGGACACGGCGTTCGCCGTTCGGGAGCCGGTATCGCTCAAGCGCATCCCGCACCGTGCGCCGAGTCGCCGGCCAGCGGCCAGACACGACCAGGTCGTAGCGCTTGTGTACGACCCCGGTGCGGAATGCCTCGTGGAGCGCCGTGAGCGCCGGACGCCGCTTCGCAACCGCGAGGCAGCCGGAGGTGTCCCGATCCAACCGGTGCGCTAGTTCGTACCGCGTGCGGGGATCCTGCCGACGCAGGATCTCGATGACGCCGAACGACACCCCGCTGCCGCCGTGCGCGGCTAATCCGGACGGCTTGTCGAGCACGAGGATGTCGCGGTCCTCGTAGACGACGCGGTCGCGAAGCACCGCGGCAAGGCGTTGCGGCACGTCGATCGCGGAATCCGGCTTTCCACTTGCGAGGGGTTCCCCCTCGCGCTCCCCGGCTGAGGGCTCTTTGCTTGCGAGGGGTTCCCCCTCGCGCTCCCCGGCTGAGGGCTCCCCCGCGCGGTGGGGCGGCACGCGCACCGTGTCCCCACGGCATACGCGGTAGGTCGGCCGGGCGCGCCCGCCGTTGACGCGGACCTCGCCGCGACGAAGCATCCGGTAGACGCGGCTGCGCGGCACGCCTTTCATGATGGCCAGCAGGAAGTTGTCCAGCCGTTGGCCGGCCTCGTCGCCGACCTCGACCAGCCGGACACCGTGGCTTGGCATGTCGAAACCCCGATCGGCAGCTTAAGCGGATTCTCGTTCAGTTTGAGGGCTTTACCAAGTATGTGCTATGTTACGCGCCGCGTAAGCGGCTGGCCGGACGTGGCCGCCGCACCGCGGTGGCAAGGAAACGCACACTGCGGCGCAAACGAGATACGAGTAGTTTTACAACGACTAACGCCTCGCCGCGAAGACATCGTCGCACACCGCGTCGGCACAACGAGCCGACGGCAAGAGGGAGCTATCGCCGAACCGCACCTTAAAGCCTACTGCCGGATCGCCGGCCCGGGCAAGAACGTGACGTTTCCCGCGCCACCTTGGATCTATCACCAAGGCCGAGCGCCGAGCATGAGCATTGCAAGCAAGTGACCAACGAAACACCCACCGCGATCAAGCGGCTGACGATCTATTCGCGTTGCGAGCCGTTCGCAACACGGAAACCCCCACATGAAACGCATGCTAGTCAACGCGACCCAGCCAGAGGAAGTTCGGGTCGCCCTCGTCGATGGTCAGAAGCTCTATGACCTCGACATCGAAAACCGCACCTATGAGCAAAAAAAAGGCAACGTCTACAAGGCCCGCGTCGTCCGGGTGGAACCCAGCCTCGAAGCCGCCTTCGTCGATTTCGGCTCGGAGCGACATGGCTTTCTGCCGCTAAAGGAAATCGCGCACAGCGCCACCAAGCGCCAGGGCGAGGGCCGCGTCAACATCCGGGACGTCATCGACGAGGGCGACCAACTCATCGTCCAGGTCGAGAAGGAGGAACGCGGCAACAAGGGTGCCGCGCTGACCACGTTCCTCAGCATTGCCGGGCGCTACCTGGTCCTGATGCCCAACAATCCGCGTGCCGGCGGCATCTCGCGACGCATCGAAGGCGAGAACCGGGAATCCCTTCGCGAGATTCTCTCGGACCTCGAGATCCCCAACGGCATGGGCGTGATCGTGCGCACGGCGGGCATCGACCGCGACGGCGAGGAGTTGGCGTGGGATCTCGAATACCTGCTGCAGCTCAACAAGGCCATCGGCGAGGCCGCCGACGAACACAAGGCGCCAGCTCTCCTGTACCAGGAGAACAACGTCATCGTGCGCGCCGTCCGCGACTGCCTGCGACGCGATATCGGCGAAGTCCTGATCGACGGCAAGGAGGCCTACGACCAAGCGCACGAGTTCATCGACCCGGTGATGCCGGCGTACAAGAACCGCATCAAGTTCTACGACGACCCGATCCCCCTGTTCAGCCGCTACCAGATCGAGAGCCAGATCGAGACCGCCTTCGAGCGCGAAGTGAAGCTGCAGTCCGGCGGCAGCGTGGTGATCGACCCCACCGAGGCGCTGGTCTCGATCGACATCAACTCCGCCCGTGCCACGAAAGGCGCCGACATCGAGGAGACGGCGCTCAACACCAATCTCGAAGCAGCCGACGAAATCGCTCGCCAGTTGCGGTTGCGCGATGTCGGTGGCCTGCTGGTGATCGACTTCATCGACATGGTCGCGCCGAAGAACCAGCGCGCCGTCGAAGCGCGCATGCGCGAGGCTCTGCAGGAAGACCGGGCACGGGTGCAGATCGGGCGCATTTCCCGCTTCGGTCTGCTCGAGATGTCCCGGCAACGGCTGCGTCCATCGCTCGACGAACTCACCACGGAGATCTGTCCGCGATGCAGCGGTCAAGGTCGGATTCGCGACATCGAATCCCTAGCCTTGTCGATCCTGCGCGTGCTGGAGGAGGAGTCCCTCAAAGAACGCAGTTCCATCGTCCGCGCACGCGTGCCGCTCAATGTCGCCGCCTACCTGTTGAACGAAAAGCGGCGCGAAGTCGCCGACATCGAGCGGCGCACGTCAACCCACGTCGTCATAGTCCCGGCGATGGAACTGGAAACGCCGCACTACGAGATCCAGCGGATCCGCGACGACACCGCCGAGACCGAGAGTACGGTGCCCAGCTACGAGCTAACCGAGACCGGGCTCACCACTGAGCCCCTGGACGTGCGCGAGCAACAGGCCCCGAAACCGGCCCAGGAAGCGGCCGTCAAAGCACCGCCACTGCCTCGGTCGCCAACTGAGCGCAGGGCCGAGACCACCCCCGCCCAGACGAGCGGGTTCGCGAAGTTCCTGCGGGCCGTGTTCACCGATCTCTTCAGCGGCAAGGCTGCAGCGAACACCGACGCGCAGCGGTCCGCCAAAAAGGACAACCAGCCGAAGCGGTCAAACCGCCCACGCAATCGCGGTGGCCGCGGTCAGCAGCAGGCCGGCGCCGACCGCCACAAGCCAACCGGAGAACGGCGCCCACGCCACGGCGAGACGCGTGGCGAGGGGCCCAATGCCGACAAACGCCGCCGTCGACCACAGCGCGCGGAAGGCGGGAGCCGGAAGGAGGAGACTCGCCAAGGCCGCCAACGCAACGACACGCCACGGGAAGGCAGCCAAGCAGAGTCCCGCTCCGAGCAAGCCCGCGGCGAGCCAAGCCGACGCCGACGTAGCCGCGGACCGCGCCGCCAGCCGCGAGCCGAGCAAGCTCGGGCCGAGAACGCCGAGGAAACAGGCCAGACCGCAAGCGAGGCGGGCGACCAGCAGCCGCGCGACGCGAGCGACGACGCCAGCCGCAGCCGCCGCAAGCCGCGCCGGGACCGGTCATCGCTCGCCAACCGCGAACAAGCCGCCCCCCCGCAACGGAGCGCGCCGCCGACGGACGACAAGCCTGCACCGGGGACGCCGGTCGCCGAAGAGGTGGCAGCCCCAACCGAAGACCCGGCTGCGCAACCCGAGACGCCGTCAAGACCGGTCGCTGAGCCACAGCGCGCCAGCAATGATCCGCGCCAACGTCGTCGGCAGGCAGCTGAGGCCACAGAGGAGACACCCGCCGAGACCACCCTGGTCGAACCGGACGAGCCCGAGGCCCCCGTGGTCGAGGACGTCGCGATGCCGCCAGAGACCGTCGAGCCAGAGGCAGCGCCGCACACGGCTGGATTGGAAGCGGACGTCGCTGTCGCGCAAGGCGACCCGACACCACTCGACACCCCGGCCGCCGCCATGGATGACGAGACCGCCGCGGACACGGATGCGCCGGAACCGGTACCGCTTAGTGAGCCGGCATCGTCCGACGTGGCAGCAACAGAAGAGGCCGCACCCGCGCCAACGCCGCCCCCACATCGTGGTCGCGCACTCAACGACCCGCGCGAACTGCGCCAGGCGGCGGCTCGCGATACGTCGACAAGCGATGCGCCAGCGGACTGATCGGGCGCGGGCGGGTGGCCGAGAGATGCAGAGCATTTCTCGATCGCGTCCGAAGTACGCGCTCAGTCCGTACCGAGCACCGTAGGCTCGAGTTCGAGCCCGACGTGGTATTTGGCGAACACATCGTCGCGAATGCGACGAGCCAGGGCCAGTACGTCCGCCCCGGTGGCGCCGCCGTGGTTGACCAGCACCAACGGTTGCCGGGGCCAGACCTGCACGGCGCCGTGCGCCACCCCCTTCCAGCCCGCGGCATCGATCAGGCGGGCCGCCGAGACCTTGATCCGATCGCTGACGGCGTAGCCTTCGATTGACAGCTTGCCGCGCAGCCGGTCGAAGGCGCCGGGGGTCACGACGGGATTCTTGAAGAAGCTCCCCACGTTTCCGACACGCCGAGGATCGGGGAGTTTCCGCCGGCGCACCCGGGTGACAACGTCCGCGATCGCCCAATGGCTCGGTCGGATGCCCGAGCGGCGCAACGCGCGCGTCACATCCGGGTAGTCGGTGACCAGGCCGCGGTGACCGAGGATCATCGTCACCGCGACGATGATCGGCGCCGGCGAAGCGTCGCCGCCGCGCCTGAACGCGCTGTCTCGGTAACCGAAGCCGCAGTCCTCGACGGTCAGCTCACGAAGCCCACCGCTACGCCGGTCGAAAACCGTCACGCTTTCCAGAACGTCCTTCAGCTCGCGTCCGTACGCACCGATGTTCTGCACCGGAGCCGCACCGACCGAGCCGGGGATGAGCGCGAGGTTCTCCAATCCGCCGATGCCAAGACCGAGCGTGGCGCAGACAACCTCGTGCCAGTCCTCGCCTGCGCCCGCGGTTACGCGCCAGCGGCTTGCGGCCAACCGTTCGACGCGTAGACCGCGGATGCGCAGCAGCAGCACAACACCCGGCAATCGCGACCGCAGCACGAGGTTCGAGCCACCGCCGACCACGGTCACGGGCCGGCCGGAAGCTTCGGCCTCGCGGAGGTTGTCCGCGAGCGCTTCGGCGTCGGCCACGATGCGGACCGCGTCGGCGACGCAGGGAACCCCGAGTGTATTGGGCACGAGGCGCGAGCACCGCGCCGCCGTCACGGCCCGGCCCCGACAGGCTCCGGGCGCGTCCAGCGGAACGTGAAGTTGAGCCGCTCGCCCATCGGCCTCGCCGTGGGAGGCACCGCATGCTGGAAATCGCGTTGGCTCATCCCCCACATGAGCAGTAGCGAGCCGTGTTCAAGGATCTTGCCGATGCTCCCGCCACCGGCCTTAGGGCGCATGCGAAAGACGCGTTCCGCGCCCACGCTCAACGACGCGATCACGGGCTTAAGTCCGAGGTCGGTCTCGTCGTCCGCATGCCAGCCCAGCCGGTCGCCACCGTCGCGGAAGCGGTTGATCAGCACGAAGTTGAACCGCCACCCGACAGCGGCGGCCACGTCGGCCGCCAGGGTCCGCAGCTGGTCGGTCCAAGGCTGGGCATGACGCTCGACCCCGCTGTAACGATAGCTGGCCCTCGGTTCGCCGTAGCACGCACTCAAGCGCCGGGCGGTCATGGTCCGCCCGAATAAGGTCACGCGTTCGTGGCACCAGTCCGCGCGGGCAAGTGTATCGGCGAGGAGTTCGTCAGCCCGAGCGCCGGGCAGGAAGCGCGGCACGTACAACGCTTGCGGCACACCGAAACCCTCGGCGACGGCCACCAACCCGGCAGGCGGCGTATAGGACATGGCGGGTATCATACGGGTAAGCGCCCCTTCCTAGGGCCAAGCACCTTCTTGGGATGAGGAATCCATGCACATCGAAGACAAAGTCGCAGTGATCACCGGCGGCGCCTCGGGCCTCGGCCGGGCAACCGCGAAGACCGTGATCGAGGCGGGTGGCAAGGTCGCCATCCTGGACCTCAACGCCGACCTTGCCGAGCAGACCGCCGGCGAACTGGGCGACAACGCAGCGGCGTTCGCCGTCAACGTCACCGATGCCGCCTCGGCCGAGACTGCAATCGACGCCGTCATGGCCCGTTTCGGTGCGATTCACATCGACGTGAACTGCGCCGGCATCGGCGCCGCCGCACGTACGGTCGGCCGCGAAGGCCCGCTCGACCTCGCGGCGTTCAATTTCGTCATCCAAGTCAATCTGGTCGGCACGTTCAACACCTTGCGACTCTGCGCGCACCACATGGCGAAGAACGAGCCGTTAGGCGCCGACGGCGAACGCGGGGTGATCATCAACACGGCATCCGTAGCGGCCTTCGACGGCCAGATCGGGCAAGCGGCCTACAGCGCCAGCAAGGGTGGCGTGGTCGGCATGACGTTGCCCATCGCCCGGGATCTCGCCCGCAACGGCATCCGCGTGTGCACCATCGCACCCGGAATCTTCGAGACCCCGATGATGATGGGTGCGCCGGACCGCGTCAGGCTGCCGCTGATCGAGAGCGTGCAGTTCCCGGAGCGTCTGGGCGAGGCGCCCGAGTTCGCGTTGCTCGCCCGGCAGATCGTCGAGAACCCGTACCTGAACGGCGAGACCGTACGCCTCGATGGCGGCATCCGCATGCAGGCCCGGTAAAGCCTTCGCCAGCCCGGGCCGCTGTCGCGTTAAGAAACAAAGCCCCTAGTACGTTGCTATTCCGTTCGACCGCGGTTCAACTCGAGAGATGAGCGAAGCTTCTGGCCGGCGGAGCTCGGCGGGTTCTGGATGGGACGTTGCACCGCTAGCTGTTTTCGTTGCGGAAACACGAACGGCGCGTCGCCTAGCCCGCACTTGGGTGTTGGGCGTCCTTGCCGTCGGCACGACCTTCATCGGCTACGTATTCTTCGCCCAACTGCATAGCCAGATGTCCTCCTTCCTGCCGTCGGCGGTCACCTCGCCGCGGTTCCTGGTCGGCGCCTACGGCGGCTATCTCCTGTGGCTTCTCATGGCGGCCACCGTTTTCCTCGCCTTCGATCTCGGCAACCGGGAACGCCGGGAGCGTATGAGCGACGTCCTCGACTCGCGCCCGGCGTCGAATGTCCAACTGCTCGCCGGTCGCCTTGTCGGCGTCATCGTGACGCTCGCGGTGCCGTTGGTGGTGGCGTTCGCGCTGATTCAAGGCATAGGCGCCTTGGGACAGGCGCTGGACTGGCCGGTTCGTTCGACCATCGAACCGGTTTCCCTTGCCGTGTTCCTGTTGGCCGACGCCTTGCCGGCCTTGGTGTTTTGGAGCGCCGCAGTGTTCCTGCTGGCGACGGCGCTTCGCAACCGACTCGCGGTGGTCGTCGTCGCGTTCGCGTTGCTGGGCTCAATCCTGTGGAGCCTGTCCTACGCGCCCGCCTGGCTCCTGGCCACGGTCGCCCTCGCTCCGGACCGGCTGGTATCGGACCTCGTCAGCCCCCTGCCGAACATCGCGACCTTCGTGCAACGGGGCGCCGTCGCCATCGCGGGTGTCGGGCTCCTGGTGTTCGCGGCCGCGTGCCTGCCGCGGCCCGATGCCGTGTCGCGCGCCCGCTACCTGATTGTGGGGGCGGTGCTCCTAGCCGGCGGTGCGGTCGGGGTCGCGGCGGTCATCGGTGAGGCCCACGCCGATACGGGCAAGCGGTCGCAGTGGCGAGCCGGTCAGCAGCAGCGGCCGGGTGCCGTGGCCGACATTCTGTCGCTCACCGGCGAAGTGCGGATCGAGCCCGGCGATGCTCTGCATGTCGACGTTGCGCTGAGGGTCGCATCAGTCGACGGCTCCGAGGGCCTATGGTTGCGCTTCAATCCCGGAATGGCAACCCGGGAAGTCCTAGTCGACGGCCAACCGGTGACATTCGCCCATCGGGACGGTCTGCTGCGTGCCGAACTGGATGCCGGCACCCACGGCGAGGTCACGGTCACCGTTCGCGCAAAAGGCATTCCCGACCCCGACTTTGCTTACCTCGACAGTGCCATCGAGCCGCACCAGGTGGTAGGCTCAGGGGCGTTGCGGGATCTCGGTACCGCGGCGTCGCTCTTCGACCGGCGCTACGTGGCCTTGATGCCCGCCGTGCACTGGCTGCCCGGTCGACTTGCAGACACTGAGTCGCCGCGCGACTTCCTCGCCGTCGATCTCGTCGTGCAAGTGCCGGATGGCTGGCTGGTGGCGGGACCGGGCCGGCGCGAGTCGCTCGGGGATGGCCGGTTCCGCTTCTCGCCCAGGGCGCCGGTCCCCCAGGTCGCCTTCTTGGCGTCGCGGTTCGAACGGTTCCCCACGATGATCCAAGGCCGGGAACTGGAACTGCTCCTGAGTCCGCGGCACACGACACCGGTGGGCCATTTCGCGGACTCGCTCGGCGAAATCACCGAAGTGCTGGAACGCGTCTTCAGGGATGCCGCCGCGTTGGGCTTGCCCTATCCCTACGAGGCCTTGAGCCTGGTCGAAGTGCCCGCGAGCCTGCGCGGCTACGGGGGTGGTTGGCAGATGCCGTCGACGTTGGCGTTGCCGGGCGTCCTGCTGCTACGCGAGCGCGGCTTCCCCACCGCCCACTTCTACGCAACCGCGTCGCCGAACGCGTCGTTCTCCGACGACAAGGTCGAGCGGCTCGAGATGTTCTTCAAGGAGGACCGCAGCGGCGCCGACCCGTTCGCCGGGTTGGCGCGCAACCTGTTCCTGCACCAGACCGCAGCACGCGGAGACGGGGCCGCGGCGCTGGAGTACGTCTGCCATGCCCTCGTCGCGCGCCTACTGGGCGACACCGAGAGCTACTCTTCGGCGCCCAGCTACGCCTCGAGTCCGTCGGTGCAGTCGCTGCTCGCCGATGCATTCACAAGTGCCTTCGCCGGTGGCTCAGGAACGGCGTCCGCCGAGGTTTTCGGGACGGTCCGGCCACCTTCCGTTTGGGACCGCGCGTTGGGGACCGCGCTGGTCGAACTGAACGGTTCCGAAGCCGGCCAAGCGGTCAACATCCTGACCATGAAAGGGGACGCGGTCGCTCGCACGTTGCTTGACGGCCTCGGTCGCGAGGCCACCGCGCGCCTGCTCGCGGAACTGCGCAAGCGCTACGGCGGTGCGTCCTTCACCGCTGCGGATTTCGAACGCCTGGCTCTCGAACAGGGCGCCGACCTGCCGGCCCTCCTTGGCGACTGGCTGCACGGATCCGCGCTACCGGGTTTCGTCGCCTCCGCGGTGACGACCCGACGACTCGCCGATGGCGCAGACGGCAAGCCGCGCTACCAGCTTCGCCTCGACATTTTCAACGGTGAAGGCGTGCCAGGCCTGCTGCGCTTGCGCTACCGGTTGGCCGACACCGATGCGCCCCCTCGCGAGAGCGACCCCATTCGGGTACCGGCCCACGCGGCGGTAGAGGTCGGCCTCGTGACGACCGAGCCGATCCATGAACTTTGGGTGGCACCCTACCTGTCCCTGAACCGGCGCGAGTTCCCGGTGCGCGTACCCGAGCCGGACACCGCCACCGCCACCGCCACCGGCGCGGTGCCGCTCGCGACCGCCCGTCCCAGTTCCTGGCGTCCCGCTCCAGACCCGGGCATCGTGGTCGACGATCTCGATACGGGGTTCTCGGCAACCCCGCCCGAGGCCATCGACGCGGCCTACGACGTCGACGAGGGCCTTCCCGTCTACCAGCGTCTCGACCCCGTTCTCGAAGGGCACTGGTCCCGCCAGGAACAACCCACGAGCTACGGGCGCTACAGACACACGATCGCGCGCGTGACCGCCGGCCAAGGCGACCGGGCGGCCACGTTCTCCGCCGTCCTGCCCCGCGCGGGTCGTTGGCGCGTCGACTACCACCTGCCGGACCTTGCCGCGCGCTATACGACCCAGCAGGACTCGCCGTTCCGCCTCACCGCCAACCTGGAAATCACGTCGGGGGGCAGCCGGGGGCCACAACTCGGCACCTACGACATGAAGCTCATCAGCGACGGTACGGCACAGCAGGTTGAGTTCGATGCGTCAGCCACGGAACCCGGTTGGACGACCCTCGGCCGTTACGACCTGGCCGCCGGACCCGTCAGCCTCGTCGTCACCAACTCAACCGGCGGGCGCACGGTCGTCGCCGATGCCGTCCGATTCGCGGCGGACGATCCGTAGCAGCCGAGAACCCCATGACCGCGTCATTCCCCTGGTACGACTTGGCATCGGTGCGCTGGGCCAACGATGTGCTGTGGCGCGCCATGGGCCTCGGCAGCGAACTGGACCGCACGACGCCGGTGGGCACGCAGTGGCGCGCCAACGACCTGATCGTGTCGCAAGCCTGTGGCCTGGATCTCTTCGTTGGCGACTGGCCCATCGAGCCCGTGCTCGCGCCCGTGTTCGACCTGGACTGCCCGCCGGGCCACTATTTCAGCTACCTGGTCGGCACCTGCGAAGCGCCGTCAAACGGTGGCGTCGCCGCAGTCAACTCGCTGTCGTCCCGGTCCGGGTTCACCGCCCTGCTGAGCGTCTGCGCGCCGAGGTCGATGATCGTCACCGGTTCCCACGAGGCGAGCCTGTCGGCCTTACGTCGAGGCACGGCGACCGTGGCGTGCATCGACGCGGTCACGTGGCACATCCTCGAGCGCGATGCGCCAGCACTCGTCGAAGGCTTAGACGTGCTCGAGCGCACTGCCTCGGCTCCGGCGCCACCTTATGTCGTGCGCCGGAATGGGAAACGCGACCGCCTCGTACGCGTCATGACGGCAGCAATGCACAACCCGGCAACCCGCCTCGCCCGGCGGGCGCTTCTGTTGCACGGGGTGGTCCCGGTGGCGAGGTCCGACTACGCGCCTGTCCTGACCGAGTACCGGGCGGTCGCCGAACGCATCCCGCCTCGGTTCACGGCGTGCGGATCGTAGGTCATGTTTGCGCGGACATCTTGCGCCGGTACCAGTTCAGATACGTCCCCATGTGCTTGGCGAACGCCTCGGTCCGTTCCAGCCGCAGCATGTGGCCGAAGGCATGGGGATAGTCGTCCGGCCCGTCGCCGCTGACCAGCGCGAGGCCAGCACCCGTCAGCGCTTCTTCGTAGTGGCCCTCGCGCAGAAACTGCGCGAGGTCGCAAACGAACGAGATGTCGGCGATGGTCAACGCGTCGCCCGCCAGGTAGTCCGCCTGGCGAAGCGCGTTCTCCACGCCGCCTAGATAGAACTCGTAAGCAGCCGTCATACGTTCGTGCACGGCTGCCGCCGGCGCAGCCATCCCGAGCAGGTAGACCTGCGCCTCGCGAGCGAAGACCAGGTTGGCGTCGAGAAAGCTGTCGATGCGGGAGGCCTCGTAGTCGTCGCGCCCGTACAAGGGTAGATGGCCCGCTCCGGCTCGGGCAACAGCGCGGAGAATGCTGTTGGACTCGAAGACGCCCACCAGGCCGCCGGGACTGAACGCCGCAGGCACGGTGCCGAAGGGGTGGGCTGCCATGAAGGCGTCGGTCTTGTACAGCGTGCCACGGAACCCTCTGCGACCCACGCGGGCATGGGGGCTTGCCTCCGTGCGTTCATTCTCCGGAAGCGGTCGCGCGTCGTAATCCCAAAGCCACGCCGCCAGGTTGCCTGACCTGTCCCCGCTCACCTCCACCTCGACACCGCAGAGCTCGGCAGCGATCAGCGCCTTCCATACGCGCGGATTGGGTAGGTACGAGAAGATTCTCAACGACGGTGACGCCCGCTAATTCACGTCCGACCCGCCAAGCCGCTTCGCCTGGGCTATACGTTCGCGCAGGCGCTCGGCGGTCTTCTCGTCGGGCGCCCGTTCGGCCGCCTTCTCGAGTTCCTCCACCACCATCTCCGGCGCATTCAGTCCGAGCCAGGCATCGGCCCGCTCGACGTACAAGCCGTAGTAGTCGGGCACCACCAGCAGCTGGTAGTCCGAGATGTCCAGCGCGCGGACGAAGTCGCCCCGGTTCTGAATCAGGATGCGGGCGTTGTTCAGCATGCGCAGCACCACGTCCTTGGGCCGAGTCAGGTCGAAGGCGCCTTGCTCGCCGACGTTGTTGTCGGCCAGCCACTTCCGGCAGTTCTCCAGCGTCGTCGGCGCCACGGCGTAGGGGTCCACCAGCAGATCGTCGATGGTGACCAGGAAGTGGCGCGGGAAGTTGACCCCCTGGGCGTCGAACCCCAGGCGCCTGGCCACGCCAATCAAGACGACGCCCAGCGAGATCGGTATGCCGCGGCGGTTGCGCAGTACGCGATCCAGGATGCTGTTGTCGACCTCGTAGTACCGATCGCCCGCACCCTTGAACCCTTCCGCCGCAACTGCCGCGACCAAGTCGGCCGGTGTGAACGGCCCGTGGCGGTCGGCAAGGGCCACGCGGTCGGCGATCGCGGCGACCTCCTCGCGCGCCCAATCGACGTCCGCATCGGCGTCGAGGATCCGGGCGACGATGAGAGCCCCTTCCACGGGATCCTCGTCCGTCGCCAGGAAATCGCGCAACGCAGCCTCGATGCCCGGACTCACCCGCTAAGCCTCTACAGCGTGCTCGCGGGTCGACGCGAAGCCGATGCCGCCGGCACGTTCCTCCACGAGCGCGAGGTTCGTGCGGCTGGAAGCCAGGTACGCCAAGCAGCCGCCGCCGTCCAAGGCCAACCGGTCGGCGTACTTGGCCCGGAAGGCGCGCATCGCATCCGGTTCTCCCGAGACCCAGCGCACGGTCGCGACGCCGGCATCCTCGAATAGGCAGTCGGCTCCGTATTCGTGGTTAAGCCGGAAGGCAACGAGGTCGAACTGCAGGCTGCCCACGGCACCGATGACGGGTTCGTTGCGCTCGAGCGGGAAGAAGACCTGGGCGGCACCCTCTTCGGCCAACTGGCGCAGTCCCTTCTCCAACTGCTTCGTCCGCAACGGGTTGCGCACGCGGACCCGCCGGAACAGTTCCGGGGCGAAGTTCGGCACCCCGCGGAAGTGCAGCGGTTCGCCTTCGCTGAAGGTGTCGGCGATGCGGATCGAACCGTGATTCGGCAGCCCGATGATGTCGCCGGCGTAGGCCTCGGCGGCGCGCACCCTGTCGCCGGCCATGAAGGTCACCGCATCGGTCACCTTCACGGTCCGTCCCAGGCGGACATGGCGGATGCGCATGCCCTGCCGGTACCGGCCCGAGCACACCCGCAGGAAGGCCATCCGGTCGCGGTGCCTCGGGTCCATGTTGGCCTGGACCTTGAAGACGAACCCGGAGAACAGCTCCTCGCAAGGCACCACGGGCCGCTCAAGCGTGTCCCGCGCGCCGGGAGGCGGCGCATGCTGGACCAGGTGGTCGAGACATTCCCGCACTCCGAAATTGCCGAGCGCGGTGCCGAAGAACACCGGCGATCTGTCGCCTTCCAGGAAGGCCCCTCGATCGAACGGGTGGCTCGCCCCGCGCAGCAGTTCCACCTCGTCACGGAACGACGCGTAGTCGTCGGCGAGCCACGCCGCAGCGGCCTCGCTCTCAAGGCCATCGATGACCGCGTAGTCGTGCACGCGGTCGCCGACCCCCGGCGTGTAGCGGATCAACCGATCGAGACCCAAGTGGTAAACGCCGCGGAACGATCGTCCCGCGCCGATGGGCCAGGTGACCGGTGCGCACTCGATCTGCAGGACGTCCTCGATTTCGTCGATCAAATCGATGGGATCGCGGACCTCGCGGTCGAGCTTGTTGATGAAGGTGACGATCGGCGTATCGCGGAGCCGGCAGACCTCGAGCAGCTTGACCGTCCGCGGCTCCACACCCTTGGCGGCGTCGATCACCATGAGTGCTGCGTCCACTGCAGTCAGCGTCCGATAGGTGTCCTCGGAGAAGTCCTCGTGACCCGGCGTGTCGAGCAGGTTGACCACGCGGTCGTCGTAGTCGAACTGCATGACCGACGTGGTCACCGAGATGCCGCGCTCCTTCTCCATCGCCATCCAGTCGGACGCCGCGTGGCGCCGCGACTTACGGGCCTTGACTGTCCCGGCAAGCTTGATCGCGTTGCCGAACAGCAGCAGTTTCTCGGTGACGGTGGTCTTGCCCGCGTCGGGATGCGAGATGATCGCGAAGGTGCGCCGGCGGGCGACCGACCGACGGATGTCGTCACGCGTTGCGGGTTCGGTCGTCGCAAGTCGTAGCGAGTTGGCGACCGCCCTAGAGGACGTGGGCAAGGTGTTCACGGGTCCGGGGGATTGCGGCAATTATAGTAAGGTACGGCTTCGATTTTTCGGAGCGGTCCATGATTGACGCCTACTACTGGCCGACGCCGAACGGCTGGAAACTCTCGATCATGCTCGAGGAGTGCGGTCTGCCCTACAACGTCGTGCCCGTCGACATCGGCGGCGGCGACCAGTTCAAGCCCGAGTTCCTGCGCATCTCGCCGAACAACCGGATGCCGGCCATCATCGATCACGATCCGCTCGGCGGCGGCGAGCCACTTGCCATCTTCGAGTCCGGTGCGATCCTCGAGTACTTGGCCGAGAAGACGGGCAAGTTCCTGCCGAGGGAACCCCGGGAGCGCTACCGCGTCCTGCAATGGGTGCATTGGCAGATGGCCAACCTCGGGCCGATGATGGGCAATGCCAACCACTTCAAGAACTACGGCAAGAATCTCGCGGACGACCCCAAGCAGCTTGAATACGGTACCCGCCGCTTCGTCGGCGAAGTCGATCGCCTCTGCGGCGTCATGGACGCCCAGCTTTCCGTGAACGAGTACCTGGCGGGCAGCGAGTACAGCATCGCCGACATCATCACGTGGCCGTGGGCGTTCCTGATCCGTCGTGTCGTCGACGAAAACGCCTGGGAGACCTTCCCCAACGTCCGGCGCTGGGTATACCAGGTGGGCGATCGACCGGCCGTCGACAAGGGACGGCGAATCGGCCAGGACCTCGGCAAGCGCGAGCTGACTGCGGAAGAAGAGAAGGCGCGCCAGGAACTGCTCTTCAACCAGACCAACGACAAGGTGCGCGCCGCTCGCGAGACGGCCGCGCAGGCGGCGTCGTGACGGCGGCTTTGCCCGTCGCCGACAGCACCGTCGAGGCACACGACGCAACGCGGCGCGCGTTCGCCCGACCGGGAGCCTGGTGGGACGGCGCGGACCGGCTGCGGATCGTCGTCGAGACGCGTAACGCCCATGATCCCGACCTGGGTGCCGAAAAGCCCGAGGCGCTAACCGGCGACTTGCCGCCGATCGCCGTCGAGGCGATCCACGGCATACGCAACGACTCCGGACGCCTCACGCGCCGCTGGTTCGACGAACTCATCGACATGGGATTGCAGCCGGAAGCCTACGTGGAACTGGTCAGCGTCGCCTCGAGTTCGGTGATCGTCGACACCTTCGCGCAAGGCATCGGCAGAGGATTGCCGGAACTGCCGGACCCGGAACCGGGCGCACCGACCTTCGAGCGCTCGGACGACGTCGTCGACGCCGGCGCCTGGCTGCCGATCAAGCGCGAAGGACGGGCCAACATCCTGCGCTCCTTGGGCCTGGTGCCGAGTGCCCTCAAGCTGTTCTTCGACACGTTCAACACGTCGTACTACATGCGACCGAATGCGGCGTTCTCGATCAGCCGCCCGCAGGTCGAACTCGTTGCGTCGCGGGTCTCCGCCGTCAACGAGTGCTTCTACTGAACAACGTCGCATACCGTGGCGCTCCGGGCGAGCGCCCTTGAAACCGGCCAGGCGGCGGACTTGGAAGTAGCCACCGGTCGTGCCGGCGGCGACGGCAACGTGGAAAGCGGCGCCTTCCTCGTCACCTTGGCGGAAGCCGTTGCCCGCTGGCGTTGGGACGAAGTCGCGGCCTTGCGCGAGGAAGGCCGCGCTCGCTTGGGCGCGCAGCAGACCAGCGATGCGATCCTGGTGGCCTCAGGGTTCAACGGAATCACCCGTGTTGCCGATGCCATAGGCATCCGTCTCGATCAGCGCACCGCGGACGCGTCCGCGGACTTCCGCGACAGCGTCGGGATCAGCGCCTTCGCGCCAGAGGAGAAGTGGCAGGGATAAGCCGCTAGCGGCGGCCCCTTCGAGGTATGCGGGCGCCCTCTGTACGCAAGGGCTACCAGAACCGCGCGCCACAACCGTACACGCTCGACGGGCGACGCGGTGACGATCGAAAGGGCAGCGCGTAGTCGCCAGCCGAGGACTGACGGGCGACCGATCGTGCGGGTAGCAGCTTGGTTCGCTCCCAGCGACGCGCCGGCCCGGGATTCCCGTGGCGGGTGGGCACGTCGTGGCTACCTGCCAGGCACCTCCGCGGGATCCACCAGCCCGACCCGCCGCCAGCCCTTCGACAGCAGCCACGTCCGCGGCATAGCCACCTCCGGCTCCCGGTCCGCGTCCGCGTAGCGCCCCGGCGGCGGACCGCGGCCCCTCCAGCCGTCGAACCACAGACCCGAACTCGCGCCGTCCAGCACCACCGGGGGAATCCGGCGGCGGCGCTGACGGTAGTGCTTGCGCGCGTTCAGAAGGACGTACGCCAGCGCACGACGAACCTCCGTCGGCGTCCGCTTCAGCACGTGGTGGAAGCGCCCCGCCAGCACCCGGCCCTTGCGGCCGAACACCCGGTTCACGCAGCGCGCGAAACGCGCCGCCAGGCTCTTCATGCCGTTCGCCAGCCGCCGCGCCCCCGCCGCCTCGATCAGGAAGTGCGCATGGTCGTCCTGAATCGAGTAGTGCGCCACACGGAAGCCGGGACGGTTCCTGCACTGGCGCAGCGTCTCCCGGAAGGCGCGCACGAAGCGCCCCCGGC